>NZ_JBVHQF010000017.1:0-147909 GCF_055567555.1 Streptomyces sp. NPDC026522
GGACTGATCGGCTCACCGCATGCCTTCTGCAACCCCTCACGGTCGAGTACCTCCACGACCGTATGCATGAGGCAGCGAGTGCGCGACGGCGCAGGGTCTGGGTCCGCCGAGGCATCCCCCGAGGGAAGCCTGAACGGCAATCACAGGGCTCAGCGCCGAAGCCGAGCTTCGGTCGCCGAAACCACATCACTCCATTTCGTTTCCGCGCCGTCCTGCGACCGCGCGTCGAACTCTTGCTCAAGGGATATCCATGTCTGCTCCGCGTCCGCGCCACGCGCGGATGACCGGCTTGCTCGTCACCGCCACCGCGGTGTCCGCCGGTCTCATCACCGCCAACACCGCACAGGCCGTCACCGGGCCCGAAGCCACCGCCGGCCAGTACGCCTCCGTCGTCAAGCTGACCATCGGCGACGAGGCCAACAGCCGCGGTTGCACCGCGACGCTCGTCGACGAGTGGTGGGTGGCCACTGCCGCCAGCTGCTTCGCCGCTACCCCCGGCCAGCCGGTTCCGGCCGGCAAGCCCGCCTTGAAGGCCACCGTCACCCTCGCCAACGGGGAGACACGAGAGGTCACCGAACTCGCCCCGCGCGCCGACCGGGACCTGGTCCTGGGCCGCCTGGTGCTGCCGGCCCGCGGTGCGGTCGTCGCGAAGACCACGCCGACCGCCCCCGCGGCCGGCTCCGGCCTCACCGCGGCCGGGTTCGGGCGGACGAAGACCGAGTGGGTGCCCGGGAAGCTCCACACCGGCGCCTTCACCGTCAACTCCGCCGACGCCACCACCCTCGCCATCACCGGCAAGGGCACCGACGCCATCTGCAAGGGCGACACCGGCGGTCCGCTGTTCAACGCCGCCGGTGAGCTGGTCGGCGTCAACAGCCGGTCCTGGCAGGGCGGCTGCCTCGGCATGCCTACCACGGAGACCCGCACCGGCGCCGTCGCCGCCCGCACCGCCGACCTCACCCAGTGGATCGCGCAGACCATCGAACCGCGGCGGTCCGCCGCGGTGAACGAAGCCGGTGGCAGCGGCAAGGTGCGCTGGGCGGACTTCGACGGCGACCGCAAGCCCGACTACATCACCATCGCCGACAACGGCGCCGTGTCGGTGTGGCTCAACCACGGTGGTGACCCCGCCGGCGCGAACGGCTGGGAAGCAATCGGGCAGGTCGCTTCCGGTACGACCACCGACCGCTCCCGAGTGCGCCTGGCCGACTTCGACGGCGACGGCAAGGCCGACTACATCGTCATCAACGCCAATGGCTCCGTGAACGTGTGGCTCAACCGCGGTGGTGACAAGGTCGCGCCGTGGCAGGCCCTCGGTCAGGTCGCGAGCGGCGTCACCACGGACGCGAGCAAGGTCCGTTTCGCCGACTGGGACGGTGACGGTCGCACGGACTACCTCGTCTTCAACGACACCGGAGCCGTCGACGTCTACCTCAACCGAGGCGGTGACCAGGTGGCCCCGTGGCAGGCCATCGGCCGTGTGACGACGGGGTCCACCACCGACCGCAACCGCGTACGGTTCGCCGACAACGACGGCGACGGCAAGGCCGACTACTACGTGGTCAAGGCCGACGGGAAGGTCGACCTCTACGTCAACCGCGGCGGCGACGTCGTGCCCAGCAACGGCTGGCTGGTCATGGGTCAGATCGCCACCGGGCTGACCACCGACCACACCAAGGTGCAGTTCGTCGACTTCACCGGCGACACCCACGCCGACTACGTCCTCGCCGACGCCAACGGCGGTGCCACCGTGTACGGCTGGAACGGCGGCGACAAGGCCGGCGCCAACGGCTGGACCAACATCGGCAAGGTCGCGTACGGCGGCGTCTGACACTCCCTCGGCGTCATCCCTTTCCGCCGCGTCGCCGCCCGGGCTCACTGCGCCCGGGCGACGACGCGGCATCCGTGCAAAGGTCTCTCCCTTGATATATCGCACCACCGCACCCGCCATCACTCTGCTGGCCGCGTTCAGCCTCACGGGCCTCGCCGGCACCGACGCCGCGGCCGCCCCACTGCCCGCCCCGCCGCCTCTGGTGCGGATCATGCCGCTCGGTGATTCGATCACCGCCGGGGTGGGCAGTTCGAGCGGGGCCGGCTATCGCGCTCCGCTGTGGGAGCTGCTGGCCGGCCAGTCGCGTTACACCCCGGATTTCGTCGGCTCCGAGTCCTTCGGGGCCGTTCAGGACGCCGACAACGAGGGTCACAGCGGCTGGACCATCGAAGGGGTCCTGCCCAACATAGACCGGTGGCAGACCTCGGCGGACCCCGATGTGGTCCTGCTCCACCTCGGCATCAACGACCTCAAGAACGATCACACCGACCCGCTGCTGGCCGCCGCCAAGTTGAACACCCTCATCGACCGGATCTCGGCGAAGCGGCCCGGGGTGACCGTCATCGTCCAGGGCCTGCTCACCGACACCACCGGACTTGAGCAGCAAACCCGCGACTTCAACGCCGTCATCCGAGGGCAGGAAGCGGCCCGGCGCGCCCGCGGGGAGCGGTTCCGTTACATCGACCCTCCCCGCCTCGACGTCGCGGCCGAGCTGCCCGACCACCTGCATCCCAACGACGCCGGTTACCGCAAGATGGCGCTGGCGTACCACGACGCTCTGGAGCAGGTCGTCAACGAGGGGTGGGCCGTGCGGCCGCGCGCGCCGCGGGCCGGTGACGAGGTCGGTGGCAGCGGTCCCGTACGGTGGGCGGACTTCGACGGCGACGGCCGCTCGGATTACCTCACCATCGCTGACAACGGCGAAGTGCGCGCCTGGCTCAACCAGGGCGGAAAGCCGGGCGGCGGCTGGAAGGACCTCGGCGCGGTCGCCTCGGGCACCACGAGTGACCGCGGCCGAGTGCGGCTGGCCGACTTCGACGGTGACGGACGGGCCGACTACTGGGTCATCAACCCCGACGGGGCCGTCAACGTATGGCTCAACCGAGGCGGGGACCCGGCCGGAGCGGGCGGCTGGCAGAGCATAGGCAAGGCGGCCGGCGGCACCACCAACCGGCCGGAACAGGTCCGCCTGGCCGACTTCGACGGGGACGGCAAGGCCGACTACCTCACCATCGCCGACAACGGCGCCGTCCACGCGTACCTCAACCGGGGCGGTGACCAGGCGGGCAGTACCGGCTGGCGGGACATCGGCCAGATCGCGACCGGCACGACGAAGGACCGCGCCCGGGTGCACCTTGCCGACTACGACGGTGACGGACGGGCCGACTACTGGACCGTCAACTCCGGCGGCTCGGTCAGCACCTACCTCAACCGCGGTGGCGACAACCACGGTGGCTGGCAGCTGCTGGGACAGACGGCGACCGGGGTGACCAGCGACCACACCAAGGTGGAGCTGGCCGACTTCGACGGGGACGGCCACGCCGACTACCTCCTGACCGGTCCCAACGGCAGTGTGAGCGCCTGGCTCTTCAACGGCGGCGACCCTTCCGGGGCCCACGGATGGCAGCCCGTCGGCACGGTCTTCGACGGCAGATGAAGAGCCGCGGCCCGATGGGAAGTCCATGGGGTCGTTGACGTGCTCCGCGAGCACGGACATGCCTTGGTGGTGCTGGGCTCGTGGCAGTTGCCGAACGGTACGGCGACCGGCTGGGCCTCGTAGGGATTCCTAATGCGGTCTGTCAAGCCGCGAGGGCTGTCGGTGGCGTGAGCTCGTAGCACCGTCCGTCGCGGAGGAGGGCCCAGAGGACGTTGACGCGGCGGCGGGCGAGGGCGAGGACGGCTTGGGTGTGGCGCTTGCCCTCAGCGCGTTTGCGGTCGTAGAAGCGGCGGGATTCCTCGGACCTTCGGATGCTGAACAGGGCGGAGGTGTGAACACGCGCTGGAGCCGTCGGTTGTATCGCTGCGGGCGTCGCAGGTTGCCGCTGGTCTTTCTGGAGTCGCGCGGGACCGGTGCGACTCCGCCGAAGCCGGCGAGGCGGCCGGGGGTGCCGAAGACGGCCATGTCGCCACCGGTGGCGGCCAGGAACTCGGCGCCGAGGATGCTGCCCAGGCCGGGCATGCTGGTGATCACGTCGAAGTGCCGGTGGTCGCGAAACCGGGCCTCGATGAGCTTGTCGAGCTCGGCGACCTGCTCGTTGAGGGCCAGCACCTCCGTCGCGAGCGTGTGCACCATCTGGCTGGTCAGCTTCTCCCCGGGCAGGCTGGTGTGCTGACGCTCGGCCGCTTCGACCGCGGTCTCGGCGAGCTGATCGGCGCGCAGAACCTTGCGGTTCCGGAGCCAGGTCTCCAGGCGCTTGGCGCCGAGCCGGCGGATGGCAGCAGGGGCCTGGTAGCCGATCAGCAGCGTCAGCGGGCCCCTGTTCGTGAGGTCCAGGGCTCGTTCCAGGCCTGGGAAGATACCGGTCAGCTGGGCCCTCAGCCGGTTGACGGTGCGGGTGCGGTCGGCGACGAGGTCCATGCGGCGGCCGGTGAGGATCTTGAGGTCGGTGACCGTCTCGTCGCCGTCGCGTAAGGGGTGCAGGTCGCGGCGGATGCGGACCTGGTCGGCGATGACGGCGGGATGCCCGCCGAGGCGTCGGTCCCACTGCCCGCCGGCCGCTGGAGGGTCCGCGCCGCCCAGGCGAAGGTGGACGAGGGGAATTGGGTCGGCCTGATCCAGCTCCTGCCCGCCGGATCCTGAACGGACAGTACTTCGGGCGGGGTGCGGTCAGTCGCGGCGCGCAAGGTTGTGCAGATGGGCGATGCCGAGCATCGCGTGGTGCACGCCATCGCCTTTGAGACGGCAGTCGCGCAGGATCTTCCAGGTCTTCATCCGGGCGAAGGCATGCTCGACCCGAGCGCGGATCGTGCGGTGAGAGGCGTTGTTGCTCTACTACCTGCCGACGAACTGGAAGCCGAGAGGCAAGCAATGGGCGCTCTGACTGACTACTTCCGTGCGGTGGATGCTGCATCGGTTGTGGAGGAGCTTGAGCGGGCGGATGGTGGGTCCCCGCTCAGCGCAGGGCCCCCTGTAGTCGGCCCTGCCACGGCGCCGGCCCGTACCTGGCCCCCGCCGTCTGCCCTCAGATCCCCACGCCTGCGGCTCGTGCGACGACGCGGCTCGCGCGCCGGAGAACGGTCGCGGGCTGCAGCTCCTTCTCCAGGCGCAACAGGTAGCCGCCGGGTGAGGAGGTCACCAGGGCGTCGCGTTCGCGGGCAGCTGCCTGACGGGCGGCGAGGGCGGTGAAGGCGATACCGGTGCCGACCGCCGTGGCGGCCCCGCCGAGCCACATCCCGAGCCCGACACCGGGCAAGGTCGCCTCGGGCTTGATCGTGAGCGTGCTGTAGATGGTGTCCATCTTCAGGCCGTTGATCGCCTTGCGCAGGGATTCCAGCGGCCGGGCGACGTGGACATCGAACGCTCCCTGAAGGTGCAGTTCGAAGGCCGTCCGGTCGGTCACCCGCTCGGTGGCCCCAACCACCTCAGCTGTCGCCGCCTCGACCGCAGAGATGAAGGCAGCGAACTCATCGGCGTACTGCGTCCGCAGCCGAAAGATCTTCTGGGCCGGGACGTGTTGCAAGTCGGCCGGAAGGACGCAGCGCACGGCCATCATCGCCACTGTGGCCTGTGCCGACTCTCGGTCGACCTTCGGCACTGCGCGTCCCAGCAGCGTCTCGCTGATGCGCTCGGGCGTCCAGTCACCCGTCGCGGTGTGGGCCGCCAGCTGGTCGGTAACCGGTGAGAACGCCGTCTGACGTGCCAGCTCCTGGGTGAGCGCGCACTTGTACGCCCACGCCAGTGCTGGATCCACGACGACCCACGAAGCCTGCTCGGGCCCGACCCGGTATTCGTGGCGGGCGAGTCCAGCCTCCCGCAGCGCGGCATCGAGCTCGTGAGGAACCTCCCGTGGATAGAGACCGGTCAGATGCCGCCTCGGGAAAGGGAAGGTGACGACTGCGAGCGCTCGGTGAACTGGCGGCCCTGCACGGCGAATCGGGCACGCAGCGCCTCGGCGTTGTCATGGACAGCCGCGATGAACATCGGCGCGACCGCCGCGGCAGCCGCCTGTGGATCGGTATCGACGAGGAAGTCCGAGCCCTCGTTGAGCTCCCTGACGACCCCGCGGTCTCGCACACGGAAGCCGGCCGGCACCACGCGTGCCAGGTTGCGCCAGTACAGAGCCGCAGCCTTCGCCCACGAGTCGTCCCGCAGGTGCACGTACGGGTAGTACAGCCCAGTCAGCAGCGCCATTGGTAGCCTCCCCTCCCCCAGCCCGACCGGCCGTGATCAGACCACCACGAAATGGTAGGCGACCGCTTGTCCGGCAACTTCGGCAAGCCTTGCGGCGCCTCCCTTCCAGGCTCGGGCATGCCTTCGGGCAAGCCGGGATGAGAAGGCTGGCAGGAGCCAAGCCACCCACCCCCCCGGTGCGCAGCAGCACACCGCCCATGCTTCGCAGGGCGTCTGGCCGCCGACGCTCAGATCCAGAAAGGGCCCCCTCCCGTCCGTACCGGGCATCGGGCTCGCGGGCGCCCTTCGGTCAGCGCAGGCGGGTGACCCGGGTCGTGAAGGAGGGCTCGGCCAGGCGGGTTCCGAGCGCCACGGGGACGTGCTTCGCGCCCTCCCCGGTACCGACCGTCAGGACGCCGACCTCGGTTCCCGCCTTCGCGGCGTGCGGGGTCCCGGACGCACCCGGCCGCAGGGAAAGCTGCAGCTGCTGACCCGGTACGCCGATCACGTTCAGGTCCTTCGTGGCCACCAGCGGGGTACGGCCGCCGAGGCCGTCGTCCACGTGGCCGACCGTCTGGCCCTTGCGGACGACCGGCGCCGAGTCGAGCGCCTGCCGCACCGACTCGATGATCTTCTTGCTGTTGGCCAGGACGAGCTTCAGGCTGTTCTCCCCGTTGTGGTCCGGGCCGTCCGCGTGCTGGTCCATGAGCGTGCCGAGGATCAGCGGGGTCTCGTCGCCGACCGACTTGTACGCCGCCCATATCAGCGTGCCGCCCGCGGGGGTGCTGGACCCGGTCTTGATGCCGCGGACGCTGAGGCCGTCGACCGAGAGCAGGGTGTTGTTGTTGGTGAGCGTCTTGGACAGCCCCTTGATCTCGGCGCTCGGCAGGGCGACCACGGCGCGGAACGCCTCGTCCTTCATCACGGCTTCGGCCAGCTTCAGCTGGTCGGCGGCCGTGCTGACGGTTCCGGCGTCCAGACCGCTGGGGTCGGTGTACGTGGTGTTCTGCATGCCGAGTTCCCGGGCGGCGGCGTTCATCTTCCCGACGAACGCCGCCTCGGAATCGGTGCCGGTGTCCCAGCGCGCCAGCAGCCGGGCCACGTTGTTGGCCGACTTGATCATGAGCATCTTCAGCATGTCCTGCTGGCTGAACTTCGCCCCGGCGACGAAGCCCTCGATCCGGGACTCGTCCTCGGAGGTGCCGTCCGCGACGGCCTTCGCGTCGACCTCGATCTGGGGGCCTGCCTCGGTCTTGCGGAGCGGGTGGTTCTTGAGGATGACGTAGGCCGTCATGACCTTGGCGACGCTGGCGGTGGGAACGGGCTTCTGCTCGCCGAAAGCACCGATGTCGCCGGAGCCGGGGACGCGTACGGCACCCTGGCCCTTGGCGGGCCACGGTACGGACAACTGTCCGTCGAGGGTGTGCGTCTGCCCGGCCGAGACGATCCGGGGGGCGGGCAGCGGGCGCAGCAGCTGCCCGCCGATGGCGGCTCCGGCGAGGAGCAGGAGTACCGGGGTCCAGATCTTCACGCGCCGGACGACGGTGCGGCGCGGGGTCTCGGGCGGAGGCGGGTTGTTGGTGAGCTCGGCCAGCAGATCCAGCGGGGGCCGCGGCGGGACCGGCACCTCGCGGGTGCGCTCGACGACGGGGTACGGCGCGGGCCCCTCCGGGGCGGGGGCGGCGGGCGTCGCGGCCGGGTCCACGGTCCCCGTCGGCGTACGGAAGGGCCCCCCGGGCCGAGCCGAAGCCGGGCCGACCCCCGGGGCCGCAGCCGGGGCGGGGGCGGGGGCCGGGGTCCGCCCCGGGGCCGGGGTCCGCCCCGGGGCCGGGGTCCGCCCCGGGGCCGGGGTCCGCCCCGGGGCCGGGGTCCGCCCCGGGGCCGGGGTCGGGATCTCGGGCGGGGTGGTGGGCGTGGCCGAGGTCCGGCCCGGGGTACGACCCGGGGTACGGTTCGGCGGTGCGACGTGCGGCCAAGGCGCCTTCTCCGTCGGGGCGTCGAGGGCCGTCCGGGCCACGAACTGGCTGGTCCGCTCGACGTCGGCCTCGTCGTCCCGAGCCCAGGACGGCAACGGCCCGTCTTCCCGGCCCGCATCGTCGTCCGGACCGGCTGCCTCTGCGGACTCCTCGGCCGCCTCGTCATGCTCGTCGACTGCGCCCGCGCCACCCGCGCCGACCGCAGGCTCGGGCGCGGCAAGGCGTACGTCCCCGCCGCCAACCCCAGCCTCGGGCGAGCCCCCGCCGCCGGCTACCGCGTCGGACTTGGTCACGTCCCCGTCCGCGGCCGCGGCCCGGGGGGCAGATACATTCCCGCTGGTGCCCTCGGCATGGGCCTCGGATGCAAGCCCGCCAGCCGCAGGTTCGGACGCGGGTGCATCCCCGTCCGCGGCCGCCGCCCTCTTGGTCTCGGGTACGGCCTCGCCGATGGCTGCCGCGGAAGGGGCGGATGCTGCCCCGTCGTTGGCCTCAGCACCGGACGCCGGTACGTCCCCCTCCGCGGCCGCCGTCCCGGGTACGGCCCCGCCCGTGGCAATCGCATCGGGCTGTGCCGCCGCAGCCACGGGCGCGGTCTCGCCGGCCTCCGTCTCGGCGTCCGTAGAGGCCTCCGACTCGGCTTCTGCCGTCGCCAGGGTTGCGCCCGGCGTGTCCTCCGCGAGTACGGTGGCGGGTGCGTCAGCCTCAGCCACGGGTTCGCCCCGCGAGCCCTCGTGGGGCTCGGCGTCCCGGGCATCGTCAGCCTCCGCCTCGTCATTCGTCCCAGCGGCCGCTTCCAGCCCAGCCTGCACTGCGGGTTCATCCCACGAGCCCTCGTCGGGCTCCGTGTTCCGAGCGTTGTCAGCCTCTGCCTTCCCCGCCGGTTCGCCGCCTGCGGCCTCGGCGGACCCGGTCTCGGCGGCTCCCTCGACCTCGGCCTCCGGTTCCGCCTCGGCGTCCGACTCGGCTTCTGCCGTCACCACAGGTGCGCCCGGCGCGCCCTCCGCGAGCCTGGTCTTCCGCACGGCATCAACCTCGGCGTCTTCGTCCGCCTCCACCACCTCCGCCACAGTCCCGCCCCGCTTGCCCTCCGCGAGTACGGTCTCGGGCGCGTCAGCCTCAGCCACGGGTTCAGCCCGCCAACCCTCCTTGGGCTCGGCGTCCCGGGCATCGTCAGCCAGCGGCTCGGCCTCTGCCCTCGCCGCCGGTCCGGCCGGCGCGGCCTCGGCGGACCCGATCTCGACGGCTCCCGCGGTCTCGGCCTCCGGCTCCACGTCCCGGGCGTCGTCAGCCGACGCCTTATCCGGGTCCGTCCCTGTAGTGGAGTCCGGCGTGAACCGGGGGGTGTCGCCCCAGGGTTCGGGAGGCGTGTTCTGCGTTCCCGGGAGCTCGGTCCCTTCCGTCTCCGGAGACTCCGGAGTGTCCGGGGAACCGCCCGCCACCGCTACCGCCTTCATTCCTGCCCCGCCTTGCCACTCACCCCCGGCCAACCCGGCCGGTTCTTGCCGATTCCGTCAGGCGGGGCCCCGCAGAGGCCCCGCTGACCGGCTAGATGTACGAGGTTCCCGGTTCGTTCCCGCGACCCGATCCTGTGACAGTCCGGTGATACTCCGGCCGGGCCGAACGGGCCCGTCCGGTTCAGACCGACGGTGGAGTGCGGCCAGTCGCCGGCGTGCCGCCGTCCCGGGCGTAGTCGGCGAGGGCCTCGTGGGTCGGGTGGAGCCCGGCGCGCAGGACGTCGTCGTGCCGGTCGGGGTCCGCCGTGAACTCCTCGCCCCGGCAGGGCGGCGTCGAGGGCGGAGGCGGTCGCCCGGACAGCAGCGCGAGGGCGCGCAGGGCGGGCGCGGGCGCGCGGGCCGAACGCACCGGATCGGCCACGCACGCCGGACGCACCGGATCCGGATGAGCCGGACACGCCGGACGCGCCCGACGAGCGGGAGCGGTCGCGTAGTTCCTCGCTGAAGTGCTGGTGGGTCAGCGCGGGCCGGACCGCGAGCACCAGTCGTCCGTCGAGTCAGTCCGGCGGCCCGGCACCTCCCGCCTGCCCGCCGCCCGTTCGAACGCGTCCCGCGGGGCCTGCGGCCCCAGCCACACCCGCGCCGCGGTGATGTGGACCCGTCTCGAAGGCCAGAACTGGAGGACCCCCGAGCGCATCGGGGGCGACCACAGCTACCACGTGCCCGCCCTCGCCGTGGCCCACGGCAAGCTGTACTACGCCGTCACCGGCATGAACCGTCGGCTGTACTGGCGGACCTGCGACGGCACGAACTGGAGCAGCGTCCAGCAGTTCCACTGCGACTGGTCGGACACCGCCCCCGACACTGTCCGCGCCGTGTGGCGTGAGAAGTTCAAGGGCGACACCCTGTGCGTCACACCGGCAGAACGACAGCAGGCCAAGAGCCATGGCACGGTGATCGACCACGACACGCGCCTCATTCCCGTGGACGAATAGCCAGAAAGATCAACGGCCGCGAGCGGCAGCTGGTGGTCCGCGGCGTGCACGATAAAAGGCCGGCGTCATGGGCGCCGGCCGACGTCGCAATGCGCGTCCGAGGGGGAACACGAGGACCGCTTCGTGGTCACGAATGCGGGACGGGCCTTCCTCGCCGAGCGGTGAGCCGTACTGCCCTGCTGCCCTGCTGCCCGGCGAGGGCAGTCCCGCCAGATAGGCGTGGTGTTCGGCATGGGCACGGTGGAGACGTTCCTGCAGCTGGAGGAGGTCGTGGCGGAAGGCGTGCTCGTCGGTCACCCCCGAATCGCGATTATGTTCGATTCTAGAAGGGAATTGCCATCAAGGCTTGATGATCAGTCGGTGTCCTGTGTCACTGAACCTTGAGCGATTGCCACCGAACTTCGACCGCCCTGATGGGGGTGGCGTCTGGTCCCGTGCACTGCCTATCGAATGGGTGGGGGGCCGTCGCAGATCATCCCCGCGCGACAGGCCTTCTGATAGGAGGACTCGTAAACGTGTTCCCCGGGGGCCTTCGCGCCGAGCAGAATTCCACAGATGGCAATGGCCAGTACCACCTGGCTGATAGCAACTGCTCGCAGACGCCGGATCCCGGCTACGACAGCGAAAACCATGGCGGCAGCCGGGACGAACGCAGCTTTCTCCAGGTAGGGCCCAGGTGGGTCGCCGTAGTGTTGAGGGTCCCACGACCAGTAGGACGAAGCCCAACACAGCCAGATCCCAACAAGGGCTGCCAGCTCGACGACAGCCAAGGCCACCGCCACGCCCTTACTCCTGCGGCCCGTTTCTGTATTCACCCAGCGAGCTTCGCCCCAGCGGGAGCGTGGGGTCATGAGTACCCGTACTCAATGCCGCCTGATCGCGTGCAACGCCAGTGGTCAAAGTTCGATGCCAATCGCTCAAGGTTCGGTGACACAGGACAGTCGGTTCCTGCCATCGAAGACTGGGCACGCTGGTCAGAGTGTCGGGGAGACAACGTACAGAGAGGTGCGGCCATGAGCGACGACGTTGTCATCAACCTGAAGGTCAGGGGCAACGACGGGGAGGTCTTCTTCAAGATCAAGTTGACCACACCCCTCCAGAAGTTGATGGACGCGTACTGCTCCAAGACCAGCAAGGACTTCGACTCCGTCCGCTTCCTCGCCAATGGCGACCGCATCGCTTCGACGGACACGCCATCCTCGCTGGGTCTCGAAGACGGTGACATCATCGACGCGATGGTGGAACAGATCGCCGGTTGATCGCCGGGCGCATGCAGCTTGTGGGGGCCCGCGTAATGCCCAGACTTCGATGGACACGATCAAGGTTCGGTGGCACAGGCCACCCGTTCGGCGGATGAGGGGGCGACTGGAGGAGGTGGCGGCCGTGGCGCGTCCCGTCCGGCCCGGAAACCTGTCATTCGGGCTGGTCAGCCTGCCTGTGGGCCGCTATACGGCCACCGACAGCCACACGATCCACTTCCATCAGCGCCAGCGCGGCACCTCCGACCGGATCCACAACCGGCGGGTGAACGAGCGCACCGGTGACGAGGTCGAGCCGAAGGAACTCGACGACATCGCACGGATCCGCTCCGCCCCGAAGGAGGACCTGAGCGGCTTGTCGCAAGCAGACCTCTATAAGAAGGCGGCTGCCGCCCAGGTCCCCGGCCGCTCGAACATGACCCGCGACGACCTGGTGAAGGAGCTGTCCCGAACATGAGCGAGGCAGGTCGTGACCAGCACGACCCGGCCGTCTTCGCGACCGCCCGCGCACGCCTCGCGGCCGACCGCGCCGACACCCTCGCGCGGGCGGCCGCGTTGAGCCGCGACTTCGAGGGGATCGTCGCGGCGAACGCCCTCGTCGCGGTGGACGACGAGCACGACCCCGAGGGAGGCAGCACCGCCTTCGAGCGGGCCCACGTGGCCACCCTGTTGGCGCGGGCGCGCGAACACCTGGAAGAACTGGACCGGGCGCTGGAACGGCTCGAACAGGGCCAGTACGGACGGTGCGAAGACTGCGGCGGGGCGATTCCGCCCGAACGCCTGGAGATCCGTCCGGCCGCGACCACCTGTGTCCGCTGCGCGTCCGATCCGCGCCGGCCGCCCCGTCCCGCCTGAAGAACCTCAAGATCATCCTGTGCCCCTGGGCTCACCTCGAAACCCCCAGGTCGGCGTTGCTTCCGGAACACGCGGCGCGTTCCGCACCTGGCACGGGAGTACGCGGACGCGGCGTCCAGTGGCCACCTTCGGGTGGGCGCCGACCGCCGGGCGAGTCCGCTTGGGGTTCAGGCTCGGAATGCCTTCCTGAGCCGCTCGCCGAACTCGGCAGGGTGCGTGCTCAAGCCGGTGTGCCCGCCGGGGAAGTGCCGGAGTTCGATGCTGAGACGCTCGGCCAGGAAGGCGGCCGAACGGTGGGGCAGCTCGCCGCGCGAGTCCTGTCCGCAGGCGAGCACGAGCCGGTCCGACAGTGCCTCCAGCCGGCTCGTGTCCGGGGCGTACGACATGAAGCTCGGCACGATGCGCCCGACGAAGTAGGGCAGGTTGATCATCGTCCGCTCAATCCGCGCCGCTGCCTGCGGTGAGGGGCTGGTTTGGACCTTCGGCTCGGAGGTGTCGCCGTCCTTCTTGAGACCCGCGGCGAACACGGCCATCGCCGGCATGAGCCCCTCTGTGTGCAACGTTGCCTGTACGCGTCCGAGGAACGCGCGGTGTTCGGGGGCGTCCGGCAGGACTTCCACGACCGGCGGCTCGTGCGCAACGAGGCGTTCGATGCGTTCGGAATTGACGGTGAGCAGGTGCAGGGCGGCGATTGCGCCGGAGCTGGAGCCGAACACCCGGGCGGGTTCATCGGGCGACAGCAGATCCAGTATCCGCAGGGCGTCGTCGGCGTGTTCGGCCACGCTCTGCTCGGCTTCGGGGTCGTCCAGGGTGCTTCGGGACATGCCGCGGGGGTCGTAGGTCGCGACGGTGTATTCGGCGGCCAGGTCGTCGGCAATGCCGTCGAACGAAGCCGCGCCGCCCGTCCCACCGGGGATCAGCAGCAGGAGGGGGCCCTGGCCGCGTACTGCGTAGTGCAGGGTTGCGCCGTTCACGCGCAGGCTGCCGTTGGTCGGGTCGGTCATGCGGGGACTCCTTCTCGGGACGGGGGCCAGTGCTCCAGGAGGGTGTGAAGGGCGTCGAGGGTTCGGACCCAGGACTGCTGCGGCGAACGATCGTGCGCGAATCCGCCCGCGGCCTCCAAGGCGACGAAGCCGTGGAACGTGCTGCGCAGCAACCGGACCGCGTCGGTCAGGTCGGGCTCGATCAGTCCGTAGCCGCGCAGCATGCCGTAGGTCAGCTCGACGGCGCGCCGCGGTCCGGGCGCCCCTGCGGCCAGTTCCGGGTCGATCGGGATCGGGGTCTGGGTCGCGGTGTAGCGGCCCGGATACGTGTGGGCGTACTCCCGCCAGGCGTTGGCGAACGCGACCAGCGCGTCCTTGCCCGCCCGCCCGGCGGTGGCCTCCGCGATACGGATGGTCTTCTCGTCCGCCGCCAGCAGCGCGATCCGCCCGCGCAGATCCACCAGGCCGCGGACATGTGTGTAGAGGCTCGCATCCTTCACGCCCAGCCGCCGCGCCAACTGCGACATGGTCACCTGATCGAACCCGACCTCGTCCGCCAGCTCTGCGCCCGCGACCGTCACCCGCTCCGCCGTCAGCCCTGCCCGCACCATGCACCCACCCCTTTCCTAAGGGTCCTAGTTTTAACCTAGGACCCCTAGGAAGACAAATGGGAGGCATTCACCCTCGGGTGGTGTCACGTCTGACGCCGCCGCGTGGTCCCCATTACGAAAGCGAGAGAAGGGATCGTGAGGATGAAGGCCGTCATCGTGTGCACCTCCGTGTCGCACGGCAATACGCGTCGTGTCGCCGACAGCATGGCCCAGGTACTCGGCGCGAAGGTCGTCTCGCCCGAGCGGGCCGACCTGGCGGAGCTGGCCGGGGCCGACCTCGTGGGATTCGGCTCGGGCGTCTTCTACGGCAGGCTCCACCCCCGCCTGACCGACTTCGTCAGGGCGCTTCCCAGCGGGCGGGGCCGGGCGTTCGTGTTCGCCACCAGCGGGCTCCCCGAGATTCCGCCGGCGCCTTTCACCCGCCGCCTGGTCCAGCTCCTCGAGAGCAAGGGCTTCGAGGTGGACGGGAGCTTCACGTGCCGGGCGTTCGACACCTGGACGCCCTTCAAGTTCGTCGGCGGCATCAACAAGCAGCGGCCGAACGCCGGGGACCTGGCCGCCGCGCGGACGTTCGCTGGGAGGCTGCGGGACGGACGAGGGCCGAAGTCCTGACACATGCCGCGTCGCAGGCCCCTGCACCTCCCCGACCAGCAAGATCACGATCTACAGCTGGAGTGCTCAGGGCAGCACTCGTAAGTGTCGACCGGTCCGGTGACCAGCTCCCGTTATTACTGCCGACCTCAGGTTCATGATCATCAAATCGGGCGGCGTGGGAGCGTCAGTGGTGACGCCAAGAGTCACGGCGGCGTAGCGCCCAGCCATGGCCTTGCCGTGTCGGCCGGCCGACCGGCGGCGCGGTGAGCGGCGACGGGTTGGTGATGGAGCGGCTGCTTAGCCGCGGCCGTGTCCCGCATGGCCGCACCGTGCTGGACTACGTCCAGGACAAGGTCTGCTGTGCGGCCGCCGCCCGCGCCTCGGCCAGCCGCGGCGACGGGACGGCAGCCGGTCATCGGACAGTGAGGCCAGGGCCGGGCCGCTGCTACGGGGCGGGGGCGGGGGGGTAGGTGACGGTGTTGCCGCGCAGCCCGGCGGCGATGCCGAAGAGGCGGTCCCGTTCGTTCTGGTCGGCGGCGAGCTGGACTGGACCGCCTTGTGCGAGGCCGGTGGGCAGGACGCGCGAGCCGTGCTGGCCGGGCTTGGATGGGACGTCCTCGTATCGGTGGGTCAAGACTCTCCGGCCATACGCCCTTCTGACCTGCCAACCGCATGCGACGGTGGCAGCACCTGGCTTACGAGCGGAATGTTTCCGCGGACGCGGCGTCGGATGGTGCTGCCGGGCCGTACCAGTGCTGTAGCGCCTGGCGGAGCCCGTCGGCGTGGCAGTGACCCGCAGTGCGCAGCCAGGCAGTGTGCCCGTCCGGCCGCAGGAGGACGGCATGGAGTTCGGGATGGCCGGGGCACGCCGCGGTGACGAGGTCCACTCGGTCCGCCCATCCTGCGGCCGATTCGCGGATGGCGCTTCCTCCGGTCAGGTCGAGCAGCAGGCCGCGTCCCGAGGCGAGCAGCTCGGCCAGGCGCGTACAACCGTCTCCCGTGGTCAGGGCGAGGTCGGGCGCCAGTCGGCCGAGCCAGGGATGGTTGGCATCGGGGCGCATCTGGTAGCGGGTGTCCAGTCCGGTGATGGTCTCGGCGAAGGCGCGGTTTCCCGCAGGGTGGCCGGCGACGCGGGTCAGCAGGTCGGTGAGCGGCCCAAGCCGGTCGTTGGCCTCGCCGAGCAGCACCTGGGCCTGGGTGTTGGCCAGTACATGCGCACCGGCGGTGTGACGTTCGGCGTGATAACTGTCGATCAGATGTGCCGGTGCGGTGCCGCGAACGGTGGCGGAGAGTTTCCAGCCGAGGTTGAACGCGTCGTCCAGGGCGACATTGACGCCGATCGCCCCGGCCGGCGGATGGATGTGCGCGGCGTCGCCGGCCAGGATGACCCTGCCCCGGACGTACTCGGCCGCCTGCCGGGCGGCGTTGCCGAACCGGGTCAGCCAGCGTGCGGCGCGCAGCTCGACGTGGCGGCCGAGCGCGTCGTCCACAGCGGTTTGGAGCAGGGCGAGGGTGACCGGGGTGTCCTTGTCCGCGGGGGGTTGCCGGTCGGAGGTGATGATCCTGACGTAGCCGGGGCGGGGTATGACGAATACCGCTCCGCCGGGGCCGGTGGTCGCGCCGAACGGCAACGCCTGGGGGTCGGCGAGCTCGACGTCGCCGAGCAAGGAGAAACGGGTCGCCTCGGTACCGGGGAAGTCGATGCCGGCCTGTTTGCGGACGGTGCTGCGGCCGCCGTCACAACCGACCAGGTACGCGGCCCGGACGCGATACTCACCGTCGTCGGCGGCGACAGTGGCGGTGACAGATTCGGAATCCTGTTCCAAGGCGAGCAGTTCGTGTCCGCGCCGGATGTCAGCTCCCCGGCCGAGCGCGTGCTCCTCGAGGATTTCCTCGACCCTGGTTTGCGGGATGCCCAGCGAGTACGGGTGGTCGGTATGCGTGCCCGCGAGGGTGAGCGTCACCGGCAGGCCGGAGAACGCGGCGTGGGGCACTTGCCAGCCCTCGCCGACAAGCCTCTCAGCGATACCGCGCCGCGCCAGCAGGTCCAGGGCGCGGGCGTTGAGGTTGAAGCCCCGGCAGAAGCCCGGCCGCTGCGCGTGGCGTTCGATAACGACGGTGTCGACGCCGGCGAGCCGGAGCTCGCTGGCGAGCAACAGCCCGGCCGGACCGGCTCCCACGATCAACACCTCGGTCATCGGGTGCTCCCTTTCCGGTCCGAGGGGGCGGACCAGGTCCATCCCTGTTCGGTTCGCTCAACCGCCGGCCAGAACAGAATGCCGTCGCGGATCTCGGCGATGGTCCGCCGCGTCCAGGCCAACTCGGCCTCCCAGGCGTGCACCGCGCACTCGACCTCGATCATGAACAACCGGGGGACCTTGCCGGAGCCGACGGTGTCGGCCAGCACCGTCTTCGTTTCATCGATCCGCTGGGCCAGGTGCCCCGCCCGTTCGGCCAGTGCCGCTGCCGCCCTGTCCGGACCGAGTGCGCCGAGGTAGGACACCGCGGCCATGAACTTCGGGTATTCCGCGACGGGTGTGCGGAGGAGTTCGTCGATCCAGCGAACGAACTCGCTTTGGCCCAGCTCGGTTGCCGCGTACACGGTTCGCTCCGGCCGCCTGCCGTCGCGCGCCGTCTCCACCGGCTCGATCCAGCCATGCCGGACCAACGCCTCGACTGTGTCGTACAGAGACCCGGAGTTGACCTTGAAGCTGGTGTCCTTGTGCCGCTCCCGCAGGGTGGACGCCATCTCGTACGGGTGCATCGGCTGTTCTTGCAAGAGGCCCAGCACGGCCAGCGCCAGTGTGTTGGAGAGCTTCCGCTTCGCCATCTACATCACCGATCCCTAATAGTCGGAATCGACTATATGGAATCGGCTACTGAAGGCAAGCTCGCGGCGACGATCCACTGCCCCCTGCGGCCGCCGGGCCAGCCGGGCGCCGAGCTGGACCTGGGCGAGCCCCGCACTGGCGGGGCAAGCCGAAAAGCTCACGACGGACCGGTACGGCTTGTCGCGAGCGGCGAAGGAGGGAGCTGATCGCAGGCAGGCGGCTGACGAATCCGGCGGGTCTTTTCGAACGACTCGCGCGGGGATGTGCTGCGCGTGCCCGGGGTGCTCAAGGTGGCCACGGCCGATCAGATTCAACGGATCGCTTCACCCCACCTGACGTACCGGCACACGCCGAAGACAACGACCTCCGAGCGGAAGACCGCACGTACCGCCCCGCACGCGTGTTGCGCTCTCCGGCCGCATCCATGAACTGCATGGTCAGCCGGTGATTGGTCGCGTTGAAGGGGACGATGCCTTCATCCGTTCCCACCTCGTAACCGTGCACGGGATCGAGGAGCGGTCCCCTCCGACTGTTGCGGCCTGAAGAGGCCGGCCGCCACGGCGACTTCTCGATGGCGGGGGTGCGGACGGTGACAACGCGGAATGGTAGGCCTCCGCCGGCCGCAAGAGAGGCAAGGACGCCATCGTCATCGCCGACCAAGGCGGCTGGGCCCGCCGCTCGCGCTGCATGCTCGGCTACATGCAGCGCGAGGACGGCTGGGACGACAACGCCTCCGCGGAACGACGCGGCACCGGGCGGGTGCCTCAGGGCCGCCGCTCCTCGTATTCGATGTGGTGCCGGGCCGCGATGGGGTTGGTCTTCGCCGGGTCCAGTTCTCCACCGGTCAGGACGGCCGGGCCTGCCTCGACCAGGTCCTCGACATAGCATTCCCAGCCGCCCGGGGAGGAGATCTGAAGGACACGCGGGGGCGGGTCGGAGGCGCGGCGCAGGGCGTGCGGGACGCCTCGGGGGAGCAGGGCGAAGGTTCCCCGCGGCGCGGAATGGGTCCGGTCGTCGAACTCGATGTCGAGGACGCCGTCCAGGACGTAGACGCACTCGTCGGCCCGGTGGTGGACGTGCCGCGGGATGTCCTTGGCGAGGACGACCTCGAGGAGGGACAGCCGTCCCCCGGTGTCGGCGGTGGCGGCCTTGACGGCGAAGGCGGGTGGCAGCGGTACGCGGCCCGGGCGGGCGGCACCGGGCTCCAGCAGGATGAAACGGTCCTGTTCGGGCATGATGTGGGCCTTCCTCACGTGGTCGGGTCAGTCCCACTGCCGGTCTGCGAGAGAGGTGACCGGTTGGGGCTTGCCGATGACTGCCAGGGCGATGAAGAAGTTGATCTGGCCGATCGCGATGGTGAGGGTGGCCAGCGCCTTGTCGTCGTAGTGCCTGGCCACCTCGGCGTAGAGCTCGTCGGTGACGCGCTCGCGGCCGTGCGGGGCGGGCTGGAGCGTGGCCTCCACCAGGGCGAGGGCGGCGCGCTCGGCTGCGTCGAAGTACGGGGCGTCCTGCCAGGAGGAGACGGCCGTGATGCGCTCCTGCGACTCGCCGGCCTTGCGCAGGAACGCGGTGTTCAGGATCGTCAGGTAGGTGTTGCCGACGATCTGTCCGGCCCGCAGGTGCACCAGGCTGATCGTGGTGCGCGGCACCGAGCGGTTGCCCGTCGCCCGGAAGAGGGCGGCGCTGACGTCTTTCACCTCGGGCACGAACTCTCCCGGGTCCGGCATCCGGGAGATCGAAGTGGGTGTGGTGGTGGGGGTGTCCGTCATGATCGCGCTCCCTCGTCTCGGCGGCCGGCCCGTTCACCGGCTTCGTCTCACTGACGGAGCGGCGCGCGGGGATGTGACGGGGTGCGCCGGATTCCAGCGGATGAGGACGAGGACCGGGGCCGCAGCCGCCGCACCCAGAGCGGTCCCCGACGGAAACGCCGGAGACCATGGTCCAGCCCCGGTTCGCGGCAGAACGCTCTTCCGCCTGCGCCGGGCCGATGCCCGCGCGGCTGGTGGACGAGGTGTGCGAGTCGCTGCGCGGGGCGACCGGCCCCCTGGCGGCCCAGGCGTTCTGGAGCGCCGCGACGGTCGCCGTCCGGCAGGGCGACGACGCCCGCGCTGCGGAGTTCCTGACGCAGGCCGTGGTTGCCATCGACAGCCGCGACGACTTCACTCTGTGGCTGCGTCTCAGGCTCGCCGGCACGTCCCCGTCCCTGGCGCGTCCGATCCGCCCCGCGTGAGCGCCGAGGAGTACCTGGTGGCGGCCGAGCCCGCGGCGACAAGGCGTACTCCAGCCGAGCCAACCGCGCCTACCTGCGCGAAGGGGGGACCGAAGCAACGACCGCCCAGCCGGACGCCCTACGTGCGAAGCGCCGCAGGTACGGACTTCACCGGGGCGCACGCTCAGGCGGGGTGGTCCGAGGTCGTCGCGGGCTTCGCGGAGAGGATGTCGCGGGCCTGCTGCGCGGCGCGGGCGATGCTCTCGCTGACGAAGTCCAGGAAGCGGGCGATGTTCTCCAGGCGGACGGCGGCGGGGGTGTCGGGGCCGAGGACGAGGACGCCTTGCCGTGTGGTCTCGACGAGGTCGGCGGTGGAGCGGGCGCTGGCCATCATCGACTGGTACCAGATGTCGTCGTCGACCACGTAGCGCTCGCGCCGGCGTGCGTCGCGTTCGCGACGGACGAGGCCCTGGGAGTCGAGGAACGCGACCGCCTTGGAGATGGACGCCGGGCTGACCTGGAGACGCTGGACCAGTTCGGCGGCGGTGAGGCTGCCGGAGTCGGTGAGGGTGAGGCAGGCCAGCACCCGGGACATCATCTTCGGCATACCGGAGGCCATGAGGACGGTGGTGAACGTCTCCTCGAAGGCGCGCACCGCCTCGGCGTCGCGCCCGTGGGCCTGCGGGGGCGTGCCCGCCTCCCGGGGCGCGGCCTGTCGGCGGCGGTGGGCGCGGTGTTCGGTGGCGCGGTGGGCCAGGTCGGCGCGGTACGCGGTGGGGCCGCCGTTGCGCATCACTTCGCGCGTGATCGTCGAGGTCGGGCGGTCCAGGCGTCTGGCGATCTCCGCGTAGGCGAGGCCGTCGGCCAGTCCCAGCGCGATCTGCTGGCGTTCCTGCTGGGTGAGTCTGCCTCCCGGCATCGCGGTCTCCTTCGTCATCCGTGATCCGTGGTGCCGCCAGCATAGCGTTCATCCGCAGATCATTGCAATGATCGCGGGAGTCACTGTTGCATTATGTTGCAGGCCATTGCAATGAAATACTGACCCTGAGCTGCATATATGGCGGAAGTACGCAACAAGTGCATTGCCTAATACATAAATGCAACGTAGCGTTTCCACCATGAGAAACAGCGCCCCGGCAGGAGCGCACGATGCAGAAGGAGAGCCCCATGCAGAAGTTCGACACCCCCGCCCCCGTCTCGGTCGTCCTGGACATCCCGGCGGGACGCATCCGCTTCGTCGCCGCCGATCGGGCCGACACCACGGTCGAGGTGCTGCCCGCGGACGCCTCCAAGGGCCGCGACGTGAAGGCGGCCGAGCAGACCACGGTCGAGTACGGCGACGGTGTCCTGCGCATCGCGACCTCGGAGGCCAAGAACCGGCTCGTCGGCACCACCGGCTCCCTGGAGGTGACCGTCAAGCTGCCGGCCGGCTCCCGGGTCGAGGCGAAGGCGGCCGGCGCCGAGTTCCGGGGTGTCGGGCGGCTCGGTGACGTCACCTTCGAGGGCGCGCAGGGGTCCGTCAAGCTGGACGAGACCGCGGGCGCCCGTCTCGCCCTCCTCGCCGGCGACATCTCGGTCGGTCGCCTCGGTGGCCCCGCCGAGATCAGCACCCGGAAGGGCGACCTCCACGTCACCGAGGCCATGCGCGGCACGGTCACGCTGCGCACCGAGGCCGGCGACATCTCGGTCGGCGCCGCCCGCGGCGTCTCCGCCTCGCTCGACGCCGGTACGTCCCACGGCCGGATCCACAACACCCTCCGAAACAGCGACGGCGCCGCCGCCGGCGTGAGCATCCACGCCACCACCTCCTACGGCGACATCACCGCCCGCAGCCTCTGAACCGCAGTCCCCGAAGGAACACCCCTCATGACCGACCTGGCCATCGCGGCGACCGGGCTGCGCAAGTCCTACGGCGACAAGACCGTCCTGGACGGCGTCGACCTGGCCGTCCCCGCGGGCACCGTCTTCGCACTGCTGGGCCCGAACGGCGCCGGCAAGACCACCGCCGTCAAGATCCTCTCCACCCTCGTCGGCGCCGACGCCGGCGAGGTCCGGGTCGGCGGCCACGACCTCGCAGCCGACCCGCAGGCGGTGCGCAGGGCGATCGGCGTCACCGGGCAGTTCTCCGCCGTCGACGGCCTGATCACCGGCGAGGAGAACATGCTCCTCATGGCGGACCTGCACCACCTCTCCAAGAGCGAGGGCCGGCGGGTCACCGCCGAGTTGCTGGAGCGCTTCGACCTCGTCCAGGCCGCGAAGAAGCCCGCCTCCAGCTACTCGGGCGGTATGAAGCGACGGCTCGACATCGCCATGACCCTGGTCGGCGACCCGCGGATCATCTTCCTCGACGAGCCGACCACCGGCCTCGACCCGCGCTCCCGCCACACCATGTGGCAGATCATCCGCGAACTCGTCACGGGCGGCGTCACCGTCTTCCTCACCACCCAGTACCTGGAGGAAGCCGACGAACTCGCCGACCGGATCGCCGTACTGAACGACGGCAAGATCGCCGCCGAGGGGAGCGCCGAGGAGCTGAAGCGGCTCGTCCCCGGCGGGCACGTCCGCCTCCGCTTCACCGACCCCGTCGCCTACCGGTCGGCGACCTCCGCCGTGCCCGAGGCCGGCCGGGACGACGAGGCCCTGTCCCTGCAGATCCCGAGCGGCGCCAGCCAGCGCGAACTGCGCTACGTCCTCGACCGGTTGGACTCGGCCGGCATCGAGGCCGACGAGCTGACCGTGCACACCCCCGACCTCGACGACGTGTTCTTCGCCCTCACCGGCAGCGCCGAGGTCCCCCACCAGAGCGGCCGGAGCGGCCGGACCCACCCGATCCACCCGATCCACCCGACCGGCCAGGCCGGCACGTCCAAGGAGACCGTCCGATGAGCTCCCTCTCCCTCGCCGTGCGCGACTCGTCCACGATGCTGCGCCGCAACCTCCTGCACGCCCGGCGCTATCCGTCGCTCACCCTGAACCTGCTGCTCACGCCGATCATGCTGCTGCTGCTGTTCGTCTACATCTTCGGCGACACCATGAGCGCGGGCATCAACGGCGGCGTGCCCGACCGCTCCGCGTACATCGCCTACCTCGTCCCCGGCCTGCTCCTGATGACCATCGGCTCCACCGTGATCGGGACCGCGGTGTCCGTCTCCAACGACATGAGCGAAGGCATCATCGCCCGCTTCCGCACCATGGCCATCCACCGCCCCTCGGTGCTCGTCGGGCACGTCGTCGGCAGCGTCCTGCAGTCCGTCCTGAGCGTGGTCCTCGTCGGCCTCGTCGCCGTCGCCATCGGCTTCCGCTCCACCGACGCCGGCCTCCTGGAGTGGCTGGCGGCGTTCGGACTGCTCGCCCTGTTCGCCCTGGCACTGACCTGGATCGCGGTCGGCATGGGCCTGGTCAGTCCCACCGCCGAGGCCGCCAGCAACAACGCCATGCCGCTGATCCTGTTGCCGCTCCTGTCCAGCGCCTTCACCCCCACCGACTCCATGCCCGGCTGGTTCCAGCCGATCGCCCAGTACCAGCCGTTCACACCGGCCATCGAGACCCTGCGCGGTCTGCTGCTCGGCACCGAGATCGGCTACAACGGGTGGCTCGCCGTCGCCTGGTGCGTCGCCCTGACGGTGCTCGGCTACTTCTGGTCGACTTCGAAGTTCAACAGCGACCCGAAGTAACGGCCACGACACCGCACACGTCCCCCGCAGTCCGACCCGCCCCCGGGCGGCGTACCCCGACACCCCGTCGCCGGTACGCCGCCCCTTTGCGCGTCAGGGGCCGGACGGGGTCCCGAGCGGTACTAATGGGTCCAGGGCGGCGTGATGGTGCTGCCGTCGGGCAGTTCGGCGGTGAGGCCGGCGCGGGTCGTGACCCACATGTGCGCGGTCCCGTCGGTGGGGTTGGCGACCCCGATCTCGGAGCCCGCCGGCGCCACCGCCGCGTCGCCGGCGCCGAGTTCGGCCGTCGCGGCGCCGATGGTGAGGCTGAGCCGGCCGGACAGGACGTAGAACGTTTCCTCGTGGCTGATGACGTGGGCCGGGCCCACCATCCCGGCCGGGATCTCCGCACGCCAGGCGGCGAGGTCCCGACTGCCCGTACCCGGGCGGACGTAGGAGACGAAACGGCCGCCGTGGATCTCGTACGCGACGGCCTCGTCACCGCGGATGAAGGGCATGTTGACTCCCTGTTCCAAATAGACAAGCTGCTTGTCCATAAAGACAAGCAGCTTGACGAGTTATAGTCAAGCCCATGGACGACGCCCTGGCCTTCTCCGCACTCGTACTGGCTCTCTCCGGACGGTTGGTGCAGGAGATCCACACCCACGTAGCCGAACAAGGGTTCGAAGACCTGCGGCCCGCGCACGGTTACGCCTTCGTCCGCATCTCCCGGGGCGGCGCCACGACGGCCGACTTGGCCGAGCACTTGGGGGTGACCAAGCAGGCCGCCGCCCAACTGGTCGAGGAGTTGGTCCGCAAGGGATACGTCGTGCGGCTGCCACACCCGCACGACGCGCGCGCCCGGCTCCTGGGGCTGACCGAAGCCGGGTGGGCCGCCACGCGCGCCGCCGATCAGGCGGCCCAGGCCGCCGTCGCGCCGTGGCGGGAGGCGCTGGGCGAGGCGCGCTTCGGTGAACTCGTCGCCGACCTGAGCCGGATCGCGCCGGCGGGGCCGATCCGTCCCGCCTGGTGAGCCCGCCGGTCGGCTCAGTTGTCGTACCGACGTGAGGACCTGCGCGGTGCTCCTTGGGCGGCCACCGCGCAGGTCTTCCGGGGCCAACCTCATGGTGTGGGCGCCGGTGTTCCCTGATGGCGCGTCCGCCCCGACACGACCACCGACGTCACTCGGGCTCGCCCGCAGCACTTTCAGGGTCGTGGAGCAGCGTTGCGCCGGGTGACCGTCGGGCCGGGGGTCGCGTCTGCGGTACCGGAGACGGGCGGGACGCGCGATAATCGGGTGCATGGTCATGCAGCTCTCCTCCAGCAGTACGGAGCCCTCGGCGGCCGAGGTGCTCCACGCCCGGTACGCGAGCCGGCTGCCCGCCTCCCTGGAGAAGCTCGCAGGTCCGCGGCACGGAGTGGTCGAGCTGCCGCTGCATGTGGCCTGGTCCGGACTGCGCGCCTACGACCTGGACCGCCCGCGCCTGCGGATGGGCCTGTACCGCACGGTCCTGGCCGAAGGGCAGCACGAGGACCTCGTGACCCTCCTCGACCGCGACCTGCTCCTGCGGCAGTGGCCCGTACTGCGCACCCTGGTCAGCCGGCACGTCCGGCAGGTCTGGGAGGAAGCCTTCCCGGAGCTCGCGGCCGCGCCGTCCGCCGCCGCGTGAAGCTGAGCGGCCTGCACCGTCGGCTCCTGGCCGCAGTGATCGACATCGGCGCCCCGTACCCCCTGGTGCTCACCGGCGGGTACGCCGTCCAGGCCCACGGCCTCGTCGACCGGCTCAGCCAGGACCTCGACGTCGCCACCGAGAGCCCCGCCCCCATGGCGGAGATCGTCAGCAGCCTCGAACAGGGCCTGGCCGAACGGGGCTGGCGGGCCCGGGTGATCGACGTGGATGCCCTCTCGGCCCGGCTGATGGTCGTCGACCTCGCCACCGGCGAGGAGTGCGAGGTCGACGTCCTCAAGGAACACTTCTGGACGCCGCCCGCCCAGACCGAGTACGGGCCGGTCCTCGCCTTCGACTCCGTCATCGGCACCAAGGTCCGCGCCCTGGCGGACCGAGGCGCCGTGCGCGACCTCATCGACGTGCACGCGGCCTCCCGCCACCGCACCACCACCGAGCTCGAACGCCTCGGCGAGCGGCACGGCCGCGACGAGTTCCGCCTCCACGACCTGCGCGACCGTCTGGCCGGCGCGGACTGGGCCGACGACGCCGAGTTCGCCGCGTACGGCCTGACCGAGGCCGAGACGGCCGAGCTGCGCACCTGGGCCCTGCACTGGGCCAGCGACCTGGACGAGCGTCTTCACGAACACGACGACGTCGGCGAGGACCACGTGGCGGACTGATCCGCCACGAGCCGCGCCCACCGCCCCGTAAGCCGGGCTGATGGTGGCCGTCAGCCGTTGCGGGCGGCTTCGGGGCCGGTGATGCGGCGGAGCAGCGGGAGGGTGGAGGCGATGATGCCGAGCGCGGCGGCCAGTCCGCCCGCGACCAGCGCGTAGTAGGCCGCGTCGGGCGACACCAGGTCGTAGTGCATCTGCGAGGTCAGGAACATCCCCGCCGCGGCGAAGGCGGTGCCGATCGCGATCGCCGATACCGCCAGCAGCGGCAGCGCGCTCTCCAGGCCGACCACGGCTTGCAGCAGCCGCAGCGGTGCGCCGGTGAGCCGCAGGATGGCGAACGGGCGCCTGCGGTCCGACAGTCCCGCGACGACGCTCACCGCCAGGCTGCAACCCGCGATCGGCAGCGTGGTCAGCAGGACCACGTTGGCCAGCTGCCGCCAACTGGCCAGCTCCTGCTGGAGGTCGGTGCCGAAGTCACCGACGGTGCGGACCTCCTGGTGCGGGTAGCCGGTGGTGAGCAGGGTCCGTACGCGTTCCATGGCCGCGGTCGAGCCGTCGGTGGCCACGTAGACCATCCGTACGGGCAGCCCCGCGACGGCGTCCGTAGCGACTTCGGCGGCGGGCCACTGCCAGTCCGGGTGCGACTGCAGGCTGAAGAAAGCGGAGTTGTCGACGGCTGCGACGCTCGCCCCGGCCGGGCAGCGGCCCACCATCGGCGTCCGGGCCAGGTCGGAACAGGTCACCAGCGCCGGCGCGTCCGGGCGCGGATCGGCGGGGTCCTTGCCGATGCCGTCGGGGTTGGCATGGACGAGGGCCAGGCCCCGGACGCCCGGAACCCCTTGGATCGAGGTGCGCAGCCGCGCCGGGTCGGTCCCGGGCAGGGGCGTCCCGTAAGGGGTGTTGGCCTCCACCACCGTGCGGGTCTGCGGGTCGCCGTCGAGTGTGCCGCGGTTGTGGTTGATGGTGCCGATGATGCTGACGGTCGCGGTGGTCACGAACAGGGCCAGCACCAAGCCGCTGACCGCGCGGAAGCCTGCCTTGGGGTCGTCGGCGAGCCGGCGCACCGCGATCAGCGCGGCCGGGCGGTGGGTGCGCCGGGCGACCGCCCGGGCGACGGTCATGGTCAGCCACGGCCCGGCGATCACCAGGCCCGTCATCACCACCAGGAAGCCCGGCAGGTAGGCCGCCGTCTGGCCGTTCCCGGTCGCCGGGCGGCGGCCGATGAAGTACGCCAGCTCGGCCAGGCCCGCCACCAGCGGGACGAGCCGCCAGGCGCGCGGCGGGCGCGGGGGCACCCGGCGGACCACGCCGAGCGGGGAGATGGTGACCCGGCGCAGCGCCAGCCGGGCCGCGAGCGCCGCCGCCACCGGCACGCCGACGGCGACGCCGAGGGCCTGCGGGAGGTGGAGTGTCAGGTCGGACAGGAAGAACCGCCGGCCCGTGAGGGGGATGGTGGCGACCAGCGGGCGCAGCGCGGCGTAGAGCGCGAAGCCGGCCACGGTCCCGGCGGCCGTCGCCAGTGTGGACTCGACGGCCGAGATCAGCGACACCTGCCGGGGAGTGGCGCCGACCAGCCGCATCGCGGCGTACCGCTGCTCGCGGGTGGCGGCGGACAGGCGGGTCGCGGTGCCGATGAAGATCAGTACGGGGAAGATCAGTGCGCCGGCCACCACGGAGAGGACGAGCGTCATGGCGTCACCGCGCACACCCCGGTCGAAGCACGCGTTGTCGCAGGTGGACGGCCTGGCAGTGGCGATGGTGGTGACGGTTCGGGCCAGGGGCGCGCCCTTGATCTCGTCGGGGGTGCGGCCGATGACGGCGAGCAGCGAGTCCGGGGAGGGCAGCGCGGCGTCGCCGATCGTGCCGACGAGGCTGCCGGGGTCCGCCGACTGCGGTTCAAGCGGATTTACGCAGAGCCGGAACGGGGGAGGCCCACTCCGCCCAGGACCGTGAGGTCCGTGTGGTGCGGTGGGGACGACAGCAGCGCGAGGACGGCTGCGGGTCGGCTGCGTCCTGGCTGATCAGGTGGATCTCGCAGCCGGGGAATCCGTGCAGCCGCGCCGCAACTCCCAGCAGGGCGGCGGCGAGTTCGCCGCCTTTGCCTGGCTGCGCCGTCATGGCCATCAGTCTGCCGATCATGCTCAGACCAGGGTGGTGATGCAGAACGGGTGGCCTGCGGGGTCCAGCAGGACCCGCCACCGGTCGGGTTGCGGCTGGAGGGCGGGCTCGACCGCTCCCAGGGCGAGCAGCCGGGCCTGGGCGACGTCCAAGTCGTCGACGCCCAGTTCGATGTGCGCCTGCTTCTCCTGGGAAGGGTCCGGCCAGGTGGGACGTCGGTAGTCGGCCAGCCGGTTGAACCCCAGCCCGGGCGAGCCCTCCCCGCCGAGCAGGACGAAGTCGTCGGTGGAGTAGGCGACGGGCAGGCCGAGTGCGTCGCCGTAGAAGCGGGCCAGTTCGGCGGGGTCCGGGCAGTCGAACGTGACGGCCGCGTAGCGGATCGCGGGTGCGGACGGGTCTGCGGTGCTGATGGATGCGGTGTTCATGGGAGAGACGCTATGCCGGGACCAGGACAGATCCGGTCCTGGTCATGCGGGACACTTCGGAGGTGATCAGCACATCCGCCCGCCTGCTGCGCCTGGTCTCACTGCTGTCCGCGCGGCCGTCGTGGACCTGCGGCGAGCTGGCCGACAAGATGGCGGTCACCGAGCGCACGGTGCGCCGTGACGTCGCAAGGCTGCGGGAACTCGGTTACGGAGTCGAGTCCGACCCCGGGCCGTGGGGCGGCTACCGCCTGCGGGCCGGAGCCCGGGTGCCGCCGTTGGTCCTCGATGACGAAGAGGCACTCGCCGTGGCCGTCGGGCTGCGCGAGGCCGCGCTCAGCGGTGTTCTGGGCGGTGACCAGGCCGCGCTGTCGGCCCTGTTGAAGCTGCGCCAGGTCCTGCCGCGCCGGATCGCGGACCGGCTGGGTGAGATGGACGCCGCCTTCGTTCAGACGACGAGGCCCGACGAGCCGCAGATCCGGCCCGGGATGCTGCTGGAACTGGCCTCCGCATGTCGCCGGGGCGAGCGCAGCCGCCTGTCGTACCGCGATCGGGAAGGGAAGGACACGGTCCGCGACGTCGACCCGTACCGCCTGGTGCACACGGGACGCCGTTGGTACTTCGTTGCCCGGGACGTGGCGCGGGACGAGTGGCGTACCTTCCGCGCCGACAGGGTGGGCCGGATACGGCCGAGCGGGCGCCCGGTGGAACTCAGCGACGCACCCGACCCGGCTCTGCTCGTATCCCGCTCCATCGCGACCGGCGCCTACCCCCTCTACGTGACGGTCCGCCTCCCTCTGCCCTTGGAGCAGGTTCTGCGGCTGATCCCGCAGACGGTCGGTACGCACCGCCCGGAAGGCCCCGCCGCCACGATCGTCGAGATCGGCGGCCCCGACGCGGACGGGCTCGCCACGTACCTCCTCAGCCTCGCCACACCACTGCGGGTCCTGTCACCGGACGCCGTACGGGAAGCCCTGCTGCGCCGTACCCGGGAGCTGTTCGAGGAGAACGACGGCTCCGGCAACCTCCACGGACGCAGCTGAGCACGGCTGCCGGCCCGCTCGTCGTGGTCCGGGCCTTTGTGGAAGGGTGCCGGCCGTGACGGGGGGACCGCCGGAGGAGTGGGGGTGACGGGCGAAGCCCGACCCCGTGCGGTGTCTCGGGTACACGCGTGTGAGCGCGGCGTCAGGCGGTCAGCTGTTCCGTGCGGAGGGCCGGGGGCCGGGGGTCGAGGCGGGTGAAGTACTCGGTGGCGAGGATCCGGTCCCGGGTGTTGGCCGGCAGGCGGGAGAGGATGCCGGGGAGGGAGCGATCGCGCGCCACTTCGCTCCGGTGCGCGCTGATGGCGGCCCGCTTCGGCTCCAGCCACGGCGTGACGTCGACCGTCGCGGTGACGAGCTCGTCCGGCACGCTCAGCGCCCTCTTTCCGGCCCGGGCCATGAGCGGGCCCAGCTCGCCGACCCCGGAGTGCGGGTGTGTTGCCAGGTAGAGGGCGACCGGCTGCCAGGGCGCTCCGGCATCCGGGTGAACGTGTTCGAGGCCGGCGGCGTGCACCGCGAGGGTGGTCAGCCGGTGGGTGCGGACGTGGTCCGGGTGACCCGTCAACTGGCCGTAGCCGTCGTGGGTGATGACGATCTCCGGGCGAAGTGCGCGAATGTGTCCCACGAGCAGTTCGACGACCTCGTCGAGCGGCGCGTCGCACAGCCGCGGCCGTCCGGGCGCCGACTCGGGGATGCGCGCGTCGGCGAATCCGAGCATCCGCGGGCGCCCGGCCCCGAGGACCGCCAGGGCGTCGGCGAGCTCGGCGGCCCGGTGGCTGTCCGGGGCCCAGGTGGCGGTGACGACAGCCGTACGCGCACCCGCGGCGGCGTGCTGGGCGAGTACGCCGCCGGCGAGAAGGGATTCGTCATCGGGATGGGCGAAGACCCCGAGGAGGGACGGCTTTGAAGGGCGAGGTGCGGTCACGGCGCGGACCTTTCCGTAGACAGCGGCGAGCGGCCGCATCGGCCCGAGCAAGACTGAACGCGCCCCTCGGCGCCCGCACAGGGGCGGGCGCCGAGGGGCCGGGTCGGTACTGCTCAGGGGTATATCTGTTCGATGAGACGGATGTTGCATGAGGCGTGGCCCTTGCCGTTCTTCGGCAGCACCCAGAAGGAGCCGTCGACGTCCCGTCCCACCAGGCGTGCGGTGCCCAGCGAGTCGGGCACGTAGCTCTTGGCCACCTTGTACAGCTCGGCGAGTGCCTCTTCCCGGGACTTGTTCCCCGGCACGGGCTTGATGACCTTGGTCTGGCGAAGCAGCGCTTCCTTGTCGATCGTCTCGTCGGCGATGATCAACCACGTAGACATCGTCTCGTCTCCTTCTGACTGGTGTCGTTCGCACCTGGTGCGGAACTGGGCGGGATGCTCCGCCCGCGCGTCGTACGTAGGGGGGAGGGTGGGGGCCGGCGGCCCCCGCCCTCCGGGGTCAGCGTCTGTCAGCCTCGGCCGTCACACGCCTTGCAGTCGCCGCTGCCTCGGCAGCTGTCGCACTTGGCTCCGCTCCAGCCGCGGAACCCGGAGCCGTTGCAGGTGGTGCACTTGCCGTCGCCCTTGCATCGCTGGCACATGGTCGTCGTTCCTTCCCGATGTGGTGTGACTGCTCAGGGGTGAGCGGTCCGGTCAGTACGAGTGGGCGTTCTCCCAGCCGGGGGCGTCGTTCAGCACGCGGTAGAAGTAGTACTTGGGAGCGATCTTCTGGCCGTCGGGCAGGTGCTTGCTGCCCAGCGCCGGGCTGTACTTGCGGAAGATCGCGATGGCCTTGGTGAGGCAGTTGTTGTAGAGCACCTGGTAGCCGTTGTCCTTCATGTTCCGGTAGGTGCGCTGCGCCGCCGCGAGGTCGCCGCCGGCGGTGTTGATGCAGCGGTAGGACTCGTAACTCCGAAGGCTGATCGCTTTCTTGCCAGCGGCCTCACCGCGCAGCTGCTTCCAGGTCCCGCTCTGGGACCAGCTGCCGTTGTCGTGGCCCGGCAGGGTCGCGGTGTCGCCCTCGGCGTTGTCGGTCGAACCCCAGACCCAGCGGCCGGCGTTCTTCGGATCCCGGACCGCCCAGGCGACGTGCCCAGCCCCGTGGGCGCCCTGCTCGTCCAGGAAGAAACAGACCCGGCCGGCCGGTGCGGCCTCGGCCCGGGAGGGCAGCGCGACGGGCAGGGCAGTCGCCAGTGCGGCGGCTGCCAAAACGGCCAGGGTGGTGCGCTTGGACATGCTCTTCTCGGCCATGACGGCCCCTCTCTCGGTCTGCAAGCCGCTGGTCCAGCGGTACGGTCGACGACCGTCAGGAAGCACACTCCCCGGCCCCGTTGAGCGGGGCCACAGGCACGGGGCCGGTGAAACTTGCAGTGCACCATGCACCCGGCTGACCTGCGGTTTCAGTGTGGCAGTGCAACAAACAGAGGGGCACGGAGTTGGTGGGACAGCCGAGTCCGGTGTTCGAGGAGCTGGTCGCGGAATTCGCCGACGCCCTCGACGCCTGGTCTCACACGGTCAAAGGTGTGCTCGACGGTCGCCCGCAGAAGGTGCTCGCCAACGGACTGAACGCCAACCAGGGGAACGTCTCCAGGTGGCTGAGCGGGCGGGACCAGATCTGGAAGGGGCAGGCGGCCCTGCCCGGCGTAGGGCTGACGCGGGACATCGTGCGGGTCCTCCAGCCGCCCGGCCCGGATGCCGACCTCCTGCTGCGGCTGGCCAACCGGGTCGACGGACTGCAGAGACAGCTGATGGAGCACAAGGGATGGCGGAAGCGGGCCGCTGACCACCTACAGCCCAGGCCCGATGCCGTGGCGCCGCCCGACGGCGCCGTGCCGCCGGCCGCGTCGACAGCTGTTTCCACGAGCGTGCCCCTGGTCGTGTTGACGGACCCGCCCGGCACCTCTGTCCGGAACCCGCCGAGAGGGTCATGGCGTGACCGGCCGAGGTGGGTCAGGGCTTCATCGGGCGGTGCCCTTGCTGTCGTCGTCGCCGCTGCGGCGGTCATCGCGGCCGTGGCGGTGGGCGGCCCCGGCGAGGGAAGGGCGGGAGACGGCCCTGAAGGGGCCGGCCCCCGGTCGTCGGCCTCGGCCCGGGTGGGCTCCGCCGGACAAGGGGGACCGGGGGCCGTCGCGTCGGAGGCCCCCGGCTTGGAGAAGGGGATCCTCGGGCAGGACAGCCGGTGCAGCGCGCCCTTCCCGGGACCGGGCGCGGTGGTCTGGAGGGTGTGCGCACGCGTCGAGGCGGAGCGGATCTCCTTCGCCCTCAAGATCACCAATCACGGGACCAAGGCGGCGGCGGTGAAAGTCCGTCTGCAGTACGCACGGGCGGAGGTGTTCTCCCCGTGCCCGAAGGCACCGGACGCCCACGTGCTCAGCATCCCGGCCGGTGGGAGCGTCGTCACGGATCCCGCGCAGTGCGCCGCGACGAGGGAGGACAGTCCGTTCGCCTATCAGGGGGTGGGGTGGGTGCTCCCCGCGGACGCCACCGACGGCTCGTACCGGCTGTCCCCGACCGCACACGTGTACCCCACCCGGGTCATCTGGCAGCCGGACCTGGTGTGACGGTGACCGGGAGAGGCGGGCACGAGACGCCCGCGCAGACCGGACCGACGACCGGACCGACGACCGGCCCGGCAACCGGCCCGGCAACCGGTCGCACTGCTAGAGGTCGATCGAGCGGTGCTCGTCCAGCACGGCGAAGCCGGTGCTGTCGTACAGGTTCATCGCGACCTCGTTGCCGCCGAAGACGTTGAACATCATCGCCTCGTCGCCGCCCTGCCGGGTGGCCCACTCGCCGACGCTCATCGCGGCCCGGCCGTAGCCCTTGCCGCGGTGCTCCTCGTACACCTCCAGGGAGAAGCCGAAGGTCACGCCCGGCAGGAAGCCGTGGTTCAGCCAGCCCGTACCGACCACCTGGCCGTCGGCCTCCAGCGCGTAGAAGGCGTGCCCCGGGGTCAGGTAGCCCTGCGGGAGGTGGCGGGCGAAGTCCTGGTCGGACTTGGCCTTGGCCTGCTCCGGGGTCAGCGCTCCGGCCCGGACGATGTCCGCGATGTACGCGGCTTCCTCACCGGCGTACCAGCGGGGGTACTCCGCCTCGGTCAGCCGGCGGACCGTCAGACCCGGCGGGAGCTCGGGGTGCTCGGCGGCGGCCCGCATCCGGTTCTGGCCCCGTACGGGGTAGTCGGCGAACGCTCCCGGCCCGCCGGTGAGCCGGACCGCCACCCGCTGCGCGCCGTGCTCGGCGCACCAGCGCTCGGCCCACTCGCGCCCCCGCGCCGCCGTGAGGTCGTGGATCCGGCCCACGGTCGCGCCGTTGTCCTCCGCCACCCCGACCGCGATCCACCCGGTTCCGTCCGTGGCCACGGTCCAGCCGTCGATGCCCTCCGATGCCCGTTCCAGCAGGGCCCGGGCCAGCGGTTCCGAGCACCCCGCCGCCCGGTACCCGGCGAGCACCCGCTCCTCGAACCCGCTTCGCCACGCACCCTGGTCGGCGACGATCCGTATCCCGTTCATCCGCCCACCTTAGGCCGGGGCACCGACAGGGCACCCTCGTTCATGAAGCCGATGGTGCTACCTCTACTAGCACCATGCTGCTGAGACTGGACACCACGGACAGCCGCCCGCTCCACGAGCAGGTGGCCGGGGCGGTCCGGCGCGCCTTCGCCGACGGTGAGTGCGCGCCCGGCGACCGGCTCCCGTCGGCGCGCGAGCTCTCCCGGGCGCTGGGCGTGAACGCCCATACGGTCCTGCGGGGCTTGCGCGCCCTACGGGACGAAGGGGTGCTGGAGTTCCGGCGCGGTCGGGGCGTCACCGTCGCCGAGGGTGCGGATCAGCGGGTGGAAGTGCTCGGCAGGGTCCGCCGGTTGGTGGCCGATGCGGCACGGCTGGGGTACAGCAGGAACGATCTCATCGACCTGATCAGGGGACTGTCGTGACCGTCCGTACGAACTCGGAGCCGAGGCTTGGCGACCGTTGGGGCGCCGGGGTCTGGGTGGCGGGTGTGTTGGCCGTGCTGGCCGCTCTCCCGCCCGCCGCGAGCCGTCGGCTGCCGGAGCGCCTGGCCACCCACTGGGACGGCGGCTCCCCCGACGGGTCGATGCCCATATGGGCGGCGGCACTGTTTCCCGCGCTCCTGTGGGCGGCCTTGGTGGCCACCCTCGCTTTCGCGGGCAGGCGGGGCGGTGCGCCCGGCCTGCGCGGCGGTGTGCCCGTGCGGGCCCGGGGCGGTGCCGTCCTGTTGTCGCGCGGGGTGTTCCTGGCCGGCGCACAGGCTTTGATCGTGCGCGCCGACCTGGACCGGCCGGACTGGCGGGACGCCGGGCCGGTGGGTGCCGGAGTCGCGGTCACGGCCGTAGCCGCCGTGGCCGCAGGCCTGCTCGGATGGCTGGCCGGGCGGCGTGGGGCGCACCGCGTCCCGGCGGCCCGGGCCGAGGCCGGCAAGGTGATGGAGATCCCCGCGGGGGTGCGCCTCGTGTGGCTTTCCCGCACCGTCAATCCCTGGCTCCGGCTGACCGCCGCCCTTACGGGCCTGGTGGCCGCGGCAGGCGTACTGGCGGCCCGCTGCGGGCTGATCGGCTTTCAGTGGACGCTGGTCGCGCCGTTCGGGCTCGCCTCCGTCCTGGTGCTCTGCTGTTCCTCCGTGCAGGCACGGGTGACGGACTACGGCCTGGAGGTGGCCTTCGGGCCGCTCGGCCGGCCGCGACGGCGCTGGCCGGTGCGGGACATCGTCTCGGCCCGGATGGAGGTGCGCTCCCCCGCACAGGTGGGCGGCTGGGGGTACCGGCTCAGCGGGCTGGGCACGACCGTCATGCTCCGGGCGGGCGAATGCCTCGTCGTCCGCCCGCGCAAGGGCGGTGAGTTCGCGGTGAGCGTTGACGACGCCGAACGGGGCGCCGCACTGCTCAACGCCCTCGTCGAGCACCACGCGGTTCGTGCGTGCGGGTGATACCCGCACGGGTGGGGACACGGCGATGTGTGCGGACGATGCCCACTGTGCCGTGGGGCCCGGCGGCGGTTAGAATCGGGGCACCATCTGTTACTCAGGCGCGGAAGGCCCCCCACTGTGTGGGGGGCCTTCCGTCTTGTGCGGGGCTTTGTGCTCGCCCGGTTCAGGCGACCTGGAGCTTCGGCCGGCCCGTCGGAGCGGGCGGGGCCTGGTGGTAGGCGGGCAGCTTGAGGTTGGGCAGGTCGCCCGCCTGGATCCGGGCCAGGGACGCCCGGAACGCCGCTTCCATCGCCTCCGGGCTCTCGTACTTCGCCGCGAGCGGGTGCAGCCGGTACGAGTTGCCGTTGCGCTCCTCACTGCGCGGCCGCAGGACGATGTTCAGGTCGCACAGCGGCGCCATCAGCCCGCTGACGGCCTGGGGGGTGACTCCGTACTCGGCCGCCATGTCCTTCTGGCGTACGGGCAGCGTTCCTCCGAAGTCGCTGCGGGAGACGAGGTACTGCAGGAACTTGACGGCGGACCCCGACAGCGGCAGGGCCCAGATGCGCTCCGCGACGATCGGAGACATGACGTTAGCCATGGGATGGCCTTCCTCGTGAAAGGTCGCCCGTGCGCGGGCCTGACATCACTATCACCCGGTACGCCTTCTCTTGGGAGCGGGTACCTGGACACCGAAGTCGAGATCCAGCTGCTCCTGGTGTGCTCCTTCGGGTCCCACCGCGTACGGGAAGGACTCGGGGTCGTTGCCGTGCTTCTCGGCGATCTCCGCGAGGACCTCCTGCTGAGCGGTGCTGTTGCCCTGGAACCACAGGCGCACGTTGATCTGGATCCGGCCGTTGCCGGCCTTCTCGACCCAGTTGTAGCCGCACAGGGCCTGGACGGCACGGTTGACCGTGGAACGCGTGATCATCTTGCCGCCCTTCTGGGCGGCGATCTTGTTCAGCCCGTCCGTGATCTCCTGCTGCGTGTACTGGGTGATGCCGGTGCCCGGCACCTGACCGCCCGCCACGAAGAGGAACACGCACAGCTGGGACTTGGTGATGCTGTTCGCGACCGCGAGCTGGGCCAGCAGCTGGGTGAACCAATTGCTGGCCAGGCTGTATCCGGCGCCTCCGGCCATGTCGTGGACGGACTTCGGGTCCGCCGCGTACTCGAGGTGGACCCCCTTGAGACGGCGACGGCCGGTGGGGTCGGCGGCGTTGGCCACCTGCTCCCCGAGTTGCTGACCGAGGACGGCCAGGATGTCCCCGTACTCGGCGTCGCTCCCCGTGGCGGCGGGGACGGGAACAGGCCCGGGCCCGCGCTGTCGACGACGGGCGGGCGGATCAGATGTCACAGGACCTCCTTGTTACTCAGGCGGTCCGAGACTATCCAAAAAATCAACGGGTGCTTGTCTTTTGCCGCGTCGGCGCGCCGAAACTCAACCACGGGACGCGCCGCTGCGGGGTATGCGCCAAAAGTACGCGCTACGTGTAGTTTTCTCGCCCCTGAGCCCCGAAAGTCCACGGCTGCTTGAGTTCGATTGTCGCCAGGCGGCACACCTTGTTCGAACGGCCCGGTCTCAGAACGGCGGTTACGCGCTCTTGAGCGGCCCGCTGACCTGCGGCGATGCGCGAGGTGCCAGCTGCGCAGAAAAGTACACTGCTGCTTGAGTTTTTCGCCAAATGTGCTCGCCAGGTACACATTTCGCGGAGCCGAATGTGTCCTGGGGGACACATCACCTCCGAAGAAGCACCAGGTCAGAGGGCTACGCGGGCGCGGCTCTCTTACTACAAGAGCAACCGGCGACCGGCGTGCTTCCTGCGCACCGTTCTGAGGGTCCGTCACTGTTGAGGGTCCGGGCTCGACGACCAATCACCCCCTCCCGAACCTGCATCACCGAATGCAAGCCGCGACGCTCTGATCGCCGAACGACAACGGCCAGTGGCCACCCGCACCACCTCCGGCCTCAGCCACGCTTCCCTGTTCCACAGCACGTCCGACACGCAGTCGCCGATGACGACCGGCCACCCCGGCGGGGCACCGCAAGCCCGCCAGGGCTGAGGAGCTACCGGCCCCAGGCGCGCCAGCACCCCGGAGAGCAGGATCGCTCGGACTCTGCCCGAGGGGACCCGCGCCATCTCAAGCCAGATTCTGGTCATTGTCATCGCAGGTCATGCACGGTTGGTGCATTGTCATCAGGTTCAGCGCCAAGGGCAGGAAACCTGACCGGCCGCACGGTGCCGGGTCCTACCGCGACATGCCAGGAGAGCCACATGAGCGTGCTCGACGCCCAAGCGCAGGCCGCCCGCGATGGCCTGAAGGACAAGCAGGAGCCGCACTACGTCGTCTTGAAGCTCTCCGGCGACGGGTACTCGATCTCGGTGGAGGCACAGGGAGCGGGAGACCGTTACGACTTCCTCAACGAGCTACCCGGGGGAAGCTGCCGCTACGGCGTGTGTGCCTTCCCCTCGGCGACGGGCGAAGCACGAGTCGTCTTCATCCGCTGGACTCCTGTGGATGCGCCCGCCAGCGAAAAGATGATCTATGACTCCTGCGAGGAGAGCGCCCGCGAAGCGCTCACTGGCCTCCACGTCGTGGCCGCGGGCGCTGACCGCTCCGAAATCGGAGCCGACGTGATCACGGAGAACCGCAGTTAGGGGACTGCGTCTGCGAACTGCTGTGCCGGCACGCCTCGTCTACCGCCTCCACACGATCCCGGTGGGTGACACGTTCCCCTGGGCCGCGACCAGGCGGGGTGTCCCGGACGTACGTACCCGGAGCCGAGGGACTGGAGCTCCGTCCTTCCCCCGGCGTCGTTCGGAGTCAGGTCTCACGTCCGCCCGCGGGGAAGTCGCAGGAGTACCTCGGCGTGCCCTGGAGGGGTCGTAGCGGCCTCGTCAGAGGCGGGGGGAGTCCCGGGGTCCCCGGGAGGGGCTGGGGTGGGTTCTGGGGCCGTCAGGGGGCTGGGGTGGGGGTGGGGCTCCCCCTCCCTCGGTACCCGCTCCCCCCGGGACAAGGTACTGAACGCCGGTGAACACCCTTCGGTCCCTGTCCCTTCAGTCACTGCACAAACCTGCAGGTCAGGGGCGCTCGCCCCGGTGGACAGGGACCGAAGGGACTGAAATTGCTAGTTATGAGCCACACATGCTTCTAGAGGCCTTTACATACGCCCGCGCATACACGCACACACGTGAGAAGTGGAAGAGTCACTTCTGAGTCCCTTCAGTCCCTGTCCAAGCTTCTTCACCCCTTTGACCTGCGGTTTTTCTCAGGGACTGAACAGGGAGGGACTGAAGCGGAGTCGGGGTGCTTTCAGACCCTGGAGCGAGTCGCAGCGGGAAGGGGCCCCCGGCGGTGCGGGTGACGTACTGGACTGGTGGGGCCGAGCTGGTGAGCCACTTGAGTCCGGCTTGCGGCACGGGGGACGACTGAGTCAGCTTTCGGCCAGAAGTGACGACACGCCAGGGCGCGGGGAGGCTGAGGATGAGAACTTTCCCGGAGGAACCGGGGCATATCTCCACGTAGCAAGGGACCGAAGGGACTGAACTGGCGATACCGCAGCTATATGAACCCGAGACGTCACAACCTCTGGGGTAACCTCCGCAATAGTGAATCTTCAGTCCCTCTGGTCCCTGAGCTGCAGGTGGAAGCGGCTCAGGGAAGCAGTACGGGGTTGGGAGCAGCCGTCCCTCACACCGTGTCAAGGAAGAGCCAGTGCCCGTGCGTTACGAAAGCCCGCCACACGAGGTGCCTGGCGGGACCGCACTGGACGTGGCCACCTGGATGGCCCTGCGCGGCTACCCGGTGCACCCCCTCGCGCCAGGGACCAAGACACCCGCGCCGAACTGCTCCGACTGCCGGGAGGGCCAGCACCCGCCGCACGCGTGCCCCTGCCACTCCAGCGGCCGCTGGTGCCACGGTTTCCACGCGGCCACCACGGACCTCGAAACAGTGCGGCAGTGGTGGCGGGCCGAGCCGGGCTTCGGCATCGGCGTCGCCTGTGGTCCGGCCGGGCTGGTGGTCATCGACGTCGACGCCCACGCCGTACCACTGCCCGACCGGCAGCGCCTGCTGCCCGGCATCCCCATCGACGAGCGCGTCGACCTGACCGGACTCAGCAGCGGCTTCGACACCTTGGCGCTCCTGGCCGCGTACCGGTCCGTACCCGACCCGTGTCAGGACACCTCGACGCTGCGCGTCCGTACGCCCTCGGGGGGCATGCACATCTGGTACCGGACGCCCCTGAACGGCCCGCGCTTCCGGTGCTCCAGTGGCTCCAGTTCCAAGGTCGCGCTCGCCTGGCAGGTCGATGTCCGTGCGGTGGGCGGCTACATCGTCGCGCCGACCACCCGCACGGCCGCCGGGACGTACGAGCCGTTGCGCGGTGCGCGCCTGCCCGCGGTGCTGCCGCTGTGGCTCACCGCGGAACTCGTACGCACCGGGCACGGGGTGGACTCCCCCGCCCCGGCGGGGCCCCCCGTGCCACGGCCGAAGGCCCGTGGTGCCCGAGGTTCCGGGCGGGCCGGCCGACGTGTGCTGGGCCCGCTCCTCGAAGAGGTCCGCTCCTGCGCGGCCAGTCCCGCCGGAACGGCCTTCAGCGAGAAGCTGAACCGGGCCGCCTTCACCGCCGGAGGGCTTGCGGCCGCCGGCCACCTCACCGAGGCCGAAGCCCGGCAGCTGCTCCTCGAAGCCGCAGACCGAGCCCGACCCCACCAGCCACGCCGAAACGTCCTCATCGTCGACACAGGGTTGCGCGCCGGCAGCGATCGGCCGATCCACCCCAGGGAGCGCCCATGAGCAGCGCCGGAAGCGCGGGGTTCAACGCCCAGGCGGCGGCGGAACAGCTCGCCGCGTTCACGACGGACACCACGGCTACGAACACGGCGGCTGCGAACACCACGGCTCAGGGCCGGCGCCTGCCCGCACAGCAGAGCGGGACTCCCCTGGCCGTCGGGACGGTGGACTTCATCCAGGCGGGGCTGCTGCACAACCTGACCGATCGCGGCAACGCCAAGCTGTTCGCCTACCTGCACCACGACCGGTTCCGGCACGTCGAGGGACTGGGCTGGTACGTGTGGGACGAGTACCGGTGGAAGCGCACCGGCGGGGAGAAGGCGGCGATCTGGGCCGCCGGCGACATGGCGGAGGACCTGCCCGCCCACGACCCGCGCGGCGTCTTCACCGACCGGGAGCTGGCCCAGCACCGCAAGCGCACCATGTCCACCTCGGGCGTCAAGGCCATGCTCACGCAGGCCAAGGCGTCGCCCGAACTGGCCCTGGACCCCGACACCCTGGACGGCGACAAGTACGCGCTGTGCACCCCCGCGGGCGTGGTGGATCTGCGTACCGGCGACCTGCACAAGCCCAATCCCACGCGCGACCTGCACTCCCGGGCCACCCACCTGGCGCCCGAAGCCATGCCGACGCCGAGGTTCCACACGTTCCTCAAGCAGACCTTCGGCGATGACGACAAGGGCAAGGAGATGATCCACTTCCTTCATCTCCTGCTCGGCTACTCCATCACCGGCGACGTCGGCGGCCAGGTGCTCCCGTTCCTCTACGGTGTCGGCGCGAACGGCAAATCGGCGCTGCTCGATGTGGTCATCAAGATCCTCGGCGACTACGCGGACGTGGCGCCGCCCGGGTTCCTGATGGAGCGCGGCAAGTTCAACGAGCACTCCACCGAGCTGACCGAACTGCACGGCCGGCGGCTGTTCGTCTGCAGTGAGCTCAAGCCGCACGACAAGTTCGACGAGGCCCGGGTGAAGCTCCTCACCGGTGGCGACCGGCTCAAGGCACGCCGCATGCGGCAGGACTTCTTCAGCTTCGAGCCGACCCACAAGCTCTGGCTCCTGGGCAACCACCGCCCGGAGGTGGGCACCGGCGGCCACGCGTTCTGGCGCCGCATCCGGCTCATCCCCTTCGAGAAGGTCGTCCCCGACCACCGGAAGATCGACAACCTGGCGGAGGCGCTCGTACAGGAAGAGGGTCCCGGCATCCTGCACTGGATGATCCAGGGAGCCAAGGCCTACCTCGCCGACAAACCGCCCCTGACGGGGCCCAGCGTCGTGCGCACCGCCACCCAGGCCTACGCGACGACCGAGGACCACATCGGGCGTTTCCTCGCGGAGTGCTGCACCACCGGCGCGGAACTGCCCGATCCCCGGGACCTCAAGGTCGAACAGGGAGCCCTCTACCGCGCCTACAGTGCCTGGTGCCTTGATGGTGAGGGCCTGAGGCCGGCCACCACGCGCGCGTTCGCCACGCGTATCCGCGCCGAGGTGGGCGTCGCCTCGCCCAATGAGATGCTCCGTTCGAACGGCCAGAAGTTCTATCCGGGATTGGCCCTTCTGGCCGACGAAGAGTAGGTCCCACGTGACGCGAACAGTGCAACTACGGCGTGACTGGCCGATGAGTGCTGCGGTCGGGGAGCGGGCACACCTACGATGGACAAGGATGATGAACAGATCCACCAGCCGGCGGGAGCCCACGGGGCTCCGTCGCATACCGGCACCGGCGTCGTTCGCGGCGCGGAGAAACCAGGGGCCCCGCAGGGCCGACGTGCACGAGGAAGGGTCCAGGCCATGAGCTCGCTACTGACAGCAAGCGATCTCGCCCACGAGGTCAAAGTGGTGTGGCTGGAGGATCCCGAGGAACTCGACTACGTTCGGCAGGCCCTGGACAAGACGCCGCGCCGTCGGGGGAAGCCGCGCTACCACCGTGACGGGCGCATGATCGGTTTCACCGAACTCGGCGACACCGCGGAAGCGGACCCGGACAGCGGGCTGCAGAAGCGACGTGTCTTCTACCTCCTGCCGCACGACCGGGACGCGCAGCCCGAGGGGCTTTACCGGGAGGGCGCGCCGGGCGAGGCCGTCGACCCGCGCACGATCCAGCCCAGGCAGGTCGGCAGGAAGACCGAACGCTCGCAGCGCGGGCTTTCCGCTCCCACCGTCGCCTGACGGGATCCTGCGGAACCATTAACGGCGTTAACGGCGTTAACGCCCCGGCGCCCGCCCCCCGGCGCCCACGTCCGGCCTCTGTGGCCCAGGGCCTGCTGGGACCGGAGTGCATCCGGTGACCGGGCGGCCAGGCGGACGGCGGGCGCACGGCTCACCGGCGCATCCCGGAACACCGGACCATTAACGCCGTTAACGCTCCGGGCACCCCCTGCTCCTGCGGACTGGCAGTCGCAGCCGACGGCTCACCGCCCCGCCCCCAGTCCCCCGGGGCATTAACGGCGTTAACGCACCCCCTCCCGGGTGGCTGACCTCTCTTCGTTAGCAAAACCCAAGCGTGGCGCTCACATCCACCCTGGAACGTTAGTAAAGTCCCTCCCATGACTTCGCCCTCCCAGAGCGACCGAGAGAAGGTCGTCTCCAAGCTCCCCCCGTGGCTCCGCCAGGAACTGAAGGTCCGCACCGCCCAACTGCGCGTCGACATCCAGGACGCGGTGCACCACGGCATCGCCCACTGGAGCTCCCTCGCCTCCGCCCCCTCCCCCGTCGACACCTCCGGCGCCGAGTCCTTCTCCACCTGGCTGCCCGTCGGCCAGTGGGAGTCCTTCCGTGCCGATTCCAAGGACCGCGGCGTCTCCCTCATCCAGGGTCTCGCCCAAGCCGTCCACCTCTGGCTGGAGATGAACCCCGCACCCACCGTCAAGCGGCCCTCCGTCGTGCGCCGCATCGTCGTGTGCAACCAGAAGGGCGGCGTCGGCAAGACCGCCATCACCGCCGGCACCGCCGAGGCCCTCGCCGAGGACCCCTCGACCCTCCACCCGGTCCGCGTCGCCCGCCAACTGGCGCGCCTCGTCCCCTCCCCTGACGACCCGGACGGGACCGCCCCCCACCCCGATGCGGTGCCGAGTACGACGACACCCCCGGTGGACCTGGAGGACCTCCCCGGCCTCGGCATGCGCGTCCTGCTCGTCGACTTCGACCCCCAGGGCCACCTCACCAAGCAGCTGGGTCAACAGCCCCTCCCCATCGGCGGCGACAGCCTCACCTGTCACATGGCCGGCGAAGCCAAGGGCCCTCTCGGCGACCTGATCGTTCCCATCCCCGACGACCGCTTCGGCGACCGCCTGCACCTCCTCCCCGCCTGTACGGACGCCTTCCTCCTCGACGTCCGCCTCTCCACCGTGCGCGCCCGCGAAGCCGCCCTCGAACGCGCCCTCGCCCCGGTCGAGTCCGACTACGACGTCATCCTCATCGACTGTCCCCCGAGCCTCGGGCTCAGCATGGATGCGGCCATCTACTACGGCCGCCGCCGCGACACCGAACAGCCGGGCGCCTCGGGCGCGCTGATCGTCGTACAGGCCGAGGACTCCTCCGCCGACGCCTACGACCTCCTCACCTCCCAGATCAACGATCTGCGCGACGACCTCAGCCTCGACATCGACTACCTGGGCCTCGTCGTGAACCTCTACGACGGCCGCCGCGGCTACATCGCCACCTCCTCCCTCCAGGCGTGGATGGACATAAAGGATCCGCGGGTCGTGGCGATCGTCCCCGACCTCAAGGAACAGCGCGAAGCCGTCCGCGTGAAGCAGCCCCTCTTCGTCTACGCGCCCAAGGGCGACCAAGCCGTAGCCCTACGCGCCCTCGCCCGGGAGATCTCATGAGCAGCAAGGCCGACAAACTCGGAGTCTCCGCCTCCTTCGCCCGGGCCCAGCCGGTCGGCGTCAGCTCCCGCCGCGCGGCGATCGCCGAGGCGACCGGCGCCCCCACCTCCGGCATCACCCCGCCCTCCGAGGTGCCCATCGAGGCCCTGGCCCACAACCCCTTCAACCTCCGCGAGGACCTGACCGAACTCGACGAGCTCGCCCAGTCCCTCATCTCCCGGGGCCAGCTCCAGCCCCTCGCGGTCGCCACCCGCATGGCGTTCATGGAGGCCCACCCGGGCCAGACCGACGGCTTGGGCCGCGCCCCCTACGTCGTCATCGACGGCAACCGGCGCCTCGCGGCCGCCCAGCTGGCCGGTCTCAAGACCATGCACATCCACGTCAACGACGCGCTCTCCGCGTCCGCCGCCGACATCCTCGAATCGGCCCTGATCGCGAACGTCCACCGGGTCGACGTCGCCCCCATGGACCAGGCCCGTGCCCTCCAGGAACTGGTCGACGTCCACGGCTCCCAGGCGCAGGTCGCCAAGCGGCTCGGCAAGACGGCGGCGTGGGTCTCCCAGCGCCTGGCCCTCCTCAACCTGACGCCCACCCTCCAGGAGAAGGTCGATACGGGCGAGCTCAAGGTGGAACCGGCCCGCCGCATCGGCCGGCTTCCCCAGGAGGACCAGGCGGCCGCAGCGGACGAGACCATTAACGCCGTTAACCCTCCTCGCCAACGCACGCGCGTTAACGGCGTTAACGCCGTTAACGCCCCAGCCTCCTCACCGGCGCCGCTTGCGGCACCCCAGGCGCCCGTCGGGTTCACCCCTCCCACCGCTTCCACCCCTCCCCCGCTTCCCGCCGCCGCGCCGCGCATCACCATCTCCACGGACTCTCCGGAGACCATCGCGGACGCCCTCACCGCCCATCTCACCCCCGACGACCTCAAGGCCGTCACCGAGCTCCTGCTCACCCGCATCTGAGGCACCACTTCCGATGGGGCGTTAACGCCGTTAACGCCCCACGTGCGTTTCGTGTGCGTTCAAAGGTGCGCTTCACATAGCCTTACCGCGAGAACGAGGCAGCCCACCAGAGACCCGACGAGAGCCATGAGCAACGAGCCTGAACAGATCACGCTCTTCGCAGCGGTCGACGCCCTGCTCGAAGAGGCAGCCGCGCAGGACCCCCTGCCGCACCCCGACGAGCGCAAGCGCCTGCGCGAAGCCGCCGGACTGAGCCAGGACCAGATCGCCAAGGCCCTCTCCGTCCGCCGCGAAACGGTCACCTCCTGGGAGACCGGCCGCACCGCCCCCCGCCCCCCGAAGCGCGCGGCCTATGCCCGCCTGCTCGAAGGCCTGGCCGCCCTCCACCCCGTTAACGCCGTTAACGCCGTTAACGCTCCCGCTCCCACCCCGGCGGCCGAGCCCGTCCCCCCGGCCCACGCCGACGGCGTTAACGCCGTTAACGCTCCCGCTCCGGCCGCCCGAGGCCCGAAGCCCCGCTCCCCCCTGCGCCCCCGCGGCACCGTTGACGCCGTTAACGCCGTTAACGCCGTCAAGGCGACACCGCCCTCCGCCCCCCCGGCAGGCAACGGTCCCCTCGCCGTCCTCGACGGCGCCGGCCACGCCCACACCGCCGGCGGCCAGATCCTCGGCCACCCCACCACCGACCTGCCGTCCCTCATCACCTGGGCCCTCAGCCCCGACGCCGACCTCCGCTCCCCCCGCCTCCACCGCAACGGCAAGGACGGCGACCCCCTCCTCGTCCTCACCGCCGCCGCTACCGAGGCCCTCGGTCTCCCCCTCGCCCTCGAAGACCGCCGCGCCCTGCGCCTCCCCGACAACCACCCCGTCCTCAAGCTCCTCGCGCGGCACAAGTGGCAGCTCACCCGTCGCGGCTTCGGCCCCTGGGCCCGCGTCTACCGGCCCGCCACCCCCACCACCGGCCGCCAGTGCGTCCAGCTCGCGATCCTCCCCTGGGGCGCCCTCGACCCCCGCGCCTGGGGCGAGGACACCGCCGACCTCCCGGCCCCCGAACTCGCCGAGCTGCTCACCACCTACGCCGCCCGCGTCCTCACCCCCCGCGGCTCCACGGCGGTCACCGGCCTAGAACTCATGACGGCCCTGCGCCCGCCCACCCGCGCCGCTCGCAACCCCGTCACCAACGCCTGGGAGTCCGCCCCCGTCCCCGGCTCCCTCACCCGTCCCGTCGACCCGGCGCCCCCGGAGGCACCCGACGAACACCCCGTCGTCGCCGCCCGCTACCCCCGGGCCCACCAGCGCACCCCGGACCAGGTCCTGGACGAAGAGGCGTACGACTGGATCCGCGACCCCCAGCTCCTCACCGACGACGAGTGCACCCGTACCCATGCCGTCGGCATCGACGTGAACATGGCCTTCGCCGCGGCCGCCAACCGCCTCACGGTCGGCCTGGGCCCGGCGACCCACACCACCGCGCCCCGCTTCGACCCGAAGACCCCCGGCTGCTGGCTGGCGGACCTCTCCTCCCTCCCCCACGACCCCCGCCTCCCCAGCCCCTTCACCCCCCACGGCCGGCCCCCCACCGGCCCGGCCTGGTACGCGACCCCGACCCTCGCCTACGCCCAGGAACTCGGCCACCCCGTGCACCCCACCGAGGCCTGGCTCCGCCCCGAGAGCGGCTCCTACCTCGACGCCTGGTACACCCGCCTCCGCGACGCCTACATGGCCACGATGGCGGACCTCGGCATCACCCCCGCCCTCCCGGAGGCCGAGTTCCTGGAGGCCATGGAGACGTACAAGCAGCACGACCCGATCGCCACCTCGGTCCTCTCGGCGATCAAATCCACCGTCAAGGGCGGCATCGGCAAACTCCGCGAACGCCCCCAAGGCGCCGGCTACCGTCCCGGCGAACCCTGGCCGGCCCTCGAACGCCCCACCTGGCGCCCCGACATCCGCGCCGCCGTCATCGCCACGGCCCGCGTCAACATGCACCGCAAGATGCACAAGCTCGCCGCCGCCGCCGGGGTGTACCCCATCGCGGTCCTCTCCGACTGCGCCGTGTACCTCTCCCCCGGGCCCAGCCCCCTCGACTTCCTCCCCCGTACCCCCGAAGGCAAGCCGGTCCCCGGCGGCTTCCGGCTCGGGGTCAGCCCGGGCATGGTCAAGCACGAGGGCACCCAGCCGCTCCTCTGGGCCGTCGAGATGCTCGACTCACAGCTCAATCCCGCACGCCACATCAAGGGCCACGACGCAGCGGCCGACGGAGAGTAAGAAACCATGCCCCCCTCCGACATCGACGACAGCCTCGTCCGCGCCGACGCGCAGCACTTCACCCGCCCGATCCCCAAGTCCGCGGGCGCCCAGATGCGCTTCCTGGTGAAGCAGCTCAGGTCCACCCGGGAGGCGGCCCGCCTGCTCGGCGTCTCCCAGCGCACCGTCGAGCGCTACGTCAAGAACCAGATCAAGAACCCCAAGCCGGCCCTGGCCACCCGCCTGGCCGATGAGGTACGCCGACGCTGGCAGCCCGTGGTCCGCAAACGCGCCCGCGACCGGGCCGCCCGTACCACCGGACTCGTCATCGAGACCCGTGCCCGTTTCGGCTTCACCGCGGCCCCCGGCACGACCGACGACGGCCGCATGCGACGTATCACCCAGCACCTTCCCCCCGAGTACGCGAGCCGCCTGTTCGCGGCCCAGGAGGCAGGCGCCACGGAAGCCCAGCTCCGCGCCATCGCGGCGGAGGGCCTCCAGGAGGTGTACTTCAAGGACAACGGCACCCGCGCCACCAGTCTCCTGGTCGAGTTCACCGACATCGACTACGTCGACCTCGCCTTCTGAGGTACTGCGGAGGGACCGAAGAGGGGCCGAAGGGACTGAAGGGACTGGAATTCGCCATTGATGTGCGGCGGCTTTCAGCCACACCGCCACCCGAGCGTTAACGGCGTTAACGCCGTTAACGGTGCCGGCGGCCGGGGCGGAGGCGTTAACGGCGTTAACGGGGGGCCGGGTTTTGCATGATCATGCGGGGGAGTGCATACTCTTCCTATGTCTAAGGTCCTCACCTCCCTCCCCGCCGGCGAGCGCGTCGGCATCGCCTTCTCAGGCGGGCTCGACACCTCGGTCGCGGTCGCGTGGATGCGCGACAAGGGCGCGATCCCCTGCACCTACACCGCCGACATCGGCCAGTACGACGAGCCCGACATCGGGTCCGTGCCCGGGCGGGCGAAGACCTACGGGGCCGAGATCGCGCGCCTGGTCGACTGCCGGGCCGCGCTGGTCGAGGAGGGTCTGGCCGCGCTCACGTGCGGGGCGTTCCACATCCGCTCGGGCGGACGGGCCTACTTCAACACCACGCCGCTCGGCCGCGCCGTCACGGGCACGCTCCTGGTCCGGGCGATGCTGGAGGACGACGTACAGATCTGGGGCGACGGCTCGACCTTCAAGGGCAACGACATCGAGCGGTTCTACCGGTACGGCCTGCTCGCCAACCCGCACCTGCGGATCTACAAGCCCTGGCTGGACGCCGACTTCGTGACCGAGCTGGGCGGCCGCAAGGAAATGTCAGAGTGGCTCGTCGCCCACGACCTGCCCTACCGGGACAGCACGGAGAAGGCGTACTCCACCGACGCCAACATCTGGGGCGCCACCCACGAGGCCAAGACGCTGGAGCACCTGGACACCGGCGTGGAGACCGTGGAGCCGATCATGGGCGTGCGGTTCTGGGACCCCTCGGTGGAGATCGCCGCCGAGGACGTGACGATCGGCTTCGACCAGGGCCGTCCCGTCACCATCAACGGCGCGAAGTTCGCCTCGCCCGTCGACCTGGTGATGGAGGCGAACGCCATCGGCGGCCGGCACGGCATGGGCATGTCGGACCAGATCGAGAACCGGATCATCGAGGCCAAGAGCCGCGGTATCTACGAGGCGCCCGGCATGGCGCTGCTGCACGCGGCGTACGAGCGGCTGGTGAACGCGATCCACAACGAGGACACGGTCGCCCAGTACCACAACGAGGGACGGCGCCTGGGCCGGCTGATGTACGAGGGCCGTTGGCTGGACCCGCAGGCGCTGATGGTGCGGGAGTCGCTCCAGCGCTGGGTCGGCGCGGCGGTGACCGGCGAGGTGACGCTGCGGCTGCGGCGCGGTGAGGACTACTCGATCCTCGACACCCGGGGTCCCGCGTTCAGCTACCACCCGGACAAGCTGTCCATGGAGCGCACCGAGGACTCGGCCTTCGGCCCGGTGGACCGGATCGGCCAGCTCACGATGCGCAACCTGGACATCGCCGACTCGCGCGCCAAGCTGGAGCAGTACGCGGCGCTCGGCCTGATCGGCTCCGCCAACCCCGCGATCGGCGCGGCCCAGGCGGCTGCGACCGGGCTGATCGGCAGCATGCCGGAAGGTGGCGCGGAGGCCATCGCCTCCCGCGGCGAGGTCTCCGGGGACGAGGAGATGCTGGACCGCGCGGCGATGGAGTTCGGCACGGACTGACCGGCGGGCCCAGGCACAACACGGAGAGGTCGGCTCGGCGCCCATGGCGCGGGGCCGGCCTCTTTGCCGTCCGGGCCGGGCCGGACGTTAACGGCGTTAACGCCGTAACGGCGTTAACGCCGTTACGGCGTTAACGCCGTTAACGTGTACGGTGGACGCAATTTTCTGGGCGAGGATGAGGGGACCCGATGGACGGCGAGTGGGGCGCGGTGGTGGGGCTGCTGTGGGGGCCGTCGGTGCAGCCGGCGAGGGGGCCGAAGCGGGGGCTCACACTCGGGGGCATCGCGGCGGCCGGGGTCGCCATCGCCGATGTGCAGGGGCTCGGCGGAGTCTCGATGCAGCTCGTGGCCGGGGAACTCGGGGTCACCAAAATGGCGCTGTACCGGTACGTGCCGGGGAAGGCCGAGCTGGTCGCGCTCATGGTGGAGGCGGCCATGCCGGATCCGGCCGGACTGGACGCGGAGCTGGCCGCCGGGGACGGGTGGCGTGAGCGGCTCGGCGTGTGGGCGCGGGCGTTGTACGCGGGGTTCCGGGCGCACCCCTGGCTGCTGGAGGCGACCGTCGGGGCTCGGGTGATGGGTCCGCGGGAGGTGGGCTGGATGGAGCGGGCGCTCGCGGCGATGGACGGGTGCGCGCTGAGCGGAGCGGAGGCGATGGACGCGGTGGTGCTGGTGTCCGGCCACGTACGGGGTATCGCCGAGCAGGAGCGGGCGATGGGCGGCGGTACCGCCGGGCCGGACGCGGAGCTCGGGCGGGCGCTGGACGAGGTGATGCGGGAGCACGGGGCCGGGTACCCGGCGCTGACGTCCGCGCTGGCCTCGGTCGCGGCGCACGGGGGACAGGGCCGGGCGTTCGAGTTCGGACTGGAGCGGATCCTCGACGGAATCGGCTTGCTGGTGGAAGGGCGGCCCGCCGCCTCCTGACTTCCGGGGGCGGGGGACCTTCGGAAGTCCCGGCGTTGTGGCGTCGGCCCGGTTCCGGCACGGGGAGCCGGGGGAGAGGGCCGGGGACGCCGTCTTCGGGAGGGGCCTGTGGCGGGTGATCCGCTGCCGGGGGTGCTGGTCGCGGTACCGGTGGTCCTGCTCCTGTGCGCGGCGGCCGCGGTGGCGGCGCGCAGGTGCGGGCAGCCGGCGGTGGTCGGGGAGATCGCCGTGGGGATCCTGCTCGGGCCCTCGCTGCTGGGGTGGCTGTGGCCGGCGGGGCAGGGCCGGTTGCTGCCGGTGGAGGTGCTCCCGTACCTGGGGGTGCTGGGGAACCTGGGCCTCGTCGTCTTCATGTTCCTCGTCGGGCTGGAGCTGGACCCCGGTCTGCTGCGCGGACGCGGCCGGGTCGTGGCGGTGGTGAGCCAGGCGAGCGTGGTCGTACCGCTCCTGCTCGGCGGGCTGCTGGCGGCGGGGATGTACGGGTCCTTCGCGCCGGACGGGGTGGGCCGGGGGGAGTTCGTACTGTTCGTGGCCGTGGCGATGAGCGTGACGGCGTTCCCGGTGCTGGCGCGGATCCTGACGGAGCAGGGACTGTACGGGACGCCGGTGGGGGCGGTGGCGATGGCGAGCGCCGCGGTCGCGGACGTGGTGGCGTGGTGCCTGCTGGCGGTGGTCGTGGCGGTGGCGGACGGGGGCGCGGGCGGCATCGGCGGGGCGGTGGTGACCGGGGTGCTCGCCGTGGGGTTCCTCGGCGGGATGTGGTTCGGGGTACGGCCGCTCCTGGCCCGGTGTGCCGAGCGGTGGGGCGACGGCGGCGGGGTGGTCGGGCTGTTCGCCGGGCTGTGTCTGGCGGCGTACGTGACGGACGCCATCGGAGTGCACGCGCTGTTCGGGGCGTTCGTGTTCGGCGCGGTGGTGCCGCGGGACCGGCTGCCGGTGCAGCGGGCGGCCCGGCGGATGCGGGAGGTGGTGGTACCGGTGCTGCTGCCGCTGTTCTTCGTCGGGAGCGGGCTGCGGACGGACGTCGGGCTGCTGGGCGGCGACACGGGGGCGTGGCTGTGGGCGGTGGTGGTGCTGGTGGTGGCGATCGCCGCGAAGTGGGGCGGGGGAGCGGGGGCCGCGTTGGCCGCGGGGCAGCCGGTGCGGGACGCGGTGCTGCTGGGGGCGCTGCTGAACTGCCGGGGGGTCACGGAGTTGGTGGTGCTGAACGTGGGGCTCGGCCTCGGGGTGATCGGACCGCGGCTGTTCACGGTGCTGGTGCTGATGGCCGTGGTGACGACGGCGCTCACCGGGCCGGTGGTCCGGCGGACGGCGGGGCGACGGGGAGGGCGGCGTTAACGGCGTTAACGCCGTTAACGCGGCGCCGCCATGATCCCGTTGACCGTTAACGCCGTTAACGCCGCGCCGCGGTGGACCCGTTCGGCGTTGACGGCGTTAACGGCGTTAACACCCAGGGGTGTCTCAGCGGGTGACCCAGCCGCCGTCCACGGAGAGCGTGGTGCCGACCACGAACGAGGCGCGGTCGCTGCACAGCCACACGGCCGCTTCGGCGATCTCGGCCGGATCGGCGATCCGGGGGAGCGGCGCCGCCTGGAGGAGGACGTCCTCCATCTCCGGGTTGTCCTTGAGCCAGCCGTCGATCATCTCGCTGCGCGTGGACCCGGGGGCCACGGCGTTGACGCGGATGCCGTGGGGCGCGTACTCCGTGGCGGCGGCCTTGGTCAGGCCGATGACGGCGTGCTTCGAGGCGATGTACGGGGCCGACACCGGGGTGGCCACCAACCCGGCGGTGCTGCTGTTGTTCACGATCGCGCCGCCCCCGGTGAGCAGCATCGCGCGGATCTCGTGGCGCATGCAGTTCCAGACACCGCGGACGTTGGTGTCCATGGTGCTGTCGTAGGCGTCCTCGTCGAGGAGGTGCATGGGCTTCGGCTCGACGCCCATGCCGGCGTTGTTGAAAGCCGCGTCCAGCCTGCCGTACGTCTGCACGGCCGCGGCGACGGCGCGGGCCACGTCCTCGGGATTGGCGACGTCGGCGACGACGTACTGGGCCCGGTGCCCGGCGGCGCGCAGTTCCTCCGTGAGCGCCGCCAGTTGGGGCTCGCGCCGGGCCACCAGGGTGACCGCTGCGCCTTCACGGCAGAACACCCGGGCGGCGGCAGCTCCAATGCCGGCACTGGCACCCGTGATCAGGGCCGACTTGCCTGTGAGAACACCGATGTCACCGCTCATGAAGGCTGACAGTAGCAGCGGGTAGGGGGCTTGGAACCAGGCCGTCACGGTGATCGTTCCCGCCGGTCTCGGAGCGGTGGGAGGACGGGTCGTGTGGAGGGTGCGTGGAGCGGTCGGCGGGGACTGGAAGCGGTGGCTCCACTGGGAGTCCGCCCGGACTCGGCTGCGGGCACCGAGTGTGGCCGCCCGAACTCGTCACACCCCCTCAGGTGTACCGCGCATGCGGCGCATGCGGTTTGTGGAGCCCCCATGGATAAGCAGGAGCGTGCGGCGCGCACGCGGGAGTCACTCGTGCGCGCCGCGGCGGAGGTGTTCGCCGAGGAGGGGTACGCTGCCGCGTCCGTCGCGACGATCAGCCGCCGGGCCGGAGTGACCACCGGTGGGTTCCACTTCCACTTCGCCGGAAAGGCCGCTCTCGCCCGGGCCGTCGAGGACCGGTCCGTCGACGCGGTGCGGCGGATCATCGACACCGCCAGAGCGGCCGGGGAGGCGGCGGCGGACCCGTTGCGCGTCCTGTCGGACTCGACGTCCGCGCTGATGGTGCTGCTGGCCGAGGACGTCGTGGTGCGGGCCGGCTTCGGGCTGGCCGCCGACGTCTCGCGGCGGAGCCGGATCGACGTGTGGGGGAGGTGGCGGTCATGGGTGGACGAGTTACTTGAGGCCGCCGAACGGGGCGGGGCGCTGGCCCAAGGCGTGTCGCGGCTGGACGCGGCGCGCGCGGTGGTGGCCTCGACGGTCGGGCTGGAGGTGATGGGGGCAGCCGAGCCGGGGTGGACTGCGCCGGAGATGGTCGCGCGGCTCTGGACGCTGATGCTGGGTGGGCAGGCGCCGGAGTAGTGGAACAAGACCGAACGGTTTGATAAGTCGGGGGGCGATGGGATGGGGGAACCGAGAACGTTGCAGGTGGGGTGGGTTGGGAGCTGGGGGCGGGGGGTGGCTGACGGGAAACCGTCTGGCGTGAACCGGGTTGACAAACCGTCTGTCCCGTTTTTTACTGGCTCCTGCGACTCATCCAAGGACAGGGGAGTACGACGTGGACATCGATGTACTGGGCGCACTGGCCGTGCGGGAGAACGGGATCTCCATAACGCCGACCGCCCCCAAGCCCCGGCAGGTCCTGGCCCTCCTGGCCCTCCATGCCGATCAGGTGGTACCCGTATCGGCGCTGATCGAGGAACTGTGGGGTGGTCTGCCCCCGCGCAGCGCCCGTACGACGCTGCAGACGTACGTACTGCAGTTGCGCTCGCTCATCGCGTCGGCGCTGGAGGGCAGTGACGGCGCCCGGACGGCGAAGGACGTGCTGGTCACGCTGCCGGGCGGGTACCTGCTGAACAGCGGGGGCGGGACGAGCGACGTGCGGGAGTTCGACCGGCTCGCGGGGATGGGGTACCGGGCGATGGACGCCGGCGACCATCCGGGGGCGGCGAGGCTGCTGCGGGAGGCGCTGGCGCTGTGGTCCGGTCCGGCCTTCGCCGACGTGCACGGCGGCGTGCAGCTGGACATGGAGGCGCGGCGGCTGGAGGAGACCCGGCTGTGCGCCCTGGACCAGCGGATAGAGGCGGACCTGCGGCTGGGGCGGCACCGGGAGCTGCTGGCGGAGCTGACGGTGCTGGTGAGCCGGTACCGCACGCACGAGAACCTGCACGGGCAGTTCATGCTCGCGCTGCACCGGTCGGGGCGGCGGGGCGAGGCGCTGGACGTGTACCAGCGGCTGCGGACGACGCTGGTACGGGACTTGGGGCTGGAGCCGTCGGCCGCGCTGCGGCGGTTGCAGCGGTCGATCCTGATGGCGGGGCCGGACGGGGTGGCCGCGGGACGGGTGGTCGGCGCCGGGGCGAGTGCCGGGGCCGGTGTCGGGGCCGGTGTGGCGGATGTGCGGGAGCGGCTCGTACGGGCATGAGGTAGGGCGTGAGATACGGGCCTGAGGTACGGGTCGGGTTCGGAGCGGTGTGATGCGTGCGTGGCGGCGCGGGCGAGAGGAGACGAGCGGTGCAGGAGAGGTCGGAGCGGACACGTAGGCGGTTGGTCGTCGCCGGGGCCGAGTTGTTCCACCGCCACGGCTACGCCAACGCGACCCTGGGGGACATCGCGCGTGCGGCGGGTGTCACAAAGGGAGCGCTGTACTTCCACTTCGCGTCGAAGGACGACCTGGCCGACGCCGTGCAGCGCCGGGGCTGCCGGCTGTTGCACGAGGCGGTACGCGGGATGCGGGAGGGCGGGGCCTCGCCGTTGCAGGTGCTGATCGACACGACGCACTGGCTGGCGCGGACGCTGCACGAGGACGCGGCGGTCCCGGCGAGCTTCCGGATCACCAAGGAGTGCGCGGGGCAGCAGCCGGCGGTGATGGACTTCCACGGGGCGTGGTTGGCGTCGGTGTGCGGGTTGCTGCGGATGGCGCGGGACGCGGGGGAGCTGGCGGGGGCCGGGTTCGTCGGGGACGCGGGATTCGGCGGGGACGGAGGGCTCGGCCGGGAGCGGTGGGAGGAGGCGGAGGCGTTGGTCGCTGCCGCGCTCTCGGGGATCGAGGTGCTGTCCGGGACCGGGTTGTCGTACGCCGAGCTGCGGCGGAAGGTCGCGGCGTTGTGGGGGCTGCTGCTGCCGAGCCTGGTGGGCGGGGCGCGGGTGGCGCAGTACCGGACGGACGGAGCGGCGGAGGCCGCTGCGGGGGCGGGTGCGGGTGCGGTGGTCGGCGTCGGGTGACGCGTCCCGCCGGCCCGCGCAGGGCCCGGCCATGGCCCTGGGCGTTCGGAGTGCCGGCGCCGGCAGCGGGGCCTTCTGGCGGCTGCCGAGCGAAGGGCGTACGGCGACGCGGGGGATCACCCTCTTCGACGCCTCGGGGTTCCGCTCCCGGGTGGCGGCCGAGGCCGACTTCGACCCGCGGGCGCACGGGCTGACGCCGCGGGAGATCTGCCGTATGGACCGTGCCGCCCAGTTCGCGGTGGTCGCGGCGCGCGAGGCGTTCGCCGACAGCGGGCCGGCCCTGACCGGGCGCACCGGCGTCGGGTGAGATGTCCCGGGCGCGGCCGTGACGGCCGGGCCGGGGTGCGGGGGAGGGCTGCGGTGCGGCGGTTTCGGACCGGAGGGCTGGGCGGGGGCGGGGTGCGCGTACGTACGGGCGGGCCGCCGGGGCGCGGTGGAACGGGGGCCGCAGTACACCGGACATGATCGACGGGGCACCGTGCACTTCGCGCACGTCCGTCCGCCCGAGGCGGGCGGTGGCGGGGCGACCGCGCCGCCGCAGGCCGCGGCACCGGCGGGGCCGGGTCCGGTGAGGCGGGAGCGGACTCCGGCGTCCTTGGAGCAGCAGTACCGGCCCGGGGCGGGCGGGGGCAGGGGTATGCCGACACCAGGCGCCCGGCGTCCGAGGGCGGCGGTCACTCCCCGCGGTCGGAAGTACGTGGCCCTTTCCGCGGGTTGTGGTGATCATGGGGTGGTGAACGATGAGAAGAGGACGCCGCCCGTGCAGGACGGCGATGAGCGGGCCACGCTGACCAGCGTGCTGCAGTGGCAGCGCGACACCCTGATGATGAAGTGCGCCGGACTGACGGACGAGCAGCTGCGGCGCAGGGCCATCGCCCCGTCGGGGCTGAGCCTGCTGGGGCTGGTGCGCCACCTCGCGGAGGTCGAGCGGGGCTGGTTCCGCAACGTCCTGAACGGTGAGGACGTACGGGGCTACTTCCCGAGGAACGCGGCCGGGGAGTGGACGGAGTTCCACGTCGAGGACGCGGACCCGGCCGAGTCGTTCCGGATCTGGGCGGAGACCTGCGCGCGGTCGCGGGCCATCGTCGACGCGGCCGGATCGCTGGACGTACAGGGGCACTTCGGGGAGGAGAAGTACTCGCTGCGCTACGTCCTCGCCCACATGATCGAGGAGTACGCCCGGCACAACGGTCACGCGGACCTGTTGCGCGAGGTGATCGACGGGGTCACCGGGGAGTAGCCGGACGCCCGGCTACGGGGCAGGGCGGGCCGCAGCCCGGTCCACCGCGTCCAGGGCCGCGGCCCACGGGAAGGGCGCGGCCTCGCCGGGCGGGGCGGGGGCAGTGCCGTTCTCGCCGTACAGGAGCTCGACGCCGGCGCCCCGCAGCACGCTCAGGGAGAGCTCGAAGCGCGGGTGGGCGGCCAGGGCGGCGTTGAGGCAGGGCACGGCCACGGTCGGAGTGCCGCTGCCGATGGCCTCGGCGGCCAGGCCGGCGACGAACCGGTCGGTGAGCCCGAGGGCCCAGGCGTTCAGCGAGTTGAAGGTGGCGGGGGCGAACAGCACCGCGTCGGCGGCCGGCCAGACGTCGGGCTCGCCGGGCAGCGGGTACTGCCACCGCACCGGGTTCCCGGTCAGCGCGGCCAGTCCGTCGAGGCTTGCGGACACCCAGTGCGCGGCGGACGGGGTGAGACCGAGGCAGACGTCCCAGCCGCGCGACTGGGCGTCCTCGACGACGTGCGCCACGTCGAAGACGGGCGGGGCGGCGGAGCAGAGCAGGTACAGAGTCCTCGTCATACCGCCATGTGATCATATTCCTTGACCTCAACCATGCTTGAGGGTGCACAGTGATCGCCATGGACAACACCAACGGATCCCGCAGCGCCGACCTCAAGGCCATCGCGGAGGTGGTCGCCACCGTCGAACGCACCCAACGGGCGAAGGACGCCGAGGGGTTCCTCGCGCTCTTCCACCCCGAGGCGATATGGACCACCGCCCACGGCAAGGTGCTGACCGGCTTCGAGGAGATCGCCGCCTTCACCCGCGCCGTGCTGCCGGCCGCGAGCTGGGACGGCGAGGTGACGTACGAGGTGACCCACACCCTGTTCCTGCGGCCGGACGTGGCCGCGGTGAAGGTCCGTCAGGTGTACGCACCGGCGGACGGGGCCGGCAGCCAGGGGGCGCCGCTGTACGTGATGACCCGGCAGGACGACGGGCGCTGGCTGCTGACCGCCTGCCAGAACACCGAGGTGCGGGCCGGGCAGGGCGGGTGAACCGCCCGGCGGGGGAGCGGGACCTGTCCCCGTGAGCACCCGCGGGCCTGGCCGACGGGTCCGCCCACGCCCTAGGCGGAGGGCGGCAGGTCGAGGACGCCCACCCGCTGGCCGCCGCTGAGTTCGCCCGTGGTGCGGAAGCCGAGCCCCAGGTAGAACGGCTCGGGGCCGCCCTCCCCCGGGTGCCAGGTGACGTAGAGGCGCGATCCGCCCGAGCGGCGGATCTCCTCGGCGACGGCCCGGACCGCGAAGCGCCCGTACCCCTTGCCCTGGTGGTCGGCGGAGATGTTCATGCGCCACAGGCCCGAGCGCCGGTCGGCCGGGTTCCCGTCCCAGGGGAAGTCCAGGAACGCCATGACGAACCCCACCACCTCGTCCCCGTCGACGACGGCCCGGGGCCAGGCGAGCGGCCCGTGCACGTACGCCTCGGCAAGCGATTTCAGGACAGGGGAGACGAAGTGCTCCTGATGCGCGTGGAGCCGGATCGCGCACACGGCATCGAAGTTATCGGGGGTCACCGGCGTCAGACGGGGAGTTGAGCTGGTCATATTCTCAGCCTACTTTCTCGCGGCCAGGTGATCGTCGGGCCGGTCATGGGGTATGACAGGACGAGAACCCCCGCTCCCCGGCGAAAGGCTGTCGTTGATACCCGAACGGATCCTCGTGACGGGCGGCACCGGTTTCGTCGGCTCCCACGTGACGCAGCGGCTGCGGTCCGCGGCCCCGGACGCCCCCCTGCTGCGGCTGTTCACCCACCGCCGCCCCACGCCCGGGGAGCGCACCGGCGCACCGGCCGTGGAGAGCGTCACCGGCGACCTCACCGACCCGGCCTCGCTGCGCGGGATCTGCGACGGCGTCACCACCGTCGTGCACCTCGCCGCCCGGATCGGCGGCACGCAGGAGGAGTGCCGGGCGGTCAACACCGAAGGCACCCGGGCCCTGCTGGCCGAGGCGGAGCGGGCGGGCGTACGGCGCTTCGTGCACCTCGGCACCGCAGCCGTGTACCGGGACGAACCCCACCGGGGCGCGGCCGAGGGGGTCCTGGCGGAGGAGCCGTCCTCCTCGACCAGCATCAGCCGGCTGGCCGGCGAGCGGCTGGTCCTCGCGGCGGGCGGCACCGTACTGCGGCCGCACCTGGTCTACGGCCGCGGAGACACCTGGGTGATCCCCGCGGTCGCGGACCTGGTGGGCCGGCTCCCGCACTGGGTGGACGGCGGCCGGGCGCGGATGTCGATGATCTCGGTGGACGCCCTGGCGGGGGCGGTGGCGGACCTGGCCCGGCTGCCCGGACTGCCCGCCGGACAGGTGCTGCACGCCACCCACCCGGAGCCGGTGACCTGCCGGGAGCTGGTCACCGCCGTGGCCCGGGCGCTGGACCTGCCGCTGCCCGAGGGTGAGGTCACCCTCGGGGAGGCGCTGGCACTGCTGGGCGGCGAGGACGATCCCCTCGTACGCCGCAGGCTCTCGCTGCTCACCGTCGACCACTGGTACGACAGCGGGCGGCTGTGGAAGCTGGTCGGCGCCGGGCCGGGACCGCGACTGGCGGAGGCGTTCGAGCGGTACGCCCCCTGGTACCGGGATCAGAGGGCGGCGAGCGCCGGGGCGGTGACGGGCGCGGCGGTGACGTCGGCGGTGGCGGCGCCGGCGGGGAAGGCGGCCGGCAGCGTGCCGGGCCCGGATGCCGGGGCGGCCGACACCGTACCGGTGACCAGGGCCTCGAAGACCTTTACGTCTCCCTGACGGCCGACCACCTGCACCGTGCGGACGCCGGGGTCCGACGAAGGGGCCACCTCTGTCTCGATCCAGCACGGGGCGTCGAGTTCGGCGTAGTTGAGGAACGACGACTCGATGCCGGTGAGGCTGAACGAGTCGGTCGCGAAGGTGCTGTACGCGGCCTGCCGGGCCGCCTCGATCAGGACCATCGCGGGGTGGTGGTCGTTGGCGTGCTCGAACAGGATCGGGTGGCTCAGGTGCGGGCTGAGCAGCCAGCGGTCCGGGCCCTCGGCGGGCGCGAGGACGACGTCGATCGGCAGGATCCGGCCGGCCTGGACCGCGGGGATCGGTGTCGCCCGCGGCGCCGGCGCGGCGGCGCTGCTGGTGCATTCGCCGCGCAACCGTCTGTATACCGCCGGCGGGACGAAGCTGAAGAACGCGGTGCCGGTCGCCGCGACCCGGCCGTCGCGGCGGACGCTCACCTCCAGGAAGCCGGAGAAACGGTTGCCCTTCCAGCCGAAGTCGCGGCAGGAGGCGATCAGTTCCAGGTCGGTGGGGCGGGTGCCTATGAACAGCTGCGCGGGATCGGTCTTGAAGCCGAGGTTCCACAGCAGGGCGTTGTGCCCGAGCGGTACGCCGTACTCGGCGTGGCACAGCAGCAGCCCGGCCTGGCGGATGGTCTCGCCGGCCTGGACGGGGTCGTGGCTCATGCCGTCGGCGGTGGTGAAGAAGGTGTGGGCGCGCGGCCACTGGCCGTTGAGCAGGAAGAGGTCCTCCCCTATCCGCCGGTAGCCGGTCAGGAACACCTCCGCGACGGAACTCCGGTGCACGTATTCCCTCGGTACCGTGCTCGTGAGCTCTGGAAGGTCGTTGCAGCGCGCCCAAGGTGCACCTGTTCCAGACAGGGGCTGCACCTGGGCGTCGGTCTGGAACGTCAGCAGGGTCATTGACCTCTCCACAGAGTCGTGACGACGGTTGGGGGGTGCTCTCCTGATCACGCAAGATACGTACTCTCCGGTTTTGTTTGCAAGGTAGTTCGGACGCCCAGTTGTTACATGGCCCGGGCCGCCGGGGTGCCTCGACCGCGGTCCGGGAGCCCCCCATCCCGACCCCTACCAGGCACGTTACGAACTGATCGCACTGCGTGGGACTCGGAGGTCCCGTCCCAAGTGGGAGGCGGTGTTCCGCTCCTTGGAGCGCCCTCGCGACGTTGCCCGCGTCAAATGTCCGTACCCCCTGCCGCCTGCGAAGAACGGTTCCGGCGGCCGTGGCGGCCGCACTGGACCACGGCATGTGGGGCGCTGAACAAACCGATCAAGCGGTTTAGTATTGTCTTCAACGGTAGGCGTAGGGGTCCACGCCGGAAGAGGGTGGCCGGTTCCCGTGTGAACCGGTGCGACGGCAGAAGACGTACCGATGAAAGCGCCTCGAACTCCAGGTTGTTACCTTCCCGGGGTTGATAAAATACGGACCTTCTGGTTCTTTTTAAGGTGGGGGAGAGGGGGATCTCGGTAGAGAGCCCCTTGGTCGGTTTTCCCAACACCATCGGAGGCATCGTGGCACGGCAAGAGCGTGCGGTCCGCACGCGGCGCGCAATCTTGGAGGCGGCAGCCGCCGTCTTCGACGAGCGGGGCTACGAGGCGGCGACGATCGCGGACATCCTCGCCCGGGCGGGCGTCACCAAGGGTGCGCTGTACTTCCACTTCTCCTCGAAGCAGGAGCTGGCGCAGGGCGTCCTCGACGAGCAGATGGCCGAAGGCGGTGTCCCCCCGCGCGAGAGCAAGCTCCAGGAACTCTTCGACGTCGGCATGGTGCTCGGCCACCGGATGCGGCGCCACCCCATGCTCAGCGCCGGCGCGCGGCTGTCGCTGGGGCCCGACATGAGGGAGATCTTCGGCGGCGGATCGGTGCCCGCCTGGATCGACGTCACCGAACAGCGGCTGGCGCAGGCGAAGGCCCAGGGCGAACTGCTCCCGCACGTGGAACCCGCGGAAGCCGCCTGGATCATCTCCGCCGGCTGGGCCGGCGTGCAGCTCTACTCCCAGACGCTGACCGGCCGGGCGGACCTCGAGTACCGGGTGGCCTCGCTCTACCAGCACATCTACCCCAGCATCGCCACGCCCGCGGTGCTCGCCCGGCTGGACATGGCGGCCGACCGCGGGGACCGGGTCGTGACGGAGATCCGGGAATTGGAACTGGCTCTCGGGGAAGAGGCGGAGGCGGCGCAGGCCCCGGCCGTGGAAGCAGTGGTTCCCTGAGCCGGTCGAGCCGAATCCGGGCTGGCCGGGCCGGCCCGACCGGCCCGGCCGGCCATCACGATCCACACATTTACCCGGGGCAAACCGCTGATACGGTTTGTGGAGATGCCATGGTGAAGCAGGAGCGCGCGGCCCGTACGCGCGAAAGTCTGGTCCGTGCCGCCGCGGAGGTGTTCGCCGAGGAGGGGTACGAGACCGCCTCCATCGCCACCATCAGCAAGCGGGCCGGAGTCAGTACGGGCGGGCTGCACTTCCACTTCGGGAGCAAGTCCGCCCTGGCCGACGCGGTGGTGGACCGGGCGGCGGAGTCCCTGCGGAGGATCACCGTGTCCCGGCCCGCCGCGGACAACTCCCTCCAGACCCTGATCGACTCGACCCACGAACTGGTCGCTCTGCTGGCCCGGGACGCCGTGGTCAGCGCGGCCTTCGGGCTGGTCGCGGGCAACGGCGCCCGGTCGGCGGTGGGCCGCGAGCGCGGCTGGGCCGTACGCCGGCAGTGGCAGCGCTGGGTCGAGGCCATGTTCCGGGAGGCGGCGGCCGAAGGGCTGCTGGCCGACGGGGTGTCGCCGCAGGACGCCGCCGCGGCCGTCGTGGCGGCGATCGTCGGTTTCGAGGTGCTCGGCGCCGACCGGCGCGAGTGGTCCTCACGGTCCTCGCTCACCCGGTACTGGGGGCTGATGCTGCCCCAGTTGACCGCCCGGCACCGGCTCGGGGACGTGACGGCCGGCGGGTCGGGCGCGCCGTCCTCCGCCCGGTCCGCCCGCGCCTCGTGAGGCCCGCTCCCGTGCGCCGCCCCGCCCCCGTCGGCGGACCGTGACCGGACCACGCGGTCGGTTCCAGGCCGCTTCCGCCTCCCCTCGGGCTTCGCCCCGAGGGGATTTTTTTATGGGACCCCAGCGGCGCCGAGCGGCCTTTGCTGGCGAAGTTCCGCTGGTCAGAGCCCAGTTGAGGCAATTCAAGACACTGTCTCGAACGAAACAGGACGAACGGTCTGGTATTGACAAACCGGCGATGCTGTTTTTTCCTCGTTCCAGCGGGACTCAAGGAAGCATCCAGGACCAAGCAGGGGGAACACGCCGTGGACATCGAAGTACTGGGCGCACTGGCGGTACGGGAGAACGGCACGTCCATCACCCCGAGCGCAGCCAAGCCACGGCAGGTCCTGGCGCTGCTCGCACTGCACGCCGACCGGGTGGTCCCGGTGACCGCTCTGATCGAGGAGTTGTGGGGCGGCGAACCGCCGCGCAGCGCCCGGACCACCCTGCAGACGTACGTGCTCCAGCTGCGCACCCTCATCACCGCGGCACTGGAACGGGCCGGCGACCGTACCCGGACCGCCAAGGACGTCCTGCTCACGCTGCCCGGCGGCTACCAGCTGAACAGCTCCGGCGGCACCAGCGACGTCCGCGAGTTCGACCGGCTCGCGGGCCTCGGCTACCGGGCCATGGACGCCGGCGACCACCGCGGCGCGGCGCGGTTGCTGCGCGAGGCGCTGGCCCTGTGGTCCGGCCCCGCGTTCGCCGACGTGACGGGCGGTGTACAACTGGACATGGAGACCTGGCGGCTGGAAGAAACCCGGCTGTGCGCCCTCGACCGGCGCATCGAGGCGGACCTGCGGCTCGGCCGGCACCGCGAGCTGCTCGCCGAACTCACCGTCCTGGCCAGCCGCTACCGCACCCACGAGAACCTGCACGGCCAGTTCATGCTCGCCCTGCACCGCTCCGGCCGCCGCGGCGAAGCGCTCACCGCCTACCAGCGGCTGCGCACCAACCTCGTCGAGGAACTCGGCATCGAGCCCTCGGGCGCCCTGCGCGCACTCCAGCGGTCGATCCTGCTGGCCGACCCCGACGGCGCCGCCGACGCGCAGGAGGAGACGGCGCGCGCGGCGCGCAAGCGGCTGGTCCCGGCGCTCTGACGGCGGCCCGCCCCACCGCCCTCGGAGCGCCGCTCGACAGCGGCTCGAGATTTCCGGGACACCGCACACCGCGCCGCTACCGTGCTCGCGTCGAATGCTGACAGCCGTGAGCATCTCGACCCATTCCGGAGGGGAGACGGGAGACCGTGAAGATTCAGGTTCTGGGTCCGTTGAATGCCGAAGTCAACGGGGGATCGATCGTTCCTACGGCGGGCAAGCCGCGCCAGATCCTGGCGCTCCTCGCGCTCCACCCCGGCAAGGTGGCGCCGATCCCCACCCTCATGGAGGAGATCTGGGGCACCGAACCGCCGCAGAGCGCGCTCACCACGCTGCAGACGTACATCCTCCAGCTGCGCCGGCGCCTCGGGACGGCCATGGGCCCCGGCGGCCCCGGCTCGGCCAAGGACGTGCTCACCACCCGGCACGGCGGCTACCTGCTCCAGATCCCGCCGGAGAGCGTGGACGTCCACGCGTACGAGAGCCTCGTGGCCGGCGGCCAGAGCGCCTTCGAGGCCGGGGACGACGAGCGCGCGGCCGACCTGCTGCGCAAGGCGCTCGCGCTGTGGGAGGGGCCGGCACTGGTCGACGTACGGGTCGGACCCGTGCTGGAGATCGAGGTGCTGCGGCTGGCGGAGAGCCGACTGGTGACCACCGAGCGGCGCATCGACGTGGATCTGCGGCTGGGGCGGCACACCGAACTGCTGGCGGAGCTGGCCGAGCTGATGGCCCGCCACCCGCAGCACGAGGGCCTGCACTCGCAGGCCATGGTGGCGCTGTACCGCTCGGGCCGGCAGGCCACCGCGCTGGACGTCTACCGCCGGCTGCGCACCCGGCTCATCGACGACCTGGGCGTGGAGCCCTCGCACCAGCTCCAGCGCCTGCACCAGGCGATGCTGCGGGTGGACCCGGCCCTGGACGTGATCGCGGGCCCGCGCCGCACCTCGACCTTCGACCTGTACGCGGCCTGAGCCGCACGGCCGCCGCACGGGGCGGCGCTGCTCCAGCGGCGCCGCACGCGCGCTCAAGGAGGGTTTGAGCGCGCGCGGCCAGACTCTGCTCGGCCCGGCACGCAGCGCCGGGCCGCAGGGGGCGGCGGACCGCTGCCGCCGGAGGAGAAAGGTAGGCCATGGACCGGCTGGAACTCACCGACCTGTCCCGCGTCCTGCGGTTCTGGGGAGGCGAGGAGGAAGGCGCCGTACTGGACGAGGACGTCCTCGACCTCTACTGGATGGAACTCGGCTACGACTGCCTCTCCGTCCTGCAGACGACCGGCTACATCGAGCGGAAGTTCGACATCCTGCTGGACGGCGAACTGCTCGAACTCGCCGACACCCCGCGGCGCTACCTCGCCCTCGTCAACAGCGTGCTGGGCGCCCGCGCCGCCGTGTGATCCTCCAGCGGGGCTCCAGCGGGGTTCCGGCGGCTTCGGACAAGGTCTGCGTCAAGCGTTGGAGGAGGTGTCCGATGTCTTTCGGGCGAGCACACCGGGTGTCGTACGCGGTCGACGCCGCCGCCCCGGCCGGAGTCCTGTACGCACTGGTCGCCGACACCACCCACTGGCCGCTGTTCCTGGCGGACGCCCTGCACGTGGAGCCGCTGGACGCCGGCGGTGACCGGGACCGGTTCTGCCTGTGGTCCGCCCCCGAGGACGGCGAAGTGGCGTCGTCGCGCTGGCGCCGGACCCTCGACGCGGGAGCGCTGCGGGCCGGCTTCCGCCAGGAGGACCCGCGGGCGCCCTTCACCTCCGTGACCGGCGTCCTGAGCGTGACCGGACTGGCGCCCGGCTGGTCGAGGCTGACGCTGGAGCAGGAGATCACGCTCGCCGCGGCCGGGACGGCCGGGGCGGAACGGGCGCTCGCCGCCGCCGGACGGGGCTCCCGGGCCGCCCTGGACGGACTGCGGGTGGCGGCCGAGCGCTGGCAGGACCTGGACGGGCTGCTGCTGACCTTCGAGGACCGGGTGCGGCTGCCGGGGCCCGACGAACGGCTCCTGGACTTCCTGTACGGCGTGGGCTCCTGGCCCGGCCGGGTCGCGGACGTCGTCCGCGCCGAGGCGACCGAGGAGCGGCCCGGCGTGCAGCGCGCCGCCCTGGTCCGGCTGGCCGCCGACGGCCGCGCGTACACCACCGAGTCGGTACGGGTGTGCTTCCCGGCGGCCGGACGCATCGTCCACAAGCAGACCCGGCCGCACCCCTTGCTGGCCGCGCACACCGGCGAGTGGTCGGTGCAGCCCGAACCGGGGGCCGGGTGCACGGTGGTGTCCCGGCACACCGTCCTGCTGGACGGGCGCGCGGTGAGGCGGGTGCTGGGGCCGGGCGCGGACCTGGCGTCGGCGCGCCGCCACGTCCGCGAACTGCTCGGGCGCCAGAGCGCGGCGGTCCTCGGGCCGGCGCGGCAGTACGCGGGTGGGCCGGGCCGGGCGCTGCGCTCGGTGTGAGGCCGGGCGCGCGGCGCTGAGGCGAGGCCCCGGGAGCCGCTCGGAGCGGTCTCGGAGGTGCCGTGGAGATTCCTCACAGGTCGAGTCCGCGCAGCGCCTCCGGGTCCGCCAGGCAGGGCAGGACCACCTGCCAGAAGCCGGTCAGGGTGCGCCGGGAGAGCCACTCGGGGTCGTCCCGGCCCAGTAGCTCGAAGCCGATGGTCGCCGCGACGACCACCGCGGCGGCGTGCCGCCGGCACAGGCCGGGCAGCAGCGAGTCCTCGGCGTCCGCCTCCTTGAGCAGCCGGCGGACGTAGGCGTGCCATTCCTCGCGCAGGTCGTAGACCGTCGGGTACAGGGCCTCGTGGCCGAGCTGGAAGCCGGCCCGGGCCACCACGTCGGAGAGGAGCGCCTGCGCGAGGGCCAACGAGCTGTCGGCGAGGGCCTGGAGGGCCGAGGTCCGGCGCGCGTAGACCTCGTGGGCCACCGTGCGCAGGCAGCCGGCCGCCGCGGATTCGACCGCGGCCGCCACCGCCGCCTTGTTCTCGAAGTGGAAGTGCAAGGCGCCCGGGGTCACTCCCGCTCCCGCGCTGATCATGTTCAGCGTCGCCTCCGCGTATCCGCGCCGTCCGAACACCGTGGCAGCCGACTTGATCAGTGCCTCGCGGGTCCGGAGGGCGCGCTCCTGTTTCATCACGCTTGCTCCTATGACAGTTACCGCCTTATTAAACCGCCTCGTTGGTATTGTCCAGCGGTTCGTGCTCCGGCAAGGTGAGTGGGTTGCCAGGGGAGTCCGCGAAGTCCCCTGGCCTTCCCACCCCCTTTAACCCCTTTGTGGCGTATCTCGCCAGGGTTTGAGGGGTAATCAGATCTTTGACAAACCGACGAAGCGGTTTGTATGTTCGTTGACGTTGACTCAACTGAGCTTGAGGACGGGGGGCAGATGAACCAGCGTTCCATGGCTGTACTGGAACCTCACACGGTCGCTGCGGGAGTGAACGGAGGGCTCTCCCTCGCGGAGGGTCTGAGAACGCAGCCGAGCGGACCCGCCCAGTCGGCGCTGTGGCGCATTCTCATCGTCGAGAGCAACGCGGTCGAGGCCGAGACCCTGGCGCGCGGCCTGCGCCGCCACGGGCACGAGGTCGACATCGTCGCCACCGGCAGCGAGGCCCTGCGCAGCTACCCCGACGCCGACCTCGTCCTGCTCGACCTGGAACTCCCGGACCTGGACGGGCTGGAGGTCTGCCGGGGGATCCGCGCCGCCCACGAGATCGCCGTGATCGCGGTGACCGCCCGGGGCAGCGAACTGGACCGCGTACTCGGCCTCCAGGCCGGCGCGGACGACTACCTGGTCAAGCCGTACGGGTTCCGCGAGCTGATGGCCCGGATGGAGGCGGTCATGCGCCGGGCGCGCCCGCCGCGCCCGATGGCCGCCGCCATCACCGCCGGACCGCTGCGGATCGACGCGGGGACCCGCGAGGTCACCTTGAACGGAGAGCCCGTCGAAACCACCCGCAAGGAGTTCGACATGCTCTACCTCCTGGCCTCCCACCCCGGCACGGTCATCCCGCGCAAGCTCCTGATGGAGCGGGTCTGGGGCGACTCCTGGTCGCGCCGGACCGTCGACACGCACGTCAGCACGTTGCGCAACAAGATCGGTGCCGGCTGGATCATCACGGTCCGCGGCGTCGGGTTCCGGTTCGGCCAGGGCTGACCCCGGTCCGCGACAGGAACCGGACCGGCGCGCGAGCAGAAGGGGGAACGACATGACGGTGACGGCTCTGTGCCACGGTGAGGGCTGCCGCGGCGGCGACACCCGGCGGCGCACGTCCGCGGGCACCCGGCTGTGCCGCCGGTGCCGGGACCACTTCACCACGGGGCTCGCCGAACTGGCCCACCTGCACGCGGAATGCGGCCGGATCCTCGGCGGCGGCGCGCCCGGCAGCCTGCGCGAGCGCACCACCGGCGGCGATCTGCCGGGCCTGCCGTTCAACGGCGCCGCCGCCGACGTACGGGCCCGGATCGTCTCCGTCCTCGGATCGTGGAGCGGCCTGGTCGCCCAGCAGCGCGGACTCGCCGCGCCGCCCCGTACCGCCCCCGCCCTCACCGCCTTCCTGCTGCGCCACGCCGACTGGCTCGCGGCGCATCCGGCGGCGGCCGAGGCCAGCGTGGAAATAGCCCGCCTGGTACGCGCCGGGCGCCGCGCGGCATTCCCCGACGCCGCCCGCAGCATCCGGCTGGGCGGCTGCCCCGAGCCCGGCTGCGCCGGAGCCCTCGCCTTCGCCGGCCGCGCGGGGGAGCGGGCCGCCGGGCCCGCGGTCGTGTGCGACGCCGATCCGGCGCACCGCTGGACCAGCGACCGGTGGAGCGAGCTGAGCGACTCCATGGACTCCGCGCGGCCGCCGGGCGCCGGCGCCGCCGCGCCGGTCACGGAACGCTGGCTGGCCGGGGCCGACATCGCGCAGCTGTGGCAGGTGCCGATGGGCACCGTCTACCGGCTGGCGAGCGAGGAGCGGTGGCGCCGCCGCAACCGGGCCGGGCGCACGTACTACAACGAGAACGACGTCCGTTCCTGCTTCAGCCGCCGCGCCGCGCGCCGCTGACCGCACCGCCCGCACCGGGGTCCGGGGCCGGGCCCCTGACCTGTCCTTGACATGCTCTTGGCCGCCTTCCAAGGCTGTGGACCGGCTCTTGTGGAACCTGACCGAGTCCTGAAGCCACCGCCATTGAATGCCCGTTCGGATCCGAAGAACCTTGTAGTCAAGATCCGGTGCACTGTCTCCGGAGGCGAATTCAAGGAGACGTGATGGACGCACCGGTCATCGTCGTCGGCGCGGGACCCACGGGAATGATGCTCGCCGGCGAACTGCGCCTCGCGGGGGTCCACGTCGTCGTGCTGGAACGGCTGGAACGGCGTACGGGGGAGTCGCGCGGCCTCGGCTTCACCGCCCGCACCCTGGAGACCTTCGACCAGCGGGGTCTCCTGGCCCGCTTCGGCGAGATCGAGACCAGCACGCTCGGCCACTTCGGCGGCCTGCCCCTGGACTTCGGCGTGCTCGGGGAAACCACCTGCCGCGCCGCCAAGGCGGTGCCGCAGTCCCTCACCGAGACCCGCCTGGAGGAATGGGCCACCGGCCTGGGGGCCGACCTGCGGCGCGGCCACGAGGTGCTCTCGGTGCGCGACGACGGCGACGGCGTCGAAGTGGGGGTGCGCGGCCCCGGCGGGACGCACACCCTGCGCGCCGGCTACCTGGTGGGCTGCGACGGCGGGCGCAGCACCGTACGCAAGGCGGCCGGGTTCGACTTCCCGGGCACGGCCGCCACGATGGAGATGTACCTCGCCGACATCAAGGGCGTCGACCTCAAGCCCCGCATGATCGGCGAGAGCCTGCCCGGCGGCATGGTGATGGTGGGCCCGCTGCCCGGCGGCGTCACCCGGATCATCGTCTGCGAACGCGGCACACCGCCGCGCCGGCGCGAGGGGCCGCCGCCCTTCGAGGAGGTCGCCGCCGCCTGGCAGCGGCTGACCGGCGACGACATATCCGCCGCCGAGCCGGTGTGGGTCAGCGCCTTCGGCGACGCGGCCCGGCAGGCCACCGAGTACCGGCGCGGGCGGGTGCTGCTGGCCGGCGACGCGGCCCACATCCACCTCCCCGCCGGCGGTCAGGGCATGAACACCGGCATCCAGGACGCCGTCAACCTGGGCTGGAAACTCGCCGCCGAGGTCCGCGGCCACGCCCCGCCGGCCCTGCTCGACACCTACCACGGCGAGCGGCACCCGGTCGGCCGCCGGCTGCTGATGAACACCCGCGCCCAGGGACTGCTGTTCCTCAGCGGCGCCGAGGTGCAGCCGCTGCGCGACACGCTCGGGGAACTCATGGCGTACGAGGACGTGGCGCGCCACCTCGCCGCCATGGTGAGCGGCCTGGAGATCAGCTACGACGTCGGCAAGGGCAGCCACCCGCTGCTGGGCCGGCGCATGCCGCGCCTGGAGCTGGCCGGCCCGGGCGCCGCGGCCTCCAGCACGCAGCTGCTGCACCCCGCCCGCGGTGTGCTCCTCGACCTCGCGGACAACCCGCGGCTGCGGCAGCGGGCCGCACCCTGGGCCGACCGGGTCGACATCGTCACCGCGAAGCCGCGGGAGATCCCGGCGGACGCGGAACTGCGCGACACCACGGCCCTGCTGATCCGTCCCGACGGATACGTGGCCTGGGCGGCGCCCGGCAGCCACCACGACCTGCCCATGACGCTGGAGCGGTGGTTCGGCACTCCCTGACGCGCCCCGCAACTAGTGCTGTGGCCGGGAAGGTTTGCCGGGTCGCGGTTCCCCCGGCTACCGCTGGGAGGTGCCCCCAGGTGCGGTGCATCGCAAGGCGGAGGGCCGCGGCTCGTACTGGACGTACTTCCGGGGCCCGACAACGTGGCGAGGTGCCGTGCCGGGCGCCGCGGCCCGGTGGACCTTTCCGGTCACAGCACTAGCCGGCCGGCGGACCCGCCGGCCGGACGAGCACGTCACGAGGAGGAACCCGGACATGTCCCTGCCGCGAGCGACGTCGGCCACCCTTGAGCGCACCTCCCGGCCGCCGGACGAAGCGGCCGACGAGCGCCGCGCCGTCGTCCGGGCGGCCCGCACCGTACTGGCCCGCGAGGGCTGGAGACGCTGCACCGCCGAGGCCACCGCCGTCGAGGCGGGTGTCCCGGCGGACACCGTGCGGCGGTGCTTCCCCGACCACGAACAACTGCTGGTGGGCGTGCTGCTGGACAGCTCCGGCTCGGTCGCGGCCGCCCTCGCGGCGGTCGCCGAGAGCTGCCTGGCGGAGATCACGGACCTGGAGCAGGACCTCATCGCGCTGGGCCGGGCCTGGCTGGCGCCGCTGGAGGCCTTCCGCGAGCACTTCGCCATCGTCCGCCACGTCAGCGCCGAGGTGACCCGGCTGCCGGCCGAGGCCGTCGAGAAGTGGCAGGCGGCCGGCCCCCGCCAGGCCCGCCGGGCGCTGGCCCGCAGCCTCCGGGGCCTCGCAGCCCGCGGCCTGCTCGACATCCCCGACGCCGACCAGGCGGCGGAACGTTTCATCCTGCTGGTCCCCTCCGGCGTGGTCCAGCGTTCCTTCCTCGGCGCCCTGCCCGTACCGCGCGCCGAGGCCGACGCGCTGATCGCCGACGGCGTCGCGGACTTCATCCGGCTGTACCACCCCTGAACCACCCCCCCCCGACGCACGGAAGAGAGAGACCAGATGACGCACAGCAACCTGATCGTGGCCCGGATGGACAGCATGTCGAGCGATCAAGTGGCCCGCCTCTTCACCGAGTTCGACAAAACCGACATGCCCGAGCGGATGGGCACCCTGCGCCGCCGGCTGTTCATGTACAAGGGCCTCTACTTCCACCTCCAGGACTTCGCCGAGGACGACGGCGGCCAGCGCATCCAGGAGTCCCGCAACGACCCCCGTTTCATGAAGATCAGCCACGACCTGCTGCCGTTCATCCAGCCGTACGACCCGGCGACCTGGCGCACCCCCGCCGACGCCATGGCCACCCGCTTCTACGACTGGACGGCGTCGGAGTGAACCGCCGCCACGCCGACACGAGGGGAGGGCCGTACCGGTGGCTCGCCGGGTAGTGATCACAGGGGTGGGGGTGCTGGCGCCGGGAGGCACCGGCAGCGGGGCCTTCTGGCGGCTGCTGAGCGAAGGGCGTACGGCGACGCGGGGGATCACCCTCTTCGACGCCTCGGGGTTCCGCTCCCGGGTGGCGGCCGAGGCCGACTTCGACCCGCGGGCGCACGGGCTGACGCCGCGGGAGATCTGCCGTATGGACCGTGCCGCCCAGTTCGCGGTGGTCGCGGCGCGCGAGGCGTTCGCCGACAGCGGGCTGGCCCTGACCGGGCTCGACCCCTACCGCACCGGTGTCAGCCTGGGCACCGGCGTCGGCGCCCCGGGCGCGCTCGACCGCGAGTACCGCGCCGTCAGCCACGACGGCCGGCTCGCCGTGGTCGACCACACCTACGCCTCGCCCGGCCTCTACGACCACTTCGTGCCGAGCTCCTTCGCCGCCGAGGTGGCCTGGGCCGTCGGCGCGGAGGGCCCCGTCACCACGGTCTCCACCGGCTGCACCTCGGGGATCGACTCGGTCGCGCACGCCGCGGACCTGATCCGCGAGGGCAGCGCCGACGTCATGGTCACCGGCGCCACGGACGCGCCGATCACCCCGATCACCCTGGCCTGCTTCGACGCCATCAAGGCGACGACCACGTACAACGACGAACCGGGCACCGCCTCCCGCCCCTTCGACGCCTCCCGCAAGGGCTTCGTCCTCGGCGAGGGCGCCGCGGTGTTCGTCCTGGAGGAGCTGGCGGCCGCCCGCCGGCGCGGCGCGCACGTCTACGCCGAGATCGCCGGACACGCCGCCCGCTCCAGCGCCTTCCACATGACCGGCCTGCGCCCGGACGGGCGCGAACTGGCGGAAGCCGTCACCGTCGCCCTGCGCGCGGCGCGCCTGCACCCCGCCGACATCGACTACGTCAGCGCCCACGGCTCCGGCACCCGGCAGAACGACCTGCACGAGACGGCCGCCTACAAACTGGCCCTCGGCGACCACGCCTACCGGATCCCGATGAGCTCCATCAAGTCGATGATCGGACACTCGCTCGGGTCGGTCGGCTCGATGGAGATCGCCGCCTCGGTCCTCGCGATGCGGCACCACGTGGTGCCGCCCACCGCGAACCTGCGCACCCCCGACCCCGAGTGCGACCTCGACTACGTCCCGCTCCACGCGCGGGAGCACCGCACGGACGCCGTCCTCACCGTGGGCAGCGGGTTCGGCGGTTTCCACAGCGCGATGGTGCTGACCCGCCCCGACAGGAGGACCGCATGAGTGCCAGGATCCTGGTCACCGGCATCGGGGTGGCCGCCCCCAGCGGGCTCGGCGTGGAGGACTTCTGGGCGGCGACCCGGATCGGCAAGAACGCGATCGGCCCCGTCACCCGCTTCGACGCCTCCCGCTACCCCTCCCGGCTGGCGGGCGAGATCCACGGCTTCGACGCCAAGGAGCACCTGCCGGGACGGCTCGTACCGCAGACCGACCGGGTCACCCAGCTGGCCCTGGCCGCCGCCGACCACGCCTTCGCCGACGCGGGAGTGGCGCCGGGGGACATCGACCCGTACCGCATGGGCGTGGTCACCGCGGCCGGCTCCGGCGGCGTCGAGTTCGGCGGCAACGAGCTGCGCAAGCTCTGGAGCCACGGCCCCAACCACGTCAGCGCCTACCAGTCCTTCGCCTGGTTCTACGCCGCCAACAGCGGGCAGATCTCCATCCGCCACGGCCTGTACGGGCCCTGCGGGGTCGTCGTCAGCGACCACGCCGGCGGCCTCGACGCCCTCGCGCACGCCCGGCGCCAGATCCGCGCGGGCGGCAGACTGGCCGCCACCGGCGGCTTCGACGCGCCCGTCTCCTCCTGGGGCTGGGCGGCCCAGCTCGCCGGCGGCCTGATGTCCGCCGGCACCGAACCCGAGCGGGCCTACCTGCCCTTCGACGAAGCCGCGGCCGGCTACGTACCGGGGGAGGGCGGCGCCCTGCTCGTCCTGGAGGACGAGGACAGCGCCCGCGCCCGCGGCGCCCGCACCGTCTACGGCGAACTCGCCGGGTACGGGGCGACCTTCGACCCCCGGCCCGGCAGCGGACGCGAGCCGGGCCTGCGCCGGGCCATCGACACGGCGCTCACCGACGCCGGCTGCCACCCCGCCGAGGTCGACGTGGTCTTCGCCGACGCCGCGGGCACCAAACGGCTCGACCGCGAGGAGGCCGAGGCCATCACCAGCGTGTTCGGCCCGCGCGGCGTGCCCGTCACCGCCCCCAAGACGACGACCGGACGGCTGGGCGCGGGCGCCGCGCCGGTGGACGTCGTCTCGGCTGTGCTCGCCATGCGGGAGGGCCTGATCCCACCGACCACCAACGTGGAGCTGTCGCCCTCCTACGACCTCGACCTGGTCGCCGTACGCCCGAGAACCGCCTCGGTGCGCACCGCCGTGGTCCTCGCCCGCGGCCGCGGCGGCTTCAACTCCGCGGTGATCGTCCGCGCCGTCGACTGACGGCCCCCAGCCGGCGCCCGCCGCCGTCACCCCCCTGACGGCGCCGGGCGCCTTCCCCGCCACCCCGCCGGATCCGCCGGATGCGGCCACCCACGAAGGGACCCACCTTGTCCAAGACCGAGTTCACCATCGACGACCTCAAGCGCATCCTCCTGGACGGCGCCGGCGCCGACGAGGAGATCGACCTCGACGGCGACATCCTCGACACCGACTTCGAGTCCCTGGGCTACGAGTCGCTGGCGCTGCTGGAGACCGGCGGCCGGATCGAGCGCGAGTTCGCGATCACCCTGGACGACGACGTCTTCACCGACAACAGCACGCCCCGCGCGCTGATCGCGGCCGTCAACGCGAGCCTGCGGGCCGCCGCCCTCGTCGACGCGTAGGGCGCGCCCCGTCCACGGCGGCCGGCCGCACCCGTCCGGGCGGCGGCCGCCGCCCCACACACCAGCTTCCCTTGGAGAACAGACCCATGTCGGATCAGGACCGGAAGGTCGCCGTCGTCACCGGTGCCACCAGCGGGATCGGCCTGGCCGTCGCCCGGCTGCTGGCCGCCCAGGGCCACCGGGTGTTCATCGGTGCCCGCAGCGCCGACAACGTCGCCGCGACCGTCAAGCAGCTCCAGGACGAGGGCCTCGACGTGTCCGGGGCCGTGCTCGACGTCCGCTCCACGGACGAGGTCCGCGCCTGGATCCAGGCCGCCGTCGACCGCTTCGGCACCATCGACGTCGTCGTCAACAACGCCGGCCGCTCCGGCGGCGGCGTCACCGCCGACATCGCCGACGAGCTGTGGCACGACGTCATCGACACCAACCTCAACAGCGTCTTCCGGGTCACCCGCGAGGCGCTGACCACCGGCGGCCTGCGCGAGAAGAGCCGCGGCCGCATCATCAACATCGCCTCCACCGCCGGCAAGCAGGGCGTCGTGCTCGGCGCCCCCTACTCCGCCTCCAAGCACGGCGTGGTCGGCTTCACCAAGGCGCTCGGCAACGAACTCGCCCCCACCGGGATCACCGTCAACGCCGTGTGCCCGGGGTACGTGGAGACGCCGATGGCGCAGCGCGTGCGGCAGGGGTACGCCGCCGCGTACAACTCCACCGAGGCCGCCATCCTGGAGAAGTTCCAGGCCAAGATCCCCCTCGGCCGGTACTCCACCCCCGAGGAAGTCGCCGGTCTCGTCGGCTACCTGGCCTCCGACACCGCCGCCTCCATCACCTCGCAGGCCCTCAACGTCTGCGGCGGCCTCGGCAACTTCTGATCCCGCACCGCCCCAACCGGCCCGAGCCCAAGGAGCCACCAGCATGTCGCAGCCCGGCCTGCGCGAAGTCGAGCACGAGATCACGGTCTCGGCCCCGGCCAGCGCCGTCTACCGCTTGATCGCCGAGGTCCGGAACTGGCCCCGGATCTTCCCTCCGACCATCTACGTCGACCACATCGCCGAAGGCGCCGGCGAGGAGCACATCCGCATCTGGGCCACCGCCAACGGCGAGGCCAAGAACTGGACCTCCCGCCGCACCCTGGACCCCGAGGCCCTGCGCATCACCTTCCGCCAGGAACGGCCGGCCCCGCCCGTCGCCGCGATGGGCGGTGCCTGGGTGATCGAGGCGCTGTCCGCCGACGAGTCGCGGGTCAGGCTGCTGCACGACTACCGGGCCGTGGACGACGACGCCGCCGGCCTCGCGTGGATAGACGAGGCCGTCGACCGCAACTCCCGCTCCGAACTCGCGGCCCTGAAGACCAACCTGGAGCTGGCCCACGCCGCCGAGGAGCTGACGTTCTCCTTCGAGGACACGGTCCAGGTCGACGGCTCGGCGAAGGACGTCTACGACTTCGTCAACGAGGCCGGGCTGTGGCCGGAACGGCTGCCGCACGTGGCGACCGTACGGCTGACCGAGGACACCCCCGGACTCCAGGAACTGGAGATGGACACCCGGGCCAAGGACGGGTCGCTGCACACCACCAAGTCCTACCGGGTCACCTTCCCGCACACCCGGATCGCCTACAAGCAGACCACCCTCCCGGCCCTGATGACCCTGCACACCGGGTACTGGACCTTCACCGAGAACGCCGGGGGCGTGGCCGCGTCCTCGCAGCACACGGTGACCCTGAACACCGCGAACATCACCGCGGTGCTCGGCGAGGGGGCCACGGCCGAGGACGCCCGGCAGTACGTGCGCACGGCGCTGAGCACCAACAGCCTGGCCACGCTGGGCCACGCGAAGGCCCACGCCGAGAAGAACAGGGACTGATCATGGCTGGGGACTACACCGACACCCAGGTGATCGTGGTGGGCGCGGGACCGGTGGGACTGCTGCTCGCCGGGGAGCTGCGGCTGGCGGGCGCGGACGTGGTGGTCCTCGAAAAGCTCACCGCGCCGACCACCGAATCGCGGGCCTCCACCCTGCACGCCCGCACCATGGAGATCCTCGACAGCCGCGGCCTGCTGGACCGGCTGGACCCGCTGGACGGGATCCCGCACGACCTCGCCGGCCACTTCGGCGGGATCCCCCTCGACCTCCGCCTCCCCTCGCCCTACCCGGGCCAGTGGAAGGTGCCGCAGACCCGCCTGGAGGAAGTGCTCGCGGCCTGGGCGGCCGGCCTCGGCGCCGACATCTGGCGCGGTCACGAACTGACCGGGCTGACCGCCACCGCGGACGGGGTCGTCGCCGACGTCCGCACCGACGACGGGACGCGGCTCACCGTACGGGGCGCGTACGCCGTCGGCTGCGACGGCGAGAACAGCGCCGTGCGCCGGCTGGGCGGCTTCGCGTTCCCCGGCACCGACGCCGGCCGGGAACTGCTGCGCGCCGACGTCGCGGGCATCGACATCCGCGCCCGCCGCTTCGAACGCCTGGAGCAGGGCCTCGTCATCGCAGCCCGGCGCCCCGACGGGATCACCCGCGTCATGGTGCACGAGTTCGGGACCGCGCCGCGCGCCGGACGGCCCACCTTCCAGGAGGTCGCCGACACCTGGAAGCGCATCACCGGCGAGGACATCGGCTCCGGCACCCCGCAGTGGGTCAACTCCTTCGGCGACGCCTCCCGGCAGGCGGCGCAGTACCGCCGCGGCCGGCTCCTGCTCGCCGGGGACGCCGCGCACCAGCAGCTGCCCATCGGCGGGCAGGCCCTCAACCTCGGCCTCCAGGACGCCTTCAACCTCGGCTGGAAGCTGGCCGCGCTGCTGGCCGGACGCGGCAGCGAGGCACTGCTCGACAGCTACCACGAGGAACGGCACGCCGTCGGAGAGGCCGTCCAGAGCAACGTCAGGACCCAGGCGCTGCTGCTGCTCGGCGGCCCCGAGGTCGACGCCGTCCGGGAGGTCTTCGCGGAACTCACCGGACACGAGGACGTACGCGCCCACCTCGCCGGAGCCGTCAGCGGCCTCGACGTGCGCTACGGGGCGGGCCCCGGCGGCGGTCCGCTGCTGGGCCTGCGCGCCCCGCAGGCCGGCGCGGTCACCGGCGACGGCCCGGCCACCACCTTCGAGCTGCTGCGCCCGGGGCAGGGGTTGCTGCTCCTCGCGCCGGGTGACGAGGGCCGCCAGGAGGAGCTGCGCGCCGCGGCGAAGCCCTGGGCGGACCGGGTGCGCCTCGCCACGGCCACCCCCGGCCCCGGCGCGGCCGGCGCGCTGCTGATCCGGCCGGACGGCCACGTCGTCTGGTCGGACGGCGTCGGCGAAGCGGGTCTGACGGCCGCCCTGGAACGGTGGTTCGGGCCCGCGCAGCCCCGTACCGCACGCCCGGCTGCCGACCGGGCCGCCCTGCCCGCGCCGTCGGCGGCGTCACCGGAGTCGGTGCCGCCACGGGTGACGACGGCGGTGTCGGAGGCGGCGGCGGCGTCGGCGGTGTCGGAGGCGGAGGCGGCGGAGGCGGCGGCGAAGCGGAGCCCCGGCACCGAACGGCTCACCGGCCGTACCGCGCTGGTCACCGGGTCCAGCCGGGGCATGGGCCGCGCGGTCGCGGCGCGGCTCGCGCAGGAGGGCGCACTCGTCGCCGTCCACTACGCCACCGACGAGGCCGCCGCCCACGAGGTCGTCGCCTCGGTCGAGCGGGACGGCGGCCGCGCCTTCGCGATCCGCGCCGAACTCGGCGTCGACGGGGACGTCGAGGGCCTCTTCGCCGGCCTGGAGGCGGGGCTGCTGGACCGCACGGGCAGCACCGACCTGCACATCCTGGTGAACAACGCGGGGGTGATGGGCGCCGTCGGCCCCGCCGAGCTCACCCCCGAGCACTTCGACCGGATCTTCGCGGTCAACGCCAAGGCCCCGTTCTTCCTGATCCGGCGGGCGCTGCGGAACATGCCCGACGGGGGCCGGATCATCAACATCTCCTCCGGCCTGACCCGGTTCGCGAACCCGGACGAGATCGCGTATGCGATGAGCAAGGGCGCACTCGAACAGCTAGCCCTGCACTTCGCGAAGGCCCTGGGCCCGCGGAACATCACCATCAACTCCGTGGCCCCCGGCATCACCCGCAACGGAAACCCGGTGTTCGACATCCCCGAGGCCGTCGAACAGATGGCGGCGCTGTCCGCCTTCAACCGGGTCGGAGAGCCGGAGGACATCGCCGATGTGGTGGCTTTCCTCGCGACCGACGAAGCCCGCTGGATCACCGGGTCGTTCGTCGACGCCACCGGCGGAACGCTGCTCGGCTGACCGCCGCCGCGTACCGCCCCCCAGGACCGCCGGCGTGAAACACCCACGCCACGCCGGCGACGGGCGGCCCGGCCGGGGAACCCTCCCCGGCCGGGCCGCCCTTCCCGTTCCACCCCCCTCACGGCGAAAGGAGAGCATGCAGTCCTCGACCACCTCCCCGGCCGGCGCCGGGCGCAGCGGGACCCGCTGGGCCCTGGTCTCCGTACTCTCCGCGAACATGCTGGTCGACGCCCTGGAGGTGTCCGCCACCCTGGTGGCGCTGCCGCAGGTCGGCGCCGGTCTCGGGCTTTCGGTGCCCGGCGCACAGTGGGTCGTCAGTGCCTTCGCCGCCGGCTTCGGCTCGCTGGTGCTGCTCGGCGGCCGGCTCGTCGAACGCCTGGGACGGCGCCGGGTCTACCTCGCCGCCCTGCTGCTCTTCGCCGCGGCCTCGCTGGCGGGCGCCCTCGCCGACAGCGCGGCGCTGCTCGTCGCCACCCGGGTCGTCAAGGGCGGCTGCGTCGCGCTGACCGCGCCCACCGGCCTCGCCATCCTCGTCTCCGCCGTCCCCGAGGGACCCGCCCGGCGCCGGGCGGTCTCGCTGTACTCCTTCTTCGGCGCCACCGGCTTCTGCGCGGGCCTGCTGCTGTCGGGCCTGCTCACCGGCGTCGGCTGGCGCTGGACCCTCGCCTTCCCGGCCCCCGTCGCAACCGTCCTGCTCGTCGCCGGCCTGCGGCTGATCCCGCGCGACGGGACCGGCCCGCAGCCCGGTACGGGAGCCATCCGCCCGGCGCTGGTGGCCGGCCTCGGCCTCGGCGGCACGGTGGCGCTGCTGTTGTACGGGCTCTCCTGCGCGGCCGGCGAACCTGCCCGCGCGGGGGCCGCCTTCGCCGCGGCGCTGCTGACCGGGGCCGTCTTCGTCGCGGCCGAACGGGCCTCCCCGCGCCCGCTCCTCGCCCCCGGGCTGCTGCGGCACGCGCCGCTGGTGCGCTCCGCGATCGGGGCGGCCACGCTCAACGGCTCCTACGTGGCCTTCCTGCTGGTGGCCACCTCGGACCTGCACCGGGCCGGCGCGACGCCCTGGCGGACCGCGCTCGCCTTCCTGCCGGCCGGCGCCCCGCTCGCGGTGAGCGCCCTGTACTCGGCCCGGATCGCCGACCGGCTGGGGCCCGCCCGGGCCGTCGCCGCGGGCGCCGCGGCCGCGCCGCTCGGCTACGCCCTCTACCCGCGGGCCGCCCCCGACGGGCTGGGCTTCGCCGCCCTGCTGCCCGCGACGGGCTGCGTCGGGGCCGCCTTCGTCCTCGCCTTCACCGCGCTGCACCTCCAGGCGACGAGCGGCCTCCCGGCCGGGCTGCGGCAGCCGGCCGGCGGGCTCTACCAGACCTGCGTCCAGCTGGGCGCCGCCCTGACGGCCGTTCCCGTGGCCGCGCTGTACCCGGCGCACCGGGGCGCGGCGCTCGGGCTGGTCACGGCCGTCGGCCTGACCGGCGCGGGCGTCGCCCTCGGCGCGCTGACCGGCCGCAACCGACTTCCCCACCTCCCCGCCCCTCGGGCGTACGGGGACACCCGTACGTCGTGACCCGGAAAGCATCATGACCACACTTCACATGTCGCACACATATGAGACGGACAGCGGGCTGGTCCACATCAGCCCGCCCGACGTGACCCTGCTGCACACCGTCGGCAGGCGCGAACGCACCCGGATCCTGGAGCAGTACGTGCGCGAGGAGCTGGGCCGCATCCTCGGCATCGAACCGCACCGCGTCGACACGACCGGCCGCCCGATGGGCTGCCTGGGCATCGGCTCGATCTCCGGGATCGAACTGCAGTACCGGATGGAGGCGGTGCTGGGCGTCGACCTGAACCTCCAGCGACTGCTGACGGCGAACAGCGCGCAGGAGCTCATCGACTGCCTCGTCGGCCAGTTCGGCCCGGAGTCGCACCTGCACGGGGCAGCGGTGCCGGCATGACGACTACCACCCTGCGGCCGGCCACCCGCCCGGTCGTGAACCACCTCGGCCTGCCCGACGCCGACTTCACCCTCTCCCCGGACCGGGTCGACCTGTGGCTGGTGCGCCGTCCCACCGGGGCCGACGCCGAAGCGCTGGCCGTGGCCGAGCTGGACGCGGGGGAACGCAAGCGGACCGACGCGTTCATCAGGCGCTCCGACGGCCTGCTCTACGCGGCCGCCCACGTGGCGGTGCGCCGGCTGCTCGGCCGGTACACCGCGACCCTGCCGCAGGACGTGCGCTTCATGCGCGAGCCCTGCCCGGGCTGCGGCGAACCGCACGGCCGCCCCGCGCTGTCCCCGCCGCCGCCACCGCTGCACTACTCCCTCTCGCACAGCGGGGGAGTCGCGCTGGTGGGCGTGGGCACCGTGCCGCTCGGCGTCGACGTGGAGAAGCTGCCCGGAGTGGAGACCGTCGACATCTGCTCCAAGGCGCTGCACCCGGACGAGCAGCTGGAGATAGCCCGGGCCGCGGCCGGCGAGGCCCGACGGCAGCTCTTCGGCCAGATCTGGACTCGAAAAGAAGCGTTTCTCAAGGGACTCGGGACAGGGTTGAGCCGCTCACCCGCCGAGGACTACCTCGGTACCGACCACGACCGGCACCCGGACGACTGGACCATGGTCGGTATCCCCGCCGACACCTCCCACGCCGCCGCCGTGGCGGTGGCCGGGCCCGCTCCCGCGGTGGTCGACGTCCGCTGGGTCCCCGACAGCTGGCTGGCCGCCGGAGGTGCCGCGTGCGGTGCGTCCGCCCCCTGGCCGGACCGTACGCCCCTCGCCAGTTGACCGCAGATCAAGGACGTGACCGGATGACCCGCACCGCATTCGTCTTCCCCGGCCAGGGCTCCGAATGCGCCGGCATGGGCAGAGAGCTGCTCGCCCGGCGTCCGGAACTCGCCGGCACCTATTTCCGCGCCGCCGACGACATCCTCGGGATCCCGCTGGCCCGGATCTGCCGGGACGGCTCCGACCGGGACCTGGAGGACCCGGTCGTGGCGCAGCCGGCCGTGTTCCTGACGAGCCTGGCGGCCCTGGAAGTGCTGCGCGGCGAAGGCCTGGAGCCGTACGCGGTCGCCGGGCACAGCCTCGGCGAGTACACGGCGCTGGTCGCGGCGGGCGTCCTGGAGTGGACCGACGCGCTGTGGCTGGTCAGGCTGCGCAGCGAGCTCGTCGCCACCGTCGGCGACCGGGTCGGCAGCGCCACCGCGGCTGTCATCGGCCTCGGCCGCCGTGACCTGGTGCGGCTGTGTGCCGAGTCGCGCGCCGCCACGGACCGGGTCGTGGAGGTGGCCGGGGACAACGAACCCCGCCAGGCGGTGGTCTCCGGGCAGGCCGAGGCGGTGTCCCACCTCACCGCGGCCGCCCGCGCGGCCGGGGCCCGGGTACGGCCGCTGCGGGCCGGCGGCCCCTTCCACTCCAGCCTGCTGCGCGAGGCGGAGGCCGAGTTCACCGAGACCCTGATCGCCACTGCCTTCCGCGACCCGGTGCTGCCGCTGGTCTCCAGCGTCACCGGGGGACGGATCGAGAGCGGCGCGCAGGCCGTCGTCGCGCTGCGCGGCCAGCTGACCCGGCCGGTGCGCTGGACGGAAGCCGTCGCGGCGCTCGCCGCCTCGGGCGCCGACCGGTTCGTGGAGGTGGGGCCCGGCCGGGTGCTCGGCGGCCTGGTCCGGCGCATCCTGCCGGGCGCCCACGTGCACACGACGTACACCGCCGCCCGGCCGGTCCCGGCGGCGGACGCGCCGAGCGACATCGCGCTCTGACGGCCGTCACGAGACGAGGAGCACCCCATGAGAAGGCACGACCCCGGCCGGTTCATCCGCGTGGAGAAGGGCCGGCCCGACGCCGACGAACTGGCGGCCCTGACGGCCGTCGTACTGGCCCGGGCCGCGGCCTACGAGGGCCAGTACGGCGGCACGGCGGGCGCCGGGCCCGCCCGCGCGAGCTGGCACCGCCCCGAGCGCCACCGCGTCTTCGGCGGCGCCCGCACCTGGCGGGACAACCCACCCGCACCGCGGACCGCCTGATCCGTCCGGGGGTCCGTGGCGTCCCGCACCCAGCAGGATCTCCCACCCTTACGAACCAGGAGCGGCCATGCCATCGACCGACGACGAGCTCGCGGATCTGTCCGCGCAGGTACGGGTCCTGCGCGACCGGGCCGAGCTGCGGGACCTCTTCGACCGTTACGTCAGTGCCCTCGACACCGGCCCGCACGCCGGAGCCGGCCCGGTGCCGTTCGGCGAGCTGTTCACCGAGGACGCCGCCTTCGTCTTCCCCATCGGCACCTGCACCGGCGCCGAGGGCTTCGCCGTGCTGCGCCGGGAGGCCGGGGCGCGCTGGTCGCGCACCCACCACATCAGCGCCAACCACGACATCCGCCTCGACGGCGACCGGGCCACGCTGCGGGTCCAGCAGCTCACCCGGCACCTCCACCGGCCCGGGGCGGGCCCCGCGGCACCCTTCGAGGTGGGCGGCTACTGCCAGGCCCGGGCCGTGCGCACGCCGGCCGGCTGGCGGCTGGACCACGTCGCCTTCCACGTCGTGTGGGACGCCGGGGACCGGCTGCCCGAGCTGACCGGAGTGCAGTGGTGAGCACCGGGATCACCGGCCACCTCGTCCCCGCACGCCGCAGGCCGGTCCGCGAACCCGTACGCGATACCGCGCGGCAGCACGCCGCCCTCCGCTTTCCCGAGCTGACCTATCCCGCGCCGGGCCGTCCCGGGCCGCCCCTGTCCACCCTGATGCGCCGCCGGGCCGCCTGGGGGATCGCCCTCGTCCGCAGGCGCGCCGCCCGCCGCGGCCGCTGACTTCCCGCGCTCCCACCTTGGCCCAACAGCCTTGCGAACGGGGGTGGTTGGCCGGTATCTGACGGTCCCTGACACAGACGTGGCGAAGGTTGACGTCGATCTGACATAGAGCCCGTTGACCCATGGATCGGTACCAACGAGGCTTTTGGAGAGCATCCCGCGACGTGTACCGAAAACCGTCATAACGGGCCACGTCCTTTTCGTATCACTGCCCGCAAATGTTCTGCTCATTCAGCTTCACCCTGAAAAGGAAACACACATGAGTGACGTGAAGGATCTGGTGCAGGTCGCCGGGATCATCGACGCCGAAGAGGCCGCGCTGCTGGCCGAGGAGGGCGTCGACTGGTTCGGGTTCCCGCTCCGCCTCCCGTCGGGCAAGGACGACATCTCCGAGACGGCGGCAACGGAGATCATCGCCGGCCTGAAGGCCCCCCAGGAGGGCGTCCTCATCAGCTACATGACGGACGCCGACGAGATCAGCGCCTTCACCACCCGGCTCGGCGTCAAGGCCGTCCAGCTGCACGGTGACGTGGAGCCAGAGCAGCTGCGCAAGCTCAAGGCCAACCGCCCCGACCTGTACGTGCTCAAGAGCCTGGTCGTGAAGGAGGACAACGCCGAGGAGCTGCTCCAGCTCGTCGACGACGTCGCCGACGCGGTGGACATGTTCATCACCGACACCTTCAACCCGGCCACCGGAGCCAAGGGCGCCACCGGCCTCACCCACGACTGGAACGTCAGCGCCGAGCTCGTCCGCCGCTCTTCCAAGCCCCTGATGATGGCCGGCGGCCTGAACGCGGAGAACGTCGCCGACGCGATCCGCTTCGTCAAGCCCGCCGCCGTCGACGCCCACACCGGCCTCGAAGGCGCCGACGGCCGCAAGGACCGGGCCAAGGTCGCCAAGTTCGTGGCCGAGTCACGCAAGGCGTTCGCCGAGATCGCCGGCGAGAACGCCTGACCCAGGCGCAACGCCCGACCCCGGGCTGCGGCCGCCCGGGGCACCCCCCCACCGGGCCCCGGCCGCAGCCCGTCTCCACCGACCGACGAGAAGCAGGTTCTCATGGCGACCGGCCACTACAACGTCCACCCGCTGCCGCAGACCAACCAGCTGCGGGCCATGCACACCATCATCCGAGACCGTGACGCCTCGCGCGCGGACTTCGTCTTCTACTCCCGGCGCATCATCCGCCTCCTTCTCGAATCCGCGCTGGACCTGCTGCCGTTCGACAAGCAGAAGGTGACCACGCCGGTCGGCGAGACCTTCGAGGGCCTGAAGTTCACGCCCAACCTGTGCGCCGTGCCCGTGATCCGGGCCGGCGACTCGATGGTGGACGAACTGCGCGCCGTCGTGCCCAACATCCGCGTCGGCAAGATACTCATCCAGCGGGACAAGGCCACCAAGCTCCCGCACTACCTCTACCAGAACCTGCCGGACGACATCGCCGAGCGGCAGGTGCTGCTCCTGGAGCCGATGCTCGCCACCGGCGGCAGCGCCAACGCCGCCATCGGCCTGCTGCTCGAAGCGGGCGTGCGCGAGGAGAACATCGTGTTCGTCAACTTCCTCGCCGCGCCCGAGGGCATCGAGGCGGTCCACGCCAAGCACCCCGCGGTCAAGATCGTCACCTCGTCGGTCGAAGAGCGGCTCAACGAGAACGCGTTCATGATCCCCGGCATCGGCGACTTCGGCGACCGCTTCTTCGGCACCACCGACTCGGCAGTGGTCCGATGAAGAGCCGCGCACTGAGCGATTCGGCGCTCACCGCGCTCGCACCCGCCATCTGGGGTTCGACGTACCTGGTCACCACCGAGCTGCTCCCCGAGGGCCGCCCGCTGCTGGCGGCGATGCTGCGCGCACTGCCGGCCGGCCTGGTCCTCGTACTCATCGGCCGCACCCTGCCCCGCGGCATCTGGTGGTGGCGGGCACTGGTCCTCGGCGTCCTCAACATCGGCGCCTTCTTCTACCTGCTGTTCGTCGCGGCGTACCACCTGCCCGGCGGGGTCGCGGCGCTGGTGATGTCCATCCAGCCGATGATCGTGCTGCTCCTGGGCGCCCTGCTGCTCAAGGAGAAGATCAAGCGGATCCACCTGGCCGCCTGCGCGCTCGGCGCCGCCGGAGTGGCCCTGCTGGTCCTCCAGCCGAACGCCGGCCTCAACACCACCGGTGTCATCGCCGGCCTGCTGGGCGCGCTCAGCATGGCCTCCGGCATCGTGCTCACCAAGCGCTGGGGCCGCCCCGAAGGAGTGGGCCTGCTGACCTTCACGGGCTGGCAGCTGACCGTCGGCGGCCTCGTGCTCCTGCCGGTCGCGCTGATCGGCGAGGGTCTGCCCGACACGATCACCGGCAAGAACCTGGCGGGCTTCGCCTACCTCGGCATCATCGGGGCCCTGTTCGCCTACGCGATCTGGTTCCGCGGCATGGAGCGGCTGCCCGCGCTCGCCGTGTCGTTCCTCAGCTTCGCCTCGCCGCTCGCGGCCACCCTGCTGGGCTACTTCGTCCTCGACCAGGCCCTGTCGCCGCTCCAGCTCGTCGGCGCCCTCACCGTGGTCGCCGCCGTGATCCTGGCCCAGCCGCGCCCCGGCCGGGCCAAGCGGCAGGCGGCCAGGGCCGCTGCGCGGGAGCCCGTCGACGCCTGACGCGGCGGAGCTCCTCCCGAACTCCCCGCCCCACCGAAACCCCCCTGGTGGGGGCCGGGAGTGGCGGTGGCACACCGAGGTCTCCCCCGTCCTCGGTGTGCCACCCGTCCGCCACCGATCAGGAGAGGAACCGAGTCCGTGCCCCACATCCACGTCCGGCACTACCCGAGGGAATTCACGGCCGAACAGCTCCGGGCGATCGACGACGCGGTCACCGCCGCGGTGACGCGGACCTTCGCCACCGGCGAGGACAGCGTCTCGATCTCGCTGGAGCCGGTCGAACCCGAGGACTGGGACGCCCACGTCCTCACCGAGATAGCGGCCCGCCGGGACCTGCTGGTCAAGCCGCCCGGCTACTGGAACGAGAAGTGAGAGACCTTCGATGAGCGCAAGCAGCGGCATCCCCGTCCGCTACACCGAGGAAGTCCGCGAGGCCCTCCACGACGGCGCGGCCATCGTCGCCCTGGAGAGCAACGTCATCACGCACGGCCTGCCCTACCCCGACAACGCGGCCACCGCCCGCAAGGTGGAGGACGCCGTACGGGCCGGCGGCGCGGTACCCGCGACGATCTGCATCGAGGGGGGCGAGATCCGGGTCGGCATGTCGGACTCGGACATCGAGCGCTTCGCCTCCCTGCCGGACATCCCCAAGGTCTCCAGCCGCGACATGCCCCTCGTCCTGGCCGAGGGCGGCCTCGGCGCGACCACCGTGGCGTCGTCCGTCGTGGCGGCCGAGCTCGCGGGGATCCCGTTCTTCTCCTCCGCCGGCATCGGCGGCGTGCACCGCGGCGCGCAGGAGACCTGGGACGTCTCCTCCGACCTCATCCAGTTCACCCGCTCCAAGGTCGCGGTCGTCTGCGCCGGAGCGAAGATGATCCTCGACCTGGGGCTGACGCTGGAGTACCTGGAGACGCAGTGCGTCCCGGTCGTCGCGTACCGCTCGGACGACTTCCCCGCCTTCTACTGCCGTACCAGCGGACACCGGGCGCCCCACCGCCTGGACGACGAGCGGGTCATCGCCCGCGCCGTCGAGGCCCACTGGGCGCTCGGCAACAACAGCTCCTTCCTGATCACCACCCCGGTCCGGGAGGAGGACGCCATCGACTCCACCGAGGTCGACACGGCCATCCGTGCCGCCGTCGCCCAGGCCACCGCCGACGGGGTCTCCGGCCAGGGCATCACCAAGTACCTGATGCGGGCCGTGGACGCCGCCACCGACGGGCGTTCCGCGCGCGCCAACATGGCCGTCCTCGCCTCCTGCGCCGAGGCCGCCGGCCGGCTCGCCGTCGCCCACGCCGAGCACCGCGCCGAACGCGCGGGCCGCTGACCCCGCCGGGGCCCGCCCCGCTCCGCCGCCGTACCTCCGCACCACGCAAAGACCTCGATGAGGAGACACACGATGTCCGAGAAGCTGTTCGAGCCGGTCACCCTGGGGAAGCTGGCCCTGAGCAACCGCCTGGTCATGGCGCCCATGAGCCGCAACCGCGCCACCTCCGAGGGCCTCGCCACCGAGCTGATGGCCACTTACTACGCCCAGCGCGCGGGCGCCGGCCTGATCATCACCGAGGGCATCCAGCCCAACGTCGTCGGCCAGGGGTTCATGAACAGCCCCGGCCTGTACTCGCAGGAGCAGACCGAGTCCTGGAAGCAGGTCACCTCCGCCGTGCACCGCGCCGGCGGGCTGATCGTCGCCCAGCTCATGCACTGCGGCCGGATCGGCCACCCGTCCCTGTACCCGAGCGCCCACCAGTCCGTCGCGCCGTCGGCCGTCACCCCGGCCGGCCAGTGCTTCGGCCCCGAGGGCCCGCTGGACTACCAGGAGCCGCACGTGCTGTCGGCCGAGGAGATCGCGGACACCGTCAAGGAGTTCGCGGACGCCGCGCAGAACGCCATCGAGGCCGGCTTCGACGGCGTCGAGGTCCACGCGGGCAACGGCTTCCTGCTCCACCAGTTCCTCGCGGAGAACACCAACCAGCGCACCGACCAGTACGGCGGTTCCATCGAGAACCGCATCCGGTTCGCCGTCGAGGTCATCGAGGCGGTGTCCGAGCGGATCGGCGCCGACCGCGTCGGCGTGCGCATCTCGCCCGCCAACCCGTACAACGACATCGCCGAGGGCGACACCGCCGCCCTGTACCAGGCGCTCGTCGCGGCCCTGCCGCCGGTGGCGTTCCTGCACGTCCTGGAGGGCGGCAACCGCAGCCAGACCGAGGCGCTGCGCGCCCAGTGGACCGGCACCATCATCCTGTGCCCGCACCCGGAGAACCTGGGCGTCCCGGTCACCGCCGAGACCGCCACCGAGGCCCTGGAGGCCGGTGTGGCCTGCGCCGTCGCGTTCGGCGCGGCCTTCCTGGCCAACCCGGACCTGCCGGAGCGGGTGCGCGCCGGCGGCCCCTTCAACGCGCTGGACACCACCACCTTCTACGGTGGCGACCACCGCGGCTACACCGACTACCCGACGCTGGCCGAGGCCGAGGCCGGAACCGCGTGAGCGGCCCGGGCCAGATGCTGCTGTTCTCGGGGCGCGCGCACCCCGAGCTGGCGGAGGCCGTGGCGGCCGAGCTGGGGACGACGCTGGTCCCGACGAAGGCGATCGACTTCGCCAACGGCGAGATCTACATCCGCTACCAGGCCTCCGTGCGCGGCGCGGACTGCTTCGTCATCCAGAGCCACACCGCCCCCATCAACAAGGCGATCATGGAACAGCTCATCATGATCGACGCGTTGAAGCGGGCCTCCGCCCGCAGCATCACGGTGATCCTGCCGTTCTACGGATACGCCCGCCAGGACCGCAAGCACAGCGGCCGGGAGCCCATCTCGGCCCGCCTGGTCGCGGACCTGCTGAAGACCGCGGGCGCGGACCGGATCCTGACGGTCGATCTGCACGCCGACCAGATCCAGGGCTTCTTCGACGGGCCGGTGGACCACCTGTTCGCGATGCCGGTCCTCGCGGACCACATCGGAGCCAAGGCCGACCGCGACAACCTCACGGTCGTCTCGCCCGACGCCGGGCGCGTCCGGGTGGCCGACGGCTGGTGCGACCGGCTGGGCGCGCCGCTGGCCATCGTCCACAAGCGGCGCGACAAGGACGTGGCCCACCAGGTCACCGCCCACGAGGTGGTCGGCGACGTCGAGGGCCGGGACTGCGTCCTGGTCGACGACATGATCGACACGGGCGGCACGATCTGCGCCGCCGCCGACGCCCTGTTCGCCCAGGGCGCGCGGGACGTCATCGTGGCGGCCACGCACGGGGTGCTGTCCGGCCCCGCCGCGGACCGCCTGAAGAACTCGCGGGTCAGTGAGTTCGTCTTCACGGACACCCTGCCGGTGCCCGGTGCGCTCGGACTGGACAAGGTCACCGTCCTGTCGATCGCCCCGCTCATCGCGGGCGCGGCCCGTGAGGTGTTCGAGAACGGATCGGTGACCCAGTTGCTCCAGGACCGGTAGCGGAGGCGGGCGGGCCGAGGGGGCCCGCCCGCACCCCGGGACCGTACGCCCACGGCGCACCGTCCCGGCGGCTCTGTCCGGGGGAGCGGCACTGGTTCCCTGTCCGTCGGTTTCTTCATGCCGGGCCGCCGCCCGGCTCTTCCGGCTCACCTCCGCGGTGTACCCCGGCCCGCGGGTGCCGTCCGTACCGCGGTGAGCCGCTGCAGACCGGGTCCGCCCGCGTTGGCGCGGCCCGGTCGCGCGGGCGTCGGGCACGCCCGTTGTTCCACGAAGGAAGTAAGGAAGCGAGAAATGACCTTTCAGGAGACCAGCGTGCTCGAGCCCACCCTTCTGGGAACCAAGGCGTTGCCGGACCTGCTCGCCGAGCGGGTCGCGGAGCACCCGGAGGCGACCGCCGTCGTCTACCGCGACCAGAGCCTCACCTACCGCGAACTGGCGGCCAGAAGCTCGGCCCTGGCCGAGTACCTGAGACATCTCGGTGTCTCGGCGGACGCCTGCGTCGGCCTCTTCGTCGAGCCGTCGCTCGACCTGATGATCGGCGCCTGGGGCATCCTGTCGGCCGGCGGCGCCTACCTGCCGCTCTCCCCGGAGTACCCCGAGGACCGGCTCCGGTACATGATCGAGAACAGCCAGGCGAAGATCATCCTGGCCCAGCAGCGCCTGGTGTCCCGGCTGCGCGAACTCGCGCCGCAGGACGTCACCGTCGTCACCCTGCGCGACTCCGACGCGTTCGTGCTGCCCGAGGGCACGCCCGCACCCGCCGTCGAAGGCGTCCACCCCGGCAGCCTCGCCTACGTCATCTACACCTCGGGCAGCACGGGCCGGCCCAAGGGCGTGATGATCGAGCACCGCAGCGTCGTCAACCAGCTCGGCTGGCTGCGCGAGGCGCACGGGATCGACCGCAGCAAGGTCGTCCTGCAGAAGACCCCGATGAGCTTCGACGCCGCCCAGTGGGAGATCCTCTCCCCGGCCAACGGCGCCACCGTCGTCATGGGCGCCCCCGGCGTCTACGCCGACCCCGAGGGCCTCATCGAGACCATCCAGAAGCACGGCGTCACCACCCTCCAGTGCGTCCCGACGCTGCTCCAGGCGCTCATCGACACCGAGAAGTTCGACGCCTGCTCCACGCTGAAGCAGATATTCAGCGGCGGCGAGGCGCTCTCCCGCAACCTCGCGATCCAGGTCACCCGCGAGATACCGGGCCGCGCCCTGATCAACCTGTACGGGCCGACGGAGTGCACCATCAACTCCTCCTCGTACACCGTCGACCCCGCGGCCCTGGACGAGGGACCGCAGTCGATCTCGATCGGCAGCCCGGTGCACCGCACCGAGTACCACATCCTCGACAAGGACCTGCGGCCCGTCGGCGTCGGCGAGATCGGCGAGCTGTACATCGGCGGCGTCCAGCTGGCCCGCGGCTACCTGCACCGCCCCGACCTGACCGCGGACCGCTTCCTGGAGATCCCGGTCACCGACGACGGCGCCCCCACCCGCCTCTACAAGACGGGCGACCTGGGCCAGTGGAACCCGGACGGCACCGTGCAGTTCGCCGGCCGCGCCGACAACCAGGTCAAGCTGCGCGGCTACCGCGTCGAACTCGACGAGATCTCCCTCGCCATCGAGAACCACGAGTGGGTCCGCAACGCGGCCGTCATCGTCAAGAACGACGGCCGCACCGGCTTCCAGAACCTGATCGCCTGCGTCGAGCTGAGCGAGAAGGAAGCCGCCCTGATGGACCAGGGCAACCACGGCTCGCACCACGCCTCGAAGAAGAGCAAGCTCCAGGTCAAGGCGCAGCTGTCGAACCCGGGCCTGCGCGACGACGCCGAGCTCGCCGCCCGCACCACCTACGACCTGCCGGGCTCCGAGCCCACCCCCGAGCAGCGCGCCCGGGTCTTCGCCCGCAAGACGTACCGCTTCTACGAGGGCGGCGCCGTCACCCAGGACGACCTGCTCGACCTGCTCGGCGCCGAGGTCACCGCGGGCTACTCGCGCAAGGCCGCCGATCTGGCACCCGCCGAACTGGGCCAGATCCTGCGCTGGTTCGGCCAGTACGTCAGCGAGGAGCGGCTGCTGCCGAAGTACGGCTACGCCTCCCCGGGCGCGCTGTACGCGACGCAGATGTACTTCGAGCTGGAGGGCGTCGGCGGACTGAAGCCGGGCTACTACTACTACCAGCCGGTCCGCCACCAGCTCGTGCTGATCAGCGAGCGCGAGGCCACCGGCAAGCCCACCGCGCAGATCCACTTCATCGGCAAGAAGAGCGGCATCGAGCCCGTCTACAAGAACAACATCGTCGAGGTCCTGGAGATCGAGACCGGCCACATGGTCGGCCTCTTCGAGCAGATCCTGCCCGGCTACGGTCTCGACATCCACGACCGCGCCTACGAGCCGGCCGTCCGCGAGCGGCTGGACGTCGCCGACGAGGACTACTACCTGGGCACCTTCGAGCTCGTCCCGCACGCGGGCCCGCGCCCGGACCACGCCGAGGTCTACGTCCAGACGCACGGCAGCAAGATCGCCGGCCTGCCCGAGGGCCTGTACCGCTACGCGGACGGCGAGCTGGCCCGCTTCTCGGACGACATCGTCCTCAAGAAGCACGTCATCGCGATCAACCAGTCCGTGTACCAGGCCGCGAGCTTCGGCATCAGCGTCTACAGCCGGGCCCCCGAGGAGTGGCTGCGGTACATCGCCCTCGGCAAGAAGCTCCAGCACCTGATGATGAACGGCCTGAACCTGGGCTTCATGTCGTCCGGCTACAGCTCCAAGACCGGCAACCCGCTGCCCGCCTCGCGCCGCATGGACGCCGTCCTCGCCGCGAACGGCGTCGAGAGCGGCCCGATGTACTTCTTCGTCGGCGGCCGCATCAGCGACGAGCAGCTCGGCCACGAGGGCATGCGCGAGGACAGCGTCCACATGCGCGGTCCGGCCGAGCTCATCCGCGACGACCTCGTCAGCTTCCTGCCCGACTACATGATCCCCAACCGGGTCGTGGTGTTCGAGCGGATGCCGCTGTCCGCCAACGGCAAGGTCGACGTCAAGGCACTGGCCGCCTCCGAGCAGGTCAACGCCGAACTCGTCGAGCGCCCCTTCGTCGCGCCGCGCACCGAGACCGAGAAGGAGATCAGCGCGATCTGGGCGAAGTCCCTGCGGCGCGAGAGCGTCTCGGTGCAGGACGACTTCTTCGAGTCCGGCGGCAACTCGCTGATCGCCGTCGGTCTCATCCGCGAGCTCAACTCCCGGCTCGGCGTCTCCCTGCCGCTCCAGAGCGTCCTGGAGTCCCCGACCGTCGAGAAGCTCGCCCGGCGCCTGGAGCGCGAGGTCGCGCAGGAGTCCTCCCGCCTGGTGCGGCTGCACGCGGAGACCGGCAAGGCCAACCCCGTGATCTGCTGGCCCGGTCTCGGCGGCTACCCGATGAACCTGCGCTCCCTGGCCGGCGAGATCGGCCTCGGCCGCTCGTTCTACGGCGTCCAGTCGCACGGCATCAACGAGGGCGAGAGCCCGTACGAGACCATCGTCGAGATGGCCAAGGCGGACATCGAGGCCATCAAGGAGCTCCAGCCGACCGGCCCCTACACCCTGTGGGGCTACTCCTTCGGCGCCCGCGTGGCCTTCGAGACCGCCTACCAGCTGGAGCAGGCCGGCGAGAAGGTGGACAACCTGTTCCTGATCGCGCCGGGCTCCCCGAAGGTGCGCGCCGAGAACGGCAAGGTGTGGGGCCGTGAGGCGTCCTTCGCCAACCGCGGCTACACCACCATCCTCTTCTCCGTCTTCACCGGCACGATTTCCGGTCCGGACCTGGAGAAGTGCCTGGAGACCGTGACGGACGAGGCGTCCTTCGCCGAGTTCATCAGCGAACTCAAGGGCATCGACGTCGACCTCGCCCGCCGGATCATCTCGGTGGTGGGCCAGACCTACGAGTTCGAGTACTCCTTCCACGAGCTGGCCGAGCGCACCCTCCAGGCGCCGATCAGCATCTTCAAGGCCGTGGGCGACGACTACTCGTTCCTCGAGAACAGCAGCGGCTACTCGGCCGAGCCGCCGACGGTCATCGACCTCGACGCCGACCACTACAGCCTGCTGCGCGAGGACATCGGCGAGCTGGTCAAGCACATCCGCTACCTGCTCGGCGAGGAGTGACAGCGCGCACCCCGCGGTGACGGCCGCCCCGCCGGAGAAATCCGGCGGGGCGGCCCCATCCGTCGACGGCCGCCCGGCCGCCGCCGCTGTCCTGCTGACGAGGAGCCACCTGCCATGCGTTTCCATCTCATCGGCCCGTTCGAGATCGTCTCCGACGACGGACGGGTGTACCGGCCCGGAACCCCGAAGGTCTGCCAGACACTGGCGCTGCTGCTCACCCGGCCCCATGAGATCGTCACGGCGGAAGCGCTCATCCACGAGCTGTGGGGCGACGAACCGCCGCGCAGCGCCGTCACCACCCTCCAGACGTACGTGTACCACGCCCGCCGGATGCTGGTGCGCGAGAACCTGTTGCCGCCCGGGCGCTCCCTGATCGTCACCAGTCCGCCCGGTTACCGGATCCTCGCCGACGACGCCGAGATCGACATCCGCGTCTTCGAGCGGCTCGTCGCCCGGGCCCGTACCGGACTCGCGGACGGCGAACCGGCCGCGGCGCTGCGCGACGTCCGGCAGGCGCTCGACCTGTGGCGCGGCCCCGCCCTGTCGAACCACCCCGTCGGCGACGTGCTCAGCGGCCACCTCCACCACCTGAACGAGCTGCGCGTACGGGCCTTCGAGATCCGCATCGAGGCGCAGGAACAGCTGGGCCTGACCCGCGAGTCCATCCCCGAGCTGCGCAAGCTCATCAGCGACTACCCGCTCAACGAGTGGTTCCACAGCCGGCTCATCGCGGCCCTCGCCGCCGCCGGCCGGCGCGCGGAAGCCGTCCGGGCCTACCAGGACGTCCAGCGGGTGCTCGCCGACGAACTGGGCACGGAACCCTCGCCGGAGCTCAGGCAGCTCCAGGCCCGGCTGCTGAGCCCCGCTCCCCGGCGCGCCCCCGGGCCGCCCGCCGCCGCGGCCCCCCGGGCCGCGGGCGAGCGGTTCGCGGTGCGGTCCGGTACCTGATGGCGGCACTGGAGGGCAGGGTCGCCGTGGTGACCGGCGGGACGAAGGGCCTCGGACTGGAGATCACCGAGGCGTTCGTCGCGGAGGGCGCGAGCGTCGTCGTCGGCGCGCGCGGCGCGGCCGGGGCGGACGAGGCCCTGGCGCACCTGGGCGGCCGGGCCGTCTTCCGGCAGACCGACGTCCGCGATCCCGGCTCCGTGCGCGCGCTGATGCGGGCGGCGGCGGACCGGTTCGCGGGGATCGACATCCTGGTGGCCAACGCCGGTCTGAGCCGGCCGGGACCCGCGGCGGGGCTGGCCGGGGCCGACTGGGCCGAGGTCGTGGACACGAACGTGACCGGCCTCTTCCACTGCGTGCAGGCGGCGGTGCCGTACCTGGAGCGGAGCACGGCCGCCCGGATCGTCACGATGTCCTCGGCGCTGGGCAGCCGGCCCGCCCCCGGCGCGTCCGCGTACTGCGCGACCAAGGCGGCGGTGGAGATGTTCAGCAAGGTCATCGCGCTGGAGCTCGCGCCGAAGGGCATCGTCGTCAACTGCCTGGCGCCCGGCTTCATCGACGCGGGCATGGGACGGCTGCTCAGCCAGAACGAGGCGGTGTGGAGCCGGTACGCGCCGAAGGTCGCGCTCGGCCGGATGGGCACCGGCCGGGAGGTCGCCGAGGCCGCGGTCTACCTCGCGGGCGAGGGCGGGTCGTACGTCAACGGGCACGTCCTGGAGGTCAACGGCGGCCTCGCCTGGTGAGGCCGGAGCCGGCACGGCGAGCTGGGGATCCGCCGGAACATCCCCGGCCCGCGGGCGCCCACCACCCGCGCTCGACCTGCCGTCGAGCGGAGCTGGCCAAGCTCGCCACCCATAGGACTCACCCGTGAAGGAACACCCAATGAGCCGACGCGTCGTCATCACCGGAATCGGCGTGGTCGCGCCCGGGGGAGTGGGCACCAAGGAGTACTGGTCCCTGCTCACTTCCGGGACGACCGCCACCCGGCCCATCAGCCTCTTCGACGCCACCGGGTACCGCTCCCGCATCGCCGCCGAAGTCGACTTCGATCCCCTCGCCCACGGCTTCACCGCCGAAGAGGCCCGGCGCCTCGACCGGGCCGCGCAGTTCGCCCTGGTCGCCGCCGACGAGGCGCTGCGCGACAGCGGGCTCTCCGCGGCGGGGCCGGATCCGGAGCGCACCGGGGTGACCCTCGGCAGCGCGGTCGGCTGCACCATGGGCCTGGACGACCAGTACAACGCGGTGAGCCTGGGCGGCAGCACCTGGCAGGTGGACCACACCCTGGCCGCACCGCACCTGTTCGACTACTTCGTACCGAGCTCGATGGCGGCCGAAGTGGCCTGGCGGGTGGGCGCCCAGGGCCCCGTCTCCATGGTCTCCACCGGCTGCACCTCGGGCCTGGACTCCATCGGCCACGCCGTCGAGCTGATCCGCGAGGGCAGCGCCGACGTGATGGTCACCGGTGCGACGGAGGCACCCATCTCCCCGATCAGCGTGGCCTGCTTCGACGCCATCAAGGCGACCTCGCCGCGCAACGACGACCCGGAGACCGCCTCCCGGCCCTTCGACGCCTCCCGCAACGGCTTCGTCCTCGGCGAGGGCTCGGCCGTACTCGTCCTGGAGGAGCTGGAGAGCGCCCGCCGCCGCGGCGCCCACGTCTATGCCGAGATCGCCGGTTTCGCCGGCCGCTGCAACGCCTACCACATGACCGGACTGCGCGCCGACGGCGCGGAGATGGCCGCCGCCATCGACAGCGCCCTGGACGAGGCCCGGCTCGACGCCACCGCCGTCGACTACGTCAACGCCCACGGCTCGGGCACCAAGCAGAACGACCGCCACGAGACCGCCGCCTTCAAGCGCAGCCTCGGGCAGCACGCCTACGAGGTGCCCGTCAGCTCCATCAAGTCGATGATCGGGCACTCGCTCGGCGCGATCGGCTCCCTGGAAATCGCCGCCTGCGCCCTGGCCATCGAGTACGACACGGTGCCGCCCACCGCGAACCTGCACACCCCCGACCCCACCTGCGACCTGGACTACACCCCGCTCGTCGCGCGCGAGCAGCGCACCGACACCGTGCTCAGCGTCGGCAGCGGGTTCGGCGGCTTCCAGAGCGCCATGATCCTGACCCGCCCGCGCCTGGGAGATGCCGCATGACCACCGCCCCCGCCCCCGCTCCCGCCCGCCCCGCCACCGGGTCCACGGCGCCGGTCGTCACCGGCATCGGCGTGGCCGCGCCGAACGGCCTGGGCACCGAGGCGTGGTGGGGGGCCGTGCTGCGCGGCGAGAGCGGCATCCGCCCGGTCAGCCGGTTCGACGCCGGACCGTACCCCGCCCGCCTCGCCGGGGAGGTGCCCGGCTTCAACGCCGCCGACCACCTGCCGGGCCGGCTGCTGCCCCAGACCGACCACATGACCCGGCTCGCCCTCACCGCCGCCGACGAGGCCCTGGCCGACGCGGCCGTCGACGTGTCCGGCCTGCCCGACTTCTCGGCCGGGGTGATCACCGCGGCTTCCGCGGGCGGCTACGCCTTCGGCCAGAAGGAACTCCAGGAACTGTGGAGCAAGGGGGGCCAGTACGTCAGCGCCTACCAGTCCTTCGCCTGGTTCTACGCCGTCAACACCGGCCAGATCTCCATCAGGGACGGGCTGCGCGGGCCGAGCGGCGTCCTGGTCACCGAGCAGGCCGGCGGCCTCGACGCGGTCGCCCACGCCCGCCGCCAACTCCGCAAGAGCGGCGTACGGCTGCTGGTCACCGGCGGGGTGGACTCCTCCCTGTGCCCGTGGGGCTGGGCGGCGCACCTCGCCGGGGGCGAGCTGAGCACCGCCGAGCACCCGGACCGGGCGTACCTGCCGTTCTCCGCCGACGCGGCCGGCCACGTGGCCGGCGAGGGCGGGGCCCTGCTCGTCCTGGAGGACGCGGACTCGGCCCGCGAACGGGGCGCCGGTGTGTACGGGGCCGTCGCCGGGTACGCCGCCACCTTCGACCCGCCCCCCGGCTCGGGGAGCACCTCCCGCCTCGGGGCCGCCGCCCGGCTCGCCCTGCGGGACGCCGGGCTGGATGCCGGCGACGTCGACGTGGTCTTCGCCGACGCCGCCGGACGGCGCACCGCCGACCGCGCGGAGGCCGAGGCCCTCGCGGCGCTCTTCGGCGCGTACGGCGTCCCCGTCACCGCGCCGAAGACGATGACGGGCCGGCTCGCCGCGGGCGGCGCGTCCCTGGACCTGGCCGCGGCCCTGCTCTCGCTGCGGGACCAGGTGATCCCGCCGACCGTCAACGCGGGTCCGCCGGCCGCCGACTGCCCGGTCGACCTGGTCACCGAGGTGCGCCGCCGGCCCGGCGGGCTGCGTACGGCACTGGTCCTCGCGCGCGGCCGCGGCGGCTTCAACGCGGCCATGGTGGTGCGCGCCGTCTGACGGGCGGAACCTGACGGGCCGGCTCGCGTTGTGCCGGACCGTGCTGTGCCGGACCGTGCTGTGCCGGACCGTGCTGTGCCGGATCAGGACCCGAAGATCATTCGGCGGGTCCGGGACGGCAGGAGCGGAAGCCGGATCCGCCTCCGCCACAACGAAGATGAGAGGTCATCAGCCGTGGGCAGCCCCGCCGAAACCGTGTACGACGTCGTCATCCTGGGAGGCGGCAGCGGGGGCTAGGGGTATTGCGAAGGTAGCGTCGGCCGTCCGGAGGACGGGCCCCGCGGCGTCCGGTGCGTGCGATCGCAAGGCGGAGGTCGCCCTCGTACCGGGCGTACGCGGGCGAGCCCGACAACGCTGGGGGCACCTCCCAGCGGTAGCTGGGGGACGAGCGCGTGCCGGGCGTCGCGGGGCAGGCGGGACTCTCGAAACACGCCGTCGTCCTGTGCGCTGCGCGCGACCCAGCTCGGACTGACGGTCGCCCTCATCGAGAAGGGCGAGCCGGGCGGCACCTGCCTGCACAACGGCTGCATCCCGACGAAGGCCGGCGGACCGGTCTCCGCCGGCCTCGGCTACGCGGAGTCCGGCGTCGCCATGGAGCGCGGGCACGTCGTGGTGGACGAGCTGCTGCGCACCGGCCTGCCGGCCGTCTCGGCCGTCGGCGACCTCGTTCCCACGCTCCAGCCGGCGCACGTCGGCTTCGCCGAGGGCAGCCTGGTCGCCGAGCGCCTCGCCGGCCTGCCGGTCGCACCGGTCGACCACGACGGCGTCGCGCGCGTCACCTACGGCGAGCCGGAGGTCGCCTCCGTCGGCCCCACAGAGGCCGCGGCCAAGGCGCGGTACGGCGCGGACCAGGTGGTCGTCAGCAAGTTCGACGCGGGCAGCACCGGCAAGCACAAGATCCTGAAGTCGGCCGGCGAGGTCAAGCTCGTCCAGCTCCTCGACGGGCCCGCCCGTCACCGGGCTGCACATGATCGGCTCGCGCGTCAGCGAGCAGGCCGGCGAGGCCCGGCCGGCCGAGGTGGCGCAGCTCGTCCACGCGAACCCGACGCGAACCGAGGCCCTGGGCGAGGCCCACCTGGCGCTGGCCGGCAACCGCTGCACGTCCGCGGCTGAGCCGCGCGCGGCGGCGCCGGCCGGCTCAGGGCGTCAGGGCGTCAGGAGCAGCGACCAGCCCAGCAGGCCGGTGGCCGCCGTGCACAGCAACGTGCGCCAGACGTTGGCGCGCACCCACGGCCCCTCGAAGGTGCGGCGGACGGCGGCCGGGTCGGCGATCGCGGCGGGCGGACCGGCCTTCTCCAGGGCGTTGTTCAGCGGGATGTTGACCCGGGCCGTGACGGCCATCGCGACCAGGTAGCACCCGAAGGCCGCCGCCAGCGGGACCAGCACGGCGCCGCGGGCGGACAGGGCGTGCAGCACCAGGGCGACGCCGGTGAAGAGCAGGGCGCCGATGTAGCCGAGGACGAACCAGCCGTTGAGGATGGCGACGTTGATGCGCTGCATCACCTCGATGACGGTCCGGTCGCCGGTGCGCCGCAGGGCGGGCATCACGGACACGGCGAATCCGTAGAAGAGGCCGCTGACCAGCCCCATGGTGATCGTCGCGGCAACGAGCGACGCCGAACGTGCCATTTCCATACGGGTGCTCTCCCCCGGTCGACCGGCCCCATCCGTCCCGCCGATCCTACGGGCCCCGTACGCCACGGCCCGGGGCGAATGCGCGCCGTGGCACGCCGCTCCAGCGGGACGCGAGGGGAAAACTGGGGGCGTTCCAGGGGGCGGAAGCCCTCTCCACGGTCCTGGCGGCGCACGGTACTCTCCCGCCTGGGCCCGCACGCCCGCCTGCCACCCTCCGAGAGGAAACACGCCGTGATGGACCCCAAGGACAGGCTGGACGCACTCCGGGCCGACATCGAGCGCCGCAATCCCGCCCAGCCCGAGTTCCACCAGGCCGTACGGGAAGTCCTGGACAGCCTCGCCCCGGTGTTCGCCGCCCGCCCCGAGTACGCCGACCCGGCCGTGGCGCTGGTCGAGCGGATCACCGAGCCGGAGCGGCAGATCCTCTTCCGCGTGCCGTGGACGGACGACCGGGGCCGGGTGCAGGTCAACCGCGGCTTCCGGGTCGAGTTCAACAGCGCGCTCGGCCCGTACAAGGGCGGCCTGCGCTTCCACCCGTCGGTGGACATCGGCGTGGTGAAGTTCCTCGGCTTCGAGCAGATCTTCAAGAACGCCCTGACGGGCCTCGGCATCGGCGGCGGCAAGGGCGGCAGCGACTTCGACCCGCACGGCAAGTCCGACGCCGAGGTCATGCGCTTCTGCCAGTCGTTCATGACCGAGCTGTCCCGTCACATCGGTGAGCACACCGACGTCCCGGCCGGTGACATCGGCGTCGGCGGCCGCGAGATCGGCTATCTGTTCGGCCAGTACCGGCGCATCACCAACCGCTGGGAGGCCGGCGTCCTCACCGGCAAGGGCCAGGGCTGGGGCGGCTCCGCGATCCGCCCGGAGGCCACCGGCTACGGCTCGGTGCTGTTCGCCGCCGAGATGCTCAAGGTCCGGGGCGAGTCCCTGGACGGGCTGAGCGCGGTGGTCTCGGGCTCCGGCAACGTCGCCCTCTACACGATCGAGAAGCTCCAGCAGCTGGGCGCCAACCCGCTGACGGCCTCCGACTCCTCCGGCTACGTCGTGGACGAGAAGGGCATCGACCTCGCGCTGCTGAAGCAGATCAAGGAGGTCGAGCGCGGCCGCATCAGCGAGTACGCGGCCCGGCGCGGGGCCTCGGCCCGCTTCGTGCGGGGCGGCCGGGTCTGGGAGGTCCCGGCGGACGTGGCCTTCCCGTCGGCGACGCAGAACGAGCTGGGCGAGGACGACGCGCGCACGCTGGTCGCGGCCGGGGTCAAGGCCGTCTCGGAGGGCGCGAACATGCCGACGACGCCGGAGGCGGTACGGGTGCTCCAGCAGGCGGGCGTCGCGTTCGGCCCGGGCAAGGCGGCGAACGCGGGCGGCGTCGCCGTCAGCGCGCTGGAGATGGCGCAGAACGCGGGGCGCGTGGCGTGGGGGCGCGAGCGGGTGGAGGAGGAACTGGCCGCCATCATGCGGTCGATCCACGCGGTGTCGTACGAGACCGCCGAGCGGTACGGGGCGCCGGGCGACTACGTGACCGGCGCGAACATCGCGGGCTTCGAGCGGGTCGCGGACGCGATGCTGGCCCAGGGCGTGATCTGACCCCGGCCCGCCCGCGGTAGCCCGCGGCGGCCGGGGCACGTCCGCGACGCCGTCACGCGAACGGGCCCCGGCCCCACTCCAGCCCCCGCTGGCGTTCGAGGCGCTGGCTGCGGGGCGGAGCCCCAGAGCTCCGGCTGCGCCGGGCTTCGGGTGCGGCGCCGCCGCGCTGCGGGGCCCCGGCCGCGCCGTGCCCCGCGGGGATCCGCCCCGCACCCCGCGCCTCGAACGCCGGCGGGGCTGGATGCGCCGGTGGAGCAGGCCCACAGGGCCGATCCGGGGCCGTGAACCGGGTGGGTGCGGCGGCCCCGGAGGGGCGGAGCGGCGGCTCAGCCCGGCGTCACCGCACCCTCCGGCACCCCGAACCACTCCTCCAGCGCCTCCGCCAGCCCGGCCGTCGACGTCGGCGCGCCCGCGTCGGCCGCCCAGGCCGTGAACCCGTCCGGACGGACCAGGACCGCCGCCAGTTCCGGGTGGGACGGGCAGCCGGCCGTCAGGGTGTCGACGCGGCCGGCATACCCCGCGGCCAGGGCCCGGAGTTCCGGGTCGTCGGCGAGGTCGAGCAGGAGCGCCCGGCCGCCGTGGAGGTGGTCCGCGAGGCGGCCGCCGTCGGTGAGTTCGAGGTCCGGGGTGCTGCGGCCGGTCAGCGGGTGCTCGCCCGGCAGCCCGTACCGCACCCCGGCACCGTTGAGCCGCGCGGTGAGGTACGTGGTGCCCGCGACCGTCCCCGCCAAGTCGCTGACGATCTCGCGCAGGGCCCGGGACTGCGGGTCCGGGCGCATGGCCGCGGCCTGGGACCGGGTCCAGTCCAGGATCTGCGCACCGACCGGGTGCCGCTCGGCGGTGTACGTGTCCAGCAGCCCTTCCGGCGCCCGGCCGCCGATCACCGCGGCGAGCTTCCAGCCGAGGTTCATCGCGTCCCCGATGCCCAGGCTCAGCCCCTGGCTCCCGAACGCGGAGTGCACGTGCGCCGCGTCGCCCGCCAGCAGCACCCGGCCCTTGCGGTACTCGGGGACCTGGCGGGCGTGGTCGGTGAAGCGGGTCGCGGTCCGCACCCCGGTGATCGTCACGTCCACGCCGGATACCCGGCGCAGCCGCGCCTGGAGGTCCTCGGCGGTGACCGGCGCCTCCCGGTCGGCCGGCGGCCCGTCGAACTCCACGGTGACGACGCGGCCCGGCATCGGCCCGTAGGCGTACACCCCGGTGTCCGTGGCGGTCCAGCCGACCTTCAGGTCCTCCGCGCCGGTCATCTCCACGACCGCCTGGTGACAGGTGATCTCCGGTTCCGTACCGGGGAATTCGAACCCCGCGAGCTTGCGGACCGCGCTGCGGCCGCCGTCGCAGCCCACGAGCCAGCCGGCGCGTATCGCCCCGTGGCCGGTCCGCACGGTGACGGCCTCCTCGTCCGCGTCGAAGCCGGTCAGCTCCACTCCCCGGCGCACGTCGACGCCGAGCTCGTCCGCCGAGCAGCCGCTCGATGTCCTGCTGCGCCACGAAAGCGATGTCGGCGGCGGGTCCGGTGTCGCCGAGGCCCGGCTCCGTACGGTCGACCAGGTCGGCGCGCAGCATGATCCCGGCGAAGTGCCCGACGTATCCGAGCCCTTGGCCCGCGGCCCCGCCTCCGTCCCCGCCGTTGCGCTCGCGCATGAACGCGTGGAAGCGGTCCATCGTCTGCCGCTGCACCTCGGCCAGCGCGGGCAGCATGCCCCGGCGGTAGAGCGCCTCGGCGCTGGGCGTGGTGATCGCCCCGCCCTTGATCGTCGGGTCCACTTCGGTGAGGCGCTCCAGGACGGCCACCCGCGCACCTCCGAGCCGGAGCTCACAGGCCAGCATCAGTCCGACCGGGCCGCCTCCGGCCACCACTACGTCATAGTCCATGGCGCCCACTATGACCGAGGGCCGAAGAGGCCCCATCACCGCCTTGACCAGCCACAACAGCCCCCCGATGTCAAGGGGTCGGCCCCGCGGCGAGGGACGGGGAACGGGCCGTCCGCGCTCCTCCCCGGCTACCTCACCCGCCTCCCGACCGGCTCGGCCGGGCGGTCGGGGGGTCAGGCGGTCAGCGCCGCGAGCTCCGCGTCGGCGCGCTCGGTGACCAGGGCGAGGACGCGGCCGGCGGCGGCCAGGTCCTCGGCGGGTATCCCGCCCCAGACGCGGGCGGTGATCGGGGCGGTCTCCGCGCCGAGGGCGGCGATCAGCTCGTGCCCTGCGTCCGTGGGGCGAAGGTGCGCGCCGTCCGCGACGAGCAGTTGCTTGGCCAGCAGCTCGTCGAGAGTGGCGCGGATGTCGGCCGGATCGGCCTTGAGGGAGCCGCGGACCTGGGTGACGAGGTCGTCCGGCGTCTGCGGGGCGTCGGCGGTGACGGCGGCGCGCAGGGCGATCTGCTGCTGGAACGTGATGCCGTGCCGGGCCAGGACGTGCTCCAGGACGCCGCGGGCGGCGTAGTGGGCCAGGCCGAGGGCGCGGGCGTTGGCGACGGGCGCGGTGGTGGTCATGGTGTTCTCCCCTGAGTGCTCTCGTCGTTCGGTAGGGACGGGGCGAGAGGTGCGTCGAGCAGGGTCGTCAGCTCGTCGGTGAACGCGCGCGCCCGCTCGGCGTCGAGGCCGCCGAGCGGCTCCAGCAACTGCTCGAGCAGTTCCTGGACCACCGCGATGGCCCGCCGGGTGACGGCTCGGCCCTGCTCGGTGAGGGCGAGCTGCACGGCGCGCGGGTCGCGCGGGTCGCGGGTGCGCTCGATCAAGCCGGCCGACTCCAGGGCACGCGCCAGCTTGGAGACGTACAGCGCCTCCAGGCCGGTGTGGTCGGCGAGTCGGCGCTGACTGGGCCGCTCGCCGGCGCGCTGCATGCCGTGCAGCGACGCGACCAGTGAGTACTGCGCGTGGGTGAGGCCCAGCGGTGCCACCGCGCGATCGACCGCGACACGCCATTTGTTGGCGAGCCGCCATACGAGGAATCCGGGCGTGGGACCCGGTGAACCCTTGCTCATGCCGAATAGATTACATGGCTACTATAGCCATGGCTACTATTTCCGGGCGGACGTGAGGGCGCACCCGGCCCGGCGCCGCAAGCCGCTTCGCTCACGGAGCCGAGTTCGCGGGTCAGGCGGTGAAGCCGCCGTCGACATGGATGGCGGCTCCGGTGATGTACGCGCCGTCCGCGCTGGCCAGGTGGGCGACGGTGGCCGCGATCTCGGCCGCTTCCGCGTAGCGGCCGACAGCGGTGAAGCCGGCGATCATCTCGGCGTTCGGCCCGTCGGCGGGGTTGGCATCCGTGTCGGTGGGGCCGGGATGCACCAGATTGACGGTGACTCCGCGCGGACCGAGTTCTCGGGCCAGGCCCTTCGTCATCCCGACCAGAGCCGTCTTGCTCATCGAGTACAGCGCCAGTCCGGGGAAGACCGCACGCTCGGCGACATTGCTGCCGATGCTGATGATGCGGCCGCCCTGACCCATGTGACGCACGGCCGCCCGGGACGCTGCGAACGGCGCCCGGACGTTCACCGCCAAGGTGCGATCGATCTCCGCCGCCCCCAGGTCTTCGAGGGGGCCGACGAGGAAGACCCCGGCGTTGTTGACCAGGATGTCGAGCCTGCCGAACACCGCGGCGGCCTCGTCCACCGCGGCGGTGAGCGCCTCGGGGACCGCGCTGTCGGCCTGGATGGCAAGGGCCCGGCGCCCCCTGGCCTTGATCTGTTCCACCACCTCGGTGGCGCGTTCCGCGCTGTTCTCATAGGTCAGGACGACGTCGGCGCCTTCTTCGGCCAGGCGTAGCGCCACGGCGGCACCGATACCCCGGCTGCCGCCGGTGATCAGGGCAACGTTTCCTTCAATTCGGTTCATGGCACTGAGCATTGTCGGCACCGGCGCCGGAAGCTGGCGGGAATCCGACCTGGCGTTCGACCTCCGGGAGGGCGACACCGTCCTGATCGCGAAACCACACCGGCGGGCTGGCGGGGGCGCGCAGGGGGCGCGCAAGGTGGGGGTCGTAGCCTGGGGGGACCACTACCAGGGAGTCGCGCGTGCTGACCGCATTGGACGGGGTGTACGGGGACCGGGCGGACGCGCTCAGCGTTGCCGGGCGGGTCTGTTCGTACGAGCAACTGCTGGGCGCGGCGCGGGCGGTGGCGGCCGATGCCGCCGACAGCGGGGCCCCCGCCTTCGCCGTCACCGCGACCGCCTCGCTGGAGACCGTCGCCGCCGCCGTCGGCGCGCTGCTGGCCGGGGTGCCCCTCGTACCGCTGCCGCCCGACGCCGGGCCCGCCGAGCGGGAGCACATCCTGCGGGACTCCGGGGCGGCCGAGATCGGCGTCGACTTCGCGCGCAGGGCCCCCGACCGGGGGCGGCGGCCCGCCGCGGACCGGGATCCCGCGCTGATCCTGTACACCTCCGGCACCACCGGCCCGCCCAAGGGCGTGGTGCTCACCGGGGAGGCCATCGCCGCCGACCTCGACGCCCTCGCCGCGGCCTGGCAGTGGAGCGCCGAGGACACCCTCGTGCACGGCCTGCCCCTCTTCCACGTGCACGGCCTCGTCCTCGGCGTCCTCGGCGCGCTGCGCACGGGCAGCCGCCTCGTGCACACCGGCCGGCCGACCCCCGAGGCGTACGCCGCGGCCGGCGGCAGCCTGTACTTCGGGGTGCCGACCGTCTGGTCCCGCGTCGCCGCCGAACCCCGGGCGGCCGCCGCCCTGTCCGGGGCCCGGCTGCTCGTCTCCGGCAGCGCCGCCCTCCCCGCGCCCGTGTTCCGGGACCTTGAGGCCCTGACCGGCCACCGGCCCGTCGAGCGGTACGGGATGACCGAAACCCTGATCACCGTCAGCGGCCGCGCCGGCGGCGAGGTCCGCCCCGGTACGGTCGGCACCCCGCTGCGCGGCGTCCGTACCCGGATCGCCGCCGAACCCGGCGCGGAGATCGGCGAACTCCAGCTCACCGGACCCACCCTGTTCGCCGGGTACCTGGGCCGTCCCGAGGCGACCGCGGCCGCGTACACCGAGGACGGGTGGTTCCGTACGGGCGACATCGCCGCCGTCGACGAGGACGGCGTCCACCGCATCGTGGGCCGGGCCTCCATCGACATGATCAAGTCCGGCGGCTACCGGATCGGTGCGGGCGAGATCGAGAACGCCCTGCTCGACCACCCCAAGGTCAGCGAGGCCGCCGTGGTCGGCGTGCCGGACGCCGACCTCGGGCAGCGCATCGTGGCCTTCGTCGTCGCCGAGGGCGTCACCGGCGCCGAACTCACCGACTTCGTCGCCGCGCACCTGTCCGTGCACAAACGCCCCCGCGAGGTGCGCTTCGTCGCGTCGCTGCCGCGCAACGCCATGGGCAAGCCGCAGAAGAGGCTGCTGCTCGCGGCGGACGGGGCCGGCGGCCGGGCGGGGGAGGGGCGGTGACCGGGCTGGACCGCGCCACCCGGGCCACGGGCAGCGCCTGGCTGCGCCGCTTCGACGCCGGACCGCCCGCGCCGGACGCACCCGTCCTGCTCGTGCTCCCGCACGCGGGCGGGAACGCCGCCTACTACCGCCCGTTCTCCCCGGCGCTGTCCGCGCACGCCGAGGTGCTCATCGCCCAGTACCCCGGCCGCCAGGAGCGGCTCGGGGAGCCGGTCCCCGAGCGCCTCGGCGCCCTGGTCGACGGGGTGGAAGAGGCGCTGCGGCCCTGGCGGGAGCGGCCGTTGACGGTGTTCGGGCACAGCATGGGCGCGCTGGTCGGCTACGAGCTGACGCGCCGCCTGGAGCGCTCCGGCGCGGCCCCGCGCGCACTGATCCTCTCCGGGCGCCGCTCGGCGCACCTGCACCGGGAGGCGGAAGGGATCCACCTCCAGGGCGACGACGCCCTGATCGGGACGCTGACCGCACTGGCCGGGACCGACGCCCGGCTGCTGGCCGATCCGGCGTTCCGGGAGCTGATCCTGCCGGCGCTGCGCGGCGACTACAAGGCGGTCGAGACGTACCGGCACGAGCCGGGGCCGCCGCTGCGCACGCCCGTCAGCGTGCTGACCGGTGAGTCGGACCCGCGCGTCAGCGTCGCCGAGGCCATGGCCTGGCGGGAGCTGACCGAGGGGGCCTTCACCTTCCGCTCCTTCCCGGGCGGCCACTTCTACCTCAACGACCGGCGCGAGGCGGTGATCCGGGCCGTCATCGAGGACCTGGCGGCCGGCCCGGCCCGGCCGGCACCGGCCGGTCCGCCGGGGTAGCCGGGGGGCTCCCGCCGATGGCCGGATCGGGAGCGACGATCTGGGCACGGTGGCCGGGCGTCGGTACGTTGCTCGCATGGATCAAACGGCTGGCGCTCCCAGAACCGATCACCGTGCCCTCATAGCGGCCTCAGTCACCGTCGTGATGTGGGCCTCCGCATTCGTCTCCATCCGCGCTTCGGCCCAGCACTTCGGGCCCGGCGCCCTGGCTCTGGGCAGGCTGCTGACCGCTTCGATCGCACTCGGCGTGGTGCTGCTGGTCAAGCGGGTGCCGCTGCCGGCCCGGCAGGCCTGGCCGGGGATCCTCGGCTCGGGCGTGCTGTGGTTCGGGCTCTACATGGTGGCGCTGAACTGGGGCGAGCAGGGCGTCGACGCCGGCACGGCGGCGATGATCGTCAACATCGGTCCCCTCGTCATCGCCCTGCTGAGCGGGTGGATCCTCAAGGAGGGTTTCCCGCCGATGCTGCTGGCCGGGATGGCCGTCTCCTTCGCCGGCGCGGCCGTCGTGGGCATGTCCACTTCCAAGGGCGGCGGCTCCTCCCTGACCGGGGTCCTCCTCTGTCTGCTGGCCGCGCTCACCTACGGGGCCGGGGTGGTCTCGCAGAAGCCGGCGCTGCGGCACGCGAGTCCGCTCCAGGTGACCACGTACGGCTGCTTCGTCGGTACGGCGGCCACCCTGCCGTTCGCCGGGCAGCTGTTCGCGCAGCTGCCCGAGGCGCCGCTGACCGCCACGCTCAACATGGTCTACCTGGGCCTCTTCCCGACCGCCCTGGCCTTCACCACCTGGACCTACGCGCTGTCGCGCACCACGGCCGGGAAGATGGGCGCGACCACGTACGCGGTGCCCGCGGTGGTGGTGCTGATCGCCTGGATCGTCCTGGACGAGGTGCCCGGCTGGCTGACCCTGCTGGGCGGCGCGATCTGCCTCGCCGGTGTGGCGGTCTCCCGTACGCGCGGTGCCCGCCCGGCGCCCGTGGCGGCCCCGCCGAAGGAGGCCGCCGACCGGCCGTGACCGGCGGCGCGTGTGGGAGCCGGAGAGGACGGCGGGGTGTCCCGCCGTCCTTTTTCATGTCCTGAGCACCCCGGAACACCGACCTGACGGTCTGTTTTTGAGTGCCCATCAGGTGAGATCGGTCGCCCTGCTGGGGTGGTTGTGCAGCACTCTGTGGGCGGATGTCGAGCGCCAGGCGGCGTTCCACGGGATAACCCCAGATGAAAACGGCGCAGTTGGTTTGATATTGACAAACCGTGGGGCCTGTTTTTTACTGAGGCAGGCTCATCCACGGACCAGGGGAGTACGCGTGGACATCGAAGTACTTGGCACACTGGCGGTGCGGGAGCACGGAGTCTCCATCACCCCGACCGCCCTCAAGCCGCGGCAGGTCCTGGCGCTCCTGGCCCTGCACGCCGACCAGGTCGTGCCCGTGTCGGCCCTCATCGAGGAGCTGTGGGCCGGCGAACCGCCGCGCAGCGCCCGCACCACCCTGCAGACCTACGTGCTCCAGCTCCGGTCCCTGATCACCACCGCCCTCGAACGGGGCGGCGACGGCAGCCGGACGGCGAAGGACGTCCTCGTCACCCTGCCCGGCGGCTATCTGCTCGACAGCAACGGCGGCACCAGCGACGTCCGCGAGTTCGACCGGCTCGCGGGCCTCGGCTACCGGGCCATGGACGCCGGCGACCACCCGGGCGCGGCCCGACTGCTGCGCGAGGCGCTGGCCCTGTGGTCCGGCCCCGCGTTCGCCGACGTGGCCGGCGGCGTACAGCTGGACATGGAGTGCCGCCGCCTGGAGGAGACCCGGCTGTGCGCCCTCGACCAGCGCATCGAGGCGGACCTGCGGCTCGGCCGGCACCGCGAGCTGCTCGCCGAACTGACCGTCCTGGCCAGCCGCTACCGCACCCACGAGAACCTGCACGGCCAGTTCATGCTCGCCCTGCACCGCTCCGGCCGCCGCGGCGAAGCGCTCGACGTGTACCAGCGGCTGCGCGCCACGCTGGTGCGCGAACTCGGCATCGAGCCGTCCGTGGCGCTGCGCCGGCTCCAGCGCTCGATCCTCATGGCCGGTCCGGAAGCGGCCGCCGCCGCTGCCGCCGCGTCCGCCCCCGCCCAGCCCGCCGCGCCGGTCCAGAACCCCGACGACCGGCTGGTCCGCGTCGGCTGAACCGGCCGCCGGTCCCTGGTGACCGCTTCGTCCGAGGCCGGTCGAGCAACCCTGGAAAGGCGCTGGACCATTCGGGGACGGCGCCCCGCCCTTCGCTACCGTTCGAGCAGCGAGTCCGAAAACCGACGGCATGAGACCAGCTGCGGAGGAAACCGTGAAGATTCAGGTTCTGGGTCCGTTGAGTGCCGAGGTCAACGGGGGCTCGATCGTCCCGACGGCCGGGAAACCGCGCCAGATACTGGCGCTCCTGTCCCTGTATCCGGGACGGGTGGTCCCCGTTCCCACCCTCATGGAGGAGCTCTGGCGGACGGAACTCCCGCAGAGCGCCCTGACCACGCTCCAGACCTACATCCTCCAGCTGCGCCGCCGCCTGGGCACGGCCATGGGCCCCGGCGCCTCCGCCGGGGCCAAGGACGTCATCGCCACCCGGCACGGCGGCTACCTGCTCCAGATCGCCCCCGAGTCCGTCGACGTCCACGCGTACGAGGGCCTCGTCCGGTCCGGCCAGCAGGCCTTCGACGCCGGTGACGACGCGGGCGCGGCGGCCCGGCTGCGCGAGGCGCTCGCCCTGTGGCAGGGGCCGGCGCTGGTCGACGTACACGTGGGCCCCGTCCTCGGCATCGAGGTCCTGCGGCTGGAGGAGAGCCGGCTCGTGACGCTGGAGCGGCGCATCGACGTCGACCTGCGGCTCGGCCGGCACGCCGAACTCGTCGTGGAACTGACCGGGCTGATCGCCCGCCACCCGCAGCACGAGGGCCTGCACTCGCAGGCGATGGTCGCCCTCTACCGCTCCGGCCGGCAGGCCACCGCCCTCGACGTGTACCGCCGGCTGCGCGCCCGGCTCGTGGAGGAGCTCGGGGTCGAACCCAGCCCCCAGCTCCAGCGCCTGCACCAGGCGATGCTGACCGTCGACCCGGCCATCGACGTCATCGCCGGGCCGCGCCGCTCGTCCACCTTCGACCTCTTCGCCGCGTAGGCGCGTCGGCGCACCTGTGCGCCGGCGCACCTGCGCACCTGCACGGCGGCGCCCGACCGCGGTTCGAGGCACCGTCGACCCGCTCTCCGGTACGTCCCGCGATGGTCGGAGGGCGGGGGTCGAGAGAGGTGTGAGCCGATGTCAGATGAGCGTGTGCGTCGCACGTCGTACGCGGTGGAGGTGGCGGCACCCGCCGGAGTGGTCTACGCGCTGCTCGCGGACACCACCCAGTGGCCGCTGTTCGTCCCGCCGAGCATCCACGTCGAGCGGCTGGACTTCGACGGGACCCACGACCGTTTCGGCATGTGGGCCACCGCGGGCGGCACCGTCACCTCCTGGATCTCCCGCCGCTCCCTGGACAGCGCCGCCCGGACCATCGACTTCCACCAGGAGGTCCCGGCGCCGCCGGCGACCTCCATGGGCGGCCGCTGGGCCGTCGAGGAACTCGGCCCCGCGCGGTCCCGGCTGACCCTGCTGCACCACTTCACCGTCGCGGACGACAACGAGGCCGACGCCGACTGGGTCATCCGGGCCACCGACGCCAACAGCGGCGCGGAACTGGCCCGGCTGAAGGAGACCGCCGAGCGCTGGACCCGGCTGGACCAGCTCCTGCTCACCTTCGAGGACTCCGTGCGCGTCCACGGCCCCGCCGAACTCGTCTACGAGTTCCTCTACGGCGCCGCGGACTGGGCCGCCCACCTGCCCGAGGTCATCCGCGCCGAGGTCAGCGAGGACCGCACCGGCGTACAGCTGCTGAGCCTCGACACCCGAGGGGCGGACGGCCGTACCCACACCGCCGAATCCGTGCGGGTCTGCTTCCCGTACGCCGGGCGGATCGTCTTCAAGGAGACCCGGAGCCCGCTGCCGCTCGCCGCGCACACCGGCGAATGGTCGCTGGTCCCCGACGAGAGCGGGCTGACCGCCGTGGCCCGGCACAGCGTCGTCCTGCGCGAGGAGGACATCGAGCGGCTCCTCGGCCCCGGCGTCGACCTCGCCCAGGCCCGCGACCACGTCCGCCGCACCCTGGGCGCCACGAGCACCGCCACCCTGCACCGCGCCCGCCGGTACGCGGAATCCGCCGTCCGCGTGCTCACTCCGGGGCGCTGACCCGGCCCCGCCGATCCCGCGAACCCGCATTCGTCGGAAAGGCGGCCCGCCGGCCGGTTTGAGGGAGCCGACCGGTTTCACAGAGAAACAGAGATGGAAAATGCTCAGGAGGTACCGCATGACCGAGACGCCGGAAAACCACGCCGCCGAGACCGATGGCAAGCGCACGTTCCGTGAGGCTCTGGAGCGCAGGGCACGCACCGCCAGGTCGCAGCAGGCCAATCACGAAGGCCGGCTGAAGCTCAAGGGGTACAACGGACCCAACGGGCAGAACCGCAGCTTCCGTCGCAAGGCGGGCTGAGGGCCACCCGGCGCATCGCCGGGCACACCCGAAGGGGCTGCCGCGATCCGATTCCCGTTCGGATCGCGGCAGCCCGTTCTCCGGGTGCGCCATAAGCCCGCTCGCGCGTCACCGGAGCGCCACCGGAGTGCCGCTCGATCGGATCGCCGTAGCCTCCGGCCGGTGGCGTCATCCGGACTTCGCCGCCTTTCCCGGTCTCCAGTAAAGCGCCGCGGAACGAGACCGCCGTGCTCTCGGTCTGCGCTGGCCAGGACCTCTGCGGCCCGGCCGGCGGGGTGTGCGTCGCCCCCGGCCGCGTCACAGCACGTAAGTGGCCTCGTTACGGCCGAGCAGATAGCCGAGCTGTAATCGGTTGAGCGCGCCCAGTTCCTGCTTGATGGCAGCGATGTGCGCCTGGAGAGAGCGCTCACTGATGCCGATCCGGCGCGCGATCGCCTTGTCCGAGTAACCCTCCACGAGCAGTCTGCTGATGGACTCCCGGATGGCGGGGACCACCTCGTCGGCCGCCTTGGCCGCGTGCAACGGAACGAACGGAAAGGGCTTGGCCCGGTCCCAGGCCTTGTCGAACGTGTCGCGCAGGAAACGGATGATGGTGGGTTCGGTGATGGATATGGCCGTCGTGCGTTCCTCGTTCGCCGAAATGAAAGCGATGTCGTCGACGATGATCAGCCGGTCGAAGAATTCCTCCAAGGTGCGCACCTGGGCCCCGTATTCGGTGACCGTGCGCACGTAGTCCTTCGTCGCCTCGTCGAAACGCGTGGTGTGCTGATAGAGCGTGCGCATCGAAATGCCCGCCGCGATGTGCCGGCGTACGGATTCCAGCGCTTCCTTCAGTACTGCGCTCGGCCGGGCCCCGTCCGGCTGGGCGGTCAGGATTTCCCTGTGCACGGCGCCCAGCGCCTCGTTGATCGCGGTGGAGATGCTGCTCAGCCCGTGCAGGTAGCGCACTCCGGGCCCGACCACCTGCTCGTCGGGGCCGACCCCGAGCTCCGGCAGGGCGGCTGCGCGCGTGGCCTGCTGGGCGGCTTCCTGGGCCAGCAGGCCGAGGTGCGCTGCAAGTTCCCGCAAGAATGCCTGGGGTTCCCCCTCCACGGGTGCACGCGGCTCCTCAGGTGCACCGGTTTGTGCGGATTTGACGTATTTAACTACGTCCACGCGCCACCCCTGTCTGTCCGGTATGCAGGTGTTTGAGACGATTGAGACCCCGTGGGTTCCCGCAATGCGGAAACCGGAGCCATCGTAGGTCTACCTCGGGATCTCCCGGCAGAGGAGATTTGGTCTCACCGCAGGAACGAACACCGAGAAGGTGCCCGGCGGATCACCGCAGCGGCACACCGGATTCGGACTTCCGTTTCTCGAATGGCCAAAGACGAAAACGACTGAGGGGACTGGGGAAAATGACGGAGAACCAGATGGTTACTCGTGCGGCCCGCCGCGTTACCGGAATCCGCGGACGAGTGGTTCTGGCCGCCGCCGGACTCGCCCTCGCGCTGGGAACGGCGGCCACCGGCATCGCCCAAGGCGCCCTGACCGACGGATCCGCCACCCACCTGCGCCTCGGCGACGTCGGCTGGAACCACACGAACCCCCAGGTCCTCGCGGACGGCGCCGGTGACGTCGGCTGGAACAACCCGCAGCCCGGCACCACCCCGGCGCCCCAGCCCGCCAACCCGAGTGATGTTGGCTGGAACTGACCCCTCACCACCCACCCCTCCTGCGCTTCTTCACCTCTCGCAACCGTCCGACCGGCAAAGGATTGGCTGATCTTCGTGGCTGCCTCCCCCTGGTTCCTGACCTCCGAGACCGCCCCCGGCGCCACCCCCGCCGACGACCGCACAGACGACCGCACCGATCCGGCCGCCGACGACCGCACCCGCGTCTACTGTTTCCCGCACGCCGGCGGCAACCCGCGCACCTTCCTCGACTGGCAGGACGGCCTGGGCGACGACGCCCGGATCCTCGCCGTGTGCCCGCCCGGCAGGGGCCACCGCTTCCGCGAACCCGCCGCCGCCACCGTCGCGGAACTCGCCGACGGCGCGGCCCTGGCGATCGCCCTCGACGCAGCCCCCGGCCGGCCCTTCGTCCTCTTCGGCCACAGCTTCGGCGCGGCCCTCGCCTTCGAGGTCGCCCGCCGCCTCGACGGCGTCCCCGGCCTCGCCGCCCTCGTCGCCTCCGGCTGCTCCGCCCCCGCCCTGCTGCCCACCCCCCGCGTGGTCGAGGCGGCCCGGCTGGAGGGCCGCCGGTTCACCGAGGCCGTCGGCTTCTTCGGCGGACTGCCGCCCGAGGTGCTGCACGACGAGGCCGTGCAGGAACTGCTCCTGCCGCACCTCAAGGCCGACTTCGCGATGGTCGCCGGGTACGAGTACCGCCCGGCCCGGCCGCTGGGCGTGCCGATCACCCTGCTGAACGGCATCGACGACCCGCACGTCACCACCGCCTCCCTGGCCCCCTGGGCCCGGGAATGCCCGGGCGAGCCGGCCCGCCACTGGGCCGACGGAGGCCACTTCTACTTCGAGGGCCGGCCCCACACCGTCACCGACGTACTGCGCCCGCTGGCCCGCGCCGCCCGCCGGGACGCCGCGACGCCCGCCCGCGATGAGTACGTTGAGCTGATCTGACCGCCGGCCGACGCACCAGCGAGGACACCGTGAACCACAGCACCGACGCCCAGCAGCCCGACGCCCACCAGCCGCGGTCCCAGACCCCCGGCTCCCAGACCGCCGGCTCGCGGACCCCCAACTCCCAGTACGCTCGCGGCGTCGCCTTCCGTGACCTGCACACCGGACCCGCCCCCTTCGTCGTCCCCAACCCCTGGGACGCCGGAACCGCCCGCATCCTCGCCTCCTTCGGCTTCGCCGCCCTCGCCACCACCGGCGCCGGCCTCGCCCACAGCCTCGGCCGCCCCGACGGGGCCAACCAGGTCGGCCGCGCCGAACTCCTCGCCAACGCCGCCGCGATCGTGGACGCCACCGGCCTGCCCGTCACCGCCGACCTGGAGAGCGGCTTCGGCGAGCGCCCCGAGGACATCGCCGAGACCATCGGGCTGGCCGCCGCCGCCGGCCTGGTCGGCGGCTCCATCGAGGACTCCACCGGCCGCGACGAGGACCCCGTACGCCCCCTCGGCGAAGCGGTGGAGCGCGTCCGAGCGGCCGTCGAGGCGGCAAAGGGGCTCGACTTCCCCTTCACCGTCACCGCCCGCGCCGAGAACTTCTTCCAGGGCCGGCCCGACCTGGACGACACCATCCGCCGCCTCCAGGCCTACGAGGCGGCCGGCGCCGACGTGCTCTACGCCCCGGCCCTGCCCGACGCCGAAGCGATCCGCGCCGTCTGCTCCGCCGTCTCCCGCCCCGTCAACGTCCTGATGGGCGGCGCGCTGAAGCTGTCCGTCGCCGACCTCGGAGCCCTCGGCGTACGCCGGATCAGCACCGGCTCCGCGCTGTCGCGCGCCGCGCTCGGCGCCCTCACCCGGGCCGCCCGCGAGATCAGCGAGTACGGCACCTTCGGCTTCGGCGCCGACGCCCTCCCCTACGCCGAGGCCAACGCCCTGCTGGCCGCCCCCGCCCCGAACTCCCCCGCCCCGACCGACGACCGAGAGAGCGATCCGGCACCGTGAGCCTTCCCACCGCAGCCTTACCCGCGGTCCACCTGTCCGCGCCGCGCTACGTGCTCGGCGAACAGGTGGCCGACCACACGAGCATCGCCAACCTCACCGAACGCGCCCGCCAGTTCAAGATGGCGCCACGCGCCGAACTGTGGGGCTGGGGCAGCATCCGCAGGACCGCCAAGAGCCTGGAGGCCCTCGCCGTCGAGAGCGCCCGCGCGACCGTGGCGGCCGCGGGCGCCGACCCGGCCGGCATCGACGCCCTGATCCTGTGCTCCACCCGCTTCCCCGGCGGCCCGCGCACCCACGGCGGCTTCGTCGAGAAGGTGATGAGCGGCATCGGCCTGGTCGACGCCGCCGTCACCGGCCTCACCCTCAACCGCTGCACCAACCTCCTGACGGGCATCCGCACCGCGCACGCCCTCGTCGCCGCCGGAACGCACCGCCGGGTCCTGGTCGTCACCACCGACCGGGTCACCGACGAATCCGTCCGCATGGAGAACTTCGCCCTGTTCAGCGACGGGTCCGCCGCCTGCCTGATCTCCGCCGAACCCCTCGGCCCGGACGGGTACCAGTTCATCGCCGGCGCCGACGCCCAGGACCCCGCCTCCCTCGACTGGTCCAACGAGATCAGCTCCGAGCTCGCCCGCACCGTCAACCGGCGCATCCTCGACGCCGCCGGAATGAAGATCGACGAGATCGACGGCCTGCTCCACCCCAATCTCTTCAAGCCCCTCATCGCGCTCAAGGAACGCCAGGCCGGCTTCAGCCGGCAGCAGCTCCACCTCGACAACATCACCCGCTTCGGCCACTGCTTCGCCGCCGACCCGCTGATCAACCTCGTGGACCGGGCCACTGCCGGACAGCTCCGCCCCGGCGGCCACTACCTGCTGGCCTCCAGCGTCCCCGGCTCCCGCGTCGGCGTCCTGCTGCGCAGGACCGCACCCGTCACCCCGGACCGGGGGGAGAGCTGAGATGACCACCGCGCCCTCGTTCGACAGCGCCCGCACCCGCCCCGCCGCCGCCTTCCCGCTGCCCGACCTGACCACCTCGCTGCCCACGGGCCCCGTCGAGGCGAGCCCGGCCGCCCTCGCCGAGGCCGAGCGGATCACCGCCGCCGCACCCGCCGAGCTCTTCCGCCGCCTGCTCGCCGACCAGGAGGGTGAGAGCGCTCTCCTCGCCGCCCGCCGGGTCCTCACCGCCTTCCTGGCCCCGGACCCGGACGACGACGAACAGCCGGAAGGGACCGATGCCGACGCCGTCGCCGCCCAGGTCCTGGCCGCCCGCGCCGAACTCGCCGCCGCCCTCACCCCGCTGCGCGAGCACGCCGACCCCGAGATCCGCGCCGCCGTGCTGCGCCAGCGCGCCCCCCTCGCGCTGACCGGCGGCTGCTGGCTGGACACCGTCTCGCAGGCCGCCACCCAGCCCGCCGAGATCGTCGGCCGGCTCTTCGGGCAGCACTGGCTGCTCCAGGGCCGGGGCACCGCCGAGGCCGGCCAGCTCGCCCGCCGCCGCCGGGCCCTGGCCGCGCAGGACGTGTACCTGCCCGAGGTGGAGGCCGCCGGCTTCCTGACCGACGCCGGGGCCCGCCCGCTCACCGCCCTGCACGCCGCCTTCCGCGTGGCCCTGTCCCGGCTGCCCGCCTCCTTCCTGCCCGAGGTGGTCGGCGTCCACTACGCCGCCCACGCCCTCGGCGTCGACGAACTCCTGCTCGGCGGCGAGCCGATGCTGGCGGAGAGCGACGTACGGCCCCTGCTGGCCGAGTACCTCGCCTTCACCGCGCAGTCCCCGACCGGGCCCGAGGACCGCCGCCGCGCCCTGGCGGCCGTACGCCTCCTCGTCCGCCTGGAGCGCGAGCACACCGCCGCCCTGACCCAGCTGGCCCGCTGGCAGGAGGGGCTGTCGCTGGACGACAAGGTCGCCGCGATCGTCGCCCGGCACGCCCCGCACGCCGGCCGTCAGCACCGCGCCGTCCGCCTCGGCACCCGCAAGCTCACCGACTGGCTGGACGACGAGCACCTCGACGCGGCCGCCTTCGTCGCGGAGTTCCGCACCGCCCGCCAAGTGCGCCCCGCCCGCGACGGCGGCCCCTGCCGCTTCCTGAAGTCCATCAAGTTCGGCGGCCCCATGTTCGGCATCTTCGACGAGCGCGAGGCGGCCGTCTTCACCGCCTGGACCCGCTCCATCGCCGCCGGGGAGCCCGCCGGACCCTTCTCCGGCCCGGCCACCGCCGGGGACGACGCCGCCCGCCGGTGGAGCGCCCGCCTCGCCGCCGCCCGTCCCGCGGGACTCGTGGCGCGCGAGGCGGGGCCGGCCCCGGACGAGCGGGCCTTCTTCCACCGGCTCGTCAACTTCGAGCGCTACCCGAACGTCCTGCCCCTCGCCCGGGCGCGCGCCGAGGCCGGGCTCGCCGACGCCGAGCTGCTGTTCACGCACGGCGCCGGGGGCCTGCTGACCGACGCCGAGTACTTCGACTACACGCCCGAGGCGCTGCTGGAACGCGTCGAGCGGATCTACTGGGACAAGCTGGTGGACCCGTACGAGCCGCTCACCGAGATCCCGGACCGCGACGAGGTCATCTTCGAGCAGTCGACGTACGCGCTGGGCAGCCTCATCGACGGCACCTGGGCCCACCGCGTCGCCAACCTCGGCCGCCGCGGCCGGCGCAGCGACGACATGCTCTTCTCCATCTACGCCGACGAGATGGGCCGCGGCGACATGGCGAAGAACCACATCACGATCATCCACAAGGTGCTCGCCAGCATGGACATGGACCTGCCCCACATCCGGCAGGACGCCTTCCTCGACCAGGGCGACCTGCCCGACCACCTGTACGGCTTCTCGGTCCACCAGGTCTGCCTGTCGCTCTTCCCGGACACCCTCTACGACGAGATCCTCGGCTACAACCTGGGCATCGAGATGTTCGGCCTCGGCGCGATGCGCCTGCACGAGATCCAGAAACTGCGCCGCCACGGCCTCGACGTCTCCTACGAGGAAGCGCACCTGTCGATCGACAACTTCTCGGCGGGCCACGCGCGCCAGTCGGCCGAGATCGTCGTCGCCCACCTCGACGACGTCCGCCGGGCCTCCGGCGGGGAAGCCGTCCAGCGCACCTGGCGCCGGGTCTGGCGCGGCTACGCCTCCTTCGCCTACTTCGTCGAACACGCCCTGGTCAAGCGGGTGCGCGCGGCGCAGGCCGGTCCGGCCGCCGCGCAGGCCGGTCCCGCCACCGCCGCCGACCTGGTCATCTGAGGAGCCCCGCCGTGGAACTGACGACGAGTTTCGACCCCGAGGTCCTCGACCTCCCCTTCTACGACGACGGCCACCGCCGCCTCGCCGAGACGGCCGGGACCTGGTGCGACAGCAACCGCGTCCTGTGGGAGGAGGTCCGGCGCACGGACCCCGACGCCGCCGGCCGCCGCCTGGTGCGCACCCTCGGCGACGCCGGCTGGCTGGCCGCGCTCGACCCCGCCGCCGGCCCCGCGGAGGACCTGCGCGCCGTGTGCCTGCGCCGCGAGGCCCTCGCCTACGCCGAGGACCTGGCCGACTTCGCGTACTCCATCCAGGCGCTGGCCGCGACGCCCCTGCTGCGGTTCGGCAGCGAGGCCCAACAGCGCCGCCACCTGCCCGGGATGGCCGCCGGGACGACGATCGGCGCGTTCGCCGTCTCCGAGCGGGAGGCCGGCTCCGACGTGGCCGCCGTGGGCCTGGAGGCCGTCCGGGACGCCGCGGACGGCTCGTACGTCCTGAACGGGCGCAAGGCCTGGATCGCCAACGGCACCATCGCCGACCTGTTCGTCGTCATCGCCCGCACCGGCCAGGGCCCCGGAGCGCTCGGGCTCACCGCGTTCCTCGTCCCGGCCGGCACCCCGGGCCTGCGGGCCGAGCGGATCGACGCGATCGCCCCGCGCTCCTTCGCCCACCTGGCCTTCGAGGACTGCCGGCTGCCCGCCGACGCCGTACTCGGGCGGCCCGGCCGGGGGTTCGTGGTCGCCGTGGACCTGCTGGAGCGCTTCCGCACCACCGTCGGCGCGGCCGCCCTCGGCTTCGCCCGCCGGGCCTTCGACACCGCCCTCGCACACACCCGGGAGCGGGCGGCCTACGGGCAGACCCTGTTCGACCTCCAGCTCGTCAAGGCCGCCCTGGCCGACATGGAGGTGCAACTGAACTCCTCCGCCCTGCTGGTGGCGCGCGCCGCCTGGGAGACCGACCGGGGAAGCCGCCGGTTCGCCCGGCACTCCAACATCGCCAAGGTGCACGCCACCGAGGCCGCCCAGGGCGTGGTGGACTCCGCCGTGCAGCTGCTCGGCGCGGCGGGCGTCGTCCAGGGCGGCGTCACCGAGCGGCTGTACCGGCAGATCCGGTCGCTGCGCATCTACGAGGGCACCTCGGAGGTGCTGCGGATGGCCATCGCGGGCTCGCTCGACATGCGCCGCGCGCACCGAGCGGCAGCCTGACCCGTACGTGTTCACCCCGGCAAGGAGCAGGACGTGACCAGCACCACCACCACACCGATCGAGGCGGTCCGCCTCCCGGACCCCTACCCCTTCTACGCGCGCCTGGTGGCCGAGCGCCCCTTCGGCTACGACGAGGCGCTCGGGGCCTGGGTGGCCGCCGACGCGGCCGCCGTGCGGGCGGTGCTGGGCAGCGACGCGCTCCGGGTGCGGCCGCCGGCCGAGCCGGTCCCGGCCGGGATCGACGGGACCCCGGCGGGCGAGGTCTTCGGCGACCTGGTGCGCATGACCGACGGCACGACGCAGGGCCGGCTCAAGGCCGTGGTGGCCGACGCCCTGGCCCGCGCCGACACCGCCCACGCGGCCCGGCTGGCCCGGGAGTTCACCCGCCGGGCCCTCGCGGCGGGCGGCGACGTCCCCTACGCGGAGCTGATGTTCGCCGTCCCGGCCCGGGTCGTCGCCGCGCTCAGCGGCCTGACGGACGGCGCCGGCCGGGAGGCCGCCCGCGCCATCGGCGACTTCGTCCAGTGCATCCCCGCCACCGCGACCCCCGCCCAGCAGGCGGCCGCGGCCACGGCGGCGGCCCGGCTGCGGGAGCTGCTGGCACCCGGACTCACGGCCCAGGGCGGCGGGCTCCTCGCCGAGCTGGTCCGCGCCGCCGACCGGGCGTCGTGGCCGCACCAGGGGCCGCTGCTGTCCAACGCGGTCGGGTTCCTGTCCCAGACCTACGACGCCACCGCCGGCCTGATCGGCAACACCCTGGTCGCCCTCGCCGGGGGAGCCGCCCCCGGCACCGCCCCGGCCGGCATCGAGGCGCTGGTCCGCGAAGTGGTCCGGTACGACGCCCCGATCCAGAACACCCGCCGCTTCGCCGCCGGGCCCTTCGTGCACGCCGGCTCCGAGGTGGAACCCGGCCAGCAGGTGCTGGTCCTGCTCGCCGCCGCCAACCGTGACCCCGCCGTCAACCCCGACCCGCACGCGCTGCACCCCGGCCGGGTGAATCCGGCCGTCTTCACCTTCGGCGCATCGGCCCACCGCTGCCCGGGCGAAGCGCTCGCCGTGGCCCTCGCCACCGCCGTCGTCACCGAACTGCTCGCGGCAGGCTGGCCCCCGTCCACCTTCCCCTCGACCCCGGCCTACAGGCCCCTGGCGAACGCCCGCATCCCGCTGGTCTGAGCCCCCCGTACCACCGGCACACCGCACCCCCGGCCCACCGAGCCGGCCGGGGGCCTGCCACCCCCATGCCTCCTGATAGGACAAATCGTAAGATGTCGGACACCATTCACCTCTGGATGCGGCACGAGGCCCGCCCCACCGAACGCCGCGCGCCCCTCACCCCCGCCGACGCCGCCCACCTCGTCGCCCAAGGCCTGCGCATCACCGTCGAAGCCAGCGACCAGCGCGTCTTCCCCCTCGCCGACTACACCGCCGCGGGCTGTGCGAGCGCCCCCACCGCCTCCTGGCACGAACAGGCCCCCGACGACGCCTTCGTCCTCGGCCTCAAGGAACTCCCCGACGCCCGCACCCCGCTGCGCCACCGCCACATCTACTTCGGCCACGCCTACAAGGGCCAGGCCGGCGCGGCCGAGCTGCTCTCCCGCTTCACCGCCGGCGGCGGCGCCCTGCTCGACATGGAGTACCTCACCGACGGCTCCGGCCGCCGCGTCGCCGCCTTCGGCTACTGGGCCGGCTACGTCGGCGCGGCCCTCGCCGTCCTGCACCGCCGCGGACGGCTCACCACCCCCCTGCGCCCCACGGACCGCCCCGCCCTGGACGCCCTCCTCGCCGCCCCCGCCCCCGGGGACGCGACCACCGCCCTGGTCATCGGTGCCCTCGGGCGCAGCGGCCGCGGTGCCTGCGACGCCCTCACCACGGCCGGGCTCGCCCCCACCCGCTGGGACCTGGCCGAGACCCGCGAGCTCGACCGCGCCGCCCTCCTCGGCCACGACCTCCTGGTCAACACCGTGCTCACCACCGACCCCGTCCCGCCGTTCCTGACCAAGGCCGATCTCGACGACCCCGCCCGGCGACTGGCCCTCGTTTCCGACGTCACCTGCGACGTCACCTCCGAGTGCAACGTGCTGCCCGTCTACGACGAGACCACCACCTGGGACGAGCCCGTGCGCGCCCTGCGCGAGGACGCCCCCCGCCTCGACCTCATCGCCATCGACAACCTCCCCTCCCTCCTGCCCGTCGAGGCCAGCACCGCCTTCTCCGCCGAACTCGCCCCGCACCTGGCCCGCCTGGCCGAGTGGGACGGCGTCTGGTCCCGCGCCCTGCACACCTTCGAGACGGCCGTCCAGGCCCAGGAGACCCACCATGCCCACTGACGCGACAGCCGCCTCCGGCACCGTCCACTGGATAGGCACCGGCCTGTCCACCGGCCGCTCCGGCCTCTCCCTCGTCTGCGAAAGCGCCGCCCGCGTCGTCCTGTGGGACCGCACCACCGAGCGCGCCGCCGCCCGGCTGGCCGCGCTCGGCCTCACCGGCCGCGCCGAAGTCCGCGCCCTGACCCCCTCCGCCCCGGCCGCCCTCGCGGCCGAGGCGGGCCCGGGCGACGTCATCGTCTCCATGCTCCCGGCCGCCGAGCACGCCCCGCTGCTGCGCCTGGCGATCGACCGCGGCGCGCACTTCGCCTGCACCAGCTACGTCTCGCCGGAGCTCGCCGCGCTGGCCGCCGAGGCCGCCGGCCCGGCCCGTACGGTCGTCCTCACCGAGGCCGGACTCGACCCCGGCATCGACCACCTGATGGCCCACCACCTGGTCGCCCGGGCCCGCCGGGCCCTCGGCGAGATACCCGCGACCGCCGCGTTCACCTCCTACTGCGGCGGTGTCCCGGCGGTACCCAACGCCTTCCGCTACCGCTTCAGCTGGGCCCCCTACGGGGTGCTCGCCGCCCTCGGCTCCCCGGCCCGGCACATCGAGGCCGGCGCCGAGGTGACCGTCCCCCGCCCCTGGGAGGCCACCCGGACCCTGACTCTGGCCGGGGAGGACTTCGAGGTCTACCCCAACCGCGACAGCGTCCCCTTCGTCGCCCAGTACGGCATACCGGGCCACTGGAAGCTCGACACCTTCGTCCGCGGCACCCTGCGCAACGCGGGCTGGCGCACCGCCTGGAAGGAGGTCTTCGAGACCGTAGCCGCCGAAGACCCCGCCGCCGTCCGCGCCCTGGCCGCCGAACTCGCCGCCCGCCACCCCACCACCGCCGACGACCGGGACCGCGTGGTCCTCTCCGTCGCCCTGGACGTGCGCACCGCCGACGGCGCCCACTGGCACGGCTCCCACCTCCTCGACGTCACCGGCGACCCGGCCGAGTCCGCAATGGCCCGCTGCGTCTCCCTGCCCCTCGCCCACGGGGTGACCCGCATCCTGGCCGGCGCCCTGCCCGCCGGCCTGGGCCGGGCCGCCGAGGAGCCCGCCGAGACCGACCGCTGGCTCTCCTTCCTCGGCGCCCGCGGCCTCGGCGGCACGTACACCGAAAGCTCCGCCCCGGCCCGCGCGGCGACCCCCTCCACCACCCCGTCAGGAGCCACGGCATGACCTCCGCCACCGCCCCCGAAGCCTTCGTCCTCACCGGCGCCTTCCGGGTCGTCTGCCGCAACCCCCGCTACCTGGAGGAGCTCGCCGCCCGCGGCCTGAAGATCCTGCTCATCACCTCCGAGGCCTACCGGGAGAGCGCCGAGACGGCCCGCAAGGACCCCGACCACCCGGCGTTCCTGATCGACGACATCGCCTACGTCGACGGCTCACTGGACCAGGAGGGCTCGTTCACCCCGGGGTTCGTCGCCCAGGCGCGCGGCTGGCGCGGCCGCTACACCGTACGCGGCGCCTACGCGGTCGGCGAGACCCTGGTCGAGCAGACCGGGCTGCTGTGCGACGCGCTGGGCCTGCCGGGCCCCGGGCTGCGCGCCACCCGGGTCTGCCGCAGCAAGTACCTCCAGCGCTGGTACCTGGAGGAGTTCAGCCCGGCCTCCCTGGTCGTGCCGCCCGGCGGCCGCGAGGACGCCGACCTGGCCGCCCTGGGCTATCCGGTCGTCGTCAAGCCGGCCACCCGGCACTCCAGTTCGGGGGTGGTGGCGGTCGCCGGCCCGGCGGCGCTGCGCGAGCTGCTGGGGTCGTACCCGGACCACGAGACGGTGCTGATCGAGCAGAAGGTCACCGGCCAGGAGTACTCGGTGGAGTCCCTGGTGCAGCACGGCCGGCCCGTCTTCACCTCGGTGACCCGCAAGGAGACCACCGAGTCCGGCGCGCAGACCTTCGTGGAACTCGCCCACTCCGTCCCCAACGCCCGTACGGAGGCCGACGCGGCCCTGCTGGAGGCCAACCGCCGGATGCTCGACGCGCTGGGTTTCCGCGACGGCATCGCGCACGCCGAGTGGCGCACCGGCGAGGACGGGCGCCCCTACCTGATGGAGGTCGCCGCCCGCACCCCAGGCGACGGCCTGATGGCCCTCTACCACCTGGCCACCGGGCAGCCGCTGGAGCCGGAGATCATCCGGATCGCCCTCGGCGAACCCGCCACCTACCCGGCCCCGACCCGCTTCGCCCGCCAGGTCTACCTGGAGCACGGCACGGGCCCCCTGGCCGACGTCAGCCTCGACTGGCCCGGCGTACGGCCCCTGTGGGTCAGCGAGTCGGGCAGGTGGCCCGAGCTCGCCCCCGGCGGGGCGGACGACCCGGCCACGCTGCGCGCCCTGTTCGTCCTCAAGGATGCCGGGGCCCGGCTCGGCCCGCTCGCCAGCTCCGACGACCGGGCGGTGACCTTCCTGATCGACGCGCCGACCCCGCAGGGGCTGGACGAGCTGGAGCATCGGGTCCGCGGCGCCGTCACCGTCACCACCGACCCGGAGGCCGGCGATGAGCACTGACACCGCGGCCACGGACACCCAGAGCACCGGCACCCAGAGCACCGGCACCCACAGCTCCGGCACCCAGAGCACCGGCACCGCGGCCGCCGGGCCGGCCGGGGAGACGCCGACGCAGCAGCCGGCTCCGGCGGGCGCCGCACCGGCCACCGTGTGGGCCACCTTCAAGGAGGCCCCGCCCGCCGTCAAAACCGTACTGGCCGGGGTGCTCGTCAACCGGCTCAGCGGCTTCCTCCAGCTCTTCCTCGTCCTCTTCCTCACCGACGCCGGCCATTCCGCGGGCCGCACCGTCATCGCGCTCGGCGTCTACGGCGCGGGAGCCGTCGCCGGCTCCCTCGTCGGCGGCACGCTCGCCGACCGGCTCGGCATCCGGCACGCCACCGTGCTGTCCATGAGCAGCACGGCCGTGCTGACCGCCGCCCTGCTCTACCTGTCCGACTTCACCCTGCTGCTGGGCGCGATCGCCCTGGTCAGCCTGGGCGCCCAGCTGTTCCGGCCGGCCTCGGCCACCCTGCTGGCCGACCAGACCGACGGCGACCGGCAGATCATGATCTTCGCGATGTACCGCTTCGGCCTCAACGTCGGCGCGACCGCCGCCCCACTGCTCGGCTACGCGCTCTACAACGCGGGCGGCCACTCGTACACCCTCCTCTTCTGGGGCGAGGCCGCCATCGCGCTCGGCTACGCCCTCGTCGCCCGGGCCACCCTGCCCGCCAGGGCCGCCCGGCACCCCGCGGCCGCCCCCGTCCCGGCCGGCGCCCCCGCCGGCTACGCGGCCGTCCTGCGCGACCGCCGCTACCTCCTCTACCTGGCCGCCGCCCTCTGCCACGCCGCCGTCTACACCCAGTACCTCTCCACCCTCCCGCTGTACATGAAGGACGCCGGGATGGCGCTCTTCTGGTACACCTTCGCCGTCGCGCTCAACGGCCTCATCGTCATCGCCTTCGAACTGCTGGTCACCAAGGTCTCCCAGCGCTGGCCGCTCAAGATCACGGTCGGCCTCGGCTTCGCCCTCGTCGGCGCCGGTGTCGCCTGCTACGGACTGCCCATCGGCCCGGCCGCCGTCGTCATCGGCACGCTCGTCTGGTCACTGGGCGAGATCCTCGGCGGCCCCGCCGTCTTCGCCTATCCGGCGGGCGCCGGCCCCGAGCCGCTGCGCTCGCGCTACATCGGCAGCTTCCAGTTCGTGTTCGGCCTGGGCTCCGCCCTCGGCCCGATGGCCGGTACCTGGCTCTTCCTCCGGTTCGGCGCCCTCGTCTGGCCGCTGGTCGGCGCCTGCTCCCTGCTCGCCACCGGCTGCGCCCTCGTCGCCGTACGCGACCGCCGCGGCCCGGCCGCGCCGGTCCCCACCGCCCCGGTCTCCACCGCCCCGGTCCCCACCGCCTGATCCCGACCGCCCGACCCCTTCCTCCCTCCCACCCTTGACGATTTCGAACGAAAGGTTCCGATCATGGGGCACGAGAGCTTCCGGCCCGGCGCCGCGCACTTCCGTTGCGTAGGAGTGGGCGTGGGCCCGGCCAACCTCAGCCTGGCGTCACTCCTGCACGGCCGGCCCGACGTACCCAACCTCTTCCTCGACCGCAAGAAGTCCTTCAGCTGGCACGACGGCCAGCAGATACCCGGCACCACCCTCCAGGTCTCCCAGTTCAAGGACCTGGTCAGCCTCGCCGACCCCGCCAGCCCCTTCTCCTTCCTCTCCTACCTGCACGAGAAGGGCCGGGTCTACCACTTCCTCAACGCCCAGTTCGACGACGTACCCCGGCTGGAGTTCCGCAACTACCTCGCCTGGGCCAGCCGCCGCAACGAGAACATCGCCTTCGGCGAGGACGTCCGGGAAGTCGCCTTCGACGACCGGCTCGGCACCTTCACCGTCCGCACGGACCGGCGCACCGTCACCGCCGACAACGTCGTGGCCGGCGTCGGCAGCCGCCCCTGGGTCCCGCCGCAGGGCGCCGGCCGGCTCGGCCCCACCCAGTTCCACGTCGCCGACTACCTGAACGCCGCCCGCGACCTCGGCGGCAAGCGCGTCGTCGTCATCGGCGGCGGCCAGTCCGGCGCGGAGGCCTTCCTCGACCTGATCTCCCGCTCCGGCCGGCAACTGCCCCGCCGGGTCTCCTGGATCTCCCGCCGCCAGAACTACTTCCCGATCGACGACTCGCCGTTCACCAACGACTACTACATGCCCAGCCACGCCGACTACTTCTACGGACTGCCCCGCGAGCGCCGCCAGTCGCTGAACTCCCGCAACATCCTGACCAGCGACGGCATCTCCGAATCCACCCTGCGCGAGATCTACCAGCGCATCTACGTCCACCGCTTCGTGGAGGGCAACGAGGACCTGGTCGCCCTCCACCCCGGCCGCGAGGTGTTCGACGTCAGCCGCGCCCCGGTCTCCGGCTGGGAAGTCGGCGCCCGGCACACCGGCGAACCCGAATCGGTCGAGAAGTTCGACGCCGACGTCGTCGTCTGGGCCACCGGGTACCGGCCCGCCGCCATGGACTTCCTCGCCCCCGTCGCCCACCGGCTGGAGCGCGAGGGCGACGAACTGCGCGTCGACGAGGACTACGCCGTCCGCTGGGACGGACCCGAGGACCGCCGCGTCTTCGTCCAGAACGGCGTGCGCGGCCAGCGCGGCCTCGCCGACCCCAACCTCAGCCTCAACGCCTGGCGCAGCCGGCGCATCGCCGACCGGCTGAGCGGCGTACGCGGCGACGAGCAGCTGGCCTCCTTCATCGAGTGGTCCACCAAGGCCGCGCCGCAGGAACGGTGGAGCGCCTGATGAGCACCCCCGCCCCCGCCGGGGCCCACAGCGACGTCGCCGTCGTCGGCGCCGGGATACTCGGCGTCCTCATCGCCCGCGAGATCCTCGCCCGCGACCCGGCCGCCACCGTCACCGTCCTCGACCGCGACATGATCGGCTCCGGCGCCACCCGCCGCTCCGCCGGACTGCACTTCCCGCGCGGCGCCACCGAGACCGTGCGCGCCCTGGCCGCCGAGAGCCAGCGCTGCTACGCCGACCTGCACGCCGCCCGCCCCGACCTGCCCATCCACCCGCTGCCGATGACCGTCCTCGCCCCCGAGGCCGCCGAGGAGCGGCTGTACGAGGTGTACCTGCCCGAGGCGAAACTGCGCCCGGCCGCCGGACTCCCGGCCGCCGTGAGCGCCGTGCCCGAGGGCTTCGCGGCCTGGGAGGGCGACGGCTGCCAGTACGCGGACGTCCACACCCTCACCCAGCTGCTCGCCGCCGGGCTGCGCCCCGGGGTCCGCTTCCACGAGGGCGTCGCCGTCACCGCCCTCGACTCCTCCCCGCGCGGCGCCCGCCTCACCCTGACCGGCGGCGCCACCCTGACCGCCGGCCAGGTGGTCCTCGCCCCCGGCCCCTGGCTCGCCGAACCCGCCTGGCGCGAACTGGTCGCCCCGCTCGGCGCCCGCGTCAAGAAGATCGTCGCCCTGCACCTCGACGTCCCCCCGCAGCCCGGGGACGGGGCGATCGTCTTCCAGGACGAGGACGCCTTCCTGCTGCCCTTCCACCACCGCGGCCACTGGCTGTTCAGCTACACCTGCCGCGAATGGGACGTCGACCCCGGCGCCGTCGACCCCGCCCTCACCGCCGGCCACCTGGACGAGGCCCGCGCCCTGCTCAGCCGCTACGCCCCCGAGCTCGCCCGGCACTGCCTCTCGGGCCGCGTCTTCTGCGACGCGTACGGGCCGGACGGCCACCCGCTGGCCACTCCGCTCACCGAAGACGGCCGCGTCGTCTTCGCGGGCGCGGCCGGCGGCTCCGGCTACCGCCTCGCCCCCGCCCTCGCCGCCCGCACCGCAGACCTGCTCTCCCTGCCCGCCTCACCCCGGAAGGCCACGACATGATCATCGCCAGCTACGACGCCGACGTCCTGGAACAGGCCTTCGGCATCGACATGAGCGCGGTCGACGGCCTGGGCACCGGAGCCGGCTGGGGCCGGGTCGCGCCGGGCCGCTCCGCCGACCGCCACCAGCACGACGAGACCGAGATGTTCGTCATCGTCGCCGGACGCGGCGAGTTCGTCCTCGACAGCGGCGCGCGCCACCGGGCCGAACCGGGCACCGTCGTCCTCTTCGAACCGTTCGAGACGCACGTCCTGGCCAACACCGGCGAAGCGGACCTGGTCTTCTTCACCCAGTACTGGCGCGACGGCGACCGGGCGGTGTCCTCCGCCGCGAACCCCGTCCGCAAGAGCTTCGGCGAGCGGCCCGTCTTCGTCTTCTCCACCCCGCCCACCCCCAACGGCGACCTGCACCTGGGCCACCTCTCCGGCCCCTACCTCGGCGCCGACGCCTTCACCCGCTTCCAGCGCATGACCGGCGCCGAGGCCTACCACCTCACCGGCAGCGACGACTACCAGAGCTACGTCGTCGGCGCCGCCCGCAAGGACGGCCGCACCCCCGCCGAGACCGCCGCGCACTACAGCGCCGAGATCGCCGAGACCCTGCGGCTGATGGACATCCCGCTCGACCAGTACACCGTCACCGACCAGGACCCCGGCTACCGCGAAGGCCTCCAGGACTACTTCAGCCGCGTCGTGGACTCCGGCCAGATCGCCGTCACCGCCCACGACGCCCTCTACGACGCCGAGAGCGGCCGGTACCTCTACGAAGTCGACGTCAAGGGCGGCTGCCCCGGCTGCGGCACCACCACCTCCGGCAACATCTGCGAGGAGTGCGGCGAACCCAACACCGTCGCCGACCTCACCGACCCCGTCTCCGCCGACTCCACCGCGACCCCCCGCCGCGCCCCCGCCGCCCGCTGGACCCTGCCGCTGCACGCCTTCGCCGACGACGTGCGCGCGCACCACCGGCTCGGCCGGGTCCCCGCCCGGCTGCGCGAACTCGCCGCCCGGCTCTTCAGCCGCCCCGCCCTGGACGTCCCCGTCACCCACCCCGCCACCTGGGGCGTCGAACCCCAGGAGAACGCCACCGAGGGCCAGGTCATCTGGGTCTGGCCGGAGATGAGCTACGGCTTCCTGCACGGCATCCAGTCCCTGGGCGGCCGCCTCGGCCGCGACTGGCGGGCCGCCGACCCCGGCGAGGACTGGAAGATCGTCCACTTCTTCGGCTACGACAACAGCTTCTACCACGCGGTCCTCTACCCCGTGCTCTACCAGCTGGCCTTCCCCGGCTGGACGCCGGACATCGACTACCACGTCAACGAGTTCTACCTGCTGGAGGGCAGCAAGTTCTCCACCAGCCGCCGGCACGCCATCTGGGGCAAGGAGATCCTCAGCCCCGACACCGTCGACTCCGTGCGCTACTTCCTCGCCGCCACCCGCCCCGAGGGCCTGCGCACCGACTTCCGGCGCGCCGCCTACGAGGCCACCCTCGACGAGACCCTCATCGGCACCTGGCAGCAGTGGCTGAACGACCTCGGCGCCCGCGTCCGCAAGCACCACGCCGGCCACGCCCCCGACGCCGGGAACTGGACCCCCGAGCACTCCGCGTTCCTGGCCCGGCTCGGCACCCGCCTCGCCGCCGTCACCGGCGCCCTGGGCAACGACGCGTTCTCCCTCAACCAGGCCGCCGCCGAACTCGACGGCATCGTCCGCGACACCGTCCGCTTCGCCAGCGGCGAAGGCCTGCTCGCCGACACCGAGGCATGGTCGAACGAGAACCGCACCGCCATCGCCCTCGAACTGGCCGCCGCCCGCCTCCTCGCACACGCCGCGGCCCCCGTCATGCCCCGCTTCGCCGACAAGCTGGCCGCCGCGCTCGGCCTCGACGCCCCGCGCACCTGGCCCCGTACGGTCGAACTCCTGGCCCCCGGCACCGCCGTCACCCTCGCCGACGCGGTGTTCTTCCGGCCCGCCGGCGCCCCGCCCGCGCACAGCGCCCTCACCCCCTGGCTGACCGGCATCGTCCGCACCGCCCTGCGCCTGGAGGAGGACGAGCAGATCGCCGGCCGCACCCTCACCCAGCTCGCCGCCGGCTCCCTCCAGGCCGTCACCCTCCAGTACCAGATCCTCGACGCCCTCGACGTGGACCTGTCCATGGACGAACTCCTGCACGGCGGCACCCTCGACGAACTCGCCGCCGTCATCGCCGAACGCGCCGACGACGCGGCCGTGGCCGCCCTCACCGCGGGAGAACCCCGATGAACCACCGCCAGATCCTGCGCGAGATAGCCGAACGCGGCCTGTCCGTCGCCCTCGCCGACGGCGACCTGCGCCTCCAGGGCAACCGCGACCGGATGGACCCCGAATTCATCACCCGCGTCAAGGCCGCCAAGCCCGCACTCGTCGCCCACCTCGTCCGGGAGGCCCAGCACGGCCCCGGCTTCCCCCTCACGCCCCTCCAGCGCAGCTACTACATCGGCCGCAGCGGCGTCTTCGAGATCGGCGACGTGGCCAGCCACGTCTTCCACGAGATCGAGGGTGCCTGGGACCTCGACCGGCTGCAAGCCGCCCTGGACACCGTCATCGGCGCGCACAGCGCCCTGCGCTCCCGCTTCCTCGCCGACGACCGCCAGGTCACCGAGTACGGACACCACCGCCACCTGCCCATCGGCCGGCTCGACCTGCGCGACCGCACCCCGCAGCAGCAGGAGGCCCTGCGCGCCGGCCTGCGCGAGTCGCGCTCCCACCAGGTGCTGCCCGCCGACCGGGCCCCGCTGCTGAGCGTCGACGTCCTCGTCCTCGCCGACGACCAGATGGTGCTCCACGTCGGCCACGACGGGCTCGTGATGGACGGGATCAGCATGTTCCTGTTCTTCCGCGCCTGGTGGCGGGCCTACCAGAGCTGCCCCTCCGAAGGCGCCGACGGACCCGGGGAGTTCGCCTACGACGACTACCTCGCCGCCCTGGAAGCCGCCCGCGACAAGGCCCCTGCCCGCCGCTCCCGGGAGTACTGGATGGACCGGGTGGACGACCTCGCCCCCCACCCGGACCTGCCGCTGCGCACCAGCCCCGGCGCCCTGACCCGATCCCGCTTCACCCAGCGCCGGGTGCGCGTCGAGCGCGAGCGGTGGAAGGCCGTCAAGGAGCGGGCCGCGGCCGCCGGACTGACCCCCTCCGCGCTGCTGCTCACCGCCTACGCCGAGACCCTCGCCACCTGGGGCGCGGGGCAGCGGTTCACCCTCACCACCACCATCGCCAACCGGCCGCCCGTCCACCCCCGGGTCTTCGAAGCCATCGGCCAGTTCTCCGACACCCTCCTGGTCGAGGCGGAGGTCGACCGGTCCCTCCCCTTCGCCGAACGGGCGCGGGCCCTGCAGGCCCGGCTGCACAGCGACATCGACCACCGCCACTTCTCCGGCATCGAAGTCATGCAGGAGCTCGCCCGCCGCCGCGGCGGAGTGTCCGGGGCGCGGATGCCGTTCACCTTCAACAGCGCCATCGGACACGTCAGCAGCGAGGTCGACGGCTCGGCGCTGGAACTGTTCGGACCCGAGGTGTACTCCGTCAGCCAGACCCCGCAGGTGTGGCTGAACGCCTTCGCCATGGAGCAGCACGGAGCCGCCGTCATCCAGCTCGACGGGCTCGACGAACTCTTCCCCGAAGGGCTGCTGGACGACCTCGCGTACGGCTACCAGAGGCTGCTCGGCGAACTCGCCGACGAGGCGGCCTGGCAGCGCCACAGCTTCGACCTGCTGCCGCCCGCCCAGCGCGAACGCCGGCGCGCCGCCAACGACACGGCCGTCGCGCTGCCCGACGAGATGCTCGGCGACGCCATCGCCGCCGTCGCCGCCCGCACCCCGGACGCCCCGGCGATCCTCACCGCCGACCGGGAGATCGGCTACGGCGAGCTGCTGCGCCGGGCCGCCGCCGCCGCGGTCTGGCTGCGCGGGCACGGCGTGGGCCGGGGCGAACTCGTCGCGCTCGTCATGCGGCGCGGCCCCGAGCAGATCATCGGCATCCTCGCCACCGTGCTGGCCGGCGCCGCCTACCTGCCCGTGGACGCCGCCCTGCCCACCGCCCGACAGCAGTACATGCTGCGGGACGGCCGGGTGCGGTGCGTCCTGACCGACGGGGAACCCGTAGCGGTCGGCACGGCCGGGGAGTTCGCCGTCCTCGACCTGAGCGCGCTGCCCGACGGGAGCGACCGGGCCGCCGAGGTCCCCGCCCGGCTGCCCGGCTCGCACCCCGACGACCTCGCGTACGTCCTCTACACCTCCGGCACCACCGGCGCCCCCAAGGGCGTCATGGTGACCCACCGCAACGTCGCCAACGTCGTCGCCGACTGCCACACCCGCTTCCGGATCGGCTCCGGCGACCGCTTCTTCGCCATCAGCGCCTTCAACTTCGACCTCTCCGTCTGGGACGTCTTCGGCGCCCTCTCGGCCGGCGCGGCCCTGGTCATGCCCGACCGGGACAAGGCCGTCGACCCCGCCCACTGGCTCGACCTGTGCCGCAGGCACCGGATCAGCGTGTGGAACTCCGTCCCCGCCATCGTCGGCCTCATGCACGACCAGGCCGCCGCCGACGGCGACGTACCGCCCGCCCTGCGCCTGGTCATGATGAGCGGCGACCGGCTCCCGCCGGCCCTGCCCGCCGCGCTGCGCACCCTCAAGCCCGGCCTGGAGGTGGTCTCCCTCGGCGGCCCCACCGAGACCACCATCTGGAACATCCTGCACCCCGTCCGGGAGGACGAGGACGGCACCGAGTCGATCCCGTACGGCCGCCCCAACGCCAACAACCGCGCCTACGTCCTGGACCGCGACGGCCTCGACGCACCCGACTGGGTCACCGGCGAGATCGTCGCCGCCGGCACCGGCCTGGCCCGCGGCTACTGGGGCGACGAGGAACGCACCGCCGAGCGGTTCTACGCGGACCCGGTGCGCGGCGAACGCCTCTACCGCACCGGCGACCTGGGCCGCTACCTGCCGGACGGGGAGATCCAGATCCTCGGCCGCTCCGACTTCCAGATCAAGGTCAACGGCTACCGGATCGAGGCCGGCGAGGTCGAGACCCGCCTCGCCGCCCTGGAGTCCGTCGCCCAGGCCGTCGTCGCCGCCCGCGGCGGCTCCCTCGTCGCCCACCTGGTCGCCGACGGCCCGCACCGCCCCGAACTCGCCGAGATCCGCCGGGCGCTGCGCGCCGACCTGCCCGACTACATGCTCCCCGCGGCGCTGGTCTGGCACGAGAGCCTGCCCCTGACCAAGAACGCCAAGGTGGACCGTACGAAGCTCGCGGCGATCGGCGCCGAGGACCCCGGGCCGGCCGCGCCCGCGACGGCCTGCGGCGACAGCGCCCCGGCCGGCGAGACGGAGAAGCTGCTGGCGGACATCTGGGCCACCGTCCTGCGCCGCACCGACGTCGGCGCCCTGGACACCCTCGCCTCCCTCGGCGGCGACTCCATCGCCGCCGCCCGCATCCTCACCGCGGCCCGCAAACGCTTCGGGGTCACCATCACCCTCGACCAGTTCGCCGAGATCGACACCGTCCGCGCCATGGCCGCCGTACTCACCCCGTTGGAGACCCGATGACCGCGCGCACGGCCGCCCCGCCCGCGGCGGACCCGCCCACCGCCCCGGCCGGCGCCCTCTCACCGCTCAACCGGCTGGTCCGGTCCGCCCCGGCGGCCGGCGGCCGGCTCCACGCGGCCCGCCTCGACGGCACCCGCTCCGTATCCCTGCCCGAGCTGTACGCCCGCTCCGGAAGGCTCGCCCACCACCTGCGCGGCCTCGGCATCGGCCCGGGCGACCGCATCGGCATCCTCGCCGCCAACGGCCTGGAGTGGGTGCTGCTCGACCTGGCCGCGCTGCGCCTGAAAGCGCAGACGGCCGGCCTGGAGCCCGGCAAGTTCACCCCGTCCCGGGACCTCATGGACCGCTACGGCATCACCCTGCTGTGCACGGACCAGCCGACCGGCCCGCCCGGCACCCTGCGGACCGGCGACGTCTGGGCGCTGACCGAACCGGGCGACGGGCCCGACGCACCCCTGCCGCCGGTCACCTGGGCGCCGCGGGACGTCACCACCATCAAGTTCACCTCCGGCAGCACCGGCGTCCCCAAGGGCCTCGGCGCCACCGCGGGCAGCATCGAGAGCTCCCTGGACGCCGTCCAGGAGATCTTCGGACACCAGCCGGAGGACCACCTCTTCGTCTTCCTGCCGCTGTCCCTGCTCCAGCAGCGCTACTGGGTCTACTCGGCCCTGCTGCACGGCCACGACATCACCCTCACCACCTACGAAGCCGCCTTCGCCACCCTGCGCCGGGTCCGCCCCACCGTGGTCATGGGCGTCCCCGCCTTCTACGAGACGGCCCGCCGCCGGATCGAGGCCAAACGCGAACGCCCCGGCGCGGGCACCACCCGCCAGGTGGCCGAGGCCCTGTTCGGCGACCGCGTCCGCTACCTGTGGACCGGCTCGGCACCCGCCGCGCCCGCGACGGTCCGCTTCTTCACCGAAGAGGCCGGGCTGCCGCTCTTCGAGGGCTACGGCCTCAACGAGACCTGCATCGTCACCAAGAACCACCCGGGGGCCCACCGCGCGGGCAGCGTCGGGCAGGTGGTGCGCGGCAAGGAAGTGCTGATCGGCGAGGACGGGGCGATCAGCGTCCGCAGCGCCCACCCGGTCAACGACCACTACGCGTACGCCGCCCCCGGCGACTCCGAGAAGGTCTTCCTGCCCGACGGCACCGTCCGCACCGGCGACATCGGGCACCTCGACGAGGACGGCTTCCTCTTCGTCCACGGCCGCGCCGACGACGTCATCGTCCTCGACAACGGCAAGAAGATCGTGGTGCGGCCCGTCGAGGAGCTGATGAAGGCCGACCCGGCGATAGCCGAATGCGTGCTGTTCAGCCCCACCCAGACCGACCTCGTCGCCGTCGTCTCCCCGGCCGCCCTGCCCGCCGACCTCGACGCCGTCACCGCCCGGCTCGCCGCCGCGAACGCCGCCGGCACCCCGGACGAGCGGATCAGCCGGGTCATCGTCGCCGACGAGCCGTTCAGCATCGCCAACGGCCTGCTGACTTCCCAGTACAAGCCCAAACGACCCGCCATCCAGCGCGCGTACGCGCACCAGCTGCACACCCAGGAGGCCGGAATCCATGCCTGACACCCTCACCGCCATCGAGTCGGCGGCCCGCGAACAGCTCTCCCTCGTCCTGATCCCCGAGGTGGCCGCCGAGTCCCTCGACCCCGACGCCGACCTGGCCGCCGCCTACGGCCTGACCTCCCTCAACAAGGTCCTCTTCCTCACCGAGCTGTGCGAGGACACCGGCGTCGACCTCGCCCACTTCACCGAGCACGACCTCGCGGCGATGCGCACGCTGCGCGACGTCACCGCCGCCCTCACCCGCCACCACGACACGACCCCCGGAGCCTGAACCATGACGACCAACTGGGCCCACCACGCCGCCGCCACCCTGGAGAACGACCGCGTCCGGCTGACCCCGGTCACCGAGGCGGACCGCGAGGGCGTCCGCGCCGTCGCCATGGACCCCGACATCTGGCGCTACTTCGTCTCCGCCGTCGAGGACGACGCCGACTTCGAGGCCTTCTTCGGCGCCATGCTCGCCGACCAGGCCGCCGGCCGGCGCGCCGTCTACGTCATCACCGACAAGGCGACCGGCCGGACCGCGGGCAGCATGAGCTTCGGCAACATGGCCGAAGCCGACCGGCGCCTGGAGATCGGCTGGTCCTGGCTCGGCCGCGACTTCCGCGGCAAGGGCATCAACCACTGGGCGAAGGCGCTGCTCCTGGCGCACGCGTTCGACGTCCTGGAGGCCGAGCGCGTCGAGTTCAAGACCGACGTCCTCAACCTCCAGGCCCGGGGCGGACTGCGCAACATCGGCGCCACCGAGGAAGGCACCCTGCGCAGCTTCAACTACATGCCCGGAGGCCGGCGCCGCGACGCCGTCTTCTACAGCGTCCTGCGCGCCGAATGGCCCGACGTGCACGCCGCCCTCGCCCGGGGCCCGAAGACGGCCGTGCCCGCATGAGCGTCAGCTACGTCGACGCGCCGGGCCCCCCGCGCGAGAGCGGCCGTACGCACGGCGCGGCCCTCGCCGCGCCGCTGCGGGCCTTCCTCGACGACGGCCTGGCCCGGCTCGGCCACCTCACCGCGGCCCCCCTTTCGCTGGACGGGCTCCGGCCGTCGATCGCCGCCTACCGGGCGGCGGTCACGGCCGCCCTGCCGGACCTCGCCGAGGAGGTGGCCGGGCTCGCGGAAGGCGCCCGCATCACCGAGGACGAGGCCTGGCTGCTCCAGCTGCGCCGCGAGCTCATGGGCTACTCCAAGGTCCGCACCGGCGGGGACTGCACCACGTACGCCCGCACCGGGCCGCGCCCCGTCCTGGCGCAGACGGTGGACCTGAACGGCAACCTCGACACCCACATCACCGTCCTGCGCACGCCGCGCTCCCTGGTCCTCAGCTTCGCGGGCCTGCTCGGCTACCTCGGCACCAACCGCGCCGGCCTCGCCGTCGGGCTGAACCTGGTGCTCGGCGGCGCGTGGGGCCCGGGGGTGCCGCCGTACCTGGCGATCCGCCATCTCCTGGACCACGCGGACAGCGTGGGGGAGGCGCTCAAGCTGCTCGCGGACCTGCCGCTGGCCAGCTCCCGCTCCCTGACGCTGTGCGACCGCGAGCGCGCGGTGTACGTGGAACACCTGGGCGGGCGGCTCCGGGTGGGGGAGGGGGAGGGGCCCGAAGCGGTGCACACCAACCACTTCCTGCACCCCGACTTCGCCCCGGCGGACGAGCTGAACGTCTTCGCCCGCAACTCCTCGGTGCGCCGGCTGCGCGCGGCGGCGCAGGGCCTCGCGGACCTCGCCCCCACCGCCTCGGCGGAGGACCACTTCGCCCTGCTGGCCCGCCCGCCGCTGTGCGTCCCCGACCGCGGGGACATCCGCGCCGAACGCACCGTCGCGGCGGTGGTGCTCTTCCCGGAAGCCGGCGAACTGCACCTGCGGCCGGGCGACCCCTCGCTCAGCACGACCCAGACCTTCACCCTCTGAACGGGAAGGACGAGGAGGATGGACGCATGGCTGGTCGACCTCGACCAGGTCGTCCCCACCGACATCAGCGGACCGGCCGCAACCTCGGGCGCGCCGGCCGGTCTCACGCAGGACGAACTGCGGCGCGGAGCCGAGTTCGTCCACGCCCGGGCCGCCCACCGCTTCTTCCGCGCCCGGCTCACCGTCCGCAGGCTGCTGGCCGACCGGCTCGGCCTCGACCCGCGCGACCTGCGCATCCACTACGACCCGGCGGGCAAGCCGTACCTCCCCGACCAGCCCGGTACCCACGTCAGCTGGTCCCGCTCCGACGGCCTGCTGCTGCTGGGGGCGACCGAGACCGGGCCGGTCGGGGTGGACGTGGAACTCGTCCGCCCGGCCGCCACCAGCATGGAGGTGCTGTCCTTCGTCTACCCGGCGGTCCCCGCGACCGCCACGCCCCGTACGTTCTTCCCCGCCTGGACCCTGCTCGAAGCCGCGGTCAAGGCCACCGGGCGGGGCCTGGCGCGCGGCGCGAAGGAGGTCGACCTCGACTTCGGCCGGGGCGGCACGGTGGCCCTGCGCGGCATCACCGGCCACGGCCACCGCCCCTGGCACGGCCACACCTCCTTGCACCCCACCCGCCCGGACGCCCCTTCGGCCATGACCGCCTTCGTCTCCCACGACCTGCCCCCGTTCCGCGTCCACCCCTGGCCCCCCTCACCCACCACCGGACGACCGCACGCCCACCGGGCCCCCTGAGCCGCCGGCCGAGGCGCCCCGCAGGCGGGCGCGGGGCAGCCCTTAGGCTGCACCCATGGCGCGCGAGGCACTGACCAAGGAACAGATCATCCGCACCGCGATCGAGCTGCTCGACGAAGAGGGCCTGGAAGGCCTGAACATGCGCAGCCTCGGCAAGCGGCTCGGCACCGTCGCGACGGCCGTCTACTGGCACGTCAAGAACAAGGACGACCTCGTCCTGCTGGCCGGTGACCGGGTGTGGGGGGAGATCGAGCTGCCCGATCTGGACGCGGCCGACTGGCGGACGGCCGCCACCGCGATGGCCACCAGCCTGCACGAGGTGCTCAGCCGGCACCTCTGGCTGGTCCAGGCCTTCGGCTCCTACCTGTTCTACGGGCCCGCGAAAGCGCGTCACGACGACCACTGCCTCGCCGTCTACGAGGCAGCCGGGTTCTCCGGGGCCGCCGCCGACCAGGCGGCGGCCGGCGTCTTCACGTACGTCCTCGGCAGCGTCCTCGGCGCCTCCGCCACCGCGACCCTCACGCGCAGGATCAGCCGCGACGGCGGCGACCCCGAGGCGGCGTTCGAGGAGGCGATGGCGAAGGCGACCGAGTCCGTGACGGAGTACCCGCGCCTGCGCGCCCGCCTCGGGACACCGTCCGCCTCGCACGACGCCGCCGCGCTCGACGCCTTCGGCTTCGGCCTGCGGGCGCTGCTGGGGGGATTGGAGGACATGCTTCCCCCCGCAGTCTCTTGAACTAAGTTCATGCGCCCTCTTGTGCTCCGCCGAAGGCGCCGCCTACGCTGCACTTGTACTTAGTTCAAGTGACCGCAGGGGGAAGCATGTCGCAGGAGAAGCTGTCCGCGTTCGTCGCGGCGACGGCCCGGGAGTTCGGCGTACCCGGCGTGTCCGTGGGGGTGCTGACGGGCGGTCAGGAACTTTACGCCGCCCACGGCGTGACGCACGTCGACAACCCGCTGCCGGTCGACGAGAAGACGCTCTTCCACGTGGGATCGGTGACCAAGACCTTCACGGCGACCGCGCTGATGCGCCTGGCCGCGGAGGGAAAGGTGGAACTGGACGCCCCGGTGCGCCGCTACGTCCCCGAACTCGAACTCGCCGACGAGGCGGCCGCGGCAGGGGTCACCGTACTGAACCTGCTCAACCACACGGCGGGCCTGGACTGGAACCTGATGGACCCGGGCGAGGGCAACGGCTCCCTGGCCGAGTTCGTGGCCAGGATGTCCGAGCTGCCGCTGATCGCGCCGCCCGGCGCCCGCGCCTCGTACAGCCAGGCCGGCTACAACCTCGCGGGACGCGTCATCGAGAAGGTCACCGGGCTGCCCTTCGAAAAGGCCATGGCCGTGCTGGTCCTCGAACCGGCCGGACTCGCCAGCACCTTCTTCGACATCGACGAGATCATGATCCGGCGGTTCGCCGTCGGGCACAACCGCGACCAGGACGGCACCCTGCGCCCCGCCCGGCCCTGGCGGGCCAACCCCAGCGGCGCCCTCGGCAACAACCCCGGCGGCGGCATCGCCTCCTCGGCCGCCGACCTGCTGCGCTGGGCCCGGTTCCACCTCGGCACCGGCGACGGCGTCCTGCCCGCCCAGGCGCTGCACCGCATGAAGGAGCCGACGGTCACGCTGCGCGCCAGCACGCTCGGGGACGCCTTCGGCATCTGCTGGTTCCTGCGCGCGGTGGACGGCGTCGACACGGTCGGCCACGGCGGATCGGGCAACGGGCAGTTCGCCGACCTGCTGATCGTCCCCGAACGCGACTTCGCCGTCGTCTCCCTGGCCAACGCCGGCCCCGAGGGCTATCCGTTCAACCAGTCGGTCGTCCGGTGGGCCCTGGAGCACTACCTCGGCGTGGTCGACGAGGACCCGGAGCCGGTGCCGTTCGAGGAGGCGCGGGCGCGCGAGGTCGCGGGACGGTACGAGATCGACGCGATGAACGTCGACATCGCGGTGGACGGCACCCGGCTCACCCTCGCGGCGGAGATCAAGCCGGAGATCCGCAACGCCTCGGACGCCGAGATGCCCCCGGACTACGCTCCGGCGCGGATGGGCTTCCTGCCCGGCGACGGCGACGAGTACGTCATCACCGAAGGCGGCCTCAAGGGACAGCGCGGCTACTTCACGCGGGACGCGGACGGCTCGGTCGTCGGCGTCGACCTCGCCGGCCGGCTCTTCGGCCGGACCACCCCCGCGATCCCCTCCGCGAGCTGATCCCGTCTCACCCCGGCGCCGCGAGCCCGTCCCCGAGCGGGCTGCGCCGGTACAGCACCTGCCGTCCCTGCCGGGCCCGGGTGACCAGCCCGGCGGCGTGCAGCACCCGCAGGTGCTGGGACACGGCGCTCGGGGTGACCCGTAGCCGGCGGGCCAGTTCCACCGTGGCCAGCGGCTCGCCCAGCAGACCCAGCAGCCGCGCCCTCGGCGCCCCGAGCAGCGGTACGAGGGCCGCCGCGGCCTCGGCCCGGTCCGGCGCGGGCCCCCACAGCGTCGCCACCCCGCGGCTCGGGTAGATCAGCGACGGCGCCTCCTGCGCGCTGACCGGCGGCGCGGGCTTGTGCGCGAACACCGAGGGCACCAGCAGCAGCCCCCGGCCGCAGGCCCGCACCCGGTGGCCGCCCTGCATCGTGTCGACGTGCAGGACACCGTCCTGCCAGCGCAGACCCGGATGCATGTCGGCGAACAGCAGCCGCGCCCCGCCCATCGCCAACCGCCGCGCGCGGTAGGTCATGTCGGCCTCCACCACGAGCCGCACCTGCGGCCACAGCGGCTCGACGGCGATCTCCCAGTACCGCACCAGGAGCGCGCAGACGCGATCGCGCAGGGCGGCCACGGCCACGTCGTCGCCGGTTTCCGCGGCGGCCAGCGGCTCGGGCAGCCGGCCCGGCGCGTGCGCGGCCAGCAGATCGCGGCGGACCAGCGCGGGCGGGGTCCGGCGCGCGAGCGCGAGTTCCTCCCCGAAGGACGGGGCGAAGGCCGTCGGCCGCGGCGTCAGGAAGTCGGGCAGCGTGAGCCGCACCGCCACCAGGGACATCAACAGGGCCGTGTCCAGGGCGCCGAGCGCGCCGAGCACGGACCTGCGCCACGGCAGGTGAACGGCGGACAGGCCCGGATCGTGCAGCACCCGCAGGCTGAGCACCGTCTCGCTGAGCGGCGACACGGCGAACCGGGTGTCGGCGAGGTCCTCGACCCCGAGCTCGAAGCTGATCATTGAGCCAGACGCTACATCGATTGGCGGCCGACCGTCCGTGCCGTGGACTTCCCCCATGACCTCCCCCACCCCCGCTCCGCGCCCGGGCCCCGCCCGCGGCAGCGCCGGCCTGAGCCGCCGACTCGTGGTCCTCCTGGCCCTGGCCTGCGCCGTGGCCGTGGGCAACCTCTACTTCCCGCAGGCCATCGGCCCGCTGATCGCCGCCGGACTGGACATCCCGGCCGGCCGGGCCGCCCTGGTGGTCACCGCCACCCAACTGGGGTACACCGCGGGCATGGTCCTCCTGGTACCGCTCGGCGACCGGTTCCGCCACCGGTCGCTGCTCGTCGTCGTGCTCGCGCTCAGCGGCCTCGCCCTGCTGGCCGCCGGCTGCGCCCCGGCCCTGCCGCCGCTGGCCCTCGCGAGCGCCCTGGTCGGGCTGACCACCGTGGCCGCGCAGATCATCGGCCCGCTGGCGGCCGGCCTCGTCGCCCCCGGCCGGCAGGGCGAGGTGCTCGGTACGCTGCTCAGCGGCTCGACCGCCGGCATGCTGCTGGCCCGTACCTTCGGCGGAACGCTCGGCGAACGGCTGGGCTGGCGGGCCCCCTACCTGGTGGCCGCCGCCGCGGCCCTGGTGCTCGCGGCCGTGCTGGCGTACGCCGTACCGTCCACCACCCCCGCCGCGTCCGCCGTCCGGCGCTCGTACCCCGCGCTCCTCGCCGAACCGGCGCGGCTGCTGCGCGCCGAGCCGGAACTGCGCCGCTCCTGCCTCTACCAGGCCGCCGTCTTCGGCGGGTTCTCCGCCGTCTGGACCTGCCTGGCGCTGCTGCTGACCGGCCCGGTCTACGGCTTCGGGGCCGAGGCCGTCGGCCTGCTCGCGCTGGTCGGCGCGGCCACCATGCTGTGCATGCCGTTCGCCGGGCGCCTGGTGGACCGGCACGGGCCCGGCCGCGTCAACCTGGTCTCCCTGCTCGGGGTGGTCGTCGCGGCCGGGGTCCTCGCGGGCGGCGGCCTGGGGGGTCCGGCCGGCCTGACCGCGCTCACCGCGGGCACCCTGCTGCTGGACGTCGCCATGCAGTCCGGCACGCTGGCCAATGTGTCGCGGGTGTACGCCCTGCGCCCCGACGCCCGCAGCAGGCTCAACACCGCCTACATGACCTGCGCCTACCTGGGCGGTACCGCCGGATCCTGGCTCGGCGTCCGCGCGTACACCGCCTTCGGCTGGCCGGCGGTCAGCGCCCTCACCGCCCTCCTCGCGGCAGCCGCCCTCACCCACCACCTCGCCCCCCGCCGCCCGCGGGGCCGGCGCTACCTCGACGACGCTCCCCAGCGCCGGGCGCGGCGGGCGCGGTGACGGGGGTAGTGGGGGCGGCCGTCACCCGGCGGGGCGGCCAGGTGCCATCGGCAGATCCACATCAGCCACATGATCGTGCTCCGGTTCTCTGGGGGGAAAGGAGTGGGGCCAACAAGGGGGACAGTGCGCGGGCGAGGGCCGGGGCGCTCATGCGGGTGCCGCGCGCGGACACGTAGCCGTCGGGCCGGACCAGGACCCAGCCACCGGGCCGTAGGCCGAGCGCCGTACGCAGCGCTCGGTCCCGGTCGGGCAGCGGGCCGGCGGCGTCACCCACGGTGCGCACCGACAGCCACGCGGCGTACCGGGCGGCCCCGGCCGGGTGCCGGGGGCCGGGACCGTCGCCGCCCGCCGCCAGCAGCAGGAGCCAGCGCGGGTCTGCCAGTTCCGCGCGCAGGGCCCCGCAGGCCGGGCCGGCCGCGGTGACGCGTGTCCCGGGCCGCGGTACCGGCGTGGGTTCGGGCGCCACCACGCCGAGGTGGTAGCCGGAGATGAACTCGATGTGGTTCCCCGTGCTCAGCGAGCTGTTCGGGTAAGTGATGCCCAGCCCGGAGCGGCGTGCCGCCATCGTGCTGCGCAGCGGCGGGAAACGGTCCGCGAGGGACAGGAGCCGGGACCGGGGGCGGCCGGCGGGGGAGCACTCCTCGTCGTAGGTGCGCAGCAACTGAGGGCCGGCCTGGCCCTGCTCGACCATGGCCAGCTTCCACGCGAGGTTGTGGGCCTCACGGATGCCGGCGTCCACTCCGCGGGCTCCGGCCGTGAAGCGGCGGGCGGTGAGGTCCGTCCGCTCCACGCCCCCGTCGCACACGACCAGGGCGTGCGGGACGGCGGGCAGCGGGTGTTCGCGCCGCACGCCCCACTCGACTCCCACGCCGAGACCCGCGACGGCCTCTCGCAGCAGCTCCTCGGCGCGCCCCCGGTCGATGACGAGGGTGTACGGATGGCGGGTGGGCAGCGCCGAGTAGTCCGCGCGCACCCCGCTCCTGCGCCCGCGGTCGAGGAAACCGGCAACGAGGCCCATCTGGTCCAGGACTTCCAGGGTGCGAGGCTGCAAGGTGACCGCAGGGCCGGCCGCGGCCGGCCCGGGAGCCGGGTCGACGAGACGCACGGGGAGGCCGCGCCGGGCCAGTTCGTACGCAGCCGTCAGACCTACGGGGCCGGCTCCCACCACCAACGGACCGCGTCGTGCCTCGTCAGTCACCGGAGTCGTCCCCCTCTCGGTCCGGGTGCCGGGTGTCCCCGGACTCCACGGAGCGTCGACGGCGGCGCTCGACGGCGGATCGACGCCCGCTCGAAACGCGGCAGAGACGCGTGGCACCGGCAGCCGGGCGTGATCCGGTCACGGGAAATCTGTTCGGAATCTGGCCCGTCCCCTTCCGGCCGCCCCGTCGGAGGTGACGATCGGGTGGCGTCTCGACCCCGGTGACGCGACGAGACCCATCAGGAGGCGACCGTGTACGAGTTGACTGCGGAGCAGCGGGAGGAGGGGGCCGCCGCACGACGGTTGCTCTACGCGCAGATTCCCTCACGAGCGCTGATCGTCGCGGTGCAGCTAGGCATTCCGGACCTGCTCGCCGAAGAGCCCTTGGACGTCTCCGCCATAGCGGAGCGGACCGGGACGGACGCCGTCTCGCTCACCCGGCTGCTGCGCGGTCTCGCCGTGTTCGGCCTCTTCGAGGAGGGCGACGGCCAGGTCTTCTCCCTGGCGCCGGTCGGCAGGGCGCTGACTTCCGGGCACCCGGCTTCCGCGCTGCCCTCCGCCAAGCTGGCGGCGGGTCAGTTCGGCGAGGCCTGGGACCAGCTGCTGGACACCGTACGGACGGGCCTGTCCCCGTTCGAACGCAGCCGTGGCATCTCGCTGTTCACTCACATGGAGCAGGACGAGGAGCTCCGGGCCGTCTTCGACGACTCGCAGGGACGCGGCCTGGCCCTGGAGCTCGACGAGATCCTGCGTTCGATCGACTTCTCCGCCTACCCCACGGTGGTGGATGTCGGCGGCAGTGACGGAACGTTCCTGCGGAAGATCCTGGCGGCCCATCCCGGTATCAACGGGATCGTCTTCGACCTGCCCGGCTCGACGTCCCTCCAGGCGGAACAGGCCACGTCCGACACGTCCGACAGCCTGCACGGCCGTTACTCCGTCGTCACCGGAGACTTCTTCGAGAGCGTCCCCGAGGGGGGCGACCTCTACCTGCTCTCCCACATCCTGCACGACTGGGACGACGAGAAGGCAGTGCAGATCCTGCGCACCTGCCGCGCCGCCATGTCGCACGACGCGACGCTCATGGTCGTCGACCTCATCGCCGCCGACCGCGGACGGCGGGACGAGCGGCTGCACACCGCGGCCCTGATGGATCTCTACATGCTCTCCCTGTTCGGCGGCACCGGCGGCCAGGAACGGACCGCGGCGCAGGTCGAGGTCCTGCTCGGCAAGGCCGGATTCCGCGTATCCAGGGTGGACGCGCTTCCCAGTGGCATGAACGTCATCCGCGCGGTCCCCACCGCCTGAAACCCCGGAGGAATTGGTCATGGGGCGTCTCTTCACTTCCGAATCGGTGACCGAGGGTCACCCGGACAAGATCGCTGACCAGATCAGCGACACGATCCTCGACGCGTTGCTGCGCGAGGACCCCACCTCCCGCGTCGCGGTCGAGACCCTGATCACCACGGGTCTGGTGCACGTCGCGGGCGAGGTGACGACGAAGGCGTACGCGCCGATCGCGCAGCTCGTCCGGCAGGCCGTTCTCGACATCGGCTACGACTCCTCCGCCAAGGGTTTCGACGGCGCTTCCTGCGGCGTGTCGATCTCGATCGGCGCACAGTCCCCGGACATCGCGCAGGGTGTCGACACCGCCTACGAGCGGCGCGTCGAAGGCGAGGGCGACGAACTGGACCAGCAGGGCGCCGGCGACCAGGGCCTGATGTTCGGCTACGCCTGCGACGAGACGCCCGAGCTGATGCCGCTCCCGATCCACCTCGCGCACCGCCTCTCGCACCGCCTGACGGAGGTCCGCAAGAACGGGACCCTCCCGTACCTGCGCCCCGACGGCAAGACCCAGGTCACCATCGAGTACGACGGTGACAGGCCGGTCCGGCTGGACACCGTGGTCGTCTCGACCCAGCACGCCGCCGACATCGACCTGGAATCCCTGCTCGCGCCCGACATCCGTGAGTCGGTCGTGAGCCACGTCCTCAAGCAGCTGGCCGAGGAGGGACTGACCCTCGAGACCGACGGCTACCGGCTGCTGGTGAACCCGACCGGCCGGTTCGAGATCGGCGGTCCGATGGGCGACGCGGGCCTGACCGGCCGCAAGATCATCATCGACACGTACGGCGGCATGGCCCGCCACGGCGGCGGCGCGTTCTCCGGCAAGGACCCGTCCAAGGTGGACCGCTCCGCCGCGTACGCCATGCGCTGGGTCGCGAAGAACGTGGTCGCGGCCGGACTCGCCACGCGCTGCGAGGTGCAGGTCGCGTACGCGATCGGCAAGGCCGAGCCGGTCGGCCTGTTCGTGGAGACCTTCGGCACCGCCAAGGTCGACACCGCCAAGATCGAGAAGGCCATCGGCCAGGTCTTCGACTTGCGCCCGGCCGCGATCATCCGCGACCTGGACCTGCTGCGGCCCATCTACGCCCAGACCGCCGCCTACGGCCACTTCGGCCGCGAACTCCCCGACTTCACCTGGGAGCGCACCGATCGTGCCGAGGCCCTGCGCAAGGCCGTGGGGGTCTGACGTGCGTATCGCGGTCACCGGATCCATCGCCACCGACCACCTGACCACGTTCCCCGGCCGCTTCACCGAGCAGCTGATCCCCGACCGGCTCGACACGATCTCGCTGTCGTTCCTCGTCGACGACCTGGAAGTACGTCGCGGCGGCGTCGCCGCGAACATCGCCTTCGGCCTCGGCCACCTCGGATTCGCCCCGCTGCTGGTCGGGGCCGCCGGCACGGACTTCGCCGAGTACGACGCCTGGCTGCGCCGGCACGGCGTCGACACCAGCCCCGTGAAGGTGAGCGCCACCCGCCACACGGCCCGCTTCATGTGCACCACCGACGCCGACCAGAACCAGATCGCCTCCTTCTACACGGGCGCCATGGTCGAGGCCCGGGAGATCGGGCTGGCCGACGTGGTGCGGCAAGCAGGACCGGTGGACTGGGTCGTGGTGGCCCCCGACGACCCCCAGGCGATGCTGCGCCACACGGCCGAAGCCCGAGAACTGGGCATCCGGCTCGCCGCGGACCCCTCGCAGCAGCTGGCGCGGCTGAACACCGAGGAGACCCGGCGCCTGGTGGGCGGTGCGGAGCTGCTGTTCACCAACGAGTACGAGGCGGCCCTGCTCCAGGAGCGCACCGGCTGGACCGAACACGAGGTCCTTCGCCGCGTGGGTACCTGGATCACCACCCGGGGCGGCGACGGCGTCACCATCCTCAAGGCCGACGCGCAGCCGGTCAGCGTTCCGGCGGTCCCCGCCAAGGACATCGCCGATCCCACCGGTGTCGGCGACGGCTTCCGCGCCGGCTTCCTCGCGGGCCTGGGCTGGGGCCTGCCCCAGGAACGCGCCGCCCAGCTGGGCTGCGCACTGGCGACGACCGTCCTGGAGTCCGTGGGCACGCAGGAGTACCGGCTGGAGCCCCAGCCCTTCACCGCCAGGATCGCGGACGCGTACGGGAACGGCCCGGCCGCCGAGATCGCGGCCCACCTGCAGGCCACCCCGTGAGTGCGCGGATCGATGCCCTCCGGGAGGCGTTCGCCACCCGTGTGGTGGTCGCCGACGGGGCGATGGGGACCATGCTCCAGGCGCAGGATCCGACGATGGAGGACT
>NZ_JBVHQF010000018.1:0-94534 GCF_055567555.1 Streptomyces sp. NPDC026522
GGAGGAGACCGGCAGGAATTCGGTGACCCCTTCGACGATGCCGAGAACGGCTGCCTGGCCGATGCCGATGGTGCTCAATGGGTCCGTCCCTGAGGCTGGTTGGGTGTGACGCTGGTCAAGCGTTGGCTGGACCACCGCGTGGGCTGGGGCTGAGACGTGCGCGGTCGGTGGCGGAGACCGGCCGTGTTCCGCGCGCGCGACGACTGTATCGTCTACAGATCAGTAGACGAACTTGGGGTGGGCTTGGTTCCGGCCCAACGAAAGGATGCCGCGGCGGTTTCGTTCACCATCCGTGGTCGCTCAGCCGGCCCACTCGGTACCCCCGGCTCTCGCATGTTTCGAGAATGCGGGGCACGGCGCCCAGGGTTGCCCGCCAGGCCCCGGGTGCGGAGGTGCAGTCGGAGTCGTGGAGCAGGATGGTGCCACCTCCGGCCAGGTCCGCGGCGACTGTGCGGTGCACGGACTCGGGCGTGGCACGGGCGGTCCAGTCCTCGCCCCAGCAGGTCCACAACACCGGGGTGAGGCCGAGTCGGCGGGCCGCGAAATGGGCTGCGGTCGACATGACGCCGTAAGGGGGTCGGAAGAGGGCCGGTTGCTCTCCGGTGATTCCGGCGATGGTGTCGCGGGCGCGCGCGAGGTCGTCCAGGGTGGCGCGCGGGCCGCGCAGCAGCAGCGGACGGTGCAGCCAGCCGTGGACGCCGATCTCGTGGCCGGCGGCACTCATCTCTCGGACGAGGCCGGGCGAGCGCTGCGCCTGTGTGCCCAGCAGGAAGAAGGTGGCGTGTACTTCGTGCTGGGCCAGGAGCCGCAGGAAGCGCGGGGTGGACCGGGGGTCGGGTCCGTCATCGAAGGTCAGGGCGACGGAGCCGGGGTTCCCCCGTCCCGACAGGCGGGGCAGGTACCGGTTGCGCAGCGGCCCGAACGTGGCGGCTACGGGCGCGGCATGGGCGAGGGTGAGCAGCGGCAGGGCGGCCAGGCCCGCTGTGCGCAGCATGCGGGAGGTCCTCACGAGTGGTGCTCCTCGGACGCGCTGTGGTGGCTGTGCGCCCGGGGGAGGTCGTCCAGGTCGAAGCCGTGACCGACGGTCCTCACCAGGCTCGGGCGGCTGGGCGTCGTCATCACCCCTGCGCCGACGGCGCATCCCCACACGGCGCATGCGACCGCCATCGTCGCGCCGAGCCGCTGCGGCGCCCGGCGGCCGCGCACGGGCGGTCGTGGCCGGGGGAGCGGCCGCTGGTGCAGCCTGGCGATTTCCGCAGCCGGTCCCCGGTCGCCGGCCTGCGCGAACAGGGCGCGGGCGGTCGCGCGCTGTTGCGGCCCGAGCGGCCCGCCGATCAGGTCGTGGAGCACGGCCTTGAGGTGTTCCGGCTGCTGGATCCACACGGCGAGTCCCGCTTCGTGCAGGGCGGCGGCGTTGGTCAGTCCGTGGCCGGGTATGCAGCGGTAGCTCGCGACCGGCAGACCTGCGGCGAACGCCTCCAGAGAGGTGAGGCCGCCCGCGTTCTGCACGAGGACGTCGGCGGCGTGCATGAGGGTGGGCATCTCGTCGGTCCAGCCGTAGGCGTGCGCGATGCCGTCGGCGCGTAGGCGGGCGACCAGCGTGTCGTTGCGCCCGCAGGCGACCACGGGCAGGACCGCACCGCAGTCGCGCAGTTCCCGGGCCACCTGTCGGACGGGGCCGACCCCCCACGATCCCGCGACCAGCAACGCGAGGGGAGTGTCCTGCGGCAGGCCGAACCTGGCGCGCGCCCGATGGCGTTCCTCGTCGGTACGGGGACGGAAGCGCGGGTCGACGACCGGCCCGCTCACCTTCACCGTCCGGGCACCGACCGCGCGGGCCTGGGCGGCGGGCACGGCATGTGCGGCCAGGTGCACGTCGACACCGTCCGCGACCCACAGGGGGTGCACCGAGAAGTCCGTCAGATAGGTCACGACGGGAACGGCCAGTCGACCCTCCCGGCGCAGATTGCCCAGTACCTGACTGGCTCCCGGGTAGGTGGAGACGATCGCGCCGGTGTCCGCGGGCAGCGCGCGGAGCACCGGCGCCTCGGCTGCACGCAGCAGCGCTCGCGCCACCGGGCCGACCCCGCCGGCGCGTTCGCTGCCGGAGTAGATCCGCTGGTAAGCCCACGGGGCGCGGACGAGCATCCGGTGGTAGCCCGCCTTGATGGGGCGCCCGAGCCCGGCGGGTAGCAGGTCCAGCAGGTCGTAGCGATCGACGGCGAAGCCATCCGCCGTCAGCCGGCGAGCCAGTTCGGCCGCGGCGCCGTCGTGACCGGCCCCCACGCTCGCGGAGAAGATCGCGACGCGGTCGGACGGTGCCGGGGCTGCCCGCCCGGCGGTTATGACCCCTGGGTGGGCGGGTCTGGGAAGCGCAGGTGCTGCGTGCGGCATGCCAAGTTCCTTCGCCATCAAAGAAGCAGCGAACCTCTACAACATGTAGTTGTTCGGGGTCGGGAGACCGGAGCATACCTCCTACAACTAGTAGGAGGTATGGCGGTAGCCTGTGCGGGATGAAGAAGCAGGGAGGCGGACTGTGAGCAAGCCCCGGGAGCCGGAAGCCCAGGACGGAACCGGCCGGCGGGCGCGCGGTGCACTCGAGAGCGACGTGCTGGCCGTCCTCTGGTCGAGCGACGAGCCACTGAGCGCCCGGCAGGTCCGGGAGCGTCTGCCCGGCGGCCTGGCCTACACCACCGTCTTGACCATCCTCTCCCGCCTCCACGAGAAGGGCATGCTCGTCCGGCACCGGGAGGGCCGGGGGTACGCGTACGCCCCGGCCCGGGACGAGGCGTCTCACACCGCGCGCCGGATGCGTACGCTGTTGGAGGCCGGGTCCGACCGTGAGGCGGTACTCATCCGCTTCGTGTCGGAACTGTCCGAGCAGGACGAAGAACTGCTGCAGCACCTGTTGTCCGGACACGACCCGCGCGCGGGTGGCGAGAGTTCCGGCGAAGGGGCATGAGCCGATGCTGATCAGCGTCTACGTTCCGCTCGTCGTCACCCTCCTGCTCGCGTGGCTCGCCCCTCGCCTGGCCCGTCGCCTGGCACCACGCCCCGCGGCCTGGGCGCTGGCCTGTGCGGCCCTCGTCTCGGCCGCCGCGGGAACGGGATCACTGGCACTGCTGGCCCTCACCGGTATCGCGCAGATCCCTTCCGTCGCGGCGGAGGGCCACTGGTCCGTGCCCGCCCTGCGCGCCGAAGACCCCGTTTACCTCACCGTCGCTTTCGCCAGCGGGCTTCTCCTGGCCCTGAGCCTCCTCTCGTGGAGCGCGGCCGCACTGCGCCAGTTCCGTCACGCCCTCCGCGCCCGACGGGAGTGCGATCGACTGCCCGGCGACACCGAGTTGGCCGTGCTGGACGACGACGCCCCCCTGGCGTTCGCGCTGGCCGGCGCCCCCGGCCGGATCGTGGTGTCCCGAGGCATGCTGCGGTGCCTCGCCGACGACGAACGCGTGGCCCTGCTGGCGCACGAGCGGGCCCATCTCCGGGCAAGGCACCACCGCTTCCAGGCCCTCTGGCAGCTCACGGCGGCCCTCAATCCACTGCTGCGGCCCCTTTCCGAGGCGGGAGCCTTCGTCCTGGAACGCTGGGCCGACGAGGAGGCGGCAGCACAGGTCGGCGACCGGACGGTGGTCGCTCGGGCGGTCGGGCGCGCTGCGCTGGCGACGAGCGGCATGCCGCGTCCCGCCGGTCTGGCGGCGACGGGCGGCGCGGTCCCCCAACGGGTACGCGCCCTGCTGGCTCCGCCTCCAACGGGACGGAACCGGCCCCTCGTGGCGGGCGCGCTGCTCCTGGCCCTGGGCTGTGCCAGCCTGGTCAACGCCGCGTCCGACAGCGATGAGCTCCTGGACAGAGCCCAGCGCGCGCAGTGCGTGGCACACGCCGGCGCGGGCCTCGCGCATCCGTGTCGCCGGGCCCATCAACCTACTGAATAGGCGGGAGGCGGGAGGCGGGAGGCGGACGGCCGGAGCTCCGGCCGCTCAGGGCCGCCGCACCCGGCCGACCGGGCCGAGGCGGCTGGGGTCTGTCGCCACGGCATTGCCGTCGAGCGCGTCCCTCGGTCGAAGAACCATAGCGGCCCGGCATGGCACCGTCGACAAACTTGTAGACGTAGCGGCGCTGTGTCATTGTGCCGCTCATGACGACAGCTCAACTCCGGCAGCACGGCCCGCACGTGCCCGCCCGGCAGACGATGAACAAGGTCCCGCAGGTCACCGCACTGTTCTGGATCATCAAGGTGCTGACCACCGGCATGGGTGAGACAGCCTCCGACTTCCTCGCCCACGTGATGGACCCGATGATCGCGGTCGCACTCGGGGCGGTGGGCTTGGTGATATCCCTGGCCGTGCAATTCCGGCTCGACCGGTACGTGGCCTGGGTCTACTGGACGACCGTCGTCATGGTCAGCGTCTTCGGCACGATGGCGGCCGACGTGCTGCACGTCGGCCTCGGCGTCCCGTACACCGAGGCCACACCCGTCTTCGTGCTGGCCCTCGCGGTGATCTTCGGGGCTTGGTACGCGACCGAACGCACGCTGTCGGTGCACAGCATCAACACCCGGCGCCGCGAGGCGTTCTACTGGGCGACCGTGCTCGCGACCTTCGCGCTCGGCACCGCCGCCGGTGACCTGACGGCCACCAACTTCGGCCTCGGCTACCTCGCCTCCGGCTTCGTCTTCACGGCGTTGATCGCCCTCCCGGCCCTGGCCCACGCCCGGCTCGGTCTGGGCGCGGTGGCTGCGTTCTGGTCCGCGTACGTCCTCACCCGCCCGTTGGGTGCCTCCTTCGCCGACTGGATGGCCGTCTCGCACTCCCGCGGCGGCCTGGACCTCGGCCTCGGTCCGGTCACCCTCGGCTGGACCCTGGTCATCCTCGCCCTCGTCGCCTACCTCGCGACCACCCGCCGCGACATCGACGCCTGACCACCGCGCTGTCCAGCACCGACTGTTCACCGTCGGCTTCCGCGACACCTCCGGCAAGTGAGGGCGGGGTTCTGTCCGGAATCCCGCCCTCACTTGTGTGCGGAGCCTCGTCAGCAGCGCGCACAGCCCACCAGGGAGCCGCGCGGCGAGCCGACCTGGACAACGCCGCCCCGGGCCCATCAGAGATGCAGCACCTCTGACTACTGACGAATGAGAGGCTCACGAGCTTCGAGCTCTGGACACGGCGTGCGCCCGTGCGGTCCGGCGGCGCCGCGCACGGCTGAGGAGGTGGCGGGCCTCGGAGCTCTGGAATCAGGGACGGTCTCCGGTTGTGATCAGCGGGTGGGCGGTGGGCTTGTCGATCCAGATGGCCACTGTGTGGATGGAGCTCGGCGGGGCGGCTCTCGACGGGACGTGTCATAGCGGCTGGCGATGCCGGGGCGGCCCTTCAGTCTGTCGACGGCGCACACAACACGGTGTGGCGGTCGCGGCAAGGGTCGGCATCGTGGTTGGTGGGCCGGCGGCCCCTCGGACCCTTCTCCTTCTCACGGAGCCCGGCGGGCGCCGGGAAGCCCAAGCACCCCCGCGAGTCGAGGAATCGTTCCTCTGATCGTCCGTCCGACTGAAGGGGCGTACCTGTTCATCGACCCTGGACAGTTGATGGAGTGGCGCGCTCCGCCGCCGGTCCGAATACCAACCACGCTGCTCCGAAAGGCACCACCGTGAATCGCATCGCTGCCCTCGTCCTGGGAACCGCCGCGCTCCTCGGCGCCCTCGCCACACCCGCCTCCGCCGCGGACGGCACCCTCTCCGTCTCCGCCACTGTCGCCGCGGTCAGCGCCACCGCCGGCAACACGGTCGTCGGCGTTCAGAACCTCCTCAGCAAGCTCACCGTCGGCCTCTAGCCGACCATGTCCGGGACCGGCCTCGGGGCCGCTCCCACACTGTGCCCTGCGGGTGACCGCCTGGCTTACGGTGCGGTCAGCGCCCCCGAGGTCGTCCGGGCGAGACCGGCGACGACAGCAGCCGGTTCGCCACAGCTGGAGGGATGACGGGCGTACGCCGGCGCGGCCCAGACCACGAGGGCCTCCGGCAAACGCCGCCACGCCGGACGCCGGTTCGTCAAGAGCAACCGGCTCAACCATATCGGCCACCTATGGGCCTTCGCCTCCCTCAGCGGTTCAACCGGCGCGGATGCCCACTACCGGCGCCGCCGGGCAGGAGAGGACTACGAGGACTGCGCGAGATGCCGGGGCCACTACCGGCTGCCAGGTGCAGCCGGGATGCGTGATCGACACGGCGGAACGACCGGGCTGACGGAGCGGGACGTGCTACCAAGCAGGAAGTGGGCCTCGTGACCGGAGCACGCTGCGACCGCCTGGTGGATGCGAACGCTGACCGGCCACGAGAGCACCGATGAGTTTCATCCGCGCGGCGAGTCGTACCAGCGTTGCCTACAGCACAGGAGGAGCAAGTGACTCAGCTACTGCGGGTCCAGAACTTCAACGTCTCAAGTGACGGGATCGGTGCCGGCGAGGAGCAGACCCTCGAAAAACCGTTCGGGCACGTCGATCCCGCGAAGCTGTTCGCCTGGGCCGGTGCCACGGCGAGCTGGCCCATGCGCACCGCTCCTGGAGGGAGCCGGGGCCTGGACGATTACCTCACGCGCGACTATGCCCACAACATCGGTGCCGAGATCATGGGCCGTAACAAGTTCGGGCCCCAGCGCGGGCCCTGGCACGACCTTGCATGGCAGGGCTGGTGGGGTGACGAGCCCCCGTTCCACACTCCGGTGTTCGTACTGACGCACCACAAGCGTCCTTCGCTCACGCTGTCCGACACCACGTTCCACTTCGTCGACGGCGACCCCGCGACTGTCTTGGAGCAGGCCCGGGCGGCGGCGCAGGGTAAGGACGTCCGGCTCGGCGGCGGCGTGACCACGATCAGGGAATTTCTTGACGCAGACCTCGTCGACACCATGCATGTGGCTGTCTCACCGATGAAGCTCGGCTCCGGACTACGACTGTGGGAATCACCCGACGAGCTGCTCGACCGGTTCCATCTGGAGGTCGTGCCCAGCCCGAGCGGGGTGAAGCACCACCTGTTCTGGAGGAAGTAACCGGTCCTCAACGCCGGCCCCGAGGCTGTTTCGCTTCCAGGGGCCGGCCCTGGGGCAGCCCGTCGAGCCGAGCCGCAGGCCGTCACCCGGCCCTGGCCAGTTGACGTGGTCGAGCTGATCAAGGCCGAAGCCGAAGCGGGGGCACCTTATGCCCGGTCTCGGGACGTCACCCCGAGACCCGCACCACGGAGGCTCAGCCCAGGACCTGGCCGCCCTCGACCAGCTTGGCGGCGTCGAACGCCTCCCAGTTCGGGGCGGTGATCTCGAAGGTGGCCTGGTCCTCGTGGACGCCCAGCTTGGGCTTGCGATGCACGTGCTCCTGGTTCCGGCTGGTGGTAAGGGTGGCGCGGTGAGCGGTCGGATACCTCGATGGTCACGGCGGCTTTCCCGCGACAGCAGGCCGCGCCTGTCCTGCGGTCTACGGGTGGATGTCGGGAACCGCCGCGTGCGGCCGGTTGGGTCCGGACGTAACCCGACGGGATTCAAGATCGTTGGCTGGGTATGAACAACACCAAGCGCGTACTTGCCGCCCTCGCCCTCGCAGGGGCCGCCCTGTCGCTCACGGGAACCGCCATGGCCAGTCAGGGTGACGGCCGGGGCGACATCGGAAGCGTCGCACGGGACGAGTCGTTCAACTTCAACTCGCAGAACTTCGGCGACTCGGTCAACAACGGGATCGGAAATGTGATCAACACGGTCGCCGATCTCCAAGGAGCCGGTGACCAAGGCCTTTTCTAGTTCCTTTCTTCGGACCCTGACCACACTCGCCCTGGTACCCAGCCGGGGCGAAGCCATGTCGCAGTGCTCCGCCGTGGGTACCGTCTGCCGGGCCGCAGCGCCCGGTACGGCTGCGGGCGGCGCGAGGGGGCCGACTCGGGCGGGCGGGTGCACCTACAGACCCGCCGCGGCCCCGTGTTCCAGGGCGCGTTTCCCGATCTAGTCGTGTCGGCGGAGCAGTTTCCCTACGGACAGGGTCCTCGATGGCGAGCCGTTCGTGAGGGGCCTGGGGACCGGCGCCCTCTGTCTACGGCGTTCGACGTGTTGCAGCGGGACGGGACGGGCCCCGCTCCGCTTGTCGCGTCCGCGGGTCAGCACCATTCGTCGGCGAGGCGGGGGACGACTTTCCGGCAGTAGTGGCAGGTGATCCCGGCATCCGTGTCCTCGGTCGAGCCGGAACAGGTGGGGCAGTCTCCGCGTTCGAGGACCGGACCACGTTCGGCTGCGCAGGCGGGGCAGAGGTGTGCGAGGGCGTCGGGTGCGGCCGGGTAGCCCGGCAGGACCTCGGCCGCCAGCCGCAGGGCCCAGCCTGCTTCAGTGATCAGGCCCTCGAAGTGGGCATTCTCCGGCTCCTTGGGCTCCAGGCAAAGGGCGAGGCAGTTCTCACGGTCGCAGGTCACGGCTTTGCGGATCATAGGGCCTCCTGATTCTCGGCGTGGTTGACCTGGTCCGTGCGGGTGCCCCGGGCGTCGGTGTTCCATGCGCTCGGGGAGCCGTGAGTGCTGGGTGTCGTGGGTGTCGCAGATTCTTCAGCGGTCGGCGACGAGAGCCTTGGCCGGCTTGCGGGGCCCTCATCCGGGCTGGGTGTGCAAGAGCGTGTCGTTCTCCCGGTACCGGTCCGTGTCGTTCGGCGGCCAGATGATGTCTCGTGCGGCACGGCTTCTCCTCAGGCTCTCGGCCTCTACACCGTGCCCAGTGGATGCCGAGCGCGGCGAGCTGGGCCGGGCCCTGCCGGTCGCGGCGTTGGCAGCACGCGAGCCGGGGGACGAGCTGCATCGTGAGGCTCTGGGGGCAGGTGCCCGGCACCGGGAACCCGGGAGCGGCCGCTCCCCCCGCGCCTGGAATCGTCCCGGGATGGTCCACCGACTCGAATGCCCGGTCACCTGGCGCACCCACCGCATTCCCAGCGCAGGCCCCCCGGCGAAGCGGAGGAGCCGACTCCCGCTGACGTCCGTGGGCTTCGAGCCCTCGGGCGAGCTGCTCGCGCACCTGTCGGGGCTCTGCGAGGGCGCGAGGGCCGAGACCGCCGCACGGGCCCTGGGCGCAGCCCAGGAAATGGTCGGCGACCACGTCCGGCACAACGTGTACTGCATCGACGTCCCCGCCAACGTACTGGACGCTTTCGACTCGTAGAGGCGCATCGCCGATGCGCTCGCCGCCGACACCACGCGCCCGTGCACGCTTGCGTCGTAAGGGAACCACTGGCGCACCTGAACCGGGCCGGGTCGTGCAGGCCGATGTGTGTCGTAGGGGTCAGGGCAGCTCGACCAGCAGCCCGTGGCCGACGATCGCGACGGAGCCGCCGACCTCCACCTTGTGCACGGCCTCCCCGCGGCCGTGTGCGCTGACGGTCATTTCGCTGGGCCGGCCCGTGAAGCGGCCCTGCCGGATCCGGGTCGGCTCTCCGTCGCCGATGCGGCCATGGCGGCGCAGGTACGCGGCGGCGCAGGCCGCGCCGCTGCCCGTGGCGGTGTCCTCCAGGAGGCCGTCGTTGGTCCAGTGCCGCCCTTCCATGGCGGTGGCGTCGAGGAGGTACGCGAACCCGGCCCCGAGCCGGGCCAGCGGAGCGTCGAGCGGGACGGCGACGCGGGCGCGCGCCAGTGCGTCCCCGCTCACGGGCAGCACCAGGTAGCGCAGGCCGGTCGACACCGTCTCCGGGGGCAGATCCGGGTCCAAGTCGTGGAGTTCGAGGGAGAACCAGGAGGCGATCTCGGCGGCCGCCGGGTCCGTACCGTACGGGCGGCCGGCGAACTCGGCGGGTCCCAGGTGCAAGGTGCTCTCGTACTGTCGTGTCCCGCTACGGCGGGTGGCGACCTCCACGGTGCGGGCCCTCAGCCGCAAGGTCCATGTGGTCTCGTCCCCCGTGGCGCCGGGGTCGTCCTCCAGGGCGCGCAGCACGCTCGCTGCGCCGATGAGGGGATGACCCGCGAAGTCGAGCTCCCCGGCGAGGTCGAAGACCCGCGCCCGGTGGGTGCGCGGCCGCGAGGGGTCCCGCGTCAGGAACACCGATTCGAAGTGCCGCAGTTCCCGGGTGATGGCCAGCATCTGGGTGGCGGTGAGGCCTTCGGCTTCGGGGAAGACGGCGAGGCTGTTCCCGCTGTAGGGGCGGCCTGTGAAGACGTCGACGTGGGTGTAGCGCACGATGTTCTCCTCAATGGGGGCAGGGGCGGTGGGCCGGGGGGAGCGGGGGAGCGGAGGTTCAGGGTTGTACGGCCGCAGGGGCGTGGCGCCGTCCCTCCGGGTCCGGCAGTTCACCTGCCGTCCGCAGCGGCGAGAAGAGGAGGGGAATCACCGCGAGGAGTTCGCCCAGCGCCCCGGCCCACAGGGCGGTCCGGGCCCCGAACTGCTCTCCCAGCAGCCCTCCGAGGAGCGCGCCCACCGGCATTGACCCCCACACCACGAAGCGGAAGGTGGCGGTCATCCGGCCCAGGAGCGGCTCGGGGCACAGCCGCTGACGGTAGGCCACCGAGGAGACCTTGAAGGTCATGAAGGCGGTCCAGCCGAGCCCCTGGAGCACGACGGCGACCGCGAACCGCCAGTCCGCCCGGTAGAAGGGCAGCGCGAGCAGCCACAGCAGGGCGCTGACCACCATCGACGCGCACATGGCGGGCCCCTGGCCGAACGCCGCGACGATCCGCCGGGTGAGCAGGCTCCCGATCAGCCCGCCGACGGCTTCCGCGGTGAACACCGCACCGCACAGCATCGGGGACAGCCCGAGGTCACCGGCGAGCAGCACCAGGATCATGGACGCGCCGATGGTTCCGCACAGGTTGGACATGGCGGCGGCGAAGGAGAGGGCACGCAGCGCACGGTTCTGGAAGACGAAGCGCAGCCCTTCGGCGATCTCGGCGCGCAGCGTCGTCACCGGCCGCGGCCCGAACGGCCCCCCGAGGGGCCCGACGCGCGAGACGAGCAGCGCCGAGACGGCAAAGCTGAGGGCGTCGGCGGCGAGGGCGACGGGCGCGGTCAGGGCCCCTACCAGTGCTCCGGCCAGGCCGGGGCCGCCGACCTGCGTGATGTTGCGGGTGGCCTCCAGCCGGACGTTGGCCTGCACCAGCCCCGGGCCGCCGACCAGCCGCGGGAGTGCGCTCTGTGCGGCCACGTCGAAGAAGACCGTGCACACCGACATCCCGAGCGCCACGGCGTAGAGCTGAAAGAGGGTCAGCGCTCCCAGCCAGGCCGTGAAGGGGATCGAGAGGAGCAGGGCGGCGCGGCCGAGGTCGCCCGCGACCAGCACGGGCCGCAGGGGCAGCCGGTCCACCCAGGCACCGGCGGGCAGGCCGATGAACAGAAAGGCCAGGTACTCGCAGACGACGAGCAGGCCGGTCTCGAAGGGTGTGGCGTCGAGGGCAGCGATCGCCACCAGGGGGAGACCGAGCAGGGTGATGGCGGAACCGGACTGGCTCACGGTGTCAGCGATCCACAGCGGGCGGAAGCCGGCGCCGATGACCGGACGGCCGCGTCGGGGGCGGACGGTGGCGCCGGAGCGGGGGTGCGTCATGAGTACGAAGATCACCGGCCATGCCCGGGGCGGCCATTGTTTTAGTCTGGGCCGAAAGGTGGCAGGCCGACGGGCGGGGTCGCGGGGTCGCGGGGTCGCGGGGTCGCGGGCTCGTGGGCTCGTGGGCTCGTGGGTCCGCGGGCGGCCGGAGGGGGCGGGGCATGGGTGAGGTTCGGTTCGGCGTACGGGACGTCGCGGGCGTCAGGTTCGCGATATCGCCGCTCTGGGAGACCGTGACCAGTTTCTCCGCCGCCTCGGACCCGGGGCGCTACGCCGTCCATCTGCCCTGGCTCCGATCGGTACGGACGCTGCGGGAGGACCGGGCCCTGGCCGCGTACACCGCACCGCTGCGGGCTCTGGCCGCCGCCGATCCGCTACGAGCGGATCTCCCGGACTTCCTCACGCCCCCGCCACGCTGCCCGCTGGCCGAATTCGAGGAGGAACTCGCGATCCTGCTGGCCGCCCCGGCCGAGGAGCCGGGAGTGGCCCTGCCGGAGCTGGCGGACGCCCTGCGCGCCTGGTGGGAGGCGGCGGTCCGGCCGTTCTGGCCGCGGATCCGAGCGGTCCTCGAGGCGGACATCGCGTATCGCACCCGGCAACTGGCCGAGGACGGCATCCAGGAGGTGCTCGCCCGCCTCCATCCCACGCTGCGCTGGACGGGGGACCGCCTGGTTTTCCCCGACCTGCCCGCCGAGTCCCTCGACCTCAACGGAACGGGGATCACCCTGGCCCCCAGCGCCTTCGCGGTCCGCTGCCGGCTGCTGACCGGCCCCGGCCCGACGCCGCCGGCCGCCGTCTACCCGTCGAGGGCGGTCGGCACCCTGTGGGAGCGGCATGGCGCGTCCGGCGAAGGGCTGGCCCGTCTGCTGGGCCGCAGCCGGGCCAGGCTGCTCGCGTTCACGAGTTCGCCCGCGACCACGACCCAGCTGGCGGCCCGTACGGGGCTCAGTCTGGGCGCGGTCTCCCAGCACCTCGCGGTGCTGCGCGAGGCCGGTCTGGTCACGAGCCACCGCTACCGGCGCGAGGTGCACTACGCCACGAGCGAGCTCGGCAACGCGCTGCTGGAACGGGCGTAGGCCTCCGCCGTGGCGGCGGTCACCGGGGCCCAGTAGCGTTCCGGGAGGGTGTCGAAGCCGGACCCCCCGACACCACGGGTGCGATGCGCCTGCGGGGTGCCGTGGCCACGCTGGCTACGCGACGCGACGCGACGCGACGGCTGCCGGACGGCGTGCCGTGGCCGCAGTCGGTCGAGTCGGCAGCGCATGCTCACGTCTGCCACGTCTGCCTCGACGGCACGGCACGGCAGTGCCGCAGGAGCGCGGTCCTGGGCTTTCAGCCGTGCCCGCCGGTCGCGGTTCGGTCGGCACCCGTGAGGAGCGTCCGCATGGTCGTGGCCATGGCGTGCCGGGCCTCATCGGGGCTCAGGCCGCAGGAGCGCCAGTGGTACCAGGCACTCCACGTGGTCACCGCGTCCAAGCCGTTGAGCAGGTCGCTGCGGGCGGGTTCGGGAAGCGGGTCGAGTTCCTGGCTGAAGATCTGGGTGAGCCGCAGCCGGGCGAAGTCCAGCATTCGCCGGACCGCCTCCTGGACCGGGGCGGACGGGTTCTCCAGTCGCAAGATGGCCAGCCGGGCCGGGGTGAGGCCCTCCAGGATGCGGGCGCGCTGCTCGGCCACGGCCGCGACCCGCACCTCCCGCGATCCGTCGGCCGGGATGGGCCGGACCTGGGCGAGCAGCTGTTCCAGGCGTCGGTTGACGGCGACCTCGGCGAGCTGCGTCATGTCCGTGAAGTGGTGGAAGACCAGCCTGCGGGAGACGCCGGCGCGCTCGGCGACCTTCTCGGCGGGGAAGTGCGCCTGGTTCTCGTCGAGCAGCGACAGCATCGCATCGGCGATCTTCTCGCGGGTCTGGCGTCCGCGTTCCGTCCGTCCGTCCGGGGTGGGCGCGGCGGCTCCGCTCTGCTTCACGTCTACTCCTTCGCCCTCTCGTTGACATGGTTGCACCACGAGTGCAAGTGTACGAGTTGCACTCATAGTGCAGTTAGTTTTGTCGGGTCCACCGGCGGGACCGCTGCCACGAAACGAAGGGCGGTTCACCGCAGATGTTCACCAGTACGGGGCATTGGTGTGCCCACAGGCCAAAGCGCGTTGTTGCGGCCTGGCTGCTGATGTTGGCAGCGGCGCTCGCCGCCGTGGGGGTGTTCGGCCGAGTCACCAGCGAGGCCGTCACCCTTCCCGGTAGCGACGGCCAGGCCGCCCGGGACATCGTCGACCGGGCGTTCCCCGGGTCGGCTTCGGGCAGGCAGCCGGTCCTGTTGCACACGTCCGCCACGGCGGCGCCGCTCACCGCCGCCGACTCCGTGGCCGCGGTCCGCAGTGCGGCCACCGCCGTGGCCGCGGTGCCGCACGTGCTCGCCGTCACCACGCCGTACGACCCGGCCGGTGCCACGGCGATGAGCGCCGACGGCCACACCGCCTACCTCGCGGTCGAACTCGACGTCAGCGGGCGGGAGGTGACCCCCGAGACGACGTCCGCCGTGCTGGCCGCGGCGGCGCCGGCGAGCGCCGCGGGAATCGAGGTGACCCCGGGAGGCTTCCTGGCCGCAGCGGTCGACAAGGGGAGCACCGGCCGTAGCGAAGCCCTCGGACTCGGCGCCGCGCTGGTGGTCCTCGTACTCACCTTCGGCAGCCTCGCCGCCGCCGGGCTCCCGCTGCTCGCAGGGATCATCGGCCTCGGCATCGCCCTGCCGGTCCTCGGCTTGGTCGGCCACCTGATGGACGTGCCCGACGCCGCCGAGACCATCGCCGCCATGATCGGTCTGGGCGTCGGCATCGACTACACGCTGTTCGGGCTCACCCGCTTCCGCGAACTGCGCGCCGCTGGGGTCGGCATCGAGGACGCGGCCGTGCGTACGACGGCCGGCTCCGGCAAGTCCGTCGCTTTCGCCGGCGGCGCCGTCATGGCCGCCCTCGCCGGCCTCGCCCTCGGCGGAGTCCCGCTGCTGTACGCCTTGGCCATCGCCCCCGCGATAGCCGTGGTGACGGCGCTCGCAGTGAACCTCACCCTCCTGCCCGCGACCCTCGTCCTGTTGGGAAGCCGTCTGACTCCCGTTCCGACCGCTCCCCTCCGGGCCGGTCGGCCGCGCGGCTGGGGGCGGATCGCCGCCTTGGTCGCGGCCAGGCCGTGGCCGATGCTGCTGTCCGGGCTGGCCCTGCTCGGGCTCCTCGCCGCCCCGGCACTCCACCTCAACCTCGGCCAACTGGACGCCGGGAGCAAGCCCGCCGGCAGCATGAGTCGTACCGCCTACGACCGGATGGCCGCGGCGTTCGGCCCCGGGGCCAACGGCGTCCTCCAGGTCGTCGACGTCCTTCCCGCGCCGGCGCAAGGAGGCGCCGGGAGCACCGACCCGCGCCTGACCCGGGTGACCGCCGCGCTGCGCGCCGCCGAAGGCGTCGCCGCCGTCACCCCGCCCGTGACGGCCGCCGACGGCCGCACCGTCCAGTGGCAGGTCACCCCGACCACCGCCCCCTCCGACCCCGACACGGCCGTACTCGTCCACCGGCTCCGCTCCGAGGTCCTCCCCGCCGCCACGGCGGGGAGCGGGCAGACCCTCCACGTGGGCGGCACCCCGGCGGCCCAGGCCGACCTCAACGCACGGATCGCGCAGCGCATGCCGCTCGTCGTCGGCTTCGTCCTGACCGTCGCCGGCCTGCTCCTGCTGCTCGCCTTCCGCTCGCCGGTCGTCGCCGTCAAGGCTGCCGTGATGAACCTGGTGTCGGTCGCCGCCGCCTACGGCGTCCTCACCGCGGTCTTCCAGGACGGCCGGGGCGCACGGCTGATCGGTCTGGAGGGCGCGGTGGCGATCCCCGGCTACGTGCCCCTGCTGATGTTCGCGGTGCTCTTCGGCCTCTCGATGGACTACGAGGTGTTCCTGCTGAGCGCGGTGCGCGAGGCCTACCTCAGGAACCGCGACAATCGTCGCGCCGTGGTGGCGGGCCTCGCCGGCACCGGGCGGATCATCAGCTCGGCGGGCATGATCATGGTGACGGTCTTCCTCAGCTACCTGCTCTCCGGCGATCCGGTCGTCAAGATGTTCGGCATCGGTCTGGCGACCGCGGTGGCCCTGGACGCGACCGTCGTCCGCGGTCTGCTGGTCCCCGCCACCATGGTCCTGCTCGGCTCCGGCAACTGGTGGCTGCCCGGCTGGCTCGACCGGCTCCTCCCGCACGTCGACATCGAAGGCGACGGCCATGAGGAGCGCATCACCGCCGAGCCGGCCGCAGCCCCCGCCAGGCCCGCGGTCGAACGCCGGTAGAAGCCCGTCGCCACTGCTGCCGGACCACGCGTTCGCCGCGCCGACGGGGCTGCGGCGCCACCGGGGTGGCCGCCCGCCGCACCGGGGGTGCACGTACGCGATCGTCCGGCGAGTTCGCCGTTCACCTCGCTCAGGAGACGCACCACGACGTGCGGCTCCGCCGGGCTGAAGCGCCCGCCCACCGCTTCGGTCGAGTCGCCGAGGGGCCGGAAGTACGCTCACGCGGCCTCGCGGCCGGCCTGGACGTCGTGGATGTGGACCAGCGGATCGGTCACCGACGGACAGCAGCGTGGGGGACGCGTCCCGTCGCCGCCCTGACCGGCCTCGCGGATGCCTCCTCCGAAATCGCCGGGCTCCTGGAAAACGGCGTACGTGCCCACCGGTTGCCTGGCCGGCAGGCCCAGGACGCGACCGTCGTACGGGCGGCCTCACCGCCCGGTGCACTGATCGGGTCAGCCGCAGGCCGCGAAGAGTTCGTCAATGGCCGAGCGGATGTCTTCATCCTGGGTGAAGCCGCGCCAGGCGCCGCTGCTGCGTAGCCGAGGGTCTTGGCGCGGTACGGCGTGCAGGAGTTGGGCGGCGGGTCGCGCGGCTGGGCCGATCCGTGCCAGGTGGCGCACTGCCGGGAGCATGACGGGCAGGTAGTTGCCCTTCGCCAGGCCCTGGATGGCGGTCATCAGTGCGGGGACGGTGGTCTCGGTGTCGCCGGTCGCGGCCCACAAGGCGTGGGCTGCCTCGGTGCGGGACCAGGGATCGGTGTCGGCGGTCATCGCTCGGAGCCGGTCCGCGAAGCGGGCAGCGTGTGGGCCGAGGTCGGAGAGCTGGCGCAGGGCAGGACGCGGGATGCTTCCCTCGACAGCGGTCCGTTCGATTGCCTCCAGGAGCGGTTCTGGCTCGCCACCGACTTTCCAGTAGGCCCATGCCGCGAGCTCCGTGTGCGTCCCCGCTGCGTCCGCCCGGGCCAGCAGCAATTCGCGGGCCTCGTTGCCCGCGGGGCCGATGCCGGCCAGGGCGAGTGCTGCGCTGTCCCAGTGCTGATCGTCCTCCATGAGACCGAGGAGCTCCGGAACCGCTGCCTTCGCCGCCGGGCCCCAGCCCGCAACCACCTGGCAGAAACGGTCGATCACCTGCTGGTCCGTGCTCGTACCGAGCTGGTAGCGGAGCGCCGGCAGCAACCGCTCGACATGGTCCGCGAGGTATCCGAGTACCTCGGGGAGGGATGGGAGGACCGCATGGTGCCAGTCGGCGGTGGCGGGGTAGTTGGCGCAGTTCGACGCGAACCCGGATCGCGCGCCGGCCACAAGCTCGATCATGCCCGGCAGGCAGCGTGCATCGTTCATCCTGGCCAGCGCCCACACAGCAGCCTCGCCGACGGTCTCCCGCTTTCGGGTCGTCCTCGCGGCGTCGTCGCCGAGCAGTGCGGCGACCTCGTCGGCGTGGGCGGCGGCAGCGGGACCAAGGCAGGCAAGCAGCTCGGCAGCCCGGAACCGGGTCTCGCAGGCAGGGTCGTTCAGGCGGGCGGCGACGCGGGTGAGAAGAGTAGAGGTGGGGGAGCGCCACTGGGCCAGCAGCCCGGCTGCCTGGGCCAGGGCGCCGGTCCTCTGCTCGTCGGCGGGATGGTCGTTCAGCAGGCCCAGGGCGAAGCGGATGCAGGGCCCGGGGAACAGGGCCGCGGTCCGGTGCTGGACACCTTGCGCTCCGGACTCCATCGCAGTGGTATGGCGCCACAACTCGACACTGGGGTCCCGGACTGCCTCCAGCAACAGCTCCAGTCGCTGTTCCGGAAGGTCCGGCTCGCTCGGTGCGAGTGCGTGCACTGCGGCCAGGCGCAGCTGTGCCTCAGGGGCACTGAGCAACCCGTGCAGGAGGTCGAGGGCTTCGGCGGCGTGCACGCCCGAGGGTTGCCGCAGCGCAGCCTGCCCGAGCGCGAGGATCACATCGAGCCGGGTCGCTGGATCCCCCTCGGCCTGCCAGCGCCGCAGCAGCGAAGGCAGGGTCAGCTCACCCGGGCTGCCGCAGACCCCGACCAGGTCAGCGGCGTCCCGCCGAACCCAGGGCTCGGGGTCCTCCAGCAGCGCCAGAACCTCGGGCAGGGCCCGCTCCCACGCCGGCCGCCAGCCGGGATCGAGGAACCGCTCGCGCACCTGCTCCGCCTCCGCGGCCAGTCTCGCCACCAGCTCCATCACAGTGCGACGACACGTCACCTCAGGTGTCGCGGCAAGACGCAGGAGGAAGGGCAGCGCAGCCGATGCGGCGGAGCAGATCCAACCACCTTGATGGAACAGCAGATTGAGCAGGTCGCACGCTGCCTCCTCGGCGTCGCCCGGGTCCGGCCCCGCGCACCGGCGGAGCAAGCCGGGTACGTCCTCGGCCGACCCGTAGTTGTGCGTCAGCGCCGTCCAGTCGACCTCGTCCAGTCCCACCCACATGCACGCGACCCTACCGCCGCACCTGATGCTGGGCGTCGGGGGTCGTTCACCGGGCAGACGGACGAGGCGGAGGTACGGCCGTCCGGGTGACGGTCCGGCGGGGGATCGCCTCCGGCGGCGGACGCCGGTCCGGGGGTGCGGTCGCGGGCGGTGGCACGGGCCGCGGGGTTGAAGGTGGCCTGTGCGGCGCTGCGGGGGCCGGTGGGGGAGGGGCCCGGGGTGCGCGGTCAGTGTGCGGCGGGGCGGGTGGCGCGCGTTCGCACAGCTGAGACGTGAGGACCTCTCCGAGACGACGGGGACCGGGCGCCGCAGTTCGCCGAAACGTCGGCCCGGGTACTGGTCCAGCTCCCACCGGATCGAGACCTTCCACTTGCCGTCGATCACCTGCATCGCCGCGGCGATCCCGCAGTGGTCCGCGCCCCGCCTCCGCGTCTGCGCCCTCCGTCCCACCTCTGCCACCTGCTCACTCACCGCGGGGTAACCACCCACTCCGAAGTGCGTACTTGAGCACCCGTCAGACCGCCACCAGGCTGAACACCATGACTGACAACGACACCACGCACCCCGCACTCACCCTGCTCGGCCTCGGCGACATGGGCACCGCCCTCGCCCGGACCTGGCTCGCCGCCGGGCATCCCCTGACCGTCTGGAACCGCACCCCAGCGAAGGCGGAGGCACTCGCCACCGAGGGCGCGGCCGTCGCCGCGAGCCCCGCCGAAGCCGTCTCCGACAGCACTTTGATCGTGCTCTGCCTGCTGGACGACGCGAGCATCACCGCGGTGCTGGACGGGGTCGACCTGACCGGGAAGGACCTGGTCAACCTCACCACAGGCACGCCCGCCGAGGGCCGGGCCCGGGCCGCCTGGGCCGACGAGCGCGGCGCCCGCTTCGTGGACGGCGGGATCATGGCCACCCCGTCGATGATCGGCGTCCCGGATGCCGGCGGCTACGTCTTCTACAGCGGCTCCCGAGCCCTCCTCGACACCCACCGCGCGACTTTGGAGGTCCCGGCCGGAGTCCGCTTCGTCGGCGAGGACCCCGGCCACGCGGCCCTGTACGACGTGGCGCTGTTGAGCGCGATGAACGGGCTCTTCGCCGGGATCTCGCACGCCTACGCGCTGATCGAGGGCGAGGACATCGCCCCGAAGGACCTGGCACCGCTGCTGTCCGAGTGGCTCGGTGCGATGGGGTTCTTCGTCGGGAACGCCGCCGAACGGCTGACCTCCCGGGACTTCACCACCGGCGTGGTGTCCAACCTGGCCATGCAGGTCGCGGCGAGCGGCACCCTGCTGCGCACCGCCGCCGACCAAGAGGTCAGCGCCGAGCTGATCGAGCCGTACCTGAAGCTGATGAAGGAGCGACTGGACGCCGACCCGGCCGCCCATGCGGGCGAGGACACGGTCGGAGTGATCACCCTGCTGCGGCGCAAAGCCGGGCACTGAGACACCCGGGCCGGCGTTACGCCGTTCGTCTTGATCACTCAGCCCGGCTGCATGGAGATCCAGCAGCACCAGTCGGGGCGGGTGATTCACCGCTCGTCGCTGTTCGCTGCTGACAGGAGGCCGGAGCGATGCCGGCAACGAGTCCGCGGAGCAGGTGCTCGCTCGTAAGGCATCGGTGAGGTCGCCGTCGACGAAACCTGCCTAGCAGGGGTCAGCGTTCGTTGCCGAAAGAGCGTCGGCCGTGGCCGTAGCCGTGGGCGCCCACCACTCGGAAACGGTAGTGGCTCCGTATCCGGGTCGCCGATGCTGGCCCCTCGCGCCATGTGCGCCCGGTGCGGGCATCGGCGCGGTGACGCGCCCGACAGCGGGGCACCATGGGGTCATGAGAACGCGTCCGGTACTCGTCTACGACGGAGATTGCGGCTTCTGCACGGCTTCGGCCCGAGCTGCACAGCGCTTCCTCCGCCCCGCCTGCGAGTTCACCGCGTGGCAGTCGACCGACCTGGACTCCCTCGGCGTCCCGCTGGAACGCGCCGAGTACGAGGCGCTGTGGGTGACACCCGACGGTGTCGTGCACGGCGGGGCCCAGGCCGTGGCGAAACTCCTGCTGCGCGCCGGCGGGGGGTGGGCGATCGTGGGTGCGGTCCTGACGCTGGCGCCGGTTCGCTGGATCGCCCATGCCGTCTACCGGGTCATCGCGAACAACCGACGACGGTTGCCGGGCGGGACGCGGGCCTGTGCAGCTCCCGCCCGGCGGCCGTCCTGATCACCGCCGGCCCGGGCGAGGCGGTGCGGTGCGGTCAGGCGGCGTGGCGGCCGTCGACGGAGAACTCGGAGCCGGTGACGCAGGCGGTCCCGTCGCCGGCGATGAAGGTGACCCGGCCGCGGCCTCTTCCGTGGAGGCCGAGGTCGGTCGCCGTTTGACCCGTGCGCCGAGGGCAGTACGCACACGCCCTTCTCTCCGGCTTGACCAGGGGTGATCGCGTGGCTGAGCCGGTGGTGTCGGCGGCTTGCCGGTCTTGTCGGTGCGCTGTCGGTGGGGGCTGACACCGTTTGAGAGGTCCTGCCGGAATACCCGTCCGGCTCGCAGTTCGAAGAGGGGATCTCTCGTGCATGACGTAGTGATCGTGGGAGCCGGTCCGGTCGGTCTGGCGCTCGCCTGCGAGCTTGGCCTCGCGGGCTGTTCCGTATTGGTGCTCGAACGGGAATCGAAGCCCGGCCTGCCGCTACGGTCGGCCCCGCTCGGGAGGCGAGGGCTGTCCGCCGCATCGGTCGAAGCGTTCTACCGGCGCGGAATGCTGGAACAGTTGCGGACGGCGTCGGGCGTCCAAGAGGTGTTCGGTGCGGCGGCCCCCGAAGCGGGCGCGCCGGCACGTCCTCGGTTCGGCGGCCACTTCGCCGGCATGATGCTCGATGCGGCCCAGGTCGATGTCGCCGCCCTGCCGTTCCGGCTTCCCGGTCCGGCACTCGAAGGGATGATGACCGACCTCGAAGCGATCGAGACGGTGCTGTCCGAGCGGGCGTCCGAGCTCGGCGTGGAAATCAGGCGCGGCGTTTCGGTCTCGGCCGTCTCCCCCGACGGCGAGAGCGTGGTCGCACGTGCCGGCGCGGACGCGTACGAGGCGCGCTGGCTCGTCGGCTGCGACGGCGGACGAAGTACGGTGCGCAGGCTCGCCGGCTTCGAATTCGTCGGTACCGAGCCGCAGTGCACCGGGTACGCCATGCAAGCCACTCTCGCCGATCCCGAGAAGCTGCGCCCCGGCTTCAATCTGACGCCGACGGGCATGTACATCAGGATGCCCGCCGACGGACACATCGCCGTAATGGACTTCGACGGTGGTGCGTTCGATCGCTCGCAGCCGCCGGCTCGCGACCATCTCCAGGCGGTTCTGCGCCGCGTGTCCGGCACCGACGTGACCCTCGACGAGGTCCACATCGCCTCGAGCTTCACCGATCGGGCGATGCAGACGACTGCCTACCGGCGGGGACGCGTCCTGCTCGCGGGCGACGCCGCCCACATCCACTCCCCCCTCGGCGGCCAAGGGCTGAACACCGGCATCGGCGACGCAGTGAACTTGGGGTGGAAGCTCGCGGCGACCGTGCACGGGTATGCGCCGGACGGGCTTCTCGACACTTACGCCGAGGAGCGCCATCCGATCGGTGCGGCGGTGCTCGACTGGACGCGTGCCCAAGTGGCGACCATGGCGCCGGACCCGTACGCGCAGGCGATCCAGGCAGTGGTCCGCGATCTCATCGGGACCCGTGACGGAGCGACCTACGTGTTCGAAAAGCTGTCGGGATCGTGGATACGGTACGACCTCGGCAGCGAGCACCCGCTGGTCGGCCGCAGCGCCCCTGATTTCCGTCTTGAGGACGGCACTCGCCTCGGCGGCCTCATGGAGGACGGGCGGGGTGTCGTGCTCGATTTCACCATCGACCGACGTCTGCACGCTTCGGCGACGGGTTGGGAGGGCCGGATACGGTACGCGGCCGGGACGGCCAGGAACGACCTCGGGGCGGCTGCCGTGCTGGTGCGGCCCGACGGTGTGGTCGCCTGGGCAGGTGATCGCGACCCTGACCGGGAGGCGTTCGAGCAGGCCGCGAGCCGTTGGTTCGGTGGTCCGGTCGCTGCCGGACCCACGGTCCGCGCCCGCCCCGAACCCGTATCCCCGCGCGCAGGTTCCGGTCGGTCGTGAGGTGCGGCCCTGAGTGCCGCGGCGTACCGGCGACGGTGCACGAGCGGTTCGACAGTGGTCGCCCCGTAATCGCCCCGTAATGCCCTTACGGTCGCGGGACGAACATGAGGCAGGCCGATGGATGCAACGAAAGCGGCCGGGGGCCGCAGTCAGCGCTCAGGTGTCGACCGGTATGACAGCCAGGACCGGCAGCACCCGTGCCTCCTTTGCCTCCCGTGCGCCAATGTCACGGCGTTCACCGTGAGTTGACCGCTCCTTGAACGGCCGGCCGGGGACGCAGGCCACCGGTCCGGCCCGTCCGTCCGGGGTGCGGCAGGAGTGATTCGGGCGACTTGTGACTCCTAACACGCCATACCTCGGTGGACATTCAGCCCAATCTGTCGTTCTTCCGGTGCTGCTGCGCGCGCTCGGTAGCGTGAGCCTCACAAGGGGTCCGGTACCGGGGGGAATTGAGTGCCGGGCGCGAACCGAACAAGCAAGGGAGCGGACGCCGATGGCGAACGTGGAAGTCTCCTTGAAGGAGGCCATGACCTCGATCGAGGGAGCGATGGGAGTCGCGCTGGTGGACTACACCAGCGGCATGGCGTTGGGCACCCTGGGCGGTGGGAAGGATCTCGATCTGACGGTCGCCGCCGCGGGGAACACCGACGTGATCCGCGCGAAGGTCCGCACCATGGAGATGCTGGGCCTGAACGACGAGATCGAGGACGTACTGATCACGCTCGGCGGCCAATACCACCTGATCCGGCTCCTCAAGGGCCGTGGGGTCAGCGGCCTGTTCCTGTACGTCGTTCTGGACAAGGCCAGGTCCAACCTGGCCATGGCCCGGCACCAGCTCAAGCGAATCGAGTCCGAGCTGGAGCTCTAGCCCCGGCATTTCGACGCCCACGCATGCCCACGAGTTGAAGAGTTCTTCAATCCGGCACATCTGAAACGAATAAAAAACGGGCATGCGTGGGCCCGCCGGCACGAATCTATGGAAGGCCGACTCGCCGGAAGCATCGCGGCCACACGTCTTGAAGCAACAGGCAGGAGCACTCCATGGGAATGCAGGTACCCCTCTACCAGGCGAAGGCCGAGTTCTTCCGCATGCTCGGACACCCCGTCCGCATCCGTGTCCTGGAGCTCCTGCAGGAAGGTCCGGTACCCGTACGTGACCTCCTCGCCGCGATCGACGTCGAGGCGTCCAACCTCTCTCAGCAATTGGCAGTCCTGCGCCGTTCCGGCATCGTCATCTCCATCCGTGACGGAGCGACCGTCAGCTACGCGCTCGCCGGCGGCGACGTGGCCGACCTCCTGCGCGCGGCCCGCCGCATCCTGACCGAACTCCTCGCCGGTCAGAGCGAACTCCTGGCCGAACTGCGGCAGGTGGAACCAGGGACCGCGGCAGCAGCCGGCCGTCGGAGCTGATCCCGAAGGCGTCGAGCGCCGGCGTCCCGCGACGCGAGTCATGTCCACAATAGACGTAGGCCGGTCGGCCGGTCGTCCCGGCCGCGGCCTACGGCAGCACGGCGGACCAGACTCGGAAGGCGCCGCCAGGAGGCGGAGAGCCGGGGCCGGCGCGTGTTGTGGACGTGCCGGGCTTCTGGATCAACGGTGGAGACCGTCCGGTTCCGGGCGGTGCCCCGGTGATGCCGCCAGCGCCCGTCGCGGCCGTCGGAGTCCTCGGCGGGCTCGACGTCCCGCCCGGCGACCAGGGCCAGGGCGCCCACGGCGTTCGCGGCTTTATCGCCGAGTCGCCGGCGGGGCAGGTGGCCCGGCAGCGGCAGCGCGTCAGTGACCAGCGCGTCGACCTGCCGGGCGCGGGCCCGTGCATCGTCCGGGCAATCCACGGCGACTGTTCCGGCACCGGGGAACTCGTGGATCACCGCCCGGACGGCGGCGATGAGCTGGGTGCCCGTGTCCCGGGTGGCGACCGCGTCATCCAGCACGGTGGAGTCCGGCGCCGGCGGTGGTCGCCCTTGCGGATCCCGGTGGCCTTCACCACCTCGCGCACGGCCTCGAAGACGCGGTTCGGGCGGGCGGAACGGGGAGGCCGACGGCGGAGGTGGCCAGCAGCGACGGATCGAACGCCATTTCGTCGAGGCCCAGTCCGCACGCGGCCTTCCACCGCAGGTCGCACCGCAGTTCCTGGACCGTCCCGAAGTCCGACAGCCCGTGCAGGGCATACAAGGGGTCGCGGCGTCCAGCTCTGCGGCGGGATGCTCGGCCGCCGCCCATTCGCCGACGGATACATGCCGGCCCGACGGTCTCGCTCACCCACTCACCCACCGTCACACGACGAGTCTGGCCCTGCCGCCCCAGCGGCAGGGCCAGAACCCGAGATCCTCACGCGCCTGCCAGCGGGTGGGTGCTCGTGTCGCCGTCACAGTCGGCCGGTGGCCACCCCCAGGGTGTCGCCGGCGCCGGCGCCGGCGTCGGCGTCGGCGTCGGCGCCGACGGTGATGGGGGTCACCGCGCCGGTCGCGGTGGCGATCGCGAACACCGTTCCCTGGGGTGTCCCGTGGCCGTAGGAGCCGACCACGTAGGCGTTCTTTCCGTCTGGGGTGACGGCCACCTCCGCGGGAAGGAAGTACCGGCCCGACCCGTTGGTCGGCAAGGCGTCGCCGAGGGGGATGGTCTTGGTGATCGCACCGGTGGCGGTGTTGATCACCGATACCTTGCCCTGCTCGGCCTTGTTGTCGACGCGGACCACGTAGGCCCGGTTGCCGTTGGGGCTGATCGCCACCCCACCGGTGCCGGCGCCGGTGATCGTGTGGACGATCTTCCGCTTCGCGAGGCTGATCACCGAGACGGTCCCGCTGTTCCCGGTCACGTAGAGGCGCTTGCCGTCGGGGGTGACCGCCAGGCCGTTGGCCGGCTCGTCGAGGCGGATCGTGGCGATGACCTGGTCGTTGGTGGCGTTGATCACGGACAGGCCGCCCTTGTCGCGAGAGCCTCTCCGGTCGTCGGCGGCGGTTCGCGCGGGGCAAGCGCCGCTGCGGCCGGGTCTGTCGCTGGGTCCGGGGCGCCGGGGACCGGCTTCTCCTCGTCGGCGCGGACGGAGGGGGGCGGCTCTTCTCCGGGATCCGGTGCGTACGGCCGTGTCGTCCATACGGCTGAACTGGCGCGAGGTGGGCTGAAGCAGTGCCCAGATCAGGGCGGCGATGCCGACGGTGGCTGCCGTGGCTTGAAAAGCCGGCGGCGCGTCATGTCGTATGTGCTCCGAACGACTGGCTCCGAAGCACGGGAACGACCGCTCCAGCGGCACCGGGCCACCACAGCGGCCGACCGTTGGCCGCGACGGCAGCAGGCAGGGTGGGGGGTGCCCGTTGCGGTTCACTTCTCGGTGAAGATGATCTCTCTGGCCGGGTGGGTCATCCGCACGGTGTTGTCGGCGGTGACCTCGACGATGTGGTGCAGGCCGCTGAAGAGCTTCTTGGTGTCCGGCAGGAGGCGGAATTCGTCCGCGCCGCCGGCCAGGTACGCCCGGAAGCGGTCCAGTGACGGATCGTCCGGGGTGAAGTCCAAGTAGTCCTTCAGCCGGCGGAACAACTTCGGTAGGAGCACCTGCCCGGTGTGGTCGTCCGTGATCGAGGCCATCCCGGTGATCGTCGCCCCGTCCATGGTCTTGTCGATGCCGGCGGCCCACAGGCCCACCCCGGCCGCCCGGGCCTGCTCCGCGGCGTCGGTGAGCACCTCACGCAGGTACGCGGGCAGGCCGGCGTAGTAGGTCGGGAAGGCCAAGCCCAGCCGGAGCAGCTCGAAGTTGACGGTCCTCTTCAGCAGATCTTCGTCGATCGTCGTCTCGTAGCCGCTGTACACGGGCGGGGTGATCTTGCCGGCGAACGCTACGCACCGGCCGTGGACGTCGCTGCCCCGGGTGAGGATCCAGCCCGGCACGCTTTTGGGTACCGTGACGACGGTCTCGTCCTCCTCGTTGCGGATGACGGATTCGAAGCCGACCAGGGTCAGCAGTTTGTCCGCGGCCTGATGGGCGAGATCGCGCGGTTGGTGCTCCTCGTGCGGCTTCTGGCCGTAGTGGGTCTCGAGCGCATCGATGGCTTCCAGCCGGATGCTGACGCGGCCGTCGGCCTTCGGCACGATCGGTTCGCAGCCGGGTACGAGCTTCCAGTCGGCCACGTTGTCCGCGACGAACGGGAGCGTGTCGCCGTCGGGCCGGGCGCGGTCCGTCATCTTGAACGAACCCTTGATCAGCAGCATGGACAAGGCGACTCCCACAGACGAAGGGGCAGGTCGGTGCGCAGCCACTACTTTACGTGATTGTCCGTCACTTTGTGTTCATGCGAGGGTGTGGGGGGTGACGGACCGTCGGGTACAAATCTCCACTGGTGCCGCTGAGCGCTCCGGCGTCCGCGGGGGCTTCGACCGTGCCCGGCACCGAGCACCCGGCGACCCGGGACGCGGTACCGAGCCAGTCACCCGTCCGCGCACCGGCCTGCCCCATGGGCGTCCCCGACTTCGGTTGAACGGTGACCTTTTGAACGGGCAACTTGCTCGCGTTGCGTTTGCCGCTGGCTACGGGCGGTCGGAGACTGGTGATATGAGCATGGCCCCGGCTCTGGAAACCGGGCTGGTCGGTGCCAACGCTTCTCCCGCTATCGCCACACCCCGTCGGCTCTTGCCGTGCGTCCACGAGGCCCGCGCGGAGGGTCGTGGCAATGCTGCGTCCCGCCGCATCGAACCCCGTGAACCTCTCGGGCGTCCCTACACGCTTGCCCGTTACTCCTCTTTCCCAGGAGGTGTCCTATGGACAGGACCTCCCGAGTCAACTGCATCATCCCCCCGCACCTTCTCAAGAGGCTTCTGGAGAGCGACGACAGAGAGGTGCGCCAGGCTGCCTTGGCCACCCTGCTGACCACCGCCCGCCTGCGGGGCGAGCGAGCGGTCCGGGCGTCCTTCGCCGGCCCGGCCGCAACCGCGACTGGCAACGGCCGCCGCACCGTCTTCGACTGCGACCAGGGGAGCTTCCTGGCGTCCGCCGTCCTGGCCAGGTCGGAGGACGGACCGGAGTCCGCGGACGAGTCCGCGAACCGGGCCTTCGACGGACTCGGCCTGACGCGCGATTTCTACCGGGAGGTATTCCAGCGTGACTCGATCGACGGCCACGGGATGCGCCTGGACGGGTACGTGCAACTGCGGCCACTCACTCCCAGGCGTCGAACCGCCATTTCTGCGGGTTTCCGTGGCAGTCCTGCTGCACGACGGGTGCGCCGTCGCGACGGCCGCCGTCGGCCACCCCGAGGCAATGCTCGCTCTCGATCAGGTAGCGGTCCCCGCTGCCGTGCAGCACCCACTCGGTGCTCGCCTCCGGGTCCGAGCAGTCCGCCTGCACGACAGCCGTATGCACGTCGAACCGGTCCCCGGCCAGGGCGAGGCACTTGTCGCTGTGTTGGGCCCGCAGCTTGACGAAGAGGAGGTGATCGGTGCGCTTGCCGACCGGCCGGTCCTCCAGCTTGCCGAGGGGCTGGTCCGCCACATCGGTGGCCCGCCAGCGCTGGTCCGTGATCCCGAGGCAGTGCCACTGGACGACGTCCGCGCCGTTGCGCAGGGAGGACCCCGCGACGCTGAGACACGTGCCGACCGGGGAGCGGACTTCGTAATACTGCACGGCGGCGTGGGCCGGCCCCGTCCCCAGGGCCAGGGGCTGGGCGACGAGAGTCGCGAGAACCGCGGCCGCGCGGCCCACGGGACGCCAAGGTATGCCGGTCATACGTCCTCGTCCTCCTCTCCGGCGAACTTCGAGCAGAACCGGTCCGGGTGGCAGGAATACGTGCGACCGGGCGCTCAGGTCGTGATGGGTTCGCCGTCGTACTTGCCCCCTATACAGGTCCACAGCCCGGTGCCGGAGTCGTACACCACCTTTCCCTTGGCCGCCACGCACGCCGGTCCGGTGGCAGCCGGTACAGCAGCCTGCGCGACGGGAACCGCGGCTCCGAGAGCAGCCAGTACGAGGGTGCTGATGAATCCGAGAAGTCGTGCACGCATGGGAGCTCCTGCAAGGACGAGCGACATCGATACATCGCAGAGCAACACAACAACTCCAGACTCCCCCTGTGTTGCGTCGAGCGCACCCCGGCGCGGGAGGATCAGGCGGCGCTCCAGGCGGCGTTCCCCGGGAACAAGCGGCAGGCTGGAGTTATGGAGAACACGCCCGAGGTGACCGTCGGTGGGCCGGATGGCCTCGGCTTGCGGAAGGTCCTCATCGACGGCAAGCCCGTCGGCAGCGTTCGGTCCCCCAGGGAGCTCCGAAGACTCCTGCGTCGTGCCGGTCTGCCGGGTGACCACGAGGTCCGTTGGCTCGGCGCGGACGCCACCGTCTGGCCCGACCGAGCGTGGCGGCGACGAGCCATCGGCGCCTTCATGGTCCTCGGCCTCCTGGTGACCGCGTGTCCGCTCTTGCGGATCGGGCTGTCGGACAGCGGCGACGCCCTGACCTACGGCGGGAGGATCGCAGGATTTACCGTCTTTGTTGCCGCCCTGGTGGAGTTGGTTGCGGCCACGGCCGCTGTCGACTACTGGCGCAAGAGGCGATGGAGTTACTCGGGAGTGACCGTTCTCGCCGGAGTGGTGCTCGCCCTCGTCTGCAGCGTTCTGTTCCTCTCCCTGCAGATAGGTGAGTGTTTCACCGGCTACACCCTGATTGGGATAGCCCTCGCGGCCTGGTCCTCGGTGGCGCTGTACAGGCTCATCAGATGCCGGGCGTGGCAGGGTCTTCACGTTCCGAAGAAAATCGCGATCGGGGTGCTCGTCTCCACCCTTCTCGCCGTCACCAACCTCGCCTACTCGCAGCTGTATGTTCCTTACGTGATGCCCCTGGTGGTACAGAGCGGGGCCGCGTTCAAGGAATCGATTCTGGCAAGTGGGGGGAAACGGATGTACATGACGGTCCATCTGTACGTGAAGAACGCGGGCCAGGTCCCTGTTTACATCCTCGACAGCATCTACTCGATCCACGGTGGCCCGGCGAGCAGCGTATCCGACGCCAAGGCTCCCCGAGGTGATCTGATCTACGATGGCGCATTCGTCACGCCGGTGGGGCGCGTGTTGAACCCGGGTGAAGAAGTCGCGCAGGATGCGGTGGTTGAGATCAATGATCCGCAGACGCGTAATTACGAAGCGATCAAAGTGCAGGCCGATGTTTATGTGATCAGGAAAGACCGCATGATCATGCCAGCTGATTATGCGCATTCCCAGACGGTAGGCGCGAAGCTCGACGAGAAGGCAGGGGATCCTCCTGATGCCGATTACAGATATCGATCTGACATCTCCAACAGCAGTGAAATATTGAACTTGACTCGGCGTCCGCAGCGTATCTCAGTCTGGAGGGTCAACAGTGGAGGATGGCCCGCCATCGTGGTGGATGTATCACCACCGGGTGACCGCATAGCCTTTGATCCCGAGTGGCCCATCAAGAATGAGAAGGCCGTTGCCCGGTACGGCCTCTCGCAGATCCGTGGCTCCACGGCGCAGATGCCCTATCGTGAGCTCCTGGACAAGGCCCGCACCAACTAGGATTTGTCCGGGCGATCACGAAGTTGTCGGCGGCAGGTTCTTCATGAGAACGATGCTGTCGTAGTTGGTGACGTCCCACCGCCAAGTGCCGATCGGCGCGTAGCCTCGCCGGAGATACCAGTCGACGAGGTCTGTTGCCTGCGAGGAGGTGTCGATGACGACCTGTGTCGATCCGAGGGCAGCAATGCGTGACTCCGCCAGAGCCAGCAGCCGTTGTCCGAGACCGGTGCCTCTTTGCGATGGCTCGACGGCCAGTTGCCAGAACGAGCCCCCACCCGCCGGCGCTGGATAACCGGCCGGAGTGGTGTGCGGCGCTGACACGGTGACGGTGCCGACCAGTACGTTTCCGTTCATTGCGACCCAGCACTCGCCCTTGCTCAGGCGGTGCTGTGTGTCCTGCGGAGATTGGTAGGAGGCGAAGAAGACCCGCCCGGCTGCAGCGTGGTCTGCATAGGCGCGGTGGAGCAGAGACGTGAGCTGCTCCACCGAATCATCGTTACCAAAACGCCTGACCTGCCCGGTCGCAGACGAGCTGGCTTCCGTCGAGTTGATGTTCATCCTGGCAGTCAAGCGCACTTCTGGGATCTGAGTGACGCCGAGTGGGAACGGCTGTGGCCGTTCTTGCCGGTCAGCAACGGCCGGTGCGGCAGGTGGCGGGATCACCGGCAGGTGATCGACGGGATCCTGCACCGGGTGCGGACCGGCGTGCAGTGGCGTGACCTGCCCGAACGGTTCGGCCCGTGGAAGACCGTCTACGAACGCCACCGTCTGGGGTCGGCCGACGGCACCTGGGAACGTCTCCTTCAGCAGGTCCAGACCGCGGCGGATGCGGCAGATGAGATCGACTGGGACATCTCGGTCGACTCCACGATCGTTCGCGCGCATCAGCATGCGGCCGGCGGCCGCACCGAACCACCGCCAGCACCCGTCGCGAAGGGGGCCGCAGGGATGGAACACCAGGTCGAGACGCTGTGGCAGAGTTTCGTTGCCCGCCTGGTGGAGGTGGTGCGGGAAGTGAGGGCCTGGGCCGCTCGCGCGGCGGGTTCACAAGCAAGCTCCACCTGAACGCGGACGGCCACTGCCGCCCGCTGTCCCTGAACGTCAGTCCAGGTCAGCGGGCGGATTGCACCCAGCCAATCGGGAAAGGTCCGCCCCGTGTGGCGTGACCTGGCCGACGCGGTGCCGACGGTCTTCGCCGACAGGCGCGCCCGATGCGGGCCGATCCGGCTTGCATCGGGCGCGCGGTGAACGCTGCACGGTCCTGGACGGGTACTGCGCGTGCTCCTCAGTGGTTATTCCGAGGCTTGTACCGGGCTGATCTCAAAGGCCCCGCACAGCCGCAGGTGGGAGGGGATCTGCACGGCCTGATAGCTGTTCGGCGGGTAGACCTTGACATAGGTCGACACCGGCCGGCAGTTCGGCACCACGGCACGGTTGTTGGTGCGGAAGACGGCGGTCACGGTCTCGCCCGGGGATACGGACACCGTATCCACCGGCTCACCGGTGCGGATCGCCGAGGTGCCGATCTGATGATGCTGGACATCCACGACGCTGACTCCGGGGTATCCGCGCAACGCACAGGTGTGGGTTGAGGTATTGGTGAACATGATCGGGTAGTAGAGCGACCCTGCGGCGCCTTCCGCCCCGCCGACTGTCAGGTGCAGGTCGGCCACGTGACAGGTGGGGGCACTTGGCAGGGCCGTTGCCTGGGTGGCACCGACCGAGACGCCGGCGGTTGCCAGCAGGGCTGCGGCGGCGATGGTCGTCGCCCGTTTTACGACGTTGCTCATGGCGCCAACTCCTCTGTTGGCGAGAGGGATTACTCGTGCGGGGCGCGCGAAAGGGGATGTGTCCAACAGTCTCGCGGACGACCGATCGAGCGGTGCACTCCGCAGCCGGACGCTGCACGCCTGATGGCACCATCCTACCGGCGCGGGGTTCTCGCGGCTTCTCGGCGCCGGTCCTGCGGAAGGGCGCGTGCCACACGGCCCACGACCTCTGTTCGGTGCCGGTGACGACCCGCACCCCTACGGCACCGGTGTGGGTGACGACCGCACACGGCGCCGTCCTGGGGGCCGGCCGAGCCCGCTCCGACGGCCCGGTGTCGGGGTGGCGAGCAGGGCTCATTCCGGTCGCTATCAGGGCCGGCTGGTCATCCGGCGAGGAGCTCTACGGCCCGGTCGATCAGGTCCTGCGGCGCCAGGACGCGGGTACACACGCCAGGACGGCGGTACACAACTGAACGGCCGGGGCGGATTCGCCGCCGCGTAAGGGACCCCGGACATGTCGATTCCCCAGCAGACGCGGACCAGCCCCGCCATGTCCCTGCTGAGCCGTTCACCCAGGGCTGCGCACGTTCGGAACACCGGCCCGGCAGGCGGTCTGCAGCTGCCCGGCTTAGCTTGGAACCGTGCTTTCAGTCGTCCAGGCGTGCGACCCCGACGGCGCTCTGAGCAGCTCTTCCTGTACCCGTTGGCCGCTGCAGATCTATCTGCGTGCACGCCCGTAGTGACGGTTGCGAACCGAGGGAAGGAGCAATCATGGGCACGTTTCCGCGTTCGGCATCCCACTGGCCGCGACGCTTCGCGCTGAGTGCGACTGCACTGGCCGCGATCGGCCTCGCGGCCTCGCCGGCCGGCGCTGCGCCGGCCGGCGTGGGCACCCCGGCCGGGTCGATCCACGTCGGTCTGGACAAGGCGCCGCAAGGTCCCTATTTGTTCCAGTACACCTACCGGGGGCACCTCAAGATCGGCGGAGGGAACTTCACCCTCGGCGGCAAGGTCTACATAGCCGTCAAGTACAACTCCGGGCAGCTCAGGTACAACGGGAACGTGATCGCGAAGACGAATGCAGGCGTTCCCGGCGGGGCCGCCTATCTGGAGACGAACATCGCCGCTCCCTGCGCCCCCGGCAACAACGGCTACGCCCAGGCGTACGACTACAACACCAGCACCTGGTCGCCGAAGCTACCGGTGGCGATCTGTGTGCGGTTCGACTGAGCTCGGTGCACGCCGGTGTTCAGAAGGTGATGGTCCGTCCCTGACGTTCCGCTTGTCGCGCGGTGTAGGCGACGCCGTGGACCTTCATGCCGTCCGGGTCGAGAAGGGTGATCGTGCCGCCTTGGTTGCCGAGGCGGAATCCGTTGCCGATCTGGACGGTGAGGGTGGTGCCGGCTTCGAGCCTGCCCGCGGGCAGCGGGAGGGTGTGCTGGTCGCGGTCGGTGAGTTGCCACCCGTGCAGGTCGACGGGGCCGGGTGAGGCGTTGAGCACGGTCACGGCTTCAGCTGCGGAGCCGGAGGGGTTGACCAGGGCGGCCATGATCCGCAAGGGTTCGTCGCGGTCCCCGGAGCGCGGTGGTGCGGTGTCGATGGGATGGCCAGTGCTGTCGTCGGTGTGCCAGGCCTGGGACTGGAAGGCCAGGAAGATCGCGACCCAGCGGTTTTCGGCGGGCAGGTGCACGAACAAGGCGCCGTCCTGCCAGACGCCGTTGTCGGAGCGGAAGCGGCCGCTGTTGCCCTGGTTCATGTGGATGTCGTGTACGCCGTTGCCGGGCCGGAACCCGAACACCTTGTCGGCGATGTTGGCCTCGGGGCCGAACCGTTGCCCGAAGACGTAGAGGCCGGCGGTGCGGTCGGCGATGGCGCGCTGCACGTAGTGGTCGAGCAGGTCGGCCAGGTCGTTGTCCGCGCCCTCGATATCGGGTGGGAGTTCTCGCATCGAGGCAGGGTTGAACAGGTTGCCGCGGATGAAGTCCAGGGCGGCTTTGCCCGGCTGGGACGCCAGGGCCGTCCACCCGCTGCCGGCCGGCGGGAGCAGCTCGGTCACGGGGTGGCGCAGGTCGTCGTCGACCAGGTAGAGCAGCTCCGAGGGCGCCTGTTGCGACTCGACGTTGACGGCGGCCCGGTAGCGGGTGCCGGCGTTGTCGGTGAGGTGGATCTGGTAGTGAGGGGTATCGCTGGATCCCTCCCGGCGCCGGTCTACGGCGCGGGCGGCCAGGACACCGTAGCCTTTTAGCGGCATGGGTCATCCTCTGGATTCCGGTGGGAGCGGCACGGCCGGGTGTGGGCGTGCCGATGGAGCGGAGTGGGTGCGGGCCGTCGAGGACGTCGGCCCGGCCGGTCGGTGTCGGTGGATCGTGGACCTCGTGCATTGCGAGGAAGTCGTGGGCGAAGCCGGTGGAAGTGCCGGCCAGGCCCTTGGCCGGGTACGGGGCCTGGTCCTCGGACCCGAAGCGGCCGCCGGGCCGGTGATGGTTCGCCAGCTTCCAGCTTCCAGCTGCCGGTGACAGCCATGTCCCACCCTCGTAGCGCGCCGGGGCAGCCCTGCCGGCCGCCGACCCTCCTCGCCGTTATCCCCCGAACACGCCCCGACGGCACTCCGCATCACCCGATGTTCACCCGCCTTGCCCTGCGCAGCAGCTCACGCTGCGCACAGCGGCAGCCCCGGGTTGGGCTCGGGCCCCGGCCGGCGCCGCTCGGGACGGGCGACCTGGTCGCCCGCGGCCCTTGTGCCAGAGCTGCCGCGCGCTGCTGACCAGCGTAGATTTGATGGTGCGCCCGGCTGGAGGGAGACGATCCCATGGACACGGCCATCCGCATCGAGGTGCTGCCTGCGCGACTGGGCGACTGCTTGCTCGTGGAGTGCGGGCGCGGCAACCGGCCGCCTTGGCGCATGCTCGTCGACGGCGGTCCCCCGGGCACCTGGCCCCGGCTCGAAACGAGGTTGAGCCGGCTGGAGCCGGACGAGCGACACATCGACGTCGCGGTGGTGACCCACATCGACAGCGACCACATAGGCGGCATGCTCCCGTTCCTGCGGAGCGAATACGCCGAGGACGTCGGCGACTACTGGTTCAACGGCCCTCCGCACCTGCCCTCAGGGGGCAGCGTGGAGGGAAGCGTCGCCGAGGGGCAGAGCCTGGTGGCGGCGCTGCTCGGGGAGTCCGTCGGCCCCGTACTACCGTGGAACCGGGCATTCGGCGGCGGCCCCATCGACACGGGGGGCGAGTCCGGGTTCATCGAGGTACCGGTCCCGGACGGGCCGCGGGTCACCGTGCTCTCACCGACCTACGAACGCCTGGCGGCACTGCGGCGCGAGTGGTCCGAAGCCATCGACCAGGCCAGGCGCGGCTGGCGGGGCGGCGTGGGGCCCGACATCCTGGAACCCCTCGGCGATCTGGCCGACGTTGCCGCTCGCAAGACGGCCGACGACACGACGGCTCCGAACGGGAGCAGCATCGCGCTGCTGGTCGAGCACCGCGGTGCCCGCGCCGTACTCGGGGCGGACGCGTTCGGGCCCGTGCTCGGGGCCGGCCTGCACGGGGTGGCCGCCCACCGCGGTCTGCCGGCCCTGGAGGTGGACGCTTTCAAACTCCCGCACCATGCCAGCCGGCGGAACGTGACCGAGGCCTTGCTCGAAGCCGCCCCCGCCCGGCACTACCTCGTGTCCACCAACGGCGACACCTACCACCACCCCGACGACGAGGCCCTGGCCCGCGTCATCCTGACCGCACCGGACGGCCCGACGCTGTGGTTCAACTACCGCACGCAGCGCACGGCCCGGTGGGAGGATCCGGAGCTGTACGAGCGATACGGCTACGCCACGAGTTTCCCCGAGGCGCCAGAGACGGGCACGGTCCTCGAACTACCGGCGACGGCGTGATCAGCACGAAGGACGCTTGCCGCCATGCCGTCGAGGAGCGGATCGACCGCCTCAACGGCACTTCAGTGGTGCAGATGGTAAGCGAAAGCTCGTCCCGCCATCTCGGCACGCACCGGGCCCCGCCTTTACCCGGACCGGCAGCGATCCTTCTGCCTGCCTCGATGCGCACGGCTTCTGCTGGAACGGAGAATTCGCGCTGCCCACGCCGGAGGCCGTCGACTGGGGCATCTTCCACTTCCGTACGGTGCCGACGGAAACGAGACTGAAGGCCGGCGACACCTGTACGCCCTCGATCCCATGGGCGGTGAACCGATCTGCATCGAGTTGTTGTTCCGGCCCTACCCCCGACAGGGCGCCCCATTGAGAGGCCGGCCAAACGGAAATGTGGGCGCGGTCGGCGGCACGGGCGGTTGTCCTCCGGACAGCCACTTCAGTGGCTGTCAGGAGCTCCGGCGGATCAAATCCCGATGCGTACCGCTGGTTTGTCTTCGTATGCTCGTGCGAGCTCATAGAGGGGGGAAGGTGGGGACAGTGAAGCTTGCCGAGGCACTGGCGGAACGTGCGGATGCGACACGCCGTGTGGAACAGCTGCGAGCGCGCGTCGTCAGCAGTGCGCGGTACCAGGAGGGCGAGACTCCGGCCGAGGACGCGGCTCAGCTGTTGGCTGAGGCCGGTGAGGTGCTGGACGCGCTGGAATCGTTGATCCGGCGGATCAACCGCACCAATGTCACAGTGGAGATGGGACCGGACGGCACGCTCACCGACGCGCTCGCACGCCGGGACGTCCTGCGGTTGCGTCACTCCGTGGTCACTGCGGCAGCGGATGCGGCTGCTGGTAAGGGCGAGCGGGGATACGGCCGGCAGCTTCGGTCCGAGTTGATGACGCTTTCCGCGCTTCCGGTCGCGGAACTGCGCGGCCAGGCGGATGCCCTCGCCCGGGAGATCCGGGAGGTCGACGTGCAGATCCAGCGTACGAATTGGGAGGTCGATCTGCTGGACTGAGTAGTCCAGCAAGCTGGGACGATGTGGAGCAGGTAGCCGTTTCGGAGGCGTGCACAGACCGAGGGCTGGCGGTTTTCCAGCTCCCTCCTGGCGCGTGAAGAGCAACGTGGGGTTCGACTCCCCGGCAACAGTGCAGCTCAGCACGGCTTACAGGTAAAGGTGCACATCGCACAGCACATCACCACGTGCAGATCCGAGGCGGCGAGGGCGGGTTCGGGGCTTTCCATGTCGCAGCACCATGGAGTACAGCGAATTCCAGCGGTTACAGATGGCGATTTCGGTTACCGAGGTTTTCGGGGCGTCGTCGGGCAGTACGGTTCGTGATCACTGCGGCATGCCGGTGGGATGAGGTATCTGCGGGTGAGTGTGCGGTCGGTGAACGCCGGGCCCTGGCCCGGGTTCGGGCGGTGATCCGCCGTCGGCTGCGAGTGGGCCTGTCGGTCGCGGCCTCCTGGTCTGGGCACCGATTCGGTTCGACGGTCCGATCGCGGTGGTCTGGCACAACCTGAACACTCACCCACCCACTCACCCGGCTGGCGGGCTGAAGCGGTGTGCGGCCGAGCCCACCGACCTGACCACCGAACCAGCGTCGCCACCCTGAACATCAGTAACTGCCTCGATGCCTCACGATCAGAGGCGCCAGATCGCGAAGACCGCCGCGCAGAAGCCGACGGCACACATCGGCACCGGCCAGGTCCGTTCCGCGGAGTGCGACCAGCGGGCCCGTTTCGAGGATCTTCATGGGTGACGTCCTGCCTTGACGGTTCGGTGACTGCAGAGAAACGGGGGTGGTGCGCAGTCCGTGCGCACCACCCCTGCCGGGGTTCCGGGCCAAGTCCCCCGGACTGCTCCCGTGAAGGGGCCACACGCGGCAGGGCGAAGGTGAGCACCAGCTCGGCTGTGATGAAGCCAGTGCAGTGACCAGCGTAGTTCCCAGAGGTTCTTCCGGAACCGGATGTCCGGGGTACCGCTGCGGTGAGGGGTGCCGAGAGTACGACACGGTGGTGAAGAACGTGGTCGGCACGGGTGCGAGGCCGTAAGAGTCGACGTTGTGGGGTAGGGCCACGGTGTGACCAGATCTGCAGAGGAGGCGGATGCCTCGTCCTGGACACCACCGGTTACCGCCCGGAGCTGCCCTTCCTTACGGGGCTGTCCGGCGCGCTCGACGAGTCCGGGCGCGCCCGCCATCGCGGCGGAGCCTCACGCACCCGGCTTGGCCTTCGCGGGGCTTGAGTCAGCGCGGTCTGCCCTCGAACTCGGTGTGCGGCGTCGGCAGGGAGACCGCGCGTGCCGTCCGCCTCCTGGCTGGTCGCCTGGCCCGCGCTTGAGACGCTCCTGCCGCTCTGGTTCGACATGTGTCAACATAGACGTATGCCGAATGCGAAGGTTCTGCCGCTCCTGGAAGCCGACCAGGCCGTCGCCGCGTGCTGCCCGCCGCTGACCGAGCGCCCCTTGTCCGCGGACGAAGCCGAGGTCGCGGCGAAGATGTTCAAGGCCCTGGGGGACCCGGTCCGCCTGCGCCTGTTCTCCGCTGTGGCCTCCCACCAGGGCGGGGAGGCGTGCGTGTGCGACATCTCCGACGTCGGCGTTTCTCAGCCGACCGTCTCCCATCACCTGAAGAAGCTGAAGGAGGCGGGACTGCTGTCCTCCGAGCGACGGGGAACCTGGGTGTTCTACCGCGTCGAGCCCTCGGTACTCGCCGCCATGGGCCGGCTGCTGAGCCGGTCTGCGGTCTGACGGCGCTGGCCGGAGCGCCCCGTGGACGAACAAGAGCGCCCCGGCAACCGGTCAGGGGACCAGCGTGGCGCCGTAGTCGGCTTCGGCGATCGCGGCGATGATCTGCTCGGCGGGTAGGGCACGGGTCGGGTCGACCACGTCCGTTCCCTGGGCACGTCAGTGCTGCTTGCGGTGACCCCGGCCAGTTCCTCCACCTCGTCGTCGATGAGCAGACCGCAGCTGTTGCAGTGCATGCCGGTGACGGCTAACGTCATGCGGATCGTGCTCACCGGACGGTCTCCTTGGAGGCTACGGGCTGCGCCGGGGCGGTTTCGAAGCGGATCTGGCCGCCGTACATGCCCCACGCCGCAGGTGAAGGGCAGGCTGCCGGGCTTCGGGGGCCCAGGTCGATGGCCGACATAGTGATCACGATGGGCTGCGGCGATGCCTGCCCCGTCGTGCGCCGCCGCCGGTACCTCGACCGGGACCGTCGCCCGCCGACCTCGACGGAGCGCCGATCGCCGCCGTCCCCGTGGCGCCATCGACGCCTAGATCAGCGGGATGGTCACCCAACTCGCGCCCTGAAGCCCCCACAACCCCACCGCAGTCGTCTCCCCCAAGGAAGAAACGATGTCCTCCGCTCCTGCCGCCGCCTCCGTCCTGTTCGTCTGCATCCACAACGCGGGCCGCTCCCAGATGGCGGCCGGGTTCCTGCGCCACCTCGCCGGCGACCGCGTCGAGGTCCGCTCCGCCGGTTCCGTGCCCGGCGAGCAGATCAACCCCTCCGCCGTTGCCGCCATGGCCGAGCTGGGCATCGACATCTCCGACCAGAAGCCGAAGCTCCTCACTCCCGAGGCCGCCCAGGCGTCCGACTACATCATCACCATGGGCTGCGGCGACGCCTGCCCCTACTTCCCCGGCAAGACCTACCTCGACTGGCAGCTCGAGGACCCGGCGGGCCAGGGCGTCGAGGCCGTACGTCCCATCCGCGACGAGATCAAGCGCCTCATCGAGGGCCTGATCGCAGAGATCGACGCCGAGTCGAAGGCCTGAGGCGACGACGCGAAGTGACCGTGAGGACCTCGACGGACGACGTAGGCAACGTCATCGGCACGGGCTCCGGCCCTGCCGGATACATCGCCGCCCCCCACCCGCCCGCGAGACGCTCAGGCCGCAATTTGACAGTCCTCACTTGGTGCGCGCCGGTCCCGGCCAGCTGATCCGGAGCATCGGCGGCGAGGATGGCAAGCAGCGGCGCGATCCGGCGCTGCCAGTGATCGCTACCGAGGCTCATGCAAGCAGGGTCGCACTGACCCACTTCCGTGACTACCCGTTGGCCCGGGCACGGCCGTGAGGACCTGCACGGGCAGACCGAGCCGGGCGTCGACACGCCTTGTCGCGTTCGATGGGCTTGCCATTGCCCATGGTGCAGTCGCCGTGGTGCTCCCGAAGATCTCCGGGGGATTCACCTGCCGCCGTCGGTACGGGCCGCCGGAACGCGTGGGTGGCGGAGCCTGACCCTCCCGCCGCCTTACGGCGCGAGGGCGTCTGACTCTGGGTGAGGGGCGGGTGGCTTTGACCGTGGTCACTCGGTTCCACAGGACACGACGGCGTAGTCGGCGTGTCCGTTCTTGCCGTTGGCGAAGTGGTCGCCGCCGGGGCCGCCTGCGCCTCCCCAGTCGGTGTTCTTGTCGAGGGGGCCGGGCAGGCCGCTGCCGGGGGAGCGCTGGCCGGCGGGGCCGGCGGTGAAGTTGTGGGCGTTGCCGGCGCGCGGGCCGACCACGCTCTGGCTCTGGGAGCGGATTGTGCCGGGGGAGTTGCACACGCCTCCGCCGCCACCTGCGCCGTGCCCGCCGATGGTGGCGGGACTGTCGCCGTAGCCGACGGCGCCGCCGAGGCCGGCGTGGTCGAAGGGGCCTCCGCGGCCTCCGGCTCCGCTGCCGCCGCCCCCGCCGGGTCGGGCGCCGGCACCCTGCTGGAAGCCGCCTCCGCCCTCGGCGAGGCCGAGCACGCTTGCGTCGGAGGTGAGGGCGGCCGAGTTCCCGCCTCCGCCGCTCCCTCCGGCGCATCCGCCGTCGTTCTGGTTGCCCGGACTGCCGGTGTTGCCGCCCCCGAAGCCGCCCGCACCGCCGCGGCTTCCTTCGAGGCGCCCCTGGTGCCCCTTGGGGCCTCCCCCTCCGCCGCCTGCGACTCGGACGCGGATCGTCGAGCCCGGTGCCATGCCCGTCACCGTGCTCACACCGCCGCCCCCGCCGCCTGCACCACTGCGCCGTAGCCGGCAGCGGGCCAGCCTCCACCGCTGCCGCCACCCCCGCCACCGATCAGGAAGACCTTGAACGTGGTCACATTGGCGGGCAGCTTGAGAGTGTAAAGGCCCAGTTGGGCGTAGATCTCGCTCGTCGCGGCGTGCGCCGGTGTGGCGCTGAGCCCCGGGGCCAGCAAGATGGCCGCGTTGCCCGTCCCGGCGGCCTTCCGCCCCTGCCGCCGTGCCATGGTGCCTCCCTTGAATCAGTCCCGTGGCCTTCAGGATCGCTTCGGCCGCAAGACGAACTACGGAAACGGCGCGCTGATCCACGCGAAGGAGAGACTGGTGACGTCGGTGGGTGGGGCTGCAGGTGGCGAGGAGGGGGAGTGGCCGCTCGCTGCCTCGCCCGTACGGGTGAGACCCGGTCTCAACTCGGGGCAACCACAGCCCTCCGGGTAGCCGTCCCTCTAGCGTGCGGCTCCGGAAGGCATGCTGGCCACGATCCAGATGCGCGAGCACGAAAGAAGGCGGAGGCGTGCTGACATCTCTGACCCGAATTCCGCTGGACGGCGGAGGCAGCATTCTGGTCGAACAGCAGGCGGAGTGGGATGCGCCCGTGAAGGCCAGCCGCATGGGCGGCGCCGTACGGGAATTGCCGATGACCCTGGAAGGGGCCCTCGAACCGGTCACGGAGGCGGTCCGCGCCACGCTCGCCCAGCTGCGCAAGGCTCATCCCGACCAGATCGCCGTCGAGTTCGGCGTCGACCTGGCATTCGAAGCCGGGGCTGTGATCACCAAGAGCCAGGCCAGCTGCCACCTGAGGGTGTCCGTTTCCTGGAAGAGCGACAGATCCGATCACCCCCACGCGGATACGGGTGCGGGCTCTCGGTGACGTGACCAGCGCGGAGAAGAAACCAGCTCGGTCCACCCGGCCCGCCAGTCTCCGGCAGCTGCGGGCAATGACCTTCGTCAGTCCGTGCCGAGGCACCATGACCGACTCAGGCCCGGAACGACAACAGATCCTCCGCCCCGGGCAAGAGCCGTCAGACCCTGCCTAGTCGTCCAAGGCACCCGGAGCCAGAGCCGGCGCCGGAAACGCGGAGCGGGCCTCGGCCCCCGACCACCAGACGCCGACGGCGAAGACGGCAGTGGCCTCCAAGAGGGCGGCGCGACCGAGCCCGCCGCAGGCCAGCGGAGTACAGCCCATGGAAGTGATGAGCTCCGCGACCCGCGCGGCGGCGTCCGAGTGGTCGGTGCAGAACGGCACTGCCAGAGGGGTCCCTTCGAAGGCCGGCTGGTCCAGCGTCCAGATACTCTCGTGACACACCCCGAACGCCTTCACCACGTGGGCGCCGGGGGCGGCGTCCGCGAGGAGCCGGGCGACCGAGGTGGAGCCGCCCGTGGTCAGGGCCGGGCCGTCCGGACCCGGCGCCATCGGTACGGTGCAGTCGATCAGGGTCCGCCCGGCGAGCTGGTGGGCCAGCTCCTTGCCCAACTGCGGCGCGGCGTCCGCCGGGACGGCGGCCAGTACCACCTCCCCGTGGACCGCAGCCTCTGCGAGGCTGCCGTGCCCGGAGGCGCCAATGAGCCGGGCCGTGCGGGAAGCGGACTCGGCGTCCCGACCGCCCACCCGAACGTCGTGGCCGGCCCGTACCCAGGCCGTGCCGAGGGCCGTGGCCATTGCCCCGGTACCAAGAATTCCGATGCGCATGTGCTTGCTCCCGTCGTCCGTGTCGCGAGATGTGCGAGGTGTGACGGAAAGGACGTTAGGCACGCCGATGCACACCACATGGTGTGCATCCGGCCGGGCAGGATGAATGCATGGTCGACGCGGCGGTAGAGGCAGTAGAACAGGACCTGGGCCAGGACATGGGCGGTGGTGAGTACGCCGCGGACTGCAAGGCGAGGGTGGCCTTCGAAGTACTGTCCAACCGCTGGGACAGCGTGATCGTGTACATCCTCGGCGAGAGCGGACCCATGAGGCCGCGCGCGCTGATCACCCGCATCGGCGGCATCAGCCCCAAGGTGCTCAACGAAGCCCTGCGCCGCCTCGAGTACAACGGTCTGGTCGCTCGCCAGGCATACGCCGAGGCGCCACCGCGCGTCGACTACTCCCTCACCGAGGCGGGTGTCGCGCTGCTGGGCCCGATCCGTGCGATGGGCGCATGGGCGGGACGCTACGCAGAAGCGGTCTTGGCCGCCCAGACCAGCTTCGGATCCCGGGAAGACCGGCCGGACAGGTCGAGTACGTCATGAACTGCTGCAACCGCTGGTGATCGACACCGGGCCGGTCGGCCATCGGCTGCATCGACTTGCGCCGGCCGTCCAGTAACAGGCTGACCCACACGCTGCCGCCTCGGCGCCCCCGCATCCGATCCGCCGCGCACCCGGCCGCGCGGCAGAAACCGGCGCGTAGCAATCCGCCAAGTCGACCACGCGCCCGAACGCAAGTCAGTGCCCGGCAGCGATTGGCTAGTCTGACCAGCGAGGATCTGCCGACAACCGAGAGGAAATCCATGAACCACACGCTCAACGGAGACAACGTCGAGATCACCGACGCACTCCGCGCGTTCGTCGGCGAGAAGCTGGCCAAGCTCGACGTCCAGGGCACCGATACCAGCAGCGCCCGCGTGACCCTCACAATCGACGGCACGAAGCAGAGCGCCTCGGGCACCCTCCAGGTGGACGGCCAGGACCTTACCGCGATCACCGCGACAGCCTCTGACATGCACACTGCCATCGACCAACTCGTCAACAAGCTCTCCGCCCAGCTCAAGAGGCACAAGCAGAGGCAGTACGGACGTCCCCAGTAGTCACGACCGCGCCCACGCCGCGGCGATCTGATCGGAACCGCCGAGGGCCGCCGGATCGATACGACCCAGCTCGCCGCCCTCGCCTCAGCAGAGGAAGGCGCCGGCTCTGGCCGGCCCTCTTTTTCGGCCGCTCAGTACGCGGCCCCCGCTCCTGCAGCGGGATGCGGTAGCTGCCGGCCCGGACAGCGCCGGCCCCCGAACGGACCAGAGGCATGCTGCATGACGGCGACGGGCGGCCCGGGGCGCTGGCCCGTGCCAGGTAGCGCGGGCGACCGTCTCCGATGGCTCGGAGCGGCTTGCGCGCGCAGGGCGTGGCCGTGGCAGATCAGGGCGGAGGGTTCGAGCTGCTGGTCCTCGGCGCGGTGCGCCCGCCGCGCCAGGCTGTGGCTGCCTTCGAGGGTGATTCCTCTTCCTGCCCCCTCAGCCGTTCGTGGGGACTCAGTTGGATCGCTGTGCAGGTGACTGTGGTCTTGCCGTCTGCCGTCTTCACTACGTACTTGGTGCCAGTGAGGCCGCCGAGGTCGAACCTTCCCGACTGGTCGATGGGGACCGAGCCAGAGGTGGAGCCGGAGTAGGCGACCGTCGTGCCGGCGGGGAATCCTTCGTCCCACACGTGATACCTGCCGTCCGAGTCCGCCTCGATGTTGCACTTCGCGGCTGTGGGGGCCGTGGTGGTCGAGGCGTGGGCGGCGGTGGGGCCCACGGCGAGAGCGGGGCCAACAAGAGCGTGAGTGCTGCAAGACGACGTGTCTGGTTCATCGTCCAACCTGCCTTGGACCCTGATGGTGCGGCCGGTGAGGCGTGACGGCTCCGAAACCCGTGGCAGCGGCCGAGCCGCTACTCCGTACTGGTGGTGGCCCTACCGCCACGTTTGTCAGGAAGTGGGCAGAGCCGCCGTGATCTCGGCGGCAATCCGGGCCACCTCTCCGTCGCGGCGCGCGACCAGCCGACGGCGTCGGAACGTTCGAGGGCGGTACGACCAGGTCGAGCCGCGACGAGCGGTAGCAGTCGAGCGCGGCCTGCTTGCTCGCTGCGTCGTTGCCGAGGATGACGTGGAGCTCGTGCCCGCAGTGACGGGCGGTCATGCCCTTTGGGCCCGGGAGCCCGCAAGGACGAGCCGGACGACGGCCGGATCGGCGGTCGGGTCCGCGATGGACGCGGCGAACTCCGGCGTCACGTCAGGTCCTTGCGCATGAGCGTGCACATCGTCTCGTACCGCTGGAGCGAGCCGTCCTCGGCCTCCACATCCCAGGAGTCGAGCTCGCGGCCGAAGGCCCGGTAGCCCAGGCGTTCGTAGAGGGCGCGGGCGCGCGGGTTGCTCTCCTCGACGCCGAGTTCGGCGCGGGTCAGGTCGCGGGCGCTGATCCGCCGCTCGGCAGAGCGGATCAGCAGCGTGCCGATCCCGCAGGACTGCAGGGCCGGGTGGACGCTGAGTTGCCAAAGAGTGCCGACGCAGGGTTTGACCGTGTAGTCGATGCCACCGACCGCCACCGGGAGCCCGGCCGGCGTGCACACCGCCAGGTAGTCGATCTCGCCCGCCTCGGCGCGGCGGATCTGGTGGACGAGCCCGCGCACGTGCTTGCAGGACCCGGCCCAGCCACAGGACGGCAGATCCGCCTCGGTGAGGCCGCGCACCGACAGATGTAGCCTGATCTCGGTCATCGCCGCATCCCTTCGACTGACAACAGCGGCCATCTCCCATCTCAGCCTCCGGTCCCCGTGCTGTCCAAGGGGTTTCGGGTCGGCCCCGACGTCAGACGGAAGGACTCCCGCTCGCGACTGGGGCCAGGCAGCGGCGGGGTTCGGCCGGATGATTCGCCGCGGGGCGATCGCCACGGGGCCACGGTCTCCCGGATGTCGGGGCCCAGGGCGACTCCGTGCAGGGGGGACTGCTGGCCGTCGTACGGGTCGGGCGGGTCGTGCGAGGCGCGCCGCGGCTGGCCCACTGGGGACTACGGGAGGGTCCTTAGGGCTGCCGTGAAGGCGAGGAAGTGTTCGGCCATGCGCTCGTATGCGTTGCCGATGTATGTCGGCCGGGGTGCCCTGCCGTCGCAGTGCCATGATCTACGGTTTCCTATTGCACCGGCACTGATCAGTTCGACAACGGGGATGTAGGACATGCGCAAAATAGCCACCCTCACCATCAGCCTGCTCGCGGCGGCCGCGTTGCTGACGGGGTGCGGCAGCGAGAAGAAGGACGCGGGGCCGTCCAACGTGGGCGCCGCCTCGCCGAGCGTCCCGGCGAGCGGCGGGGCGAGGGACTCGTCCTCCGGAAAGAAGGGCGTTCCGCATCAGGTGGTCTTCGAGGTGGGCGGCACAGGCGCGGCCAAGGTCCTGTGGATCGGGAACACCAACCATTTCGAGCAGGTGACGCTGCCCTGGACGAAGACGGAGTCCATGCAACTGGAGGGCGCCGAGCTCAAGGTGGGCGTCACGGTGTCGGTGGTTCCCGGCTCGATCAAGGACTCGGACGGGATGCTGAAGGCCGCCCCATGCGCCATCAAGGTCGACGGCAAGCAAGTCGCCGACAATCAGGGCGGCAAGTCGGCCGAGCCCTGCAAGTACAAGCTCAACGACTGACAACTACGTCGGACCAATGATCTTGGGTTGTTTCGTGGAGTCAGGGTTGGAGCGAGGAAGGGGTCGAAGGCGTGGTTTGCTCCAGGCCCGGGGCCGCGCCCGTTACCGCTGCGCCACGCCGCTCGTACGCGTGACTGACCGGTGGGCCGGGCCCGGCCCGCACGCGGTTGGACTGGCCGGTGACGGGCCGCCGACTCATCGGCCTCCAGTCGGCCGGCGTCGACCTGAACACCTTCCCGCCGCAGCTGAGCCGCATGACCGCCGCCGTCAACCAGGCCATCGTGGCGAACATCGCGCGGACGAAGGCGGAATGCACCGACCGGTGGGCCGGCCTTCTGCGCACCACGATGCCCGAGGGCCTGGTACGCGACGCGATCCTCGCCTCCCCGGCTTAACCGGACATCACGGCGGCCCCTCCTGCCGCTGACGCCGACAGGGCGTACCGGCTCCGGCCGTGTACGTCAACGCCTGCGACCCGGCCGACGCGGGCACCAGCACGATCGTCGACCCCGAAGGCATCGTCCGACAGCAAGCCGGCCCAGCGAGGCGAGGAGATCCTCGTCGACGTCCTCGCCCTCGATACCGTCACCCGGGTACGCCGCTACCGTTCGGCCGGGATCAACCGCCCGTGGAGCCAGCTCGCCCGATACGGGACCGGATCGAACTCCCGATGTACGGCGGCGGCGGGTTCCGCACACCGGACTGGATGAAGGGCGATCCCGCGTAGCCCCGACCTGAACCGTGGCACACGTCAGTCGGCGCGGGCGCGCCTCCCGCCCTGAGGAACCCGCGCATTTCCCGGCGGCGCGGCGTTGCACCCCGCTAACGTGACGTAACTCACTTCCGTTGGGGGGCAGGCGGTCGGCAGCGGCCGCCGGGGCGTGGTTCCACGTGGCCGAGCCCTGCCGTGCGGCGGTATGTCCGGTGGATGGCAGGCTTCGCCGCCTGGCGCCCTGACGCGCAGAGGAGCAGCGTGCAACGGCCGCTTCCCCAGGGGATCGAATACCTCATCGAGCAGTTCGACACGTTCGCGGGAGACCGGGGTGCGAGCCGTCGGTTACCCGTGATGCTGCTGAAACGGGATCCCGCTTCCCCCGGGGCCACACAGGCAGCCACCGGGCGCACGGTCATCTTGGGCTACCGGGGGCGTCTCTGCGAGGAGGACCTCGACCGTGCGGTCGACCTCGTCCCCCATGCCCTGATCCTGGACAGTGACATCACCCCGCGGGACGCCGTTCCCGGCGAGGTACCCGGTGGAGTGATCGAGCAGCATGTCGACCTGCTGGACTCCATCGTCGAGCAGCTGGAGAGCGCGATGCCCCCGGGCGCCGGAGAACTGCGGCTGCCGCGGTTCTACACCTGCCGCGCAGCTCTGAACGTGTCGGTCGGCGCCGGGTCCACGGCAGCCAAACGGCGCCGGCTGCGCGACGAGCTCTACCTTCAGCTCCTGCTCCGGCGCCCGCTCCTGGGCACACTGGCGCGCCTGGCCGGTGCCACCGGGGGCAACTTCCTCGTCAACATCTGGCTCTCCCTCTTCGAGCTCTTGGTCGTCGGACTGCCCCGCCGCGTCTACGGCCTGTGGCTCAGCAGACCCCGCAGCCTGCGCTGGGTCGGCTCGCGGCGGCCCAAGGGTGCGAACTTCCTGCGGATGGCGCTGACCATCACCCCGTCCGGCACCTCCCGGCACAACCACGCCCTGATCCAGCGGATGCTGCTCATGGCCCTGCTGAACGACCTGTCCAGGGCGGCCGCGCCGTCCCGGCTCTCGGTCTACCGGGCCCGCCGGCGCTGGCCCTTCGTCCTCCTCCTCCCCGAGGTCGGCGAGGAGGGCACGCCCGTACGCCAACTGCTCGACACCTACGCGGACATCGTCCGCACCGAGCCGCCAGCGCCCCTGATGGTCCTCGGAGCCCTGACGGGTGAGCCGCCTTCCTACGCGCAGACCGTGCCGGCCGACCCGCGCAGCGTGACCGGTCTCGCCGACCGCGTGCACAGGCTGTACACCCGCGGCTCCTCATCGGCCGTGTACGTCGTCCCGCTGTCCGCTGACGACGATGACGGGCCGGCCGATCGCTGGCTGGAGACCAACCCGAAAGTCACCGTACGGGCGAACGGCCGAGGGGACTACGTACGGGCCGTGGCGGCCCCCGTCGTGGTGCTCGCCCTCATCGCCGGAGGCCTGTACTTCTTCGAGCACGACACCGGAGCTGCCCCGTCGTGCCACAAGGTCAGCACAGGAGAGATCGTCGGAGTCACCGACGGACAGGAGTGCCATTTGGGCATCCCGGGTCGGGACGACGAACTGCTCGCCCTGGAGGCGGTAGCGGCACAGCAGAACCACAGTGCCGTGACCAGCGGGCGCCCTTACCGGACTGTGGTGTTCTTCGCCCCGCTCACGGCCGAGCCCGGCGACTCCACCCCGGTGAGCATCCAGAGCCTCCGCGGCGCGCTCGCAGCCCAGAACGAGGTCAACGGACGCGAGGGCGACGTCGTCCAGATACGTCTGCTGATCGCCAACGCGGGGAAGTACTTCGCGTACGGATCTCAGAACGGCGCCGCACCCGATGTCGCGAAGGAGATCGTCGATCGCAAGGACCGGGACAAGATCGCTGCCGTGGTGGGCATCACCCAGAGCCGCCCGTCCTCGTTCGCCGCAGTGGGGGAGATCTCGGCCGCGAGCATTCCGGTGATCGGCAATTCCGTCACGGGCAGCAGGATGGTGGACGAGCGGGCCCCCTCCTACTACTTCCAGGTGTCTCCCTCGAACGACCGCATCGCCGAGGTGATGGCCGAGTTCGCCGCGTACTCCGAGCAGATCGGCGAGGTGACGACGATCAAGGACGGTGGCAGGACGGCGGTGGTGGTCTACGACCCGGACGACGAGTTCTTCAGCTCCGACCTCCAGCGCAAGTTCGCCGAGCACTACAAGGGCGGCAAGATGGTCACCGTCCCCTACTACGAGAACCGCAACGGACAGATCGTCTCGGAAGTGGCGCGGGACATCTGCGCTGAAGTCCGGGCCTCCGGCGGATACATCCTGTACGCGGGCCGCTCGGGCGAGATGCCGGAGCTCTTCGACGCCCTCCAGGGGAGTGCGGACTGCCGGAAGGCCGACGGGAAACAGGTTGCCGTCTTCGCCGAGAGCACGGCCGCGACGTACATGCAGGACCCCGCAGACATGCTCAAGAAGCACTCCGTCCTGAAGCCCTTCTACGTGATGCTCAACAACTCCACGGGCACGGAAAGCCCCGACAGCCCGTACTCCGAATTCACCGTCCGCTTCCGGACCGTCTTCAAGGACGGTTCGGTGCCTGAGGGAAACGCGGCAGGGGCGTACGACGCCCTTCGGGTGGCGTCCGAAGTGATCAACTCGGTCTATGCGCAGTACAAGACACCGCAGAACAGCAGCGCCCCGTTCCAGCCGACAGACGTGTACGCGCGGCTCTCGAACCCCGGCGTCCAGAACTTCTCGGGCGCCTCGGGCCTCCTGTCGCTGGACAGCCGCCACAAGTACCCGCCGAACAAAGCGGTCTACGTCCTGGAGTCGCACATGGACAAGAGCGTGACGACTTGGATGGCGTGCGGTCTGCTGCCCGACCAGCCACCAGGCATGAACAACCCCGCCACCTGGGGCCGCCCCGGCAAGACACGGCCTTGTCCCTAGTGCTCTGACCGATATGGTTCGCCGGGTTGAGACGGAGGGCCGTGTTGTTCGTAGAGATTGTCTTCGTTGGTTTGCCGATCGACCGTGATGAGGTCGAGGAGGCGCTGGAGGCCGAGTTCGGCCTCCAAGGTGAGGTCACGGGCGCGGGCAGCGGCATGGGTCGTTGCCATCTCGACCTGGAGATCGCGGAGGGCTTGCAGCGGGACGAAGCATTGATGCGGCTCCGCGGCGTCTTGGCCGAGCTCGGGGTCGCTGAGTTTGCGAAGCTCAACGTCAGCAACTGATCAGGCCACCGCCGGTCGGCCGCCCCAGCGCAGGCCCTTCTCGCTGCGGATGCGGGTGCGTTCGCGGCGTTGGGCGGCCAGGACGTCGGGATGGCGGGCGTTGGCGTTGCGCCAGCGCAGATAGGCATGCAGCGCGCGAGTCTGGACCGGGTGGTTCGGATGGTTCGAGTTCGCGAGGGTGAACTGCCGCAGCGGCCCGAAGTGCGCTTCGATCGGGTTGGCCCAGGAGGCGTTCGTCGGGGTGAAGCAGAGGTGGACGTTGTTGTTGCGGGCCCAGCGGCGGATCTTCTTGCCGTTGTGGGCGGACAGGTTGTCCAGGATCACGTAGACCAGGGCGCCGTCCGGGCGGGTAGCCCGGATCGATCGGAGCGCGGCGAGCGTGTTCATGGTGCCCTTGCGTCGGCGGTTGACGCCCCACAAGGTGTCATCGCCTATCGAGTAGCAGCCGTGGAAGTAGGTGACGCCGTGGGTGCGGTGGTAGGTAGCCGGCAGCCGGTCGGGCCGGCCTTGTTCGGCCCAGCCGCTGCCGGCGGTCGGGCGTATGCCGAGCGGGCCGAACTCGTCGAACGCGAACGTGCGGTCGGGGAAGCGGTCCAGGACGTGCTCGATCTGGTCGAGCTTGGCGTCCCGCTCCGCGTCGGTGGACTCCTTCCAGGTTTTGGTCCGTTGGAAGGTGACGCCACGTCGGGCGAGCAGGCAGCGCAGTGCCTCGCGGCCGATGCGGATCACTCGGCCGTGGACCACGCCCGGACGTCCGGGCCGGCGGACCGGTCGGTGGCGGTGGCGGCCATCCTGTACAGCGCACGGCCGCGCTGTCGTCGGAGCCCGGGAGCATCTTGCTGTACAGGGGACTGGGCGGGGCAGCACCTCAACCTCACGATCAAGCCGGCCAGCCGCCGCAAGGACGCATCCGGCTTCGTCATGCGGCCCCGCCGCTGGTCGTCGAGAGGTCACCGGCGTGGACAATGCAGGCCAGCCGACACGCGAGGGACTACGAACGTCATCATCCGGGCTGCCATCACACTCATGACCGGGCGTCCGGCCCGGAAGGCGTCACCCCGAGCTGGCCGAGGAAGCCAGTGACGGCCGACGGTTGCCCACCTACTCGATCGGGGCCCTGCGACTCTCGCCGCCGCTGAACAGCAGCTGGCCCTCGCTTCGCTGCCAGGGTGGCCGCCCCGCGCACTCGGCGCGCCCAGAGCTTCAGCGCCATGCGGCCGGGTGGTTTGACCGGTGCACCCTTCGATCGGGCCGTATACCCCCCTATCTTCAAAGAGTAGTCGCTCGATTACTGTCAGTGAAAGGAGATGTGGATGCGTCCGACGTCCATGGGCCGACTTGCGGCCCTCGCCTCGACGGCCCTTCTGTTGGCCGGTGGGGTGAGTGCCGGATCAGCTCAGGCGCAGTCCGCTGCTCAGAGGTGGTATCCCGGTGGGCTCATCACCTACTCGATCGAGTTCTCCAACCCCCAGGAGAAGGACGACAACGACCTGCCCGAGCCTTACGGGCGGGTCTTCGTGAAGGATTTCGGCCCGCGGCAGACCACTCTGTGGGAGCACCCTGACCTGGACATCAACACCCCCACCGTGCCGCGCTACCCCGAGGCCGGTGCCACGCACAGGTTCGCGGACCACCTGATCAGCGAGGTGTGCGCCTACGTGGGTGAGGACGACACCGGCATCAACGCCGACGACGTCCTCGCCGAAGGCTGCGAGCCCTTCCACGGCCCCGGGGCGTACACCATCCCCGGTCCGGACGGAGAGGTGACCGTCACCGTCTACCACATCGGCTGATCCCCTCAGTGGGTGGACGCCCTGCCCCCTCTGGGGGCAGGGCGTCCACCCACTGAGGGACGCGCGCCATGACGGTATCCGCACCGACGGGACCCATCACTGAGTTCAGGAACACGCAGTCGGCTTGAGTTTCAACTTCTGCCCGGTTCGCCAGCCGCGCGGAGCTGTTCCCTGCAACTACCAGGCCTCTCCGGCGTGGTCAGGGCCGGGTACCAGCGGTGTCAGTGGCGGCTGCCAGGATGACGCCCATGACGATCAAGGACGTAGCCCGGCACGAAGTGAGTGAGCCGCGGATCGAACAGGCGCTGGAGAACATCCGGCGGCGGACCCGCCATCGCTGGCACACGATGCAATACGACTGCTACTCCGATGGGGAGCTGCAGGGAATGCGCGACGAACTGCTGGACCACATGGCCGCCCGCACGGTTGCGGACACCGAGCCGGGCACCGCCCCGTCACACCTCATCCTGCGCACCGCGGCCGAGTGCGCCCTGGGACTCCTGAGTCTCGGCTGCTTCCCCAACGGCGACCAAGAGATCACTTTCACCCTCATTGACGAGAAGCTCAGCAGCGAAGACATAGACTTCGAGGCTGTGGTGGAGCGGGCGGCAACCGCGAGGACCTGGCTGGACGCGTTCGCTTTGTCTGTGATCAGCGGCATGGTCTGGGAACAGGACCTGGTCATCGGGCTGCTGCTGCGCGGCGCCTATGCGTCTGCCATCCGTAGCGGTGTGCCGCACTCGAGGCTGGAATCGAAGTCGGACCCGGGCGAGCTGGCGGAGATGGACGCCTTGTGCGGCTACCTCACCCAGGCCGAAGGGCACCTGCCCCGGCACTGGCCGTCGGTAACGCTGTGCAAGCCGAGTGCGGTCGAGCGCACCGATGCAAAGCGGCAGCTGGACACCCTCGATGCGCTGACGCCAGATCAGCGCCTCCTGCAGGTGCTGTTGGAGGACGACCAGTTGGCCTTCGAACAGGCCTTGGAGCAGCGTCTTGTCCAGCACCGGGAGGGTGCACCCTCGGACGCGGCGCCCCGCAGCCTCCTGCCGCACAAGACCGTGGCTCTGGCCGCCCTGGCCGTCCAAACACACGGCTGGGACTTGCGCGTCCAGTCCGCCTACCTGCCGCAGGCCATGCTGAGTGCCCCTCAAGGCACGCCGTCGGCCAGTGGCTGAACCTGTGCCCTCACCACTGTCTCGGGTGCTGCCTCAGCATGAGTCTTCACGGCCGAACGATTGGCTCGCCTCGTCCACGTGGTGGTCCTCGCAGGCTCTGCCCGATCCGGGCGGATGACAAGAGGTTCCGGAACAGCAAGACACCAGCAGGCCGTCCCACTGATCTTCCGGCTCGTTCTCCTCCTGGCTGCTCCAGCTGACCGGGCCCAGACCGGCGCCGCCGCAGTTGGCCGCAACCCGAGCTCGCCCCGCTGGTAGTTGCCGGTGAAACCGTACTCCTGGGCCGGCCGCTCGTGGAACCGTGGCCTTCGTCAGTACCTCGGCCGGAAGCACCGAATCGATCAGCGGCTCGAACTCGTCGATCACCCTCGCCCGCGACCGCCACTCGGCGACCGCCACTCGGCGACCGCCACTCGGCGACCGCCGCGGAGGCGTCGCCGGCCCCGGGACCGACAGGTACTTGTGGACCGTCTTGCGGTCCAAGCCGGTCGCCCTGGAGACCTGCGACAGGCTCATCGCCCCGGACACCAGCAGTGCGAGTTTTAGACATGTAAAGTCCGCACTGGACGATGAGGGCCGTTTCGCTCCATCGAGTGACACGACTTGCGCCTCCCGGGCTTCGCGGTGGTGGTCGCCGATCGTTGCGTGAACGGGCCGGCGTCTGCTTCGGCGCGACTGTGGTGAGGAGTGGCAGCCATGGAGTTCCTCGTCGACATGGTGACCAGCGTTCCGGAGGGCACGTCCGAGGAGGCGGTCGCGGAGATCCGGGTCCGGGAGGCGGCTCGGGCAGGCGAATTGGTCGCGCAGGGGCACCTGCTGCGGTTGTGGCGGCCGCCCTTGGCACCTGGCGAGTGGCGCACGTGGGGGCTGTTTCGGGCGGAGGATGCGCAGCAGCTGGAGCAGCTGCTCGCCTCGATGCCGCTGCGGGTGTGGCGGCACGACACGGTGACTCAGCTGTCCCCGCATCCGAGCGACCCGGGTCTCCAGCTCCTGTCCGGCCGAGCGACACCGCCGGCAAGCGGGCGCCCTCGGCGATCAGAAGGAGCCTCGATGAACAGCGCGGCACACAGCGAGGCGGTCCTGCGGGACGTGCTCGACCGCTGGAAAGCGGCCGTAGACGCACACGAACCCGAGCGGGCCGCCTCCCTCTTCACTGAGGACGCGATCTTCCAGGGACTGCACCCCTACGCCGTTGGACGGCAGGGCGTCGCCGAGTACTACGATTCCCAGCCCTTCGGAATGGCGGCCGCCTATCGGATTCTCGAAACGAGGCGGATCGCCGACGACGCGGTGCTGGGCTACCTGTCCGTCGACTTCTCGTTCACTGACCGGCCCACTCTCAGCGTCCTGCTCAGCACGCTGCTGAAGCGCGCGACCGACGGCTGGTACATCAGCCACTACCAGGTCTCCCGCCTCGACTGAGCTGCCGCAGTCACGGCCGAAGCCGAGGCTGCCGAAAGCACTCCGTACGAGCACGAGACGGGTGTTCCCGGACGTCGGGATCGGCGTTCATCGCCGCCACGGCAAGCCCGCGACCGTCAACGTCACCGTCCTGTCGAACAGCTACTCCTCTCCCGCGAGCCCGGCGGCCGAGTTCGCCTGCCTGGAGTAATACCGGCGCCGATCGGCTCGGGCACCAACCAGGAATGTCGCACGTCTACAGATGTGACCCTGGCAGTCCCCGAGCAGGAAGACCGCGTCATGACCCAGCAGATCCTTGAGCGTGCCGCCGGTTACGAGCACCGGTTCAACACGCTCTTCGAGGAGTACTTCGACCGGGTGGGTGCTCAGCTCGATGTACCGTCCTTCAGTCGATTCACTCCGGAGTGTGTGCAGTTGCTGAGGGAGTTGTCCCTGCGCGGCGGGAAACGGATGCGGGTCGTGTTGCTGCATGAGGCCGCACGTCTGGTGACCGAGGAGCCGGTTGATGGACTGCGGGCCGCCGCGCTGAGCATCGAGCTGTTGCAGACCCACGGTCTCGTGCACGACGACCTCATCGACGACAGTCCCACCCGTCGCGGCGCCCCCTCCACCTACTACGCCTACCGCGAGCGGTTCCCCGACCATCCGCAGGCGGCCCTTGGTCTGACCGTGCTCGCGGGCGACTTCGCCCTCGCCCTGTCGCTGCGGGTGCTGCTGGATGAGGCGAAGATCCCCGTGGCGGTGCGGCAAGCCATGATCGAGGTGCAGACCCGGGCGGCAGCCGACACGTTCGTCGGCCAGATCGTCGACCTGGAACGCGACTTCGCGGCCGCCCCTGACGCGGACGTCCTGCACTGCGTGGCCGACTACAAGTCCGCCCGCTACTCGATTCTCGCGCCCATGCAGCTCGGCCTCCTGGCCGCGGGCCAGGACCCGGCCCGCTTCGACGAGGAGCTGCGGGAGTATGCCCGCCTGGTGGGGGTCTGCGGGCAGATGCGCGACGACTACCTGGACCTGTTCGGGGACGCGGCAGTGATGGGCAAGCCGATCGGAACCGACCTGCGCGACGGCAAGCGCAGCTACACCGTCAACGCGCTGCTGGCGGCCGCCGACGGTCCTGAGCGCCACCTGCTGGAAACCGCGTTCGGGGACCCGGCGTGTGCACCGGAGACCATCGCCACTGTCAGGGAGATCGGCGAGCGCCGCGGAGTGCCGGGCAAGATGCAGGCAGACATGCGCCACTACGCCCGGCAAGCATCCGCTGTGACCGCCGGATGGCGCTCGCGGTGGCGGGAGGAGGCCGTCACCTTCTTCGAACTGCTGCCGCAGTGGAGCATCGACCGAACCAGGTGAACGGGCGACCGCACCATGGCGTGACGCGCCCGGCCGGTACCCTCCCTCGCTGACCTCCGGGAGATCATGGTCGCTGACCCATCGAGGAAGACGCAGGGGAGGGGAATCATGGTGGCGTTCCACGCATCCGCGCTGGACGGAATCGCCCGCAATCCGGCGCTGCCGACACCGCTGCTGCTGCGCTTGCTGGCCTTCGACGGCGGCGGTGATGGTCCGCCCCGTCACGCCGTCCAGCGCGCCGGACTTCCCGAGCCGGCCGTCGCAGTGATCCTGGCCCACCCGAACCCGCGCGCCCGGATCGACTTCGCGATGAGCACCGGGGCCGAGCCTGCACAGCGGGCCCGGCTCGTGGACGATCCTTCTCCCAAGGTGCGGGCTGCTCTCGCGTACGGACCCGAGTGGTGCGAGCCGCGTACGGTGGTCGCGCCACTGCCGGACGCCGTCTGTGCCCGCTTGCTCGATGACCCGGATGCTTCCGTACGATCGGCTCTGCTGGACTCGGCCTACCTGGTGCCGTCGTTCGTGGCCTCGCTGGCTACGCACCATGATCCGGCGGCGCGCCGGGGCGCGGTGCGTGCATGGGAGATCCTGGCGCCGGGCGAGCGGTCAGCTCTGCTGGCCGACCCTGACCCCGAGGTGCGGCGGGCCGCCGCGCTGTGGGAGTGCCGACGGGATGCCCGGGTCACCGCCGGACTCCTCCGCGATCCGAAGTCTGCGGCCGAGGCGCTGCGCCGCGGCCTCCTGGAGCGCGCCGACGCCGAACGGTGCGTCGCCGAGCGGGCGCACCTGGCTGCCCTCGCCGAGAATCCTTCGTTGCCCACCGACCTCGTGGAGCGGCTCGCCGTCGACCCCGACGAGGCCGTACGGCTCGCCGTCTCCCTCAGGCCGGAACTGGACGAGACGCGGCGCATGGCGATCGACTTCACGGTGGGTGCCTTCGACAGGAGGACCGTGGAGTGGGTACGGGACGGGCTCGCCGACCCCGAGGTGCTGCGACGGGCCGCGGCCTCCGCCCACCCGCTGCTCCGGCGCACCGCCGCCCAGAGCCCCCACCTGCCGCCCGACCTGGTGCGCCTGCTGGCGCGCACCGAGGACCCTCTGGTGGAGGACCTCTTGAGTGTGCACCACCCCGAAGCCCCGGAGGAGGTCCTGATGCGCGTGTACGTGCGGCTCGGGGGGACGTTCTCCGCCTGGATGGCGGAGACGCACCCCCGCTTCCCCCGGGAGGGTCTCGCGGCGCGCTACGCGGACCACCCGGACGGGAAATACCGTCGGCTGGCCGTCCGGGACCCGGCCGCCACGCCCGCGCTGATCGAACGGCTCAGCCACGACCCCGAGGTCTGGACGCGCCAGGCGGCGGCCGGCGACCCCCGCCTGCCGCTACCCCGGCTCCGCGAGGCGCTTCACGTCCCTGAACTGGCCTCCAGCGCGGGTGCCAACCCGGCGCTCCCCGAGGACGAGATGGCCGCCGTGCTGGACCGGGCCGGTGTTCCCGCCTGACCGCTGAGCAGGACCGACGTGCTCGCACCCCCACGCGCTGCCGCGAGGTACCGACCAAGAGGTCGAAGGCGGGGTCGGGCCGGCCGTGAGCCATGCGCTTGATGAGCTCACCGCATCCGCGACGTTCGCCACAGATGCCGGGCGTCGACTCCCCGCAGCGCCTGCGGGGCGCCCCTGCGGCGCCGGGCACGCGTCCCGGCCAGGCCCTCGATCCGCGCGGCGAACGTCACGGCCGGGCCCCGGCTGCTCAGACACTTGCCGGCATACCGTCAGGTCGATGACTACGGGCCGCCGGCCACGGGCGCGTCGCCCAGCCGGTGGACGTACCGGCCGTGCGCCGTGCACCCGCCACGACGGCATACCGCCAAGAACCCCCGGCAAAGACGAATCCCGTGATCGTCCACGACCCGCCCGGCGCCTCGCCTGCGGCGTCGTCGGAGCTCCGGAGCACTCCAGGGGCCCGGGCGGGCCTGCGCCTTGCGGTGCGCGGCACCAGACGACCAGGGGCCCCACGGGCTCGATCCGAAAGGGGAGACCTGGCCGCCCCGGTCCACGAGGGAGCAGCGGCCCGGGACATTTGTACTGCCGGGCTCCGTACAGGCGGATCTGCCGGGAGTCCCGCCCCGGCCCCTAGCGTGGTGATCATGACGCAGACGACGCCGACGAGCCCCACGACGCGGGCCGCGAAGCCACCGAACAACGAGTCCGCCGAGCCCGCCATCCGGTTCCGGCACGCCGCCAAGGCCTTCGGCCCCGTCCGCGCCGTCAGCGGCATCGACCTCGACATCCGGCGCGGCGAAACGGTCGCCCTGCTCGGCCGCAACGGCGCCGGCAAGTCCACCACCATCAGCCTGCTGCTCGGCCTCAACGAGCCCGACGCGGGCAGCGTACGGCTCTTCGGCCAGGAACCCGCGCAGGCCGTCCGGGCCGGCCGGGTGGGCGCCATGCTCCAGGAGGGGCGCGCCGTCCCGCGGATCACCGTCCGTGAGCTCATCGCCTTCGTGGCCCGGACCTACCCGGAGCCCATGCCCGTCGTCGAGGCGCTGCGACTCGCCGGGCTCACCGACCTGGCCGGCCGCCGCATCGACCGGCTCTCCGGAGGCCAGGCCCAGCGCGTCCGGTTCGCCGTCGCCCTCGCCGGCAACCCGGAGCTCGTCGTGCTCGACGAGCCGACCGCCGCCCTCGACGTGGAGGCCCGCCGGGCGTTCTGGGAGTCCATGCGCGCCTTCGCCCGGCGCGGCAACACCGTCCTGTTCTCCACGCACTACCTGGAAGAGGCAGACGCCCACGCCGACCGGATCGTGGTCGTCGATGCCGGCCGGATCGTCGCCGACGGCACGGGGGAGCAGCTGCGCCGCGCCGCCGGCGGCTCGCTGGTCTCCGTCGACCTGGCCGGGCGCCCCACCGAGGGTCTCACCGACCTGCCCGGAGTGGTCTCCGTAGAGGTACGCGGAGACCGCGCGAGGCTGCGCACGGAGGACCCGGACGCGACGGTCGTCGCCCTCGCCGGGCTCGGCGCCGTCCGCGGGATCGAGGTCACGGCGCCCTCGCTCGACGACGCCTTCCTCGCCCTCACCGAGAACCACACCCACACCGCCGCCGGGAGCGCCCGATGATCACCGCCTACGTCAGCCTGGAGGTCCGCCGGACCTTGCGCGACACCTCCTTCGTGGTCTTCGGCATCGGCATGCCGGTGCTGATGTACCTGCTCTTCACCAACCTCGGATCCGCCGCCGACGCCGCCGAGTGGAAGACGGCCTCCATGGTGGGCATGGCCGCCTACGGGGCTCTCGGCGCGGCCCTGTCGACCGGGAACGGCGTCGCCGAGGACAAGGGCATCGGCTGGCTCCGCCAGCTGCGGGTCACCCCGATGACCCCGCGCCAGGTGGTGCTCGGCCGGGCCCTGACCGGTTCGGTGATCGTGCTGCCCGCCGTCCTCGCGGTGCTCGCGGCCGGCGCGTTCGTCAACGGAGTCCACCTGGCGGGCTGGGAGTGGGCCGCCGTGGCCCTCGTCCTGTGGCTCGGCGCGCTCCCCTTCACCCTTCTCGGCATCGGCAACGGGTATCGGCTCACCGCCCAGAGCACCGGTGTGGTCAACGTCGGGTGCAGCCTGGCGCTGTCCATCGTCGGCGGACTCTGGTTCCCGAAGGAGCTGTTCCCGGACTGGCTGCGCACCCTCTCCAGCTTCACCCCCACGCGCCGCTTCGCCGAGATCGGCCAGTCCCTCGCCGACGGCGCCGCCCCCGCACCGAGTGCGGTCGCCGTACTCGCGTTGTGGGCCCTGCTGTTCGGCTCCTACGCGGTGCTCTCGTACCGTCGTTCGGCGAGGACGGCATAGCGCGTGAAGCGGGCAACGGGAGCGAAGATGCACGGCAAGCGGGGGACCGGGACCGGCGAGGACTGGAAGGCCGACTGGGCGGCCCGCAAGGCCGACTGGCTGGCCCGGCAGAAGCGGCGCAGAGCAGGTGGCGAAACCCCCGAGCACGGCTGCGGCCCGATCGGCCCGAACAACCCCTTCGCGCTGCTGCCGTGGCTGCTGCTGGGCATGGGCGCCATCTCCAACGTCATCAAGGGGGAGACCCCCAACCCCTGGATCGGCGCCCTCGGTCTGCTCCTCTTCAACTCCCTCTACATCACCCTGGTGTTCCGCGCCTTCGACCGGCGGGCGCGGGAGGCCGTCAGCACCCGCTGGTGCCTGGCCGCCCTGGGTGCGGTCACCTGCGCCCTCGCCTTCGCCTACGGCGGCAACTGGCTGCTGTTCTTCCCGCTGTGGGGCCTGGCCACCGGTGCGGTGGTCCGGGGCCGGATGCTCGGCCCGGTGATGTTCGCCGTCACCGCCCTTGCCGGGGTGATCGCCGGCCGGGACGAAGGCTGGGACACCCTCGGCATCGCCTACGGGACGCTCGTGTCCGGCATGGTCACTGCCGCGATCCTCGCCCTGTCCGAGACCGTTAAGGAACTGCGCGAGACCCGGCAGGAGCTGGCCCGGGCCGCCGTGGACCAGGAACGGCTGCGCTTCTCCCGCGACCTGCACGACCTGCTCGGCCACACCCTCTCGGTGATCGTCGTGAAGTCGGAGGCGGCCCGCCGGATCGCCCCCCGGGACATGGACGCGGCGCTCGACCAGGTCGCCGACATCGAGTCGGTCGGCCGCCAGGCGCTCACCGAGATCCGCGAGGCCGTCACCGGCTACCGCGAGGCCAGCCTCGCCACCGAGCTCGACCGGGCCCGCGCAGCGCTGACCGCCGCGGGGATCGAGCCCGTCGTACGGCAGTCCGGGCCCCCGCTGCCCCCGCAGGCGGCGGCTCTGCTGGGCTGGGTGGTGCGCGAGGCCGCCACCAACGCCATCCGGCACAGTGCCGCCACCGCCTGCGAGATCGAGGTGAGGAGCTCCGCGGAACGGGTCCGCCTGGTGATCACCGACGACGGGAACGGCGTAGGCTCGACCCCGCCGGGCAGCGGACTGACCGGCCTGACCGAACGGCTCGCGGCGGTCGGCGGCACCCTGGTCGGCGGACCGGTTCCCGGTCCCGGCCGCGGTTTCCGGGTCACTGCCGAACTCCCGGTGGAGCCGGCCGAACCGGAGGACCGGGCCGCACCGGCGGGCCCGGAGGACGAGGAGAATCGATGATCAAGGTCCTGCTCGCGGAGGACCAGGGCATGATGCGCGGCGCGCTGGCCCTGCTGCTCGGGCTGGAGGAGGACATCGAGGTCGTGGCGCAGGTCGGTGCCGGGGACGAGATCGTGCCCGCCGCGATCGAGGCACAGCCGGACGTGGCCCTGCTCGACATCGAACTCCCGGGCCGCAGCGGCCTCGACGCGGCCGCCGAGCTCCGCACGCGCTGCCCCGGCTGCCGGGTGCTGATCCTGACCACCTTCGGCCGCCCCGGCTACCTGCGCCGGGCGATGGAGGCGGGGGCCGCCGGCTTCCTGGTCAAGGACGGGCCGGTGGAGGAACTGGCCGCCGCGGTACGCCGGGTGCTCGCCGGGGAGACCGTGATCGACCCCGCGCTCGCGGCCGCCGCGCTCAGTGCCGGCCCCAACCCGCTGACCCCGCGCGAGGCCGACGTACTGAACGCCGCGGTCGACGGGGCGACCGTGGCCGACATCGCGGCCCGGGTCCACCTGTCGGAGTCGACGGTACGGAACTACCTGTCCTCGGCCATCGGCAAGACGGGCACCCGCAACCGCATGGAGGCCGTCCGCGCGGCCCGCCGCCAGGGCTGGCTGTAGACGCCGCCCCTGCGGGCCATACAGCTGGGGCCTCGACGAGGCCGGAGCAGGAGACGGCTGGTCGAACGCCTTCCGAGGGCTTCGTCCCGCCGCGGCGGAGTCGCCGGGCGGTGTGCAGCGCGGCCACGAGTCCGGGGGGTCTGCCCCAAGCTGAGTTGCTGCCGCCGCCGCGGCACAGAGGTCGACGCGCCAGCACTGTGGCCGGGGCATAGCGGCTGCCGCACGCCTTCTACTGCCCCCGGCACGACCGGATCTCGCCGCCGCCAAGCGGACCCGCAGTCGGCGTCCGTCTGCTACCGCACCACCGGCATCGACCGCGGCGCCCGCCTGGGCTACGACGTCCCGCTGTTCAGCGGTCCCCTTGGGCGCGTGGATGTCCGCTGTTTCCGTGGCGTCGGACCATCGAGGCGTGCACCAGCACCACTCGGCCCGCGGCTACGAAACCCACCCGCACCGCTCCGAAGCGGACCAGAGGGTCAGCAGCAGTTGGGGAAGTCCCAAGGCAGCCAGCCCGACCCGAGGGCGAGGCGCGTCCTGCTCACGGTGGCGCCGTTGCTGTTGCGGAGGTAGATGTCCGTTCGGAAATTGCCCTGGGACTGGTCTTCCCTCACGTTGATGTCGCTCGCGGCGCGAGCAGAACCGGAAGGATCGGGCTTCCCCAAGGACACCCACCCGGTCCACTGCTTGCTGATGGTCCACCGCGTCCACACCGCATAGTCGAGGCCGACCAGGAACTGTTCTTTCTCGCCGTTCGGAAGCGCATGGTTCTTCACGCCGTAATCGCATATGTACTTGCCGCCGCCCCCCGCAGTGCAGGTGTCGGCTGCCTGAGCCGGTGCAACGGCCACGGCCAGTCCTGCGATGGTGGCGACGGCTACAACGGCAGCCTTGAATCTCTTCGACATGAGCACCCTGTTCTCTTGATGCGATCCACTTGAACCGGGCCTTCAGGCCCGGCCATGACACACCGTCACCCTACTGGTGACCGGTGCACCACCCTCGGGCACCCGTGTTCCAACGGGTGCCCTCGACTGGAGCACCCGCGAGCCTGACGCGCCCCCGCCGTCTGGCGCGTGACGTCGAGCGCCGCACCGCCAGCACCGAGAGCCCCGCTAGTTCCTCGTGGCGAGAGACATCCCGATCAGCCATCTCGGCCGCCACATGCTGGGTCCGGCGGGTGGATGGAGGTCTTGCCCGTGCGCGGCGACGTGCGGGCCGGCGCGATCCCGCAGCAGGAGTGCGACCCAGCTGCGGTAGGGCTTCCACCGTTCGGCGGTGCGCACCAGATCCTGCGCACCGGTCGCCTCGCCTTCGCGGGCGTACCTGGCCGTCATGGCGGCGTGCAGGCGGGGTGCGCGAGCACGATCTGACCGTCCCGCAGTACTCCTGCCTGGAACTCCTCGACGAACGGCCCGGCCTGCCCAACGCCGACCTCGCACGGGGCACCTTCGTCACCCGGAAGTCCGCCAACGTCGTCCTGCGCGGCCTCAAGGACGCCGGCTTCATCACCCAGGCCAGCAGCACCGGCCGCGGCCGTGCCCTGGCTGACGGCGCTCCTGGCCGACCTCGACGCGATGGCCGAAACCCTCGACACATGACCGATGCGACCGTCCTGCTCCTCCTGCCGAAGGGCAGGACGGCCACGCCGCCAAGCTCCCCCGGGAACTGGCGACCGTTCGATTTCGGCATCGCGGGCCGTGCCCGGTTCGAGGTGGGTCGGTCACCGCCGGCCCGTTGCACCACGGGTCACGCCCGTCCCCAGTGGAACAGCCTTTACAGCGCGATTAGCTGACAAGTAATCAGTTGGAGTTGCATCAACGCCCTTTCCCTATGACGTCGACAAGCTGCGCTGTCATATTCATGCCCGATGTCCCGCTCATCTCGTTGCACCCATCAGGGGGAAGGCAGGAACATGGGCAAATTCAGGTACGGAACCACGGCGTCAGCCATCGTGCTGGCCGCCTTGGGATCGCTCTCGGCCGCTGGAGGCACGGCTCACGCGGAGGCGGGCCAGGACACCATCAGCATGCTGAAACAGGAGAAGACCCAGTGGTGCTGGGTCGCCTCCGGGCTGACCATCGCCAAGTTCCAGGGCTTCGGCTCCACACAGACGGACTTCTGCAGCCGCGCCCAGCCCTACTACGGCTGCAACAACCAGCCCGCCACGCTCGACGACATGGCCAAGGGCTGGAGCAGCCTCGGCATGACCCACACCGGCTCGGGTCTGAGCAGCGCTGCCACGTTCAACCAGGTGTACACCGACGTCAAGGCGGCCCGGCCGATCGGTGCCCGCATCGGGTGGTCGTCCGGCGGCGGCCACATGAACGTGGTCTACGGCTTCGACACGTCGAACAACACGATCGCCGTGGCCGACCCTTGGCCGGACACCACCACGTACACGTGGTGGAACTACAACGACTACGTCAGCAACAGCTCGTCGAAGTGGACCCACTCCCGCATCGGTATCTCCCGCTAAGGCAGGCGACATGCGCGACACCAAAACGTCCGGCAAGCGGGCGGACTCTCGCTTCCCCCGGCTGTCCATCGTCATCGCACTGAGTGCATCAGCACTGCTGTCCGTCGTCGGTCCGGCTCATGCGGCACCGGTCAAGGACCCTCTCCCGGCAGACATCCCCGACTACCAGGCCGCCCTCAACGCGGTGAAGTCCACCGACGTGCGCAACGCCGTCTGCCGCTTCCTGCGCACTCCGGTGCCCACCACCGGCGCCGGCGGCCCGGTCCAGACGATTCCCGAGGCGGCCGAGCCGTGCCAGGGCCTCCCGGTCTTCACGATCAAGGATCCGGTGGCACGGAACGAAATCACCTCCGGGTTCGTCGCGGGCACGGCCAAGCCGCTCCCCACGGAGGCGATCAAGCTGACGCAACTGGTCTCGTCGCTGAGCACCACCGTCAACGGGCGCAACGCAACCGTCATGCTCGCCCCCACTCAGGGCGGCGGCTGGCATCTCGCGGCCATCCGCGACGGCGACAGCGACGCCACGTACGCCAGCAAGGCCTCCCTGGGAACGCTGGTCTTCACCGAGCCGCAGATCCGCGGCTGGTACCAGCTCAGGCTCACCACCGTCGAGCCGCTCAACGACGAGGCCCGACAGGGCTTGGGCGGCCAGGCGTCGGTCTCGCTGAGCGATTACCAGAAACTGGTCAAGGCCCGCTACGCCGACAAGCTGCCCGGCTCGGAGTACGACACCAACGGCTACTCCAGCGGCTACAGCCCCCAGCGCAAGGCGGACGACGTCTCGTCATCCACCCTGCTCCTTGCCAGCGGCTCAAGCGCGGCAGTCGCCCTCGCGGGCGGAGCCGTGATCCTCCGTCGACGCCGGCGCGCAAGCACCGGCTGAACCCGAGCCCGCAGATCCCCCCGCTCCGGTAACCCGCACGGGTAGCCGGGACGGGGGGATTCCGTTCGGGCCGCGGCTCCGCAAAGGTTGGGTTTGGAGGGCGTGGGCGCCTGCGGTGATGACTTCGGCGAGCTGGTTGGCGAGGGCCGTGCTGCATCCGCCGAGTCGTACGAAGCCGCGGCAGCCGACCGGTCCGTCGTTGCTGAGTGAGGGGAGGGTCAGGCCGGCGAGTGCGAGGGCGGCTTTGAGGTTGGCGACGGCTTCCTCACCGGTCTGGTAGGCGGCGTCCTGGCTGCGCTCGTACCGCAGTCGCTCGGAGTGGGTGAGCTCGTCGGGCATGCTGTTTTCCTCTTGCAGGAGATCGGGTCAAGTGCGGGTGGGGGAGGGGCGGAGCGCTGAGGGTTACGGAATCCCTCATGGGTGCGGCACCGGGGTTGCGGAGCGCGGGCGGAGGTCGGGCAGACCCGAAGGGCTGAGACCGTGTGACGGCCGTGACTTATGGGTTTGGATCTTCGTTCCACCGGTGTAAGTGATCACTGCGTGGGTGCGTGAACGGCCGGAGGAACCGGGCTCAGGACCCGTAGCGGATCCTGGAAGGAGTGGCAGTGCGGTCGGCTCCTCGATCCAAGATTGACACTCCGAGGAGCGCGGGATCCGCGCCGCGCACAGCCGCCGGTTGCCTTAGCGACGGCGTGCGGTGGCGGTTTCGTGAGACGGCTTGGCGGGGTGGCCGGGTGAGGGTGATCTGGCGGACGAGTTGCTGGAAGCAGGCGAGTGCGGCGATGGGAGGGAGGGTCGCCGCCGCGCCGGCTGCGAACGTGGTGGGTGCCTGGGCCACGCACAGGAACGTGGCGAGGGCGGAGAACAGCAGCACCATGGACCAGGAGTGGACGGCGCGGCGCTGATGTAGGGCGGCCCGGAGGATGGACAGCGAGGCGACCAGCCAGGGTCCGTAGATCAGCAGCGGCCACCAGCTGACGACGTCCGCGGTGCGCGGGCCGGCACTGTGACGCAGGGCCCCGCAGATGGCCAGACCGCTGAAGACGCTCACCAGGGCGGCGATGACGGCGACCAGCACGGCGGTGAAGAAGCTACCCGTTTTCAGCAGGGTCACCACCGACGTCTCGGCAGGACTCCGGCGGTGCCCGTGGCGGGTCGGCGGGTGCGGCCTGTCGCCGGTTCCCGGTGACGGACCGGTGTAGGTGCTCGCCACGCCGCCCCGCGGATCGCAGGCCGCGTCGACGTCGAATTCGCGGAACGTCTCTGGCTGCCCCGGCTGGCCGGCCTCCTGGAGGAGTTGCGCCAACTCCTCCGCCGGGTCCCACGGGGCTTCGACTTCGCCCGGCGTGAGGAACGGCTGGTGGGCGGCTTGTTGCCCGACGCTCGGCGGCCAGAACGCTGAGCCGTCCGGCTGGCAGTGGTACGGGCCGCTGCCGTCGTACTGCTCAGACACAGGAGGTCATCCGCGAGCACTCGCCCATGAAGCTGCCGGACGCGTCCAGGGCGGAGGACCGTCGGCTGAATTCTTCCTGGAGCTGGTGCATCGTCTCCAGGAATTTCTCAAAAATGGAGGACGAGTCGAGGAGCTCCACGTTCTGTCCCTCATAGTACAAAGTCGCGTTCTTCTGGGGGGTCCAGGCTGTATACGTCCATGCGCCCGCCCTCGTCACCCAGCTGACCATGCCGCGACCGCCGCCTTCAGCGTTCTGCGCAAACATTGCCACGTGCTTTGCGTTTGTCATAGTCCAGTAACGCTTCGCGGCGCCGGGGGGAGTGTGGTCCACCCAGGTGATCGCGAGTCTGATAAATGCCTGGCCGGTGTCTCTTATTATTTCCCGCAATACTCGGGAGGTTGCTGGGCATCCCCATGTCGTCGTACGTGCACAGCCGCACGCGTGGGTGTTCCCGAGGCGACTCCGCGTCAACTCCGGCGCCCCTGGCCTGTATCCAGGAGGGTGCGGTCGAACGGATGTGCCCCCAGCGGCGGGCTCGTCGACTTCCGCGGTTGCGTGGCTCCGAACTCTGCGAGCAGACCCGACGAGTGCATGACAGTGAGTGCGCTCACGCCGTGCCCTCCGCGCATGGCACGGTGACGAGCCTCTTGTCCCGCTCGCCCCTACGACTGTCGGGCATCGGCCCGCAGAGTCGGGATGTGGCGCCGTGACTGCGCCGCCTGACCCTGGTCATCGGTTCTCCCGTCTGAAGGCGGCAGACGGCCTTGGCCCTCGGGAGCGGCTGCGCTGATGCTTTTCGACCTGGTGGTGATCAGTACGGCCATCACCCTGGGCCCTCTGCACAGTGCCCGCGCCGACCACCGGATTCACGGACCGGACGTGCAGTTCGCGCGACAGCCCGGATCGCCGTACGGAAGCCGCCGCGGCTGTCCAGGGCGCGCAGCGGCCGGGCGGCACGCAGGATGAACTGGCCGTCATCTGGCCTGTCCGTCACGACATCCGCCCTGATCTAATGCATCGACCGATCCCCGTCGGCCCGTGAAAGGCGTTCCGGCTGATGCTTCCCACCCCGCTCCACGTCGTCAACGAAGGCCTTGCCTTCCTCCTGGAGTTGGCGGGGCTGGCGCTGCTGGCCTGGTGGGGGTGGTCCACCGGCCAGAACACCGCGATACGGATCCTGCTGGGCGTGGGCGCCCCCGCACTCGCCGCCACCGTCTGGGGCCTGTTCGCGGCTCCCAAGGCGACCTTCACCGTTCCGCTCGCGACCGTACTCGTGGTGAAGGCCCTCTTCTTCGGCTCCGCCGCGGCCGCCCTCTACGGCCTCGGCCGTACCCAGCCCGCCATCATCTTCGCCGTGGTGGCCGTCGCCAACACCGCCCTCGCGGAAGTGGACCGCCGGCACCGCGGCGGACGCGGCCGGCCATGGGCCGGGTAGCCGCAGTCGACGGGGGCCGGTGATGAAGAACGCGGCGTCGCAGGCGAGGGAGGCGATGGCGCGGGCGACTCCTTCGGGTCGTCGAGCCGGCCGAGCGGGTGGAGGGCCGTGGTGCGGCTTGGCGGGCCCGGCCGGACAGGCCGGAGATCGAGGAGGCGCATACGACGGACCCGCCGGTTTCCGCTACCAGCACGTCCAGTCCGTCGGCCGCCGTGACGACAGCGTGGCTCACCCGCTCGGCGTCCTCGGGCCGGGTGACGTCCTCGGTCACCACGGCCTCGTACGCATCGCCCGGTCGGCGCAGCCGCGGCGCCGTGAGCCCCGCCGTGCCCAGGTCGGCGGCGTGCCCCGGGCGGCGAGCCGGCGAGGAGGGCCGCGGTGGTCCGTCCGATGCCGCTGGCCGCGTCGGCAAGTCCCAGCCGAACCGAACCCGCGCCGCCGCCGTAGGCAGTGCAGCCGGCGGTCGCGGCACGAGGCGAGGCCTTCAGGACGGGGTGGTGGACGCGACCTTTGGCGCTGGCCCGGATTTCGTTGTTCAGTTCTTGCGGGCCAACGGTTGTCCGGCGAAGCTCACCCCTGCCAGGCCATGGGCCATGAGGTTGCGAATGTTGGCGTGATCAGTGTCGTCCGGCGTGGCCAGCACGCTGCGATAGTGCTCACCGAATGCCAGCAGCGCCTCCTGGTCGCTCAGTCCTTCCAGCAGGGCCAGTCCCAGCGTCTTGCAGGAACCCTCGTTCTCACCTGCGGCATTCTCCAGTTCCCCGTTGCGGAACGCCTGCGGCTGATACTCGTAATGCGCCGCGACGAAGGCCAAGGTGTCGGTGAACTCGTGCTCACCCGACGCAAGGCTTGCCCGCAGCGAGTTCAGATCAGTCATGTCGGTTCCCCTGGGTTGAACGGACGACCGATTGCCGTCCGTGACCGAACGACGATAACCCCCTTGAGGCCAGCCGGTAACGAGCGGCATCTCCGCAGGTCACGATGTGCGACTGGGCGATCCGCCGAAAGCAGGTTCCGGTCCGGCACACCCTGCTCGGTGACGACGAGTACGCCCGGCCGCTGCGCGCCATCGAGGCATACGAGGAACCCGACCCGGACGAGGTGCTTGCCGAGTCGCCGACTGGAAAGTGGCGGGCGGGCCGCTCAGGGCCACGTGCCACACTCGGCGCAGATGCTCTCCCTTGACAACGCCTTCGACGCCGACGAGCTCGCCGGGTGGACCGCAGGCCTGGAACGGCGTCTCGGGCACCCTGCGGCCGGGTGGTGTACGGAGCCGAAGCCCGATGGCCTGGGGTTGCTGCCCGGTACCGCGGTGGCCGGCTCGTTCGTTGCGCGGCGGGGTGCTGCTGACGACCGTTGCGGGGATGGCGTTCGTAGCGGCGGTTGGGTCGGCGGTAGCCAGTAGCTGGGTGGCGTTGTCCACACGGACCCAGCCATGGGGCCCTCGTCGGTGCGGGCCCCATGGGCCGATGTTCTTGTCCTAGGTGCTTGCGGTCGCAAAGCCGACCTTCGCGGACGGCAGCGCGAGCTGGTCAGCCGAACCGGTGAGTCCCACGATTGACGGTGTGCTACCGCCGTCGAGGGGCCGGTACGTGTTTCGCGGGCCATCCCCCGAGTCGTGCCGGGCCGTCCGTTAGCCCTTCGGTGTGGGGGCGGGGACCACGACGCATCCTTCGGACGGCGTGTTGGGAGGAGGCGTCTGCCCTGCTGGAACGCCGAGGAGACCCCTGCCTGATGGTCCGGTCCAGGACGCCGGGTTCACCCTCGGCCGGTGGGCCGCTCACGGCACGGAGTGGGGTGGTGCCTTGATCTTGGTCCTGGCGAGACCGGGGAAGGTCCCCGGCCCGGCGGTCCTGTGACCGCCTGGCCGCGGCCGTGCACCGGAAGCAGTCCGGCCCGGGGGAGTTTCGTCACGCGGGTGGCGGGTTTCGTGACGGTGGGGTGGCGTCGGCGTGCGGGAGTGCTTCTCTCGGGGATTTTCGTGTGCGGTAGGCGCGGGAGCGGCATTTGGGGGAGCAGTAGCGGGCCGGTCGTCCGGTGGCTCGTCCTGAGGTCCGTGCGGGCAGGGCTCCGCCGCATGCCGGGCACGAGGGGGCCGGGTCGGGCCGGACGGTATGCGGGGCGGCTTCCGTTGCGGGTACGGGCGGGGGCGGGGATGCCGGGTGGCGGGTGAGTCCTTGTCGTTCGGCGATGACTCCTGCTTCGAAGCGGCTCTGGGCGCCGAGGGTGTCGAGCAGTTCGGAGACGTGCCGGCGGCAGGTGCGCAGCGAGATGCCGAGGCGGCGGGCGATGGTGTCGTCCTTGAGGCCTTTGGCGAGCATGACGAGGATGGTCTGTTTCATGGTCTGGGAGACGGCTTGGGTGGCGTGGGGTCCGGTTGAGTAGGGGGTGGCGTTGGCCCAGTCGCGTTCGTAGACGTGCAGGAGGTAGGCGAGGAGGTCGGGTTCGCGGATGATCAGGGCGCCGCCGGAGCGGGCCGGGAGCAGGGCGAGGACCTGGTCCACGATGATCATCTGGGGCAGTACCTCGGGCAGGGTGCGGATCTGGGCGCCTGCGGCGACGAGGTGTTCGGCGTGGGTGCGGGTGGGCTGGTCGAAGCGGGTGGCGTGCTGGTAGAGGCTGCGCATGCGGATGCCGCGTTCGAGGAGGGCGAGGTCGCGGGGGAGGGCTTCGCGCAGGGCGGCGACGGGGAAGGAGCCGCCGTGTTTGGAGACCAGGACTTCGCTGTGGCAGGAGTCGATGACCTCGGTGAGCAGCGTGCGGACCGCGAACTTGTCGGGCAGGTGGTCGATGGTGCCCTGCGGGAAGGCGTGCTGGCGGGCCTGGAGGTAGACGGGCATGAGGGCCGCGAGCCCGTCGTGCTGCTCCTGGATCTGTCGGCGCTGGGTACGCAGGGCTTCTTCTTGGGCGCGGAGGGCGGCGTCGCGGTCGGAGAGCAGTTGGCTCGCCGCGGCCTGGGGGCTCACTGGCTGCCAGCGCACGTCGGGATCCCCGGTGGTGGCGGGGGCTTCTTGCAGGAGGCAGGCGTCGAGGAGGGAGTCCAGCGCCTGGTGGCTCTCGTGCTCGCTGATTCCGGTCTCGGCGGCGGCCCGGGACAGGGCGGCGGGGGTCAGGCTCTCGTGGACGACGGTCCAGCGGTAGAGCAGGACCGCGGCGCTCCCCAGTTCGGGTATGCCCGTTGGCCCGCTGTCACCTGGCGCATTGCCCATGGAACCCCTCCTAAAAGTGCATGGCACACAGATGATGCCCCGTGGGACTGCCGCGGGCGGCGCCGGGTCGGCACAGTGGTGATCACAGCCGGCACGAGCGGCTGGCGACCAGAGCACGACACCGGCGGACTGACCGCTGCCGGGCGACACAGCAGGAGTTGATGCACATGCGGGGAAACACGGTCCGGGCCCTGGTGGCCCTCGTATTGGCCGCGGGCATCGGATGGGGCGGCGCCGCCGTCTCCGCCGCTTCGGACGGCCCCGACGCCGGGCACCGCGTCAGTGCTGACACGGAACTTCCCGGGTGGCTCGACCCCGGCAAGGACTGCCCCGTGACGACCGCGTGGGGCGACGAGCGCTGCCCGCCCCGGCAGTACTAACACGGTGCGGTCCGCCTCGATAGCGGACCGTCAGCGGCCCCGGACAGAGCTCCCGTCTCATCTCCCGCCTAAGAAAGGCGCCGACCTTGCCACGCTCCGACGTTCTTCACCCACGCACCAGGACGCTCGCCACGCTGATGGCGATGACCGCGCTCGTCGGCTTGCTGATCGGCCTGCCGGCATCGCCGGCCGCAGCCGACACTCCCAACGCCCACACCATCGCGACCTACAACTCGCAAGGCGCCCGCTGGTCGGACGTCCGGCAGCTCAGCAACGAGAACGACATCGTCGCCGTCCAGGAGGCGGGGTCGGAACCGGGTTTGTACGGCATGGTGCTCCAGCAGTCCTACAACCGCAGCGGCTACACCGTCCACCTGTATCGCTGGGGCAGCCGCTACGTGTACTGGATGAGTCCGCTGGGAGACACCCGGGTCAACCTCGCCATGGTCACCCACACCATGGCCCACGAGGTCTACGTCGCCCCGCCCGGCCGGGCCGGCGCCCGCCCCGCGCTGGGTCTGCGCATGGACGACGACATCTACTACAACGTGCACGCGCTGGCTTCGGGAGCGCACAACGAAGCAGAGGAGCTGGTACGCCAGGTCCGCAACCAAGCGACCGCGGCGGGCCGCGCGTGGACCGTCATGGGCGACTTCAACCGTGATCCGGACCAGGGCATGCACAACCTCGCCGCGGGTCTGGGCGCCCAGGTGTACCACACCGGCCTTGCGACCCAACAGAGCAGCGGCGAACTCGACTACATGATCTCGTCGCGCGCGCTGGGGAACTACCGCGGGATACGTATGGGCGGCCGCGGCTCCGACCACTACCCGGTCTACTTCCGCACGCAGTTGGTGGCGAACGGGTCCGTGGTCGAGCTGACCAGCGACAGCGACCACGACAAGTACCTCACGTTCGAACGCGGGAGCAACGCCAACGGCACGCACCTGGTCTCCGACACCTGGAACCCCATGAAATCCCAGTGGAAGCTGCGCAGCATTCCCGGCGGCGGCAAGTATGACTTCAACTTCGTCAACAGGTCGACCGGCAAGTGCATCGACGTCGACAACGGCCGCTTCGCGAAGAGCGGCGATGCCCTCAACGAATGGGACTGCGAGGGCCAAAGCTCCCAGGTCTTCTCCATCTACTACTGGGGTGAGGAGCCGGGGGCCTGGATGATCAAGCAGAACAACACCGAGTTGTGCGTGAACACCACGGCCACCAGAACCAAGGTGCTCAGCCTGTTGCCGTGCGCGCATGCCACCCCCAACCAGCGCTTCGTGCCGCACTTCTACGGCTAGGGTCATCCACGTGCAGGATCGGCCGTAGCCAGGTCAGGCCGAAGCCCGGACGACCGGCCGCGGCTCGAACAGCACCGGCGTGGCGGCTTCCACCGCGGTCCCGACCGCCACGGGAGCCGCCACGGCGGCGAGCAGGAGCCGGACCATTTCCGCCGTCGTGTCCTCCACCGGCTGGCGTCCGCCGCAGTCGGCACGGCCCGCTGGACAGGAACAGGGTAGAGATACGACGGGCCGCCTCGATGGCGGCCTTCTCGTTTCCGTGGATGTCGCTCTTCATCAGGCCTTCTTCGTCCATACCAGCGGAACTTGACAGGGAAACGCCAAGGCTTGTTCTATCGCGACCCACCCCGCCGCGCGCTTACCGTGTCCGCATTCCGTGGACGGATGACTCTCCGAAACGCCGACGACGACCGTGCCCGGCCCGGCTCACGTTTCGTCCCCCGTAGCGGGAAAACCGGGTGCGACCGCTCGCCCCGCCCTGAGATCATCCCGGGATGGTCCACCGACTCGAATCCCTGGTCATCCGGCACACCCATCGCATCCCGTGTCCCACAGGACCCGTTGGGGAAGGAACTGTCGCGGCGCTGCAGTTCGATGCCGCGCTGATGTCCGTTGGCTTCAAGCTCTCAGCCGAGCTGCTCGCGCAGTTGTCGGGGCTCTCCGAGGGCGCGGTCGTCGAGACCGCCGTAGGGACGTTGGGCACGGTCCGCGAGATGGTCGGCGACCACGTCCGGCACAACGTGTACTTCGTCGACTTCCCCGCCAACGTTCCCGACACCGTCGGCTTCTGGATGCGGTGCATCGCCGACGCGCTCGCCGACGACACCACGCGCGCGAGCACGCTGGAGCAGCTGAGCACCGGTGTGGTGAACCTGCTCACCCTCCCGTCGTACGGGGACTACCGCCACACCTACGCCGAGATGCTGACCCACCACGACGAGCTGATCGCAGCGGCGGGAGACCGTATGACGGTCCTGCACCTGGGCGGCGCCCTCGACGACGAAATCACCTCCCTCTACCTGGCGTTGGCCGGCAGCGCCACCCCTCTCGGCGAGGACGGCCGGTACGACCTGCAGGACCTCGCCGGCCACTGCGCCGACGGACCGCAGCCCGTGGAGATCCCCGTACGCGAGAACCGCGCCGTGGTCAACCAGGCCCGGCTGACGGCCGGTGCGGGCCTGCTGCTGGACACGGTCACCGATGTGCTCCGCCTGGCCTGCGCGCTCGTGGGCGGCGACGTGACCCTGCAGGAGCCGACGCGGCTGCGCACCCTGCCCCGATCGGTGCGCCGGGCGCTGCTCGCGGGCCTTGACGCGGTCGTCGCCGCGGCGCCGGCCAAGCTCGCCGACGTGCACGCCCACCGCGAGCGGTGGAAGCGGCTCGGCGAGCGGCTGCACCCGCACGAGTACCCGCAGTGGCCGCACGCGGCCGACGTGTTCGCCGTCGCCCGCGGCGAGAAGACGGCGCGCCCCCTGGAAAGCCGGGTCGAGGAGCTGATCACCCGCGGCGACACCACCGCTGCGGTCGAGCTGCTGAAGGCCGCGCCCGGCAGGCTCTTGCGAGCCTTGGACCACCTGCTGCGCGACTCCTGCACCCAGGACGAGCGCGATGTCGTGGTGGCCGCCGCGGAGCAGGTCGTGCCCGACGTCTCCGGCCGGGTCTTGCTGTCGGTGCGCCAGCACCTGCACAACCGTGAACAGGAGACCGGTAAGCAGCGCGTGTTCGTCAACCGCCTCGGCCGGGCCTGGGTCACCGACGACACCCGTCGGCCGGTTTTCGCGCCCGAGTGCAAGCGGCTGATCGCCGCGCTCGACGCGGAGCTGCGCCGTCGGCTGCCCGCCGCGGACCATCTGCTGATCGACCCGGACGTCCTGGACGTGGCGTTGCCGCTCAGCGGCAACGCCACCGCGTCCGGGCTGGGTGTGCTGCCGCGCGGCTCGGTGTCCCGCGTCGACGGGGAACTGCTGCGCTTCTTCGTGTACTGGAAGCAGAGCGAGCGCTCCACCGACTACGACCTGTCTGCGGCGCTCCTGAACGCCGACTACTCGACCGCCTCCTGGCTGTCGTACACCAACCTGCGCGGGGTCGGGGGCGAGCACTCCGGCGACATCACGGACGCGCCCGACGGAGCGTCAGAGTTCATCAACCTGCGCCTGGGCGCTGTGCGCGCCACCTGTGTCCTTCCGCAGATCAACATCTTCTCCGGAGAGGGCTTCGAGGAGGTCGACGAGTCCTTCTTCGGGTTCATGCTGCGCGAGGGCGAGCAGAAGGGACGCCCGTTCGAGCCGCGCACGGTACGCATGAAGTCGGAGCTGCGCGGTCCGGGCCGGGTCGCCCTGCCGCTGGTCTTCCTGCGCGGTTCCGACGGCCGGTGGCGGGCCAAGTGGCTGCACCTCTACCTGAAGGGGACTCCGTCGTCGAACAGGGTCGAGGGCAACCGGGCGACGGTCGCGACACTGCTGCGCGGCATCGTCGAGCGCGAGCAGCTCACCGTGCGCTACCTCACCGAGCTGATGACCGGCAGCGCGACGACGGTCACCCTGTGGGACGGCAAGGTGGTTCCGGCGGGGCCCGTCACCTACGTCGGCCTGGAGCACCCCGCCGGACTGCACCCGCAGTCGCGCATCGTCACTCCCGAAAACCTGCGTGACCTGATCCCCGCCTGACTGTTAACGTAGCCGTGGCGAGGCCATGAAGGGGCTTCCTTCTCCACTACTCCTGAAACTAGTCCCTTCGCTTTCCTTGCCGCCGACTTGAGGCCTCTGGTCGCCCCGCCTGTACGCGGGACGGCTGGAGGCCTTTCGCGTGGCCGGCGTCGCCTTCCCGGCTCAAGGCGGCAACTCGGTGACCAGGCCGGCGAAGGCTTCGTCACCCACCCTGACCAGCTGTCCTTCGTGGCCCCAACGCCCTTGGCCACCGCAACGCCGCCGGCCACGTCGAAGTGGCGATGTTGAACGCCATCGGCTGAGCCGACCCGCACCCGGCACGCCCGTCGACAGTCCCGCTACTCACCCGCGGCTGCCAGCGGGCCCGCACCGCGTCGTCGTTGCGGTGCCGCCGGTCGGGGAGACGGCGAGCGGGGTGCCCCGGCCGTCGACGATGAGGTGGTGCTTGCTGCCCGGACGTGCGCGGTCGACCGGACTGGGACCGTTTTTTGGGCCCCGTCGAGCTGCCCTGACATGGGAAGAGTCGATCACCGCCCACGACCAGTCCAGCTTCTACGCGACCCGCTGCTTCTTCAGCAGCACTCCTCACCGCCATCTTCACCGCTGCAGCGGCGCCGCCGGTTGCGTGGACGTCGGATGCCGTCCGGCCATTGCAGACGCACAGGCTATTCCTTGACCGGGTCGACGCCCGGGCGCTTGGCTATCCGGTCGCCGATCGCGATCGCTTTCCACAGTCGCCGCCCGATCCTGACCCTGACGGATTCGCCGTCGTCAAGACGGATCTCGGCGTAGTGGTACATGTTGGAGCCGTCGAGCATGTCCCGGGACTTACCCGTGACGACGCCTTCCCAGGAGTCTTCGCTTCCGACTTTCTGTGATTTCGACATGCTGTGGAGTCTACGGAGGGAAATGGCCGGTGCAGTAGGACCGTGTATCACCGCATGGCGCTTACAAATGTCATACGACGCCGTCCGAGACGCCCGCCGCGCGGGCCTGCGTAGGGGTGCCGGCACCCGCCAAGTCCCCCGACGCCCGCATCCCGGACGACGCGGCAGCATCGAGCCGGGCGGCAACGGTCGCCCCGACCGGTGCTGGGTGATGGTCCGCGGCGTGGGGCGTTACAAGCGCGATCTGTACGAGCACGGGACCAAGAGTCCGAACCCGTCCGGCGGGTGTGACGCCCGTCAGGAGGTCATCCTGTCCGAGACGCCGGAGGCGTCGCAGGTCGCGGCCGGCTGCAAGTTGGACCTGGCCGGTGGACCGGGGCCCCGGAGCGTACGGCCAGGCTTTTGGGGCAGCAATCAGTACTGCTCGATCCTGTTGGCGTAGACGTCGTCCAGCACTCCGATGATCCTGCTGTAGCGCTGCACGGCGCCGGAGATGGCCGTTCCGGCGTTGATGCGCCGGGCGGTGAGGTTGAAGTAGACGGCCATCAGCTGCCTGCCCAGGACGCTCTTGGGTGCGGTGCTGTCGCCGAAGGCGGCGGTGACCTCGGCGGCGGACAGGGCCCCGCTCCGGTCGGTGTCGTACCGCTGGTCGGCGGCCTGTACGCGGGCCAGTGCTCGCGCGGGATGTACAGGGTGCGGTCAGCTCAGCGAGTGGTGCCACAGCCGCTACGTCCGCCGCCTTTCCGACGTCACGCTCGCAGGCCTGCCTCTGCGCATCGACTTGTCCGTACGCCGCCTGAACTGCGAGAACATCGGGCTCTCGCGGGTCGCCGTCCTGTCCCAGCTGATGCGGGTGCGGGGTGGACGACTTCGGGCTCTACGGCGGCACATACGGAACTCTCCGGCAGGGCATCACCGCTGCCGCCCCCGATGCCGCTGCAGGTCAGCGATCGCTTTCACCTCTGGCAGGGGTTTTCCCGCCGCGTTCAGGACACCACCTCCGCCCACCGCCCTGCCCGCGGTCAGATGAACTCGATCCCGCACCGGTTGAGGACACCGTCCATGCTTTGGTCCGCACCGGCCGGAGCCACCGGTCCGGGGCCCGGGAGCTCGGCCTGCACCGCCGGACCGTAGGCAAGTACGCGCCTCGTGCCGCGCGTGCTCAGTGGAGCCGCGACGCGCGACCTGTCCAGCGAGCTGTTCGGCATGCGACTGCCCACACCTGGCTGTGTCGCCGAGAGGCAGGTTCTGGCACAGATCTTGGGGAGTCGTGGCGGAGCGTTACAGAAAGCAGGATCACCTTGCGGAGTAGTTCGAATCCGGCTCGACCATAGAGCTGGCTCTCTTCTTTGGAGATCCAGTGCCCTGATCCAGAGCACGGCGAGGCCGGTGAGGCTGGTGTCGTACCCCGGTTCTAGAGTTCGGCACATGTCCCGTCACACGCCCGACCGCCCGGTCGACGTGGAGAGCCTCTTCCCCGAGCTGCTTCCCTTCCGTCGTGAGTCCGTCCGCCTGCACCCGCGCCCCGGTTCTCCGACGTGCCGGGACAGCTCTGTCGGCGGCCCGCTGCTGTGGCCCGCCGACGAGCCTTGGCCGGTGTGCGAAGCCGAGCACTACGACCCGGACACCGCGAGCCGCCTCGAACCTGCCTCACCGATGGCCCCCATCGTGCAGATCCACCGCGCCGACGTACCCAGCCTGCCCTTTCCAGAGGGCACCGATCTCCTCCAGGTCCTGTGGTGTCCTTACGCGCACGGCACCTACTGTCACCCGCTACCCCAGGTGTATTGGCGAGACTCCCTTGCCCTCGGAGATGTGGGGGCGACACCTGCACCGTCGGCGGCCGGGCTTCCCAACGGCTGGTACCCGGCGCCCTGCGTCGTTCACCCCGAGCAGGTGACCGAATACCCGAGGAATGACCGTCCCTGGGATCTGCGCGACGCACTCGAAGTCCGTGTCGAGGCACTGCTGGCAGAGACCGGGCTGCGGTACTCGTCGCATCTTGCCGACGCACCGGGAATCAAGCTGGGTGGCTATCCGGGCTGGAGCTAGGAGCCCTGCTGGCCGGACTGCGCAACCTGCGGAGGCCGGATGGAGCACCTTCTGACCGTGGCCGAGAGGGAATTCGACAGCGAGTCCTGGCACACCTGGCTTCCCGAGGAAGACCGGACGGCCGAGAACACCGAGACCCGCTGGCTATGGGAATCCGAGGCGTTCAACCCCACCCTTCTGGACACCTGTGGCATCAACGTCTACGTATTCGAGTGCCGCACCTGTCCCCACCGCCCCGTCGGGCACTGGTCGGACCGATGACCGGCAGACAAAGCCGCCTGACACACTCCTCTCACCCCGGCGCTCGCGATACTCGGTTCTGAGGAGTGGTAGCGGAGCGTTACTGGAGCAGGATCTTGCGTAGGAGCACGAACCCGGCTCGCCCGTAGAGCTGTCTCTTGGTTGGCGCGGTCATCCTCGCTCAGCGCGGTGGGGTGTCGGGTGAGCCAGCCAGTCACCTGGCGCACTGTCGGGGGCCGGGGCGGTGCGTCGGCCGGAGCTCCGCGGAGGGTGGCGATGTGGGCGCGGACCATCTGGTAGGTGACGGGCGCGTTGTCGGCAACGATTTCTCTGTGGAGGTGGGTGACGCTGGTGCATCCAGCGGCGAATCGGCGCTCCAAGTAGGGCTTGTAGGGGTCCAGCCTGCTGGGTCGCGGCCGGTTGTCGCGGATGGTGTCTTGCCAGCGTTCGGCGTTCGCGTACCTGAGCACGGTGTTGAGGCCCCAGCCCAGGTGCCGGGCAATCGCCCGGCGAGAGTGACCTTGAGCAAGGAGTTCGTGGACCAGGGCGTGTGCGGCCTTCTTCAGCTCGGCCCGCCGGCCTGCAGGCGCCGAGTCGTCCTGCGGCTGGTCGGAAGCCAGTCGGGGCGCCTCCGGCAGCATGCCGCTGGGCGAACGATGCCGCAGGTGGGTCACCGGCAGTTCCCGTGTCGCGTCGTGTCGTGGCCGGGGCGTCCGCAGCGGGCGAACGGATGTGGTCCGTTCAGGTGATGTGTGGCTGGTGGGTACCGACCGGGTGAGGTCTGACCTCGGGGGGTGCGGGCGGGCGTGGGTAGAGCAGGCCGATGGTGACCGCTGCGGCGGCGGATACGGTGCCGCCCAGGGCGAGGGCGGTGCGGGGGCCGGCGCTCTGGGCGATCCAGCCGATGCAGGGGGCCACCAGGGGGGTGGTGCCGAGGGTGGCGAGGAGGTACAGGCTCATGATCCGTCCGCGTATGCCGTCGCCGACGCCGAGCTGGAGGCGGGCCTTGGCGGCAGTGAGGAAGACCAACAGTGCGGTTCCCGTCGGGACGAGCAGGAGGAGGAAGGTGACGTGGCCGGGCATCAGCGCGCAGGCGGCCTCCAGCGCCCCGAAGGCGAGGGCGGCGGCCGCGAGTCGGCGGCCGGTCATCCGCGGGTGGCGGGCGGCCAGGAGTGAGCCGATCACGGAGCCGGCGGCCAGGGCGGTGTTGCCGAGTCCGAACACGGCGGCCGGGGCCTGGTAGACGTGGGTGATCATCAGTGCGGTGGTGATCTGGAAGTTCATGCCGAACGCGGCGACGACGGCGACGAGGATCAGGGTGAGCGCGAGGTCGCGGTGCTCGCGGACGTAGCGCAGTCCCGCCCGTACTTGCTGCTTCGCGGGGGGAATCGGTGGGGCCGGGCGGCCGGCCCGGGGGTCCATGCGCAGCAGGCAGACGATCACGGTCAGGTAGGAGAGGGTGTTGGCGAGGAAGGCGGGGCCGGTGCCGAAGAGGACGATGAGGGGGCCGGCGAGTGCGGGGCCTGCCATGCGGGCGAGGTTGAGGACGGCGCTGTTGAAGGCGAGGGCGCTGACGAGCTGGCCGGGTGCGACGGACTCTCCGATGAAGGCCTGGAGGGCGGGCTTCTCGACGACCATGGCGAGCCCGAGGGCGAGGGCCAGGAGGTAGAGGGTGTCCAAGCGGGCTGTGCCGGTGGCGACGAGTAGGGCGGGGATCAGTGCGAGGGCTGCCATGACCGTCTGGGAGGCGAGCAGGATCCGCCGCGTGGAGTGCCGGTCGACGAGGACACCGCCGTAGGGGCCGAGCAGCAGGAGGGGCAAGAACTGCAGGGCGGTGGTGATGCCCAGGACTGTGCCGCTACCGTGTGACAGCTGCAGGGCCAGCCAGTCTTGGGCCACCTTCTGTATCCACGTCCCCGTGTTGGATGCCGTCTGGCCGAGGGCGAAGAGCCGGAAATTGCGGCTTCTCAGAAGCGGCCAGCGGTTAAACCGGGGCGGGGGCACGTGCACGGGTGGGCTCCTCGGCCTATTGGTCCGACGATGTGACTTGGCCTTCGGTGGCCGTCAAGCGGGTCCGGCAGGCCGCTGTGAGCGCGGCGGTGATCTCCTTCATCTCGGGCTGCCAGCCGGCGTTGGCGTTCACCTCGCAGACCGTGAACCCGCCGTCCGGGGCGAACAGCAGGTCGACGCCCGCGACGCCGAGCCCCATGATCCGGGCCGCCCGGACGGCGAGGGCCTCCCCTTGGGGATAACGGCCCGTACAGGGGGTGAGGGTCGCGCCCAGAGCCAGGTTGGAACGGAACTCCCCTCCGGTGGCGGTACGCACGACCGCACCAGCCGCGCGTCCGTCTACGACCACCACCCGCAGGTCACGGCCGTGGGAGTAGCCGACGTACTCCTGGAACAGGCAGGCGGTGTCCGGCGCGAGCCCGTCGTGGACAGTCCGGAGGGTTTCAGCGTCCGGCGCCAAGAACACCTGCTCGCCGCGGTGCCCCCGGACCGCCTTCACCACACACGGTTGCGGTATCCCGGCACCGATCACCGCTTCCAGCGGGGCACCCGCACTCATACGGGTCTCGGGCACCGTGAGTCCCGCCGACGCGAGCCGCTGCATCTGCCGGAACTTGTCCAGACATGCGCACACCGCGTCCGCCGGGTTCAGCAGGGCGCTGCCCATCGCCTCCAGATGCCGCAGCAGCGTGATCTCTCGGTCCACGCCCGCGCCGGGCGTCCACACCCTCCCGTACACCAGCATGGGCGCCGCCACCGCGCATCCGTCCAGACCACGCAGCGTCAGCCCGGCGCGCCCCGCCCCCATCAACAGCTCACCGCTGCCCACGACAGCGAACCGGTCGCCGAACTCACCCGCCAGCGCCTCCGTGATCAGACCGGTCACCGGCCGGTCCGACAGGCCGGCACCCAGCACCAGCCACACGTCGGCGCCGCGATCCGCCAGATTCATACGGCTCCCGTCACTGCCAGCCACGGACACCCGGACTCCTCCTGCTCAACGGGCCGCCGGACAGTCCGTCGCCCCTACGAAGCCCTGCCCATATCGGGCGATGACAGGCAGAACGTCGCTGGTCTCACCCGGACGGCCCATCCCGGCCAGGACCCAGGTTGCAGTTGTGGTGGGCATGGCCGCAGGCGCACCGGGTTGGCGCCGAGCCGTAGGCACGGCAGTTCGTGCCCGCTCCATCGGTGTCCGTACCCCGCACGCTCCCAGCGGTCAGCCCCACTGGACGGACTGACGAGTCCGCATCCGCTTACGGAGTCCTTGAACCCCTTCGTACCGTCATGGCCCAGAAGCCGGACAGCCGGCCTTCCTCCCCGCCGGTCGCACACAGTTCAGGGCGACCGCCCGCACCAGGAACTGGCCGCCGCTTGTCCGACGTCTCCCGTGGAGCCCGACCGTCCAAGATCTCGCGGGACCTCATACCGTCGGAAGGACAGTGCGACGGACGGGCTGTTGACGCGGCCGACCCGTCGGCTCATCCTCCTTGCGGCCGGGTCAGGCCGTGGTCGTAAGCGAAGATCACTGCCTGGATGCGGTCGCGGGCGCCGATCTTGGACAGGACGCGGCCGACGTGGGTCTTCACCGTGGACTCCGCGAGGATGAAGTGACCGGCGATCTCGCTGTTGCTCCAGCCCATGCCGATGGCGACGAGGATCTCGCGCTCACGAGCGGTCAGGGACGTCAGGCGGGGGTCCTGAGCGGAGCCGTCGCCGGCGGGCGGTACGAGGCGGGCGAACTCCTGGAGGAGGCGGCGGGTGAGGCTCGGGGCGATCACGGCGTCTCCGGCGGACACCGCGCGGATGCCGGCCAGGAGTTCCTCGGGGCGGGCGTCTTTGAGGAGGAAGCCGCTGGCTCCGGCGCGCAGGGCCGCGTACACGTACTCGTCGATGTCGAAGGTGGTGAGGACGAGAACGCGGGAGCGGTCACCGGCGGCGACGATCCGGCGGGTGGCCTCGATGCCGTCCATTCCGGGCATACGGACGTCCATGAGGACCACGTCCGGGCGCAGTTCGGCCGCCATGCGCACGGCTTCGGCTCCGTGCCCGGCTTCGCCGACCACCTCCGTCTCCGGCACGGAATCCAGGAGCATGCGCTGGCCGTACCGCTGGAGCGGCTGGTCGTCCACGATCAGCACGGTGGTCACCGGGCACCGTCCTCGGGGGTGAGGTCGAGGTCGGCCCGTAGCGTCCAGCCGGCGCCCGTCGGGCTCGCGCTGACGTGACCTCCGTACAGCGCCGCTCGTTCCCGCATTCCCACCAGGCCGTGTCCTTCCTCGTTCGTCGTGCGGGGGCGGCCGGCCGGGGCGGGTGGGCCGGAGTCCTGGACGGTGATGGTCAGCCGCGTGTCCTCCACGACGACCGCCAGGTTCGCACGCGCGCCGGTGCCGGCGTGCTTGAGGGTGTTCGTCAGGGCCTCCTGCACGATGCGGTAGACCGTCAGCTGCACCCCGCTGTCGAGGGCCTCGATGTCTCCGGCCGTATGGTAAATGACCTCCAGGCCGGCCGTGCGCACCGCCTCGCACAGCGCGTCGACGTCCGTGAGGCCTGGCTGCGGACTGAGCTCGGGTTCGGCCGCCGAACCGTCCGCCTCGCGCAGTACGCCGAGCACCCGGCGCAGTTCGCCCAGCGCCTGACGGCCGGTGTCCGCGATGAGGTGCAGGGCCTCTTTACCTCGTTCCGGAGCGGCGCCGGCGGCATAGGCTCCCGCGTCGGCGAGGGTGATGATCACGGACAGGTTGTGACCGACGATGTCGTGCATCTCCCGGGCCACCCGTGCCCGCTCGGCGGCCACGGCGAGCCTGCCGCGTTGGTCGCGTTCGATCTCCAGCCGCGCCGCACGGTCGCGCAGCCCGGCCAGCTGAGCCCGCCGGACACGGATCATCAGACCGAGTGCGAGTGCCGCGGTCGCCGTGCTCAGCAGGAAGAACAGCGCGTCCCAGACCGACATCGCCACCGACACGCGTACTGCGACCAGGCTCAGCGCGGCCGCTGTGGCGGCACAGGCCCAGGGGAGCTGCCGCAGCCGCCCGTGCAGGGCGAGGCTGTACAGGGCGACGAAAAGGGCGACGTCCGCACGGAGCATGGCGCCGAGGGACCACTGGAGGACGAACACCGCCGTGACGGCACCGAAGGCGGCGGCGGGCGCCCGGCGTCGCCACAGCAGCGGCAGCACCAGCCCGGCCTGCAGGGCCAGCATCGCCGCGACGGGCAACCGGACGAACGCCAGACGGAAGCGGTGTGTACCCTCGCCGTCGCCGTCCCCGCCGATCACGCCGACGGCGTGCAGCAGGTCCGGCAGGCAGAACAGTAGGAAGACCAGGACCACCACGGCGGTGTCCAGCACCCACGGACGGGCCCGGTCGGCATGCCGGAGCCGCTGGCCGGCCCGGCCGAGCCGGGCGACCAGCGGTCCCATCCCGCTGAGATCTTCGGTAGTCATGGAGGTCACCGGACCATGATGCGGGTGGCTGCGGCTCAGACGTCGCTGCGCAGCAGCCGGTACGCCGCACCCGCCAGTGCCAGAGCCGTCCAGCCGAGGAAGACCAGCAGCCCGGCGCCCGGCGAGAGGGTGGTCGCGTCGTGGGTCAGGGCGAAGATCGACTCGCCCGCGTGGCTGGGGAGGTAGGGGTCGATGTCGCCCTGCCACGAGCTGGGCAGCAGGGACACCAGCCCGGGCACCAGCATGAGGGCCGCCACCAGGACCGAGATGCCGCCGGCCACCGACCGCAGCAGCGCGCCCAGGGCGGTGCCGATCACGCCCACCAGGCCGAGGTAGAGTCCCGCGCCCAGCAGGCTGCGTACGACGCCCGCGTGACCGAGGCTCATCGCGGCGGGCGTGCCGGAGACGATCCGGCTGCCGACCAGGAAGGCGACGAACGCGCCGACGGTCGCGATCACCAAGGCGACCACGCCGTACACCGCTGCCTTGGACCAGAGCACGGGCAACCGGCGCGGCACCGCGGCGACAGTCGAGCGGATCATGCCCGTGGAGTACTCGCCGGCCGTGACCAGCACACCGAGCACACCGAGGGCGAGCTGGGCGAAGTTCGTGCCGAAGAGGGACAGGCTCACGGCCGTCGCGGTGGCGAAGTCGCGGTCCATGTGCCGACCGGAGCCGAGGTTGGACTTGTAGTGGCTCGCGGCGATGACGCCGAAGGCCACGAGGAACAGCAGGCCCAGCCCGAGGGTGATCCAGGTGGAGCGCAGGGACCAGAGTTTGGCCCACTCCGAGGACAGCACACGCCGTCCGGTCACCCGGTAGACGGGGCGATCGGCGGGTGCGGCCTTGGTTGTCCCAGGGGTGTCAGGGGTGGTGGTCAGGGTGCTCATGCCGCGCTCCCGGTGGTGTCGGTGCCGGTCGTCGAGCCGTGGTACTCCACGGCGTCCCGGGTCAACTCCATGAAGGCTTCTTCCAGCGAGACCGCCTTCGTGCTCAGTTCGAACAGGGGGATGCCGTGCTCGGCAGCCTTCAGACCGATCTCCCGGGCGGTCCTCCCGGTCACCTGGAGTTCCTCCGAGCCGATGCGGCCGGTGACCTCCACGCCCGGTCCGGCCAGTACGTCCCGCAGCCGGGCGGGGTCGCCCGTCGCGACCCGCACGGTGTGGCCGCCCGCCTCGCGGACCAGATCCTGAACCGTGGTGTCGGCCAGCAGCCGTCCCCGACCGACGATGATGAGATGCTCGGCCACCAGCGCCACCTCGCTCATCAGATGGGAGGAGACGAATACCGTCCGTCCCTCGGCGGCGAGGGAGGTGAGCAGGTTGCGGATCCACAGGACGCCCTCGGGATCCAGCCCGTTGACGGGCTCGTCCAGCATCACCGTCTGCGGATCGCCCAGCAGCGCGGCCGCGATGCCGAGCCGCTGGCCCATGCCGAGGGAGAAGGCACCGGCCCGTTTCTTCGCGACGCTGCCGAGACCGGCAAGTTCGATCACCTCGTCAACCCGGCGGCGCGGGATGCCGTGGGTGAGCGCCAGGGCCCGCAGGTGGTTGAAGGCCGAGCGGCCCGGATGGATCGACTTCGCCTCCAGCAGGGCTCCGACCTCCTGGAGCGGTGCCTGGTGGCGGGCGTAGCGGTGGCCGTTCACCGTGACGGAGCCGCGTGTCGGCGCGTCCAGTCCGACGATCATGCGCATCGTCGTGGACTTACCGGCACCATTGGGTCCCAGGAATCCGGTCACCGTACCCGGCTTCACGGTGAAGTCCAGACCGTCGACGGCTGTCTTCTCCCCGTATCTCTTGGTGAGCTGTTGTGCGTCGATCATTCTGTTTCTCTCTTTCGGACTGGGCGTCCGGCACGCCTGACGCCTCATCCGCCACGCTAAGCCCGCGATCAGCTGGATCCGGTGGTACCGAAGAGCCAAGAGCGCGCAGCCAGTGGTACCGGGGTACTACGAACCGGCGCCGCCAGCGCAGACCTCCCGTGGCGGCCGGCCGCGAACCATTCGGCCGGCGGCCGTCTTCCGCATCAGCCCGTGGGTGAGAACCGGCAGGAGCAGGTGCGGCTTGCCGGGCAGCGTGGTGATGATCAGAACGGCACTCGCGCTGCTGTCGTTCATGCCGGGCGAGCGTGAGTGACGACGCCGCCGGCCCGGCCGGTCTCAGCAGGCGCGCCGCGCGGCAGCGGCGGCGGGCGTGCGGGAAAGGAGCCGAGGGCGCCCAAGCGTTGACGTAGGCCAGGACGAGTGGGCCGACCGGGGCAATGGGTGCGACGACGTTCAGGACCAGGCGCCACTGCGGCGCGGGCAGTGCCGGACGGCACACCATGCTCGCCACGCCCGGCGATACTGCGCTGACCAGGGCGAATCCGCTGTGGGCCGGCGGCTGAAGGTCTCCTGGTTCACCCTCGAATCGCTCACCGCCCACCTGGGCCGGGCGACCGTCGACAACACCGTCTCCAAGGCGGTCGCGAAGATCACCCGGTGCGACCTCATCATCATCGACGACATCGGCATGCTGCCCCTCCGGACAGGCCGCCGCCGAAGCGTTCCACCGCGTCATCGACGCCGCCTACGAACACCGGTCCGTGATCGTCACCTCGAACCTGCACCCATCGGGCTTCGACTCGATCATGCCCAAGACCCTGGCCACCGCCGCCGTCCACCGGCTCCTGCACCACGCCCACATCGTCCTCACCGAAGGGTCCAGCCTGCGGCTGACCCGGGCCACAACCGGCCAGGGTGTCGTCCCGCTGAACCAGCCAGGCCGGAGCACGTCTCCTTGATGGGTTCGTCGGCTGGCCAAAGAGACAGAACCTAGGATTTCCCGGCCTCCTCGACGTTGGCGACCATCCTGCGCAGCACCTTGAGCGCGGCCACGTACTCTTCATCGCTGATGCCCTCGTGGACCACGGCGCGCAGCTCGGTCACCAGCTCGCGCAGCCGTACCCTGGCAGCCTCCCCGGCATCGGTAAGCTGCAGGCGCTGCCCGGCGTCGATCCGGAGCCAGCCGCGGTGGAACAGCTGGTCGATGACACGAGCGATCTCATGCGGCCCGTCCGCGAGGGGCGTCAGCTGGATGACGACCTCCTCGCGACTCGGAGCCGCGGACCCGCCGTTCACCCGGTTGAGCACCCAGTACTGCGGCTGCGTGACGTCGATCCTGGCCATAGCGTCACGCAGATGCCGGGTGACGGCCGCCTGGGCGAGGCCACTCCAGTAGCCAATGGGCTGGGTGGCCAGCATGTCGTCGGTGGCGGCCGGATCAGCCGGCGCCTGGTCGGTAGTGATGTCAGTCAGCGGTCCCATGACCGCGACGCTATATCCCCCAACGCTCACACCCCCCATTCGAGGGACGAATAGTCGTACCGGGCAGGGAGGTCAACTGTCCGCGCACAAGGATCTGAGACGTCCGCTCACCCGGACGGTCCACTGTCCGTTGACAGCTTCCAGGCCGCGAATGGTCTGCTCGACCTGATGCTGCTGCCAGGTGAGCCAGGCCTGGACGGCCCGTCACCGCTCCAAACGCTCCCGGGTCCCGCTCGTGACGGCTGCACCTTCGGCGCGGACACGATGGACGCGCCGTCGACGTAACGCACCACCAGCTGCTGTTTCCCGGCTCAGCTCCCGCCGCAGCTGCGTCCCGCCCCGTTCCGGCCGGACCGCGAGCAGGTGTACGTACGGGTCCACTGCTGCTGCAGCTCGATCAGATCGTCGGGGAAGGGCAAGGACTTCATCCACTTAGTGAAACAGATGTTCGAATGATTGGTCGAGCAGGGCGTGCCGCAGCGAGCTGTTGTGTTGTGATCCGGCTACCCGACCACATGTGTGTCCTGTTGTCCCGTGTCACTCAGAGCGCGTGCCATCGGATCTGAGCGACTCCGCGGCGGAGGCGGACGTAACCTCAACGCCATGGATGACTTCCTCCCGCTGCTGGCGATCTTCGGCGGCTTGGCCGCAGTCCTTGCCTCCCTCGTGTGGCTGGCGCACCACGTTCGTCGCCGGGGCACGGCTGGTGCGGGGGTCGTCGCAGCACTGGCTTCGTGGGAAGAGGCCTATCGCGTCACCGCCCACGAGGCCCACTGGGAAATCAGGGCACAGGCGGAGCGCCAGTCTTCCGTGCTCTCGCCTGACGGCCACTGGCCGCGGGCCGGTGAGAGGAGCCCCCGACCGCCTGCCTCGAGGAACCGCCGAGACGGCATGAGCCTCCGCCGCCTGGTACGCCTGTGGGGGCGGCGGGGCTGATTGCCCCGGGCTCTCAGGGCTCGATGCCACACGCTCAACCTTCAGTGCATCCCATTTCGTCCGATGCGATCAGTTTTGGTCTAGTGACTGCTCTGAACCATCCCGATGTGTTGTGGACGCGAACCGAGCACCGTTCGGGGGAGGCGGACACAGTTGCTGAAGAGGCCCGGGATCAGGTGCTGGCAGGGTGTCGTCCGAGCGGGGTGCGGAAGCTGGGGCGGAAGCGGGTGTCGCCGGACAAGGAGTCAGCTGTTCGGCCTCGTGGTGATTGCCGTGCGGCCGGGGCCTGCGCCCCCTGCCGCAACCCCGACGACGCCGGAGACCCGGAGACGGCGAGGACGGGAAGGGCTGAGGGCCCAGGTCGCGGCCGACTTCGCGGCCGGGACCTGGGGGTGGCTCAGTCGGCCTGTTCGTTTGCTTGTTCGGGCAGGCAGAACATCAGGGCCCACATCAGGGCGAGGAGGCTGCCGACCCACCACAGCACGGGGATGAACGCGTCGCGGTTGAGTCCTGGGTCGGGTGAGCCGTCGGTGATGGTGAAGAACACGAGGGCGGTCAGCGCGGTACCGAGGGCGATGCCCAGGTGCATGGCGGTGTTGAAGAGGCCCGAGGCGGCCCCGGCGTCCTCGTGCGGCACCCTGGCCAGTGACATGTCGGCGAGCGGGCCGCCGACCATGCCGAGGCCGAAGCCGATCAGTACCACCGGAGCGGTCATCGTCAGCAGGGTCAGGTCTGCCTGATCCGCCTCGGCCTGGAGTCCGTAGACGGCCATGGCAGCGATCGTGATGAGGGCTCCGGCCTGGGGAAGGCGGCGGGCGAAGCGGCCGCCGATCTTCGCCGCGATCGTTGCGCCGGCCAGCTCTCCCAGGGAGAGCAGCACGAAGGCCAGGGCCGCGTGGAAGGGGCTCATGCCCAGTCCGCGCTGGAGGTAGAGGGTCCAGGTCATGAAGAACAGCCCGCACAGCAGGCCGTGCGTCAGCTGCGCGGCCATGCCGCCGGAAAACTGCCTGCCGCGGAACAACGCCAGGGGCACGAGGGGTGCGTTGTCCTGCTTGCGCTGCTGGTGGCGCAGGAAGACGCCCAGCACCAGAAATCCTGCACCAAGCAAGGCGAAACACCGCAGCGGCCAGTGGTGGAGGTGTCCCTCGGTGAGCGGGAAGATGATCAGGACGATGGCCAGTGCCGACAACGCCATGCCGGTCAGGTCGGGCCGGCCGGCCTTCCCGGCGGTCGACTCGGGGATGAACCTGCGCCCCAGGAGGAGCACGGCGAGGCCGAAGGGCACGTTGACCAGGAAGATCGGCCGCCAGGACAGCCCGAACAAGTCGGCCTCGGTGAGCAGGCCGCCCATGACCGGGCCCAGGACGTTGGCGAGGGAGAGGACGGCCCCGTACAGACCGAACGCTTTGCTGCGGTTCTTCCCCTCGAAGGTGACATGGAGCGTGGCCAGGACCTGCGGGATCATCAGGGCCACTCCCGCGCCCTGGAGAATGCGGGCGCCGATCAGCACGCCCGGCCCGGCAGCAAGGCCGCACAGCAGCGAGGCCGCGGTGAACACGACGGTGCCGATGAGGAGGATCCTGCGTCGGCCGTACAGGTCGCCGAGGCGCCCACCGGTGATCAGCCCGATGGCGACGGGCAGTGAGTAGCCGGTGGTCAGCCACTGCACCGCGGCCGACCTCGCGCTAGTCGACTCCTGGATGGCGGGCAGCGCGGTCAGGACGACCGACTGGTCGAGGAGGTCCATGAGCTCGGCGGTCAGCAGGAACAAGAGGGCGATTCGGGCTGCCAAGGCGATTTTCGGGTGGTGAGGTGCTGGGTCGTCCGGGGACGGGGCGGTGTGCTGCGGCTCGTTGTCGAGCGCGGAGGAAGACACGACGGGACTCCTGATCCAAAGGAATCGGGGAGCCCATGCCGACAGCCGCACCGGGGCCGGAAAACACGAAACCCGGGGCAGACGGCAGAGCTGCACCCGGGAAAGACAGAAAACAGGGGGAGGGTGACGCAACTCAGACCAGCGCGACGTCCGCCCCCGGACACGTGCGGCACAACAGCACGCGGGGAACACGGACGACTACATGGCCTGGTTGATAGGACGTCACCTCAAGATCGACAACACAGAAGGAACAAGAACTCCGGTCACTGCCACCGACACCTCGGCACAGGAACCGAACCACCATACGACACCCCCGGGCCCCGCCTCACACCAGATAGCGCGGCCCGCCCCTGCCGGACCGAGACCCCTGCACCACATGCAGCCCCCTGTCAGACGGACGGCCCACGAGACCGTTGCCCTCGGGCACATCCGCCTCCGGATCGCCCTTCTGCTTCGCGTTGGCCTGGCCATGGCTGATCATGACGTTGACCCAATGTGACGTACTCTTTGGCCCCTTCCAGCGCCTGCTCACCCCTGGGACATGGGGCATGGAGCGGGCAGGCCGAGCAGTACGGGCCCGTCGGCCGTCGCCCCGTCGATCGGCCTGATCTTGGCTTCGGCGCCGGCGCGGCTGACGCGGAGTCCCTCGATTTCGCCGAGCCTGCCTTCGTGCTCGGCTTCGCTGATCCGGTCCAGCAGGTCGTCGCGGATCGCCACGAGCCGGCCGCGCTGGGCGGGGTCGGGTCGCAGGAGGGAGTAGCGGACGCAGGCGTGTTCGTGGATGCAGGCGGTGCCGTGGGCGCGGGCGCAGGTCCGACGGAGAGCTTGCAGCGTTCGAAGTGGCCGAGGAAGTCTTCCCACTCGGCGCCGGTCTCTCCAGCCGGAGATGGTGATCTCGATGGTGAGGGGCGCCGAGGCGACAGTCGGACAGCTTCGACCATCTGGCCGAGACCGCCCACGCCGTGGGCTCTTTCTCCCTCTACTCGAGTTCACCGAGACGGAGGGCGTTCCTCATCTCGCTGAGCTTCGCGGTCGTCGCCGGGGTCTGCTCCTGCGCTTGTTCAGCGAGTCGGAGGGCATCGTCAATCTCGCTGAGCTTCGCCGAGGACAGGACGGCCGCCCGCTCTATCAGGTCGTCCCGTGACACGGTGGTCAGCCACGTGCAAGGGGTGAAGCCTGGACGCGGGAACGCGAGCCGCAGCACGCCTTCGAACGGCACTCCATCACCGGCGCCCACCATCACTTCGATGCCCAGACCGCTAATGTCGACGCCCGCCGGAGCGACGACCTGCATCACCCGGATCCCGGACGCGTCGTCTCCCGACAGCAGTACGACCAACCTCCGCTCGTCGAACTGGACCCACCAGACTTCGCCACGTTGCACAAGTCCTCCAGACACTGGACGGCAGACAGACGCTGCGCGAGCCTGACGCGCTGTGGAGACGGGTGCGGCCACCGTTGATCACCGGTGTGTGAAGACTGAAGACCACGCGGTGGCCGCAGGTCACAGCGTAAACCCTGCCCACTGGCAGGAGGCGTTCGAGGACCTGATGAGCCGGATACCGGGACGGTTCGCGCGGGTCGAATCCCGGCGCCGAGCCCGGAAGTTGGTACTCGGCCCGCTGTCGGACCTGCCGAGCAAGAACTGCCGGACCATCGCCGAGTGGGCCGGAGACACGACCCCGGACGGCATGCAGCGCCTGCTCGGGCGGGCCAAGTGGGACGCCGGCCAGGTCCGCGACGACGTGGGTGACTACGTGGTGGAGCATCTGCACGACGACGAGGCGGTGCTGGTGGTCGACGCGACCGGCGACGTGAAGAAAGGCACCGACACCGTCGGTGTCCAGCGCCAGTACACCGGCACCGCCGGACGCGTCGAGAACAGCCAGGTAGCCGTTCACCTCGCCTACTCGACCCCCGCGAGGGCACGCGGCGATCGACCGGGAACTCTATGTTCCGCGTTCCTGGACCTCCGACCCCGACCGCTGCCGTGCTGCCGGACTCGGTGACAAGACGGAGTTCGCGACCAAGCCAGAGCTGGCGGCCCGCATGGTCACCCGATTCCTGGACGCCGGCCACCGGGTCGCATGGGTCGCGGGAGTCTACGGCGGCAACCCGGGGCTGCGTGCCGCGCTGGAGGAACGCAGCACCGGCTGCGTCCTAGCGGTGGCCTGCTCGCACGAAGTCACCACAGGCGCGGGGAAGTTCCGCGCATGCGGGCGCGGCCTCGTCCTCAGCCGCCACGATCCGATCGGCCGCCTCCGACCCGCTTGCCCCGTGGTCCCGCTGCGCCCCGGCGTTGCCCGCGAACTCGCCGAGCACCTCATCCCGCTGCTCCCGGCCATCCATGCACCGGCGCGAGGTTCTCCTCGGCCTGAGGCACCAGCGACGTCCTTGATACCGCCCTCGTCCAGCCCGACATCAGCGCGGACACCTCCGTCGACCGCGGCGGCCTCTACCGCCACCCGATCCGGTACGTGCGCCTGCGCCTGGACGGGACGGTCGATGACGTGCCCCGGATACAACCGGACCTGACCGCCGGGGTCAGCGTCGACCGCGCTCCAGACCATGGCGGGACAATTGATCAGTGCTCCGCAGCCGTCTCACGCCGGAACCGGCTGCGGAATTCGCCGTCCTCCGCCGGCTCCGGGCGCACCGTCTTCACCGCGACCGTACGGCTCTCCCCTCCCCCCCCGCGCCGGAACCTGCCTGGGTGCCCGTGCGATTCCTCCCGGCCGGGCTGACGACCAGGGGAAAACGGTGTGACAACCCGCCCGGTCGGGGCCCAGGCTGGGCGCATGCGTACGCGTCTGAACGTCTTCGGCATCGATGTGATCCCTTCGGATCCGCGGGACCGTCACGACAACCCCGAGGTCCGCCCGCTGATCGACGGCTCGGACTTCATCAAGCACGACTACTACGGGGCGGTCGGCGGTGACGCGCTCAGATGGCTGCTGCCCGATGGGCCCTTCGCGGTGGGGGAGGTGCCCCACGAAGTAGAAATGGCGGCGTGGTGCTGTTGCCGCTCCGCGCTCGATGTCGTCATGCGGCGCGAGGGTGACACGGTGGTGTGGGCGTGCAAGGAGCCCGAAGACACATTCTCTTACGAATACCGCTTCGATGCCCGGCAGTACGACGCCGAGGTGGTACGGGCCACCCGGGACCGTGGGTGGGAGTGGCCCTCCGCGGCCGTCGCCCGGGAACTTGAGAGCATCCTGCGCGCCCGCTCCACGTGGCTCGACACATGGACGTGTGAAGTCGATCGGGCGTGGGCCACCCCGGGGACCCTCGACGAGATACGCCTCGCCCTGCGGACCCATGCGCTCCAGCCCGATGGTGCCTGGCGTTCCCTGGGGCGCATCGGGCTCGTACGACCGGTGACCGACGAGGATCCCCTGCTCCAGGCCGAGCGTCTGGCACGGGAGATCATGGCGGGTGATCCGCGCACGGTGGACGGCATGCGGGATGATACGCCCGACGCGCCGCTCACGGACTGGCCGGGCGGTCCGAGGGAGTTCGGGCCGAGCAGTCACAAGTGGCGCTGAGCGCGAGGCGGAATGTGGCGGCGCGGCGCCTCCGGCCGCGGTGGCCTGTCCGGGCCACCACTTCCTTGGGCCCCGGCCGTACTGACGGCGGGATGCGCCCATCGATCACGGTCCGATGAGGGCCGATGTCTTGGATTAGGGGATGTATCGAAGAGTGGATCTTGACATGAGAAGATCTCGGCTTGCGACACGTGGAGATCTGACTGGCTCGTCGTGGGCCGTGCCGGAGTCGCTGTTGCCGAGGGACAAGAGTCCGGCCGTCGGCCTGTATGGGCTCGGCGACGGCTGATCGACTGCGTGCGGTTCCGGGTCCGCACCGGTACTCCGTGGCGGCACATGCCGCCGAGTACGGGCCCTGGGGCCGGATGTACGACCTGTTCAGCCGCTGGCAGCCCAACGGCACCTGGCATCGGATCTCCACTGCCCTGCAGGTACGGGCCGACACGAAGGACCTGATCACCCGGGACCTCAATATCGACTCCGCCGTCATCCGGGTCACCAGCACGCCGCTGGAGCGCGGGAAACGGGGACCTGCAAAAGGAGCCGTCGGGTGGTTATCCGCCGAGCCGGACGACCACGGGATCGATCGCTCGCGTGGCGCCTGACCACCAAGGTGCACCTGGCCGTCGAACAGCGGCAGAAGCCCATGTCGATCGTGATCACTGCCGGGCAGCGGGGTGACTTCCCGCAGTTCGAGGTCGTCCTGAGCCGCGTCCGAGTGCAGCGGCTTGGAGACGGCAGGCCCCGCACCCGGCCCAACTGCGTGCGTGCCGACCGGCCACGGAACCGCAAGAACAGTAGCTCACGTGGAGGCCGGCCACCGAAGTTCGACCCGGAGGGCTGCAAGGCCGGCGCGCTGTCGAGTGCGGCATCTATCGCCTCAAAAGGCACCGCGCTGTGGCCATGAGATACGACAAGGTCCTCCAGGCCATCGGCTTCGCCCCGAACGTCACCGGGTACGGCCTGGAGAACACCGGCGTCACGGTCACCGAGCGCGGCGCCATCGACGTGGACGGCCGCTGCCGCACCTCCGTTCCGCACATCTACGCCATCGGCGA
>NZ_JBVHQF010000019.1:0-94340 GCF_055567555.1 Streptomyces sp. NPDC026522
CCCGCGGAGCGGGTCCCACAGCGCTGCGCGCTGTGCCAACGAACCGCCTCGCTGCGCTCGGCGAGGCTCGGCTTCGCCGAGCCATGGCCGGGCCTTCGGCCCGGTGTCCTTCGCTTTGCTCCGGACGGGTTCGGAGTTCCGCTTCACTCCACTCCGAACGGCCTGCTTCGCAGGCCTGAGTGACCCCGTTTCACGGGGTCCGGGCCTCCGGCCCGTTGGGCCGGTCCGCTTCGCTCCCCAGCCCCCTCCTTCCGGTTCCGCCTCCAGGACCAGCCCGCTTCGCGGGCGCTGGCAGCAGGGGGACGTGGTGCGGGGCGGTTCCTGGCTTGCGGAGCTCTCGGGCCGGTCATGGGCTCTGCCAGGGAAAAGGGGTCGCTCTGTCGCGGTGGGTCCTCCTACCGTCTTCGGAGTGGGAGCAGCAGCTCCCACTGGTTGCGGAGTCGTGGCAGAGCGGCCCATTGCGATCGGCGTGAGGAAGGCCCTTCTCACCCGACTGACCGGGTACTGGACGGGCCTGTCTCCCCCGGTCTGCGGGTTCGTATCCCGCCGACTCTGCAACCCTCAGCAGGGCTGGGGACCGGCTTCAGCATCCTGGGCTCGGATTATGATTCATTTTCTGATATGGATTGAAACTGGCCTAGGAGTATCCCCCGCTGAGGCTCAGTTCGGCAGGGTGGGTCAGAGCGTGACAGGGACTCAGAGTGCTACCGATAGTGGGCAGTTCCGCCGTAGGACATGCCCAGGGCCAAGAAGTCCGCGAGCAGCCGGCTGAGCCAGGCGCGTGCGGCGGGCTTCGGCGAGCACAAGGTCCGGGTCGGTATGGCCTGTGCCGAGATCAGCATCGCCCCGTCGACGATCTCTTGCGGGTCCCAGCCGGTCACGTCGAGCAGCAGCCGTCCAGGGCTGGCCAGCTCGACGTAGTCGTGCCCCGGTTTCGGTCGGACCGGCTTGTTCGCTCCCCCACCCGCATATACGCCAATCCATACACGAGGCATTCCGCCCAGCATCCCAGCCACGCCCCCGCGCCTGGACGGGGGTGCGCCAGCCCCCTTCGAACGGATGACGACCGGGGCGGCAGGCGCGGAGGCGGTAGACGCGCACCGCGCGTTCCGCGACGGCGACGCGGCCGTTGTCCAGAATCATCGTGCGGCCATGAGACCGAAACTGGCGAATCGATTCTTCTTCATGTCTATTCCTTCGTTCAGTGAGCCAGCCGTAGCCGACCTCCGCCGGCCGGGGAGCATTCTCTCCCCGGCCGGGCGTCCGCGTGTCAGGTGTTCGTCCTGCCGTTCACCAGTCGGCATCCAACGCGTTTATTACTACTGTTGCCTTAGGGGCATGACATAGGGATCCAAACTCCTTCTCACGTCCGAATCCGGCACGTCCCGATTACCCCCTACGCCATTCCATCCCTCAAGTTCCCTGATCGCATGAACAGGAACCCCCAATCCATGGAAGAAACAGCTGGCAAAAGCGAAAAAAGTTGTTTCGCTTCCCAATTCTGCCTTCACCCACAACGCGATGTCCACCGCGTCATCGCCGCGCATCGCACGCTCGCGAACGCCCAGGGCAATCAATTTCGGGTCCTTCATCTCCAGAACACCACCTCAGCCTTGGTGTAATTGCCGATAGTACCTTCAGTCTTCACGATGTCAACTTTGCCATTGAATCCGTATTTGGCGGCCATCTTGCCGGTGAACGTCTGTCGCGCCGCTTCCTCACGGGTCAACTTGAGACTCTGTATGCCAGCATTGAAGCTGTCCAGGTTGTCTTTCATGTCCCCACCGCCCAGCCAAGTGCCCCGAATCCCCTTTGCGTTTCCGCCAATCTTTTCCATGACTTCGGCAATCATCTCACTGCCAGCCGGAGTGACGCCCTCCTTGGCGAGAACGATGAGGTTCAGAATCCCATCGCTGTCGATCGAGGCCATGATCCCGTGAGTCTGGCTGCCGTAGTCGTTGGCCCATTCGGTGCAGGGGGAGTTGCCAGCCTGGCTGGCCTTCGCTTTGGCCCTGAACTCACCTGATTTGACGGACAGGCCGCTCTTCACTCCGGCAGGCGGGGTACGCTTCAGGCAGAGTTCACGCAGCTTTTGGAAAGCCTTGCCGGTGATACCCGCAATGGCTGTTTCCGATACACCGAGAGTACGCAGGGCCTTGTAGGCGTCCGCGAATCCGATGCCGGTCATCACGGCGGCATCGGCCGCCCTTACGGCGTCCGCAATGGGCCTGAGAATCTTGCCGGCGAACAGGCTTGCGACGTCCACGGCAGCCCAGGCACAGCCGCCCCAGCTTCCGCGCTCAAATCCGGAAGTGAACTTCTCGCTGCACTTGATCCAGCTCCCGAAGAGGATGTCCACCGGGTCGATGCCGGCCTGGTACTCGCCGATCGTGATGGTGTGCGTGACCTCCTGGGACAGCTCGTCGGTCGGGAACTGACCCAGGTAGGTCGTCTCGCTCGAAGGGCACGTGGACTTCGACGGGTCCAAAACCGGGGCCGTGCACAGGTACAGGTCGAGGAACGCCTTGTACCGGATCTTCACGGTCATCGTGCAGTCGCCCTTGTAGAAGAGCGCGTCGATCCAGCCTTCGCAGCCGGCCGTCTTCTTCAGGGTCTCGGGCTTGCCGATCTGCTCGGTGTGGTCGATGACGTAGAACGCGTTGCCGATGGACCCACCGGATCCGTCGGGCACGGTTCCGGTCTCGATCTGCTTGGCGTTGACAGCCTTCTCGGCCCGGTCGGCTGCTTCCTGCGCCTCCTTGGCGTACTTGTCGGCGTCCTGCGCCGCCTTCTCGGCTTCGGTCGCGACGATGGCGGCGCGGTCGGCCGCGGCGCGGGCGGTCTTGGCGTCCTGTTCCGCCTGGGTTGCCGCTGTGCGGGCGGCTGTCGCGTCGAGAGCGGCCTGGTCGGCGGAGTCGCGAGCGGTCTTGGCGTAGCCCTCCGATCGTCCGGCCGCCTGGTCCGCGGCCACGGCGTCCGCAGCGGCCTGGCCGGCGTACTCGACGCTGCGAGCCAGGGAGGCTGATGCCAGGGATGCCGATTTCGCGGCGTCGGCGGAGTAGCCGAGAGCTTCCTTGGCGTAGGTGCGGGCGTCCGAGGCGTACCCGGCGGCGGTGGCTGCGTGCTGGTAGGCGGCCTTGGTATCGTCCTGCGCCTGCTCGGCGAGGGCCTTGGCCGCAGCGGCCTCGTCCTGGGCGTTCTTGGCGTGGGCGTCGGCGATTGCCTTCTGCTGTTCGGCGATGCTCTTCGACGCCTGCCCGGTCAATACGATCAGGCTCGCGGCGGAGTCGGTGGTGACGTAGGGCGATCCGAGCTGGATGGCGTCGTTGGCGGGCTTGGCGACCTGCGCGGCGGCCTTGCCGGCGTCCACCGCGGCCTGGGCGGTCACGTACGCGTAGCCTGCCGCCTTGGCCGCAGCGGTGCGGGCCTTGCCGGCCTCGACGCTCGCCTTGTCCGCCTGCGACTTCGCGGTTTTGGCCTGCCCGTCTGCCTCGTTGGCCAGGGCGACGGCCGCCCTCGCCTCGGACGCGGCGTGCTGGGAGGCGGCGATCGCGTCGGCGGCCGCACTGGTCGCGGTGGCGACCGCCGCGTCTGCCTTCAGTTTGGCGGCCTGAGCGGCGTCGGCGTCGGAGCGGGACCGCTTGGCGGCCGCTTCGGCACGGGTGGCTGCCGCGTCAGCGTCCGCAGCCGCCTGTGTCGCCGCGTTGGCCTCACCCCTTGCCTTACCGGCTGCCGTCTCCGCGTCGGTCGCGGCCTTGTCCGCCTCGTTGGCGGCCGCGCGTGCGGCGGTGGCCTCCGAGCCCGATTCGAGGGAAGCGGCGTAGGCGGCCTTGGCATCAGCCTTGGCGCGCGCGGCGTCGGCCTTCTGCTCCGCCTGCCAAGCGTCGTCGCGCTTGGCCTTGGCGTTGTCCCGGGCCTTGACGGCGCCGTTTCTGCGCTCGACCGCGGTGGCTTCGGCGGCTTCGGCCTTGCCCTTGGCGTCCCTGGCCTTCGTCGCCTCGGCTTCCGCGTTCCTCTTGTGCTCTGCCGCCTCTGCCTGCTTGGCGGCGGCGGTCTCTTTCTCCTTCTTCGCTGTGGCCTCTTCCGCCTCGGCGGCGAGCCGCTTGGCGTGGGCGTTGGCCGCCGCCGCCTTGGCGTCGGCCTCCGCCTTCAGCGCGTCGCCAAGCTTGGACTTGGCGGTCTCCGCGTCCTTCTTGGCGTTGTCCCGGTGCGTTTTGGCCGCATCCGCGGCCGCCTTGGCCTGCAGTTCGGCGGTGTGCGCTGCCTCCCGGCGGAACTCCGCCTTCGCCTGCGCGGCCTGCGCCAGCGCGCGCTGGGCGATGGTCTCGCTGTCCGCGCCGGAGGCACGAGTGGCCGCCTCGGCGGTCTCGCCGGCCTTCACCATCGCGTCCAGAGCGGCTACCGCGCCCTTGGTGACCTGTGCCTTTTGCTGGCCGACCAGCAGACCGCGACCGCGCGGCGCGCCGGCTGAGTCGGCGACGGCATAGGCGGCCTGCTCGGCGGTGTCACTGGTGGTGGCGGCCTTCTTGGCCGCAGCGGCCTGCGCCTTCAGGATCTCGAGCTGCTTCTTCGCGCCGGTCTGGGCGTCGGCGACGGCCTTCTTCGCCTTGTCGAACTCGGCTTGCGCCGGAACGGTGCCGGTGCCGGACGGCTTGATGTCGAACTCTTGCAGACCGGACCCGTTTTTGCAGTCCCACAGCCTGGAGTCGTTGCCGTCGTCGTAGGTGTGCAGGTCCAGACACTTGCCCGTGCCGACGTTCTTCAGGCTCGTGGTGGCGCGCAGGTTGTACTCCCACGTCTGCGCCGGGGAGCTGTTGCACGTCCAGACCTGGATCTTGGTGCCGTTCGTCGGGTCGTTGTTCGACACGTCCAGACACTTGTAGTTCCGGTTGCGCAAGTGCAGGCCGTGGTCATCGCCGTAGACCCACCACTGCTGCGCATCCGTGCCGTTGCACCAGTAGACCTGTACGGGCGTGCCGTCCACGGCGCCGCTGTTCTCGACGTCAAGGCACTTGCCGTTGGCTGCGTGGACCTCGATCACGGCAGTGTTGTCGCCGACCGTGCCCGCTCCGCCGGGGGACCAGTAGTCCTGGAAGCGGGCGGCGTGATCGGCCACCCAGGAGTGCCCCAACATCTCGCCCAGAGCCTTCGCACCTGCGGTCAAGGACTGGGTGGCGTCCTTGTTTGCGGCCAGGATCTGGTTACGCTGGGTCTGCTGAGAGGTGATCTCCTGCTGCCACTCACCGGCGGCCGTGTCGGTGATCCCAGCGAGGACCTTGCTCGGGTCCATCGGGTCGCGCCAGGCGCAGGTGGCGAACCGGGACTTCAAGTCCTCGACCGCGATGCGGTACTCCGCCGTCCCCGCCTTCGGCGCCGTACGGGGGAAGCCGCCGGAGGCCAGGAACATGCGGGCGTTGTCCGCGCCCGTGGGCTCCGCCGACCACTCCGTCAGGGACTTGAACGCATCGCGTTCCGCGAGCGCGCGCTGCCACTGGTCCGCAGGGGTGGTCTTCGGGTCGGGGTCCTTGCCGTAGAGCGGCGAACCCAAACTTTTCACTGCCGTAACGGTCGGCCCGGCCGCCTTGGGGGTGGGGTCCTGGTAGAAGTCGCTCTCCGAGGTCCAGAACCGGTCGGCGGTCCACTGGATCAGGCCGGTCTGAGCGTGGAACGACTGCTTTCCGTCACCCGGAGAACCCGGAGGCCGGTGGAAGTCAGCGTCATTGATACCCGCCGGGGTGGTCAGGCCCGCCAGTGGCTTCTGCCACGAATCGCGCAAGGAGTTCAGGGCCGTCAGGGCGCCGTTCGCCGCGTCCCGGTCCTTCTGGTACGCCGCGGCGAGCGGAGTCTGCTCCCAGTGATTGCGATCCGCCAGCACGTGGAGCTTGTCCTGCGACTGATTGAGACCGTCCTGGGCGACCTGCGCCATGGCCGGACCGCCCAGCCGCAGCACGTCGGCCATCAGGCACTGGTCCTGCCGCCACTGCTCGGCGGCGGTGTCGTCGAGCCAGTCGTACGGGCTGCCGGCGGCGCTGGCGCGGAGTTTGGTGTTCCCGAGCACCGCAGGCTGCACGGCGAGACCACCGAGGACGGCCAGCGCCACGACTGACGTCAGGACCGGTTTGAGGAGGGCGGATCTACGCGATCCGGGCGGGAAGAAGGCTGGTTTTGGACGCAACAGAGCATTCCTTCATGGCAAATGAAGGCAGGCGGGGAGCACGCAGGGAGGGCTCGTGTCAGCCTGCTGTCCCGAAGCAGCAGCACGCAGCGCCGACCGAAGCGGCGCTCCTGATGAACCGATGTCGCGGCATGAACAATGAGTCCCCCCGTAGCGACACTGATCCCCCGGCCGCCACTGACGCGTGCGACGGCGCACCGGGTCAGTGGTTGCCATCTGCTACGCGCTGATTACCATACCGGCGGTTAACATAGGTGACCAGGTAAATCTGAGACGTTGTCGCGCGGTCAGAGGGCGTTCGACTGCGACCGCCAGGCACGGCGACGTCGCTGGCGTCTGCGGGCCGTGCACGGCGGCCTGCCCAGGCGCGCCCGCAGAGGGCGAGATCCTCGGTCGAGTCGTATTGATCAGAAACTCGTGGGGTTCACGTGTCGAGGATGTAGCGGACGTGTGGGGCTCTGAAGTAGCCGGTGACGATGTGGGGCTGGCGTTGTCGGCGGTGGAAGAACCGGCGGGTTTCGGCGGCGAGTTCGGCCTGGTTCCTGGCCCGATGAGTGTGGGGCAGGCTGCGTTTGGTTCCACATCCACACCGACATGCCGACGACGCCGCGCCCGGTCGGGAACGGCACGATCCCGATGTCCGAGCCCTCCAGGCGCAGCTGCTCGACGGGCTGGTGGGCGAGCGTCTGGACGTCGACGCCGCCGTCGGCGGGGCCGGTGGGTGACCAGCGGATGCCGCCGCGGACGTCGCCGTCCCCGGTCGGGCAGGTCACCAGGTACAGCGACCCGCCCGGATCGCCCGGCCGCCAGCCGTCCGGGGCGCCCGTGTCGAACCCGGCTGGCAGGCCCCCGTCCGGGCCGTCGGTGGGTTTCCAGTAGCAGGAGTCCGCCGAGCTGAACCGGCCCATCTCCGGCGTGGAGCACGGCACCTCCCGGCCGTCGATCGCACACGGGGGCAAGCCCGCCTCCGAGGCGGGCTTGCCCGGGTCCTGAGTTGTGATGTTGCAGTCCAGGTCTCGCGGTGGGCACACGACGACGCCGCCGGGGCCGTCCGCGACCGCGAACGGGGCGGCGGCCGCCCAGAGCAGTCCGGCCGCGAGGCCGGCCGCGTCGAGGCGGGGCCGGCTCAGCACGTGCGGTCCCGCTCGATCGTGGACGTGTAGATCAGCCAGGGCCCCGTGCGGGTCCGCTGGGCCGAGGAGGTCACCACATGGCGGCGCGGCTCGGACGGCGTGGCGGCCGGGGCGCCGTGCTTGTCGACTTGGTCGTAGTGGCTGGAGTCCACGCAGTCCGTGACGACCGCCCGCAACGGGTCCCCGGTGGTGTCGAGCGAGGTCACCTCCGGGGAGTGGACCGGCTCGCCCCGCATCACGGTGCCCCGCTGCTGGTACCAGAACACCGTGGACTTGATGTCCGCGAGGGCGGTGTGAGTGGCGTAGCGCTCCAACTCCGGGCCCAGGCGCCCGTCCGAGTACGAGCGGACCTCCGCCGCCGACATCACCCTGTACGCCTCCAGGACAGCCGCACGCTCCCCGCCTGAGGATCCGGGCGCAGTCGACGACGCGGGCGCCACAGACGGCCCCACAGCCGGTTTCGCGTCCGTCTCCGAACTCCCGCAGCCGGCCAGCACCACGACCAGGCCCAGGCCCACCGCCGCACCGATCGCTCGTAACCCCGTCCGAACCCGCACCCGTGCCTCCCGAGCCGCCAGTGAACACGCCACCGTAACGACCCACACAGCACGTCCCAGGCCCTGCGGGCACTCCGCCCAACACCAGCCAGCGCAGCACCCTCCTACCCCTCCACACATATAAGTCCGGCTACTCACCAGCGAAAAAAGGGGCGCTGACCAGGAAAAATGCAGACCCGCCGAAAATACAGCTTCCCCCTAGGCTTCCCCCTCCAGGTTCCCCCCAGGCTTCCCCCCAGGCTTCCCCCTTGACTTCCCCCCAGTTGACGGGGGCGGACCGGGCGCCGGGAGACTGACCTCATGACCGAGCGCCGCCCACTGGGCACCGGCCCCCACCCCACCGCACCCGCCGCCGAACCCCACGGCGGGCGCCGGACCCGACTCGCCGCCGAGGGCACCGACATGGCCCCGCCCGCCCAGGCCGCCACCGACGAACACCACCAGGCCGTCACCGGCCGGCGCGACCTCGGCCCCGGCACCGCCGCGGACCGCGACCGCGATTGATCCCAGCGCACAGTGCGCTGTCACTCACTCCGCCCTCCCCCAGGCCAGAACCGGGTGCGCGACGGAGCACACCGCCCTGCACAGTGCGCGGCGAACAGGCGTCATCGGCCGGCTTCGGCTACTCACCGAAAAGCTCACCGCCGACAGTCACCAGTCACTCACCGGTGGCAGTCACCAGCACAGGGAGCATGCTGCTGCTCTTGGTGTGAAGGGGTGTGGTGGCCCGGAAGTCACAAGGGCGGCCACGCTGTGTTGGGGGCGGCCGCCCGTGAAGTCCGGGTCGGTGGATGACACTGACCGACGGTAAGTACGGGCGGCCCCCGCCGTGAGGACGGGGGCCGCGACTGTTAGCGGATCATGGAGCGGAGTTCCTTGATCGTGTACTCGCCCTGGTGGCTGATCTCATCGTTGCGAGCCCACGCGGCGAGTGCCCCGTTGGGCTTGTCGCGCCAGCGGACGGGGGTGGAGTTGGCGCCGTCCGATTCGACCAGCTGCTCGATCATCTGGCAGAGGGCGTAGGGGCCGCCTCCGGCGTAACCGATGCCGTAGCCGGAGGAGTCGGTGCGGGGCAGGAAGTGGAGCTCGGATTCGTCGTCCCTCATCCAGAACTCGTGCTTGTCGACGATTAGGCTGCGGACGGTCCGTCCCTCGGGCAAGCCGCGGCTGGTGATCGTCTTGTAGGTCCAGCTCTCGATGTTGCCGCTGCGGGTGCGGTAGTGCTCGCGGACGACGGGCAGGCCGGTGATGGGGTCGGTCATGGACTTTCGGCACAGGCAGCCGCTGCCACCGACTGCGGACGGGCTGTCCTTGTCGTCGTAGACGCACGGCTGGAACAGGGCCGGGATCTTCTCGTCCTCCACGAGGAACGTGTGCAGCGCGATGGGCTTGCAGTCCTGAAGCCGGTCGATCCAGGTGTCGGCGTAGCGGCTGTCACCCTGCTTCACGGAGATATGGCCGGTGTGGTGGAGAGTGGCGACGTTGAGGCCAGGCTCGTAGTAGATGTCCAGGCTCATCCAGCCCCTGGAATGGTCGAACACGTAGCTCTCGTACGGGTCGCTCATCTGGTGCGTGGCCCCTTTCGGCGTGCCGTGCGGCAGGCGGTTGGTCGGGTGGGGGGTCATCTCATGGTGGCGAGCGGGCGCGGTAGAGGGGGGCCGGTGGCTGGTTTCTGGCGGGGAGTGGCCGAAGCCATGGCAGCGAACTCAGGCCTCTGCTAGGTCATTCAGGCTTATGTCGCGCCCCTGACGGAGTCACACATCACTGTGCGTTGTCGACGACGGCGTAATTCCCCAGGGGCTGTGGTCACGCAATTCCCCAAGGCCTGGCGGGCTCAGACATCATCGAATGGTTCGTCACTCCACCTGAACCAAGCACGACCGTCACTGATGTGTAGAAGGAACTCCGCGACCGGCCCTGACGGGGCCACCAGCGACAAGGTGTCCGCGATCCGGTCGTAGGAGTCGTCGAACCGCTCGTACTTCTCCGCCTCCATCAGAGCCAGCGACTCGTCGAACCACGGCTTCACCTCTCCGAACGCCGGCGTTGGAACGAAGCGACCGTTCAGCCAGGGAAAGTCGGCCTCGTCGATCACGATCTCGCCGAGCAGAACCTCCTGCCGCGTCAGTCGCCAGACTTCGCCCTCGAAACCCATCCCGCCAGCTCTCCATCGACGTCCTGGTGTCGCCGGGCAGCCTCTCACGCGGCAAGGACAGCGAGGCAGGGGCGCCGGTGTTGGCAGTCGTATCGGCGCTCCTGCGCGATGGATCAGGGCGGTCAGGGCTTGTCGCTGGGGTTCTTGGGGCGCTTGTTGGGCCGGTAGCTGGGGCCGTTCATGATCACCTGGTGACTGGCATTGATCAGCCGGTCCAAGAGGGACTCGGCGACGACGGGGTTGGGGAAAAGCGGATACCAATCGCTGGGCGCCCGGTTGCTGGTGATGATCACGGAACGGCCCTGCCGCTCAGAGATGAGTTCATAGAGGTCGTCGGCCTGCGGGGCAGTCATCTGACGCATGGCGAAGTCGTCGAGGATCAGCAGGTCGGGACGGACGATCTCACGCATGCGGCGGTCCCAGGTGCGGTCCGCGTGGCCGCCGGCGAGCTCGGCCAGGATCCGGCTGGTCTTGGCGAAGCGGACGTTGGCGCCCTGGCGGATGGCCAAATGTCCCAGGGCCTGTGCCACGTGTGTCTTCCCGACCCCGACGGGCCCGAACAGAATTACGGACTCGCCGGCGTGGAGCCAGCGCAGTGCCGCCAGGTCGCGGATCTGGGCGGCGGGCAACTTCGGGGATGCGTTGAAATCGAAGCCCTCCAAGGTGACCTGCTGCTCGAACTTCGCCTTGCGCAGGCGGCGCTCGAATGCGACGGTCTCGCGTCGGGTGATCTCGTCCTGGCAGAGGACCTGGAGGAAGTCGAGGTGGCCGAGTTCACCGCCGTGGGCCTGGGCGAGGCGGGCGTCCAAGGTCTCCAGCATCCCTGACAGCCGCAAGGTCTTGAGTGATTCGCGCAGGCTGGTGTCCATCACGCTCACCGGGCGGCCTCCTCAGCGTCGCCGTCCTCCTGGTGATCGTGACTCTCGCCCGATGTCTGGGTGGGGATGTCGGCGGCGAACAGTCCCTCGGGGCCGTGGAGGAAGGCTGCGGCTCCGGCGTCCCCGGTATCGGGCTCGGGCTCGGTCTCGGTGCCCGCGACCAAGATGCCCTTGATGGTCCGGTAGGACGGATCGCCGACCAGGGTGGCCTTCGCGCAGGCGGCCTCGAGACGGCGGTCGCTGTACTTCTTCCGCAAGCCCAGCACTCCCTGGGCGGCCCGGAGCCGGTAGAGCGCGTTGATCTCCAGCAGCTGGTCGATCACTTCCCGGCAGGCATCGCCGACCTCGGACGCCTGGCTGCGGCACCACATCGGTGTCCGCATCTGGAAGGCGATCTTCTCGGGTGGGTAGTCACCGGCGTCGGTGCGTTTGCCCTGCTCGAGGGCTGTGTGCGTCTTGACCAGCCCGCCGTCGTGGAAAACCTGCACCATGGTGGCGGTGGAGCGGACGTCCACCCGTCGGCCGATCAGCTTCCAGGGCACTGAGTAGAGGGTGCGGCCGACCTTGATGTGGATGTCCGGGCCGACGGTCGCGGTCGACCACTTGTCGGCGTACAAGTGAACGTGGCTCTGCCAAGATTTTCGTAGCCGGAGATCATCTCGATGCAGCCGGTCGCCCGGGTTTGCGGGGTGGGCAGCCTTTGAGTGTGTTCTGTTGAACTGCCAGAGTTGTTACCGCACTTGGCCGGGTTGCTGGTGTTCTCGGCTGATACTTCCGGTCCTGCCGTGGTGATCGAGGCTCATACCCGCTCCCGTGTCCCAGTGGGATGCAGCGGGTGCGGTGTCCTGAGCGACTGGATCCACAGCCGCTATGTCCGGCACCTCGCCGATGCGGCGCTCGGCGGCCGGCCGGTCCGCATCGACTTGTCCGTGCGCCGTCTGTACTGCGAGAACCCGTCCTGTCCGAAGGTGACCTTCGCCGAACAGGTGCCTGGGCTGACCGTCCGCTACCAGCGGCGGACGCCGCTGCTGCAGCACCTGGTCGAGTCGGTCGGTGTTGTGCTGGCGGGCCGGGGCGGGGCCCGGATGCTGCGGGTCCTGAACGTCAGACTCTCGCGGTGCACCGTGCTCGCCCAGCTGATGCGGATGCCGCTGCCGCCGCTGGTCACACCCCGGGTGCTGGGCGTCGACGACTTCGCGCTCTACGGCGACACCTACGGCACCCTCCTGGTCGATGCCACCACCCGACTCCCGCTTACGCTTTGGGAGGGCCGGGACGCCGAACAGCTCAGCCGATGGCTCCGCGCGCATCCCGGCGTTCAGATCGCCTGCCGCGACGGCTCCCTCACCTACCGGCAGGGCATAGCCGACGGTGCCCCCGGCGCCGTCCAGGTCAGCGACCGCTTTCACTTGTGGCAGGGCCTGTCCCGGCGCGTTCAGGAAGTCGCCGCAGCCCACCGCGGCTGCCTGCCAGCCGCTCTCCCCGCCTCCGAACCAGCCGGTCCGGAGCCTCCTTCGACGACAACGGAACCCGGGCAGGACACGCCCGCCAGCCGGCACGCCCGGCGGCTTTTCGAGGCCATCCACGCGCTGACCGATGCCGGCCGCCCCTACAGTGCCACGGCCCGCGAACTCGGGCTGAACCGCCGCACCGTCCGTAAATACGCCAGGGCCCGCAGCTGGCACGAGGTGATGCGCCGCCCTCCCCGCCGCCCGTCAACCTTGGATCCGTACCTCGACTACCTGCAGCAACGTTGGGACGAGGGTGAACACAGCGCCAAGATCCTCCACCAAGAACTCGCTGGCAAGGGCTACCTGGGCCACTACCAGCGCGTGAAGATGGCCCTGACACCGCTGCGTCGCGGCCTGCCCCTGGACGAGCCCCGCGAACGACCGCCCTCCCCACGCGAAGCCGCACGCTGGATCATCACCAGCCCGGTCCGGCACGGCCCGCAGACGGCGGAGCGTCTGCGGCGGCTGCTCGAACACTGCCCGGAACTGCACCGCACCCACGAACTGGTCCGTCAGTTCGCCGCCATGCTCGATACCCGCGACGCCACACCGCTGCCGGCCTGGCTCGATGACCTCACCAACAGCGGACTTCTGCCCCTCGCCGGCATCGCCACCGCCCTGCGCGAAGACCGGCACGCAGTTGCCCAGGGGATCACCAGCCCCTACAACTCCGGAGTCAACGAGGGCCGCATCACCGACGTCAAGCTCCAGAAACGCATCATGGCAGGCCGCGCCGGCGTCCCACTCCTCCGCCACCGAGTCGTACTGATCGCCCACCTACGCCGCCGCTACGCGGACCAGCCAACCCTCACCCCGGAATGATCTCCGGCTACGACAGAGCCACACCCACCAGTACGCCGACACCTCCAAGCAGCAGCACGACGACCTCACGGCTTGATCAGGGACTTACCTGAAGACATAGACACACCCAACGGAGTTGACGTCCGAGGTGTCCTCGGGTGTCCTGCTGCAATGTCTGATCTTCGTATCCAGCAGCCGGACGGCGACGCCACACTCAAAGACTGGCAGTACGCCCACAACGTGATCATTCCTACCCACTCCCTCTCTCTGGACGAGGTACGGGGACGTGCCCGGCGCAACCACCTGGAGATCGCGTATCTCGATGACGATCTTGTGGGCTGCAGCACGGTGCGCCCGCCGACGGACGAAACACCGGCGGCCACAGTCATCGCCCGCGTGCTCGCCGCTCACCGCAGGCGGGGGTTCGGCGAGGAACTCTATGCGCGCGGGCTCAACCGGGCCCGGCAACTGGGGGCCGAGGTGATCGAGACCGTCGTCCTGTCCTCCAACGAGGACGGACTGCGGTTCGCGCTCAAGCACGGATTCCTCGAGACCGAGCGATACCTGCTGCCTGGAGACACCATCCCCTGGATCGACTTGCGGCTCTCCTGACCGGGACAGACCGCGCCCTCACGGCCGACGCAACAGCTTCTGCAAATGAGCCGCACCCATCGACCGACCACTGCACAGGGATGATCTCCGGCTACGAAAATCTTGTCAGAGCCACGTTCACTTGTACGCCGACAACACCTTGTGCAGCGGGCAGGCGAAGACGACGGGCAGGCGCCAGAGGATCTGCCAGGGCCCGCCGTGGGCGTTCTGGATGTCGGAGCCGTCGCCAGCAAGGCAGTGAGGGCAGTAGCGGGCGGTGGTGGGGAACAGCCATCGGTCCGTGTGCATGGAGTAGACCCTCCCGGCCCGGACGTCGGCGATGCTGCGGGCCGCCGGCGGGTAGCGGGAGGCGAAGGGCTCCAGCGTCATCGCGCGCACTTCGCGGGGGTCCAGCCGGGTGGTGAGGGCGAAGCGGCTGACCTCGGCTGGGCTCAGCAGGGTCGAAAGCGAGGCTCGGGCCCGCCCGAGTCGGTCCTGTTCGGTCAGGCCGGTCTGCCGGGCGAGCTCGTTCGGTGAGATGTGCAGGCGGTGGGCCAGACGCAGGACGAAGCCGGCCAGGGACTCGCCCTCCAGCGGATCGAGGCCGAGTCCGAAGGGCCGCGGCCCGGCGCCCGCGGTCGCGTCAGTCACCCGCGGCCGGCCTGTTCCCGCGGTCGTCGAGGACCGTGTTGCGTCCGCGTCGGCGGCGGGGCTTCGTGGGCGAGGCGGTGTTCTGCGGGATGTCGGGGACCTCGCCGGCCCCGGGGTCGAGGTCGTCCAGGTTGCCGAGGTGGATCGTGGTCTTCGCGAGCAGTTCCGGGGTGAGGCGTTCTTCGCCGGTGAGGATCGCCTCGGTGCAGCCGTCCTCGATCAGCCGCCGCAGCAGGCCGACGACGCCGCGGGTGCGGCCGAAGAGGTACTCGGGCATCTCGCCGGTGGTCAGCATGCCCTCGAAGGACCGCAGGAGCCGCAGCTGGTCCTCGATGCCGGCCAGGTGGTCGAGGAAGGCGGTGATGCCGGCCGGGGTGGAGTAGTCGAACGGGTCGAGATCGACCATGTCGAACCGGCGGCCCGTCTGCGTGGCGGCCGCGGTGCTGTGCCGCCCGCCCCGCACGTTGTCGGGGAAGACCCACTGTCCGGTGCGCTGGTCGACGTAGGCGCCGCGCAGGAGGCCGGAGCCGGGGATGTCCACGCCGATCAGGATCAGGGTGACGTTGAGGTCCATCAGCTCCCGGATCAGGTCGAGGGTGTCCTGGTCGTCCTCGCGGTGGAGCCGGAGCCGGGTGATGTCGTCGATCAGCAGGGCGGTGGTGTGATGGTCCCGGATCGCGTCCCGCACCGCTCTGACCAGGTCGTCCAGCGGTCCGGGGTGCGGGTTGCCGTAGACGTTCAAGATCGCCTTGCAGAGTCCCTTGGGGGTCGCGCGGACCGGCAGGCGACAGTAGGCGACGGGCACGAACACGTCCCGGGTGCCGGGGGTGGGGCCGGGCAGCAGCTGGTGGTGGACCTCGCGCCAGACGTCCTCGAAGGACGCGGCCGCGTCGCAGGCGGTCTCGGTCTTGCCTTGGAACCCGCCGCCGTTGATCATCAGGCCGTCGCGGGTGCCGGGCATGAACTTCACCGCGTTGTTCTGCAGCCGCCCGCGCATCAGGTTCGCGACCCGCGCGCTCATCGGCGTCTCCTGCAGCCGCATGTTGACGTGCGTCGCGGTGCGATGCAGGTCGTGCAGAGCCCGCCGTCGCGGGCTCAGGCTCTGGTAGTCCGCCGGCGTCAGACGCGGCGCGGGCACGAACGTGCCGCGGATCTTCCGCCACTGCTGCCAGCCCTCCCAGCGGGTGCGGTCCGGCGGCGGGCCGGCCCGCAGGAACGGGACGACCGCGTGCTCATCCGGCGTCGTCTGGTCCACCACGGTCCTCCTCCAGGTCGTCCTCGGGCAGCACGAACACACTGCGGGCCCGGAAGCTGTGGCCCAACTCGGGCGGCGGGACGGGAGCGGGCCGGACGGCCTCCCGACGCCGGCGCCGTTCCCCGGCAACCGCTTCCTGCGTCTGGCGCCCCGGCCCGGCCAGCTCAGCACCGTCGCCGTCTCCTCCCCTGCAGCCGGGGCAGGCGGGCTCGGCGGCCGGTCGGCCTGCGCGGCCCTGGCCTGGTGCATCTCGCGGGCGTGCTCGGTGCGCTGGGACTTCTTCATCTGGGTCGGCCACTTGCTGACCGGGATGTTCGAGCCGATCAGCTCCAGCAACACGGGCAGCAGTTCGACGTCCGACTTCGGCTTCAGCGCGGCCGCCGCAGCCTTCGCGAGCAAGGCGCTGGCCCGCGCGTCCCCGAAAGCCGGCATCTGGCCGGCCCGGGGCATGCCCGTCCAGGGCAGCGGGTGCCAGGCATGGCTGATCGGGTCCTGGAAGAACACCTGGCGCCGGTCGCGCGGGTCGCGGCGGATGAGCCACTTGCCCTTGTGCTTGCCACCCCGCGTCGACAGCTCGCCGCGGTAGTCCCGCAGGACATCGGCGTCGTCGTACCGAAGTCCGCGGATCTTCACCCCGCGGCGCTTGTCGATGCGGACGTAGTGGACGGGCAGCAGCTCGTAGAACAGTTCCGGAGAAGGGATGTCCATCGCGAAGCCGGTCTGCGCGAACGACGCCGCGAACAGCGAGTTCGGGCTGTGCGAGCCGTCCGGATCCCAGGCCGGGGCGTACTCGCCCAGCTTGCGCTTTTGCCAGACGCCGACGATCCAGGTCGCGATCAGGTGCTCGAGCTGGTCGGCCGTCAGCACCGCGTCCGCGGCCGGGTCGGCCCCGCGGTCGGCGACGTCGACGCCGGTGTAGCCGACCAGGTGCTCGAACAGAAGCTGTCGGATCACGCCGAAGGCCCGCTCGACGGCGGCCTTGTCGGTCGGCCGCAGCACCCGCGCAGGCAGAATCTGGCAGCCCAGCACCCGCTCGACCTCGACTAGGTGGTGGTTGCGATAGACCGATCCGTGGTCGGTGGTCACCGTCTCCGGGGTGAAGAACGGCAGGCCGGCCACCGCGTGTCCGGCGAACTCGGCCACCACCGCGGCGGGCAGGCCGGGGTAGGGCCATTCCAGGTCCTCGCCCCAGTCCGCCCGCATCGGCAGCGGCATCGTCACGTCCCGCAGCACCATCGCGACGTCCACCGAGGTGTCGGAGACCAGCGTCAGCCGGAAGGCGACCAGCGAGTGCGTGCAGACGTTCAGGGCCAGGGTGAGGTGCATCTTCACCGGATCGCCGAAGACGTGCTCGCGGACCATCACCGGCAGCACCGTGGTGTCCAGCGCGACGACCTGGCCCGGCCGGTGCACCAGGACGTGCCCGTCCGACTCCGGCAGATCGGCCGACCGCGCGTAGCGCTGCCGGGCGCCGCCGGGGCCGAACCACTCCTGCCAGAGCCGGCGCAGGGTGTCGTAGCTGGGCACCTTCGTCTCGGGCCCGAACTCCTCGCGGACGTACTGGCGGATCATGCGGTCCTTGGTCCGCATCGACACCTTCGCCATCCGCTTCGTCTCCTCGCGGACCGCCAGGACCGCCTCCCGCACCTCCTCTGAAACCGTCCGGGTTCCGCCGCTGCGGCGCAGCCACCGGTCGTCCGCGCAGCCGACCAGCCCGAACCGGCGGCGGGCTTTCTCCCACCGGATCAGCGTGCGGTAGCCGACCGAGCCCAGCCCCAGCAGTTTCGCGTGAGCAGGGTCCAGGGCCGCGAGCTCCGCCACCTTCGCGTGCCGGCGCTCGGTGAGCGTCGTGGTCGCCGGGTCGTACTCGGCTCTCGGCTCGCCCGGGCCCGGGTGGAACGGGTCGCCGGAGCGGAACCCGGTCGCCACTTCCAGCAGGTGGGCCATCCGCAGCTCGGTCAGCTCCAGCCAGCCCGCGTTCAGGTCCTCGGGCGCTTTGCGCTGGCGGCCCCGGTCGGCCCCCACCGCCGACGTCCGCGACGACGGCCGGCACTGCGGATGGTTGGCCAGGAACCGGAAGGTCATCCGCTCGCGGGTGCCGTCGTCCTTCACCAACTGCACCCGGCCCAGGTGCGGTTCGCGGCGCTCGACCGTCCACTCCGTCCCGTCCAGCACCAGCCCGGCGCCGGGGGAAAGGTCCAGCACCGCCGCCGCGGTCACCGGCCCGCCTCCCGGGCGAGCATCACGAGCGAGTGGTCCTGCAGTGGGCCGGCCAGGTCGACTCCCAGCTGCCGGGAGCACAGCAGGTGCAGCAGCTGGGCCCGGGCGACGGGCTCGCAGCCCGTCGCCGCCGCGAGCTCGCCGAACCTCCGCCCGCCCCCGGCCTCGGCGAGCAGCACCGGCCGGAGCCCCAGCGGATCGGACCTCAGCCGACGCCGCGACGCCATCGCGTCCAGCCCTGCGAAGGCATGCTCGCGCCAGCGGGCGGCCACCGCGTAGCGCCAGCCGCAGGCGACGGCGACCTCGGCGGCCGCGGCGAACGACTCCCGGTCCGCCTCCTTGATCAAGGGCTCGGGGCGTACGTCGATCAGCCAGACGCCGCGGCGGGTCACCGCGAGGTAGTCAGGGGTGTGGGCGCGTCGTTTCCCGCAGGTTGTGAAGGAGATCTTCAGCGGCTGCGAGACGACATCGACCACGTCGCCGGCGAAATCCAGGGCCAGCAGCACCCGGCTCTCCTCCAGGCTCTCCGCGCCGTGGTGACGGCCGGTGCTGGTCAGGAACTGCAGGCCAGGACGGTGCCGCTGGTCCCGGCGCCAGGTGAAGTGCCGCATCGGGTCGCTCGTGAGCACCGGCTCCTGTACGAGGTCGTGCACCCAGCAGGACGCATCGTCCCCGCCGGACCGCCACGAGACCGTCCACCGTCGCGTCCAGCCGTCGCCCAGATCCAGGCCGGACCTGCCTGCGTCGACGTCCATCGGCACGAAAAGGTCCTCCCAGCTGCACTGATGCGACCAGACGGACCCGGTGTCAGCGGCGTCGACTCCCCTTCCCGACCCAGCACGTGTAGCTGCCATGAGCTCATGGAAGCGCCGTGGAGAACCTCAGACTCTGGATCTTCGTTTCTGGTGACAGAAAGACTGCCGAATGAGCGTCTGTGACAAGTCGGATGCCTCGTTGGTGACAACCGGACTGCTTCGGCCTCCCCGATTCACCAGCTCAGCCGGTCCCGCTGGTGACAACTCCTGAGCTTCGGCTCACGGGCCCCGGCCGGCCTACGGGGGCACATTGACCGAGTCAGGGTGTCTCGCCGTGCTCGAAGCGTGCAGAGCGAGCAGCGCGGTAGGCCGCATGTACCTTCTCATCACACCCTTCGCTGATGAGGCCGCCACCGTTGACCCAATTACCCCATTTGGTGCCCCGGGTTTCCCAGAAGATGTGTGGCCCGTCGTTTCCGACGACGCCTCCTTCGGGCCACAGGTCCATGCCGGAGGAGAAGAAGCAGGCCGATCCGCTGAAGACATCGCCCTTCCGAAAGCTGAGAAGGGTGTGAGCGGGCTGCATGTAGCCGGCATGCTCGCCGGTCGTCTGGTCGACCAGGCTTCCTGTACGGTCGATCGGCCCCAGGATGAGGAGTCTGACCTCGTACTCGTTTTCGCATCGAGGGACGGACGGCCTCGGCAGGCCGAAGTGAGGAATCGCTGCGTACACGAGAAGTTCGACATCGAGCTGATCCTCGACTCCTTTGACCTCCACCCAGAGTTTCTCCTTGGGCAGCCAGAAGTCGGGCAAGTACGGCCTGCGCTTGCCGTCCGGGCCTACGGCATAGCCCTGGGGCTCGTACTCCCACCGGATACCCATGGTGTCGAAGAAGACGGCCCAACGTGCTTCCAGCCTTGAGCGGAAGCGGTGTCCGGCGTAGAGGGTCTCAATAGCTCGGATGGCCACTCGGGTCTCCGTTCAAGCAGCACTGCACCCGGTCGGGGGCTCGGTGGGATGGTGGCAGAAGCTACCGACAACGTCGCACATGTTGTTCAGCCTTGTATCCGATTCAGACCGATGGGCGATGTTGCTGCGGCGAGGGCGACGGCGTGGCCGATGTCGTGCGCGGGGCCGGCACCACTGCGCCCGGCTGCGCGGCCGCGAGCGCCTGGTCGACGAACTCCCGCACCAGCGTCGCAGCCTCCACCACCGTGACGGTCTTCGTCCACCGTGCGTCGTGCCACCAGCAGGACAGCTCGAAGCGGTACGCGCTGTGGTCGAGTTCAACGTCCTCGAACCACGGCTCACGCCTGCAGCGGCGGGAACGGATTACGTGGCGCTCGGTCGCCTCCAGATGCATCCGGGCGAGGGCGGCGTGGTAGCGGCTGGGCAGCGTGCGCCCCTCCAGGCAGCCGCGGCACTCCAGCAGATGCAGCGCGGAGCCTTCCTTGTCCCGTAGGAAGGAGTGCGCCGAGCTCTTCCCTTCGAAGGTGTTGCAGCTGGCGCACAGCGGGCCGCGCACGTAGCCGTGGTCGTGGCAGTGGTCCCAGACCGATGCTCGGGTCTCCGCGCACATGCGGCACAGGTATCCGTCGGCGCGGGTGCTGCGCGTGCGGGCCGACGCGTAGAGCACTCCGTGGAGGTGACCGGTGTACCGCTGGAAGGTGGCGCCCGAGCATGGCGGGCACAGGGTGACGTAGCCGTGCGGGCTTGGTGTGCGCCAGGCGCCCCACCGGGGGCCTGGGGCGCGGCAACGGCTGCAGGTCCGGGCCCGGCCGACGAGTTCCTCTGTCACCTGTTCCCCGCGGTCGAGCAGGTCGGCGTAGGCCCTAGGCAGGAAGAGGCCGTTGTCCGAGCGGGTCATCAGCTCCAGCGGCCTGGTGTTGCCGATGCTCCGCCGGCTGCCGATGGACGCCGCGAGGAACTCTTCCCAGGTCAATTCGCCCGGCAGCCCGCCGGCGCCGATGCGCTGCCAGCTGTCGTCCCGCTCGTCGTACGGTCGCTCCCGCTGGTGCGTGTGCCGGGCGTGCCAGTACATCCAAGAGGCGATCCGCTCCCGCCAGTCAGCCCGGCCTCGTTCTTCCGGGTCGTGGTCGCCGTGCTCGCGGTAGGGCGGCAGCTGGACCTCGACGACGTCGCCGGGGTCCAGGCGGAAGTCGGCGAACACCTGGGCGGCGCGGCGAATGTCGCGTTCCTCGTAGGTCCACTTCGATCTGAACTTGTAGCAGCGGAGCGCGACGTGGCCGAGGACCACGTGGCCGTGCTGGCGGAGCAGCACCATGTTTACGAGGTCGTCCAGGTCGAGCGGGACGGCGGATCCGGCGGAGATCTCCGCGAAGTACGTGCGGGCGAGCCTGGGGCTGATCTGGGCCATGCCCGGATGGTGACAGCGGGCTCTGACAGCGCGAGCTCAGTTCCCGCACAGCTGCACGGAGCGTCGCACGACCGTTTGAGGGCGGGGCAGGGCATGTTCACCGATGCCGTCCCGGCGGGCAGGCAAATGGGTGATGATGACGCGGTGAGTCTGGATCTGAGCAACTACGAGCTGACCTGGCCCGTATCCCTGTTCGTGTCCGAAGGTGAGCGCATCATCGCGTCGACCGGATCGTCCTGGACGGACCGCGCTGAATGGCTCATGACCGAGGCCCTGTCGGGGTCGACGGCCGTGGCGGACTTCGACGAGATGCCGAACCACAACGAGGTCGATCCCTGGGGCGGCACCGTCTCCGGATGGGGCCGGTCCGCGCCGGCGGTGATGACGAAGCACGAATGGTTCGCCGAGCTCATCAGCCGTGCCTCGGAGATCCGGCCCGCGGCCGCACCCAGGCCGTACTGGCCGCAGCGGCAGGGCCGGGGCCTGTCGGTCGACGGAAGCACCGCACGTGACGCCCGCCGCGACTTCGCCAGGATCGTCGGCGACTTTGCAGACAACGGCTACCTGGTCGAGCACTTCGGGCAGGAGTGCGTCGACGACCCGAATGAACTGCCCGACGCCGCCGCGCTGATCGAGCGACGCCTGGGCATCCCCGGCCTGTGGCCCCTGGCCCCGGAGACCTGGGACGAGGACACCTTCTACGGCCTGATCGAGGTCCTCCACGACCTCATCAGCCGCCCCCGGATGCGGCGCTACCACGACTTCTGCAACTGCGGCTGGCATCACTCGGAGTTCCACAACGGGCCGGCCCGCACCCTGTACAGGGCGAAGGTCAACGAGCTCCTCCGCGCAGCCGGCATCCAGTACGAGCTCGCCGCGGAAGGGGAAGACCTCGGGCGCTTGGTCGCCGTCACTGACGACGCCCGCAGCCAACTCGTGCACCGCGCCATCAACGACAGCCCACCCGACGTCACCGCCGACGTCCGCCACGCCATTGCGCTCTACCGGAGCCGGGACGCCTCCCCGGAGAGCAAGCGGTCGGCCATCTTCAACCTGGGCCGCGTCCTCGAAGAGCGCCGCGCCCTGATCAAGGACCAGCTCGGCAAGGACGAGGGCGCCCTCTTCGAGATCGCCAACCGCTTCGACCTCCGCCACCGCCGCGCCGACCAGCGCGGTGAGTACGACGAAGCGTTCCTCGACTGGATCTTCTGGTGGTACCTGGGCACCGTGGAGCTCACCAACGAGCTGATCAGGTCAAAGAGCCGCGCAGATGGCTGAGGGTTCAGACTCGGACCAGGACGTCACCTACCGGGCGCCAGTCGGCTGCGTGGACCTTCCGGCATTCGACGACGAGGGCAACGCGTACGAGATCTATGCGTGCCGCGACTGCCTGCCGTGGCACGCCGAGGTCGTGATCGGCGAGGGCGAGATTCTCGTCAGGGAGTGGCACGCCGTTGGGTGCCCGCAGTTCAAGGAACTGATCGAAGACTAGACAGGGCGCGCCTGTCGCCCCACGGCGTTGTACGCGGCCCGCCTCAGGCGTCAGTCCTCGCCATCGAAGCCACGGTCGAAGCCCTTGAGGACCGGGTCGAGTTCGGCCGCAGCACCGCACAGGGAGCACAGCCTCGTCCCCGGGTGCTGCGCCACGTCCAGGGCATGCTCCAGGGTGAGCACCGGCGCCCCGGCCGGCGCCTCCGCGCAGTCGACAGCATGGACGGTGCCCCGGCCAGGCCCGCGGCCGCCGGCCTTCGCCAGCACCCAGCCGGCCGGTCGGCGCGGCCCCAGCTCCCGCTCCACGACCGATGGCTTCTCCAGGTACTCGACGGGCACACCGTCGTACGAGACGCCGTCCAGCGGCTGCACGTGCTGCGGCGCGCGGACCCAGACCCGGTACTCGGCCGGCTCCACCGTGTCCCCCGGGCCGTTGCGATACGCCGGGAGGCCGACCTCGTACAGCCAGCCGTCACGCACTTGCCGCTTCGACCACAGGCGTCCGACGACGTCCTGGTCCCCGGGCAGCAGGACCCGGATGGGGACCGGCACCGGCTCGGAGGGGGCGGAGAACGTCGTCATGCCTCCACCGTAGGCGCCGACCCCGTGTGACGACGCACCCTAGTTGGCAAATCACAGAGTCGGCGCGTGGTGGTCAACGCGTTGTGACGCTTCGTAGTTGGCAAGAGTGCCGCAGTGTTGTTGGCATGCTGATGTCACAGCGAGTGGCCATCTTGAGGTTGAGTGGCCCGGCTGTGCTCAACTGGCCGCCTGAGTTGGGCGAACGCGGAACAACGGTTCCAGAAGCAGCACGGGGAAGGTCGTCCAAGGCAACGGCGGTCCACGGTGTCGGGCTGCACATGGCGGTGTGCCTGCCCCCGACACCGTAGGCCGCCGATCGGTAGGCGGAGGCCAAATGCCAGTTTTCGGGCGCCCGGCCTGTGGCGCGGCGTGATCTACTCCTTCGGCCGCCGGGTGGATGCGGCAGCCGCCGCAGGGTGGGCGTCGAGCGCATCGAGGACACGTTGCTTGCGGGAGCTGCCGGAAGGGGGCCCGCGGGGGTGACAAGGTCGGTGAGCAGGGCACGCAGCTGAGGAGGCAGTCGGTTCGTGTCGATGAGCACGGTCCCGGCGTTGCCGGGGTCTCCGAACTTGCGCACTGCCTCGCGTGCCAGGCGCTGGGACGGCGTGATCCATCACCCACTCGACACCCTCGTCGAAGTCGGCCCTCGACCCGAGACTTTTTCGACCGGACCATGGCACGCATGCAGGAGCTCGGCGGAACGGCAGCCACCTATGCGAAAGACCACGAGGGCTTTATCAAGGGCTACGTCGGGGACCACGCTCCTGAAGAAGCGGTGGTGCCCCGTGCTGGCGCGTAGCAGCCAGAGATGACCGGCCCCGCCCGCACCGGGGGAGCTGGCCGTCGAGGCGGCAAATCACTCATCAGAGATGATCATCAAGAGCCCTCTGCCTCCAGATCGGCGATGCGTGCGATCACGAGCGGATCTTGAGCCAAGGGTGCGGGGAGCCGAGTTTGCGAATCAATCCGCGCCATCAAGATCTGCTCAGCGTCAAGTCCCTCAGCTGTGCTCAGGTCCGCCCCGTGAAGGTCTGCTCCGCAGAGATTTGCGGCAACGAGCAGGGCCTTTCGCAGGTCCGCACCCCCCACGCGCGCGTTGGTGAGGTCCGCACCCCCAAGGGATGCGTGACGAAGGTCCGCACCAACCATCCAGGCTCCGCTGAGGTCCGCATGATCGAGGACTGCCCCCTGAAGGTTGGCTCCGGCAAACTGGGCGCCGCTGGCGCAGGCATGCATGAAGTGGGCGCCATGGAGGTTCGCGGCGCCAAATTGGGCATCGCTCACGTCCGCGCTCGTGAAGTTGACTGTGGAGAGATCAGCGTCGTCGAGGCGAGCGTTCTTGAGATGGAGGCCGCTCAGGTCCAGGGGCCACTCGCTGTGGAATCCGATGAGCGCGGTGAGTGCCTGTTGCACGTCGGTGTCCGGCCTGTCAGGGAGGTCGTCCGTGGCGGTTGCTCGACTTGAGTGTTTCGCCCCCTCGGTGGCGAGTAGATACGTGGCCAATCCCGTCGGCCTGGACTGGGCGGCACGGCGTGCGCGCACGATATGCACGCGCCGGGATTCCTCGGGCCTGAGCACTGCACTCTTGGGCGCGCGATCGCGAACAAAGACATACAGCACTCGCCCTGCATGCTCCGTCTGGTCGGGCGAGTCCGCAACGATCTGTTCCAGGGCAAAGACGCCGCCCAGACGAGCGTAGCGATCGGTGGAGCTGAGGCGTTCCAGGGCTTTGGTGAAGCGGTCGGTCACCTGGCCCCTCCGGGACAGCCGGTAGTTGATCGCTGCGAAGATCAGCGCGATACCAGCACCCACGGCGGCGAGGAGCTGTACCACGCTGGCACGGAATCCGGTGACCAGCGCCGCCGAGCCGGAGCGGAGGTCCTGCTTGTTCAGGTACGCACCGTCGAACCACCAAGGCCCACGCCACAGCAGGAACACCGAGCCTGTCAGGACAGCGAGGGCCAGGAGCGAAGCGCCGGCCAGCCGCAGGGAGGTTCTGGCTCTGGAGCGGCTCGGAGGGCGGCGAGTGGGGAGCGCAATCATGATCCCCATCTCAGCCGAGGGGCCGGGTCGCCGCAGGAGAATCACTCAACCCGTGAGGATTCTTGTGTCCGCGGGGTGGGCTCGGCCATTGGCATGGCCGATGCCGAGTGGATGCGCCGCCTGCGCAAGCCGAGGGGCGGTGTCCGACCTGGCGGCCCCGGGCACAGCCCTTCAGCCTTGCGGGGCGCGGCAGACAGGACAGAGCCCGGCCGAGGTGACTACGGGCCCGGCTGGGCTATGCGTGCGTGGGGTGCCGCTGATGTCCAGAAATCCTCTTCGCGGCGTAGGTCGCGCTCGTCGTGGAGGAGGTCATCCTCGCGGCGGCGTTCGCGTTCGTCTTCCTGGCCGCTCCTTCCGCGGGAGGAGGAAGGGGCTTCGGGATGGACCGGATCCTGACCGGGGCGGTACATACATTCCGGTCCACCACCACGGGCCCGACCGCTGTGAGGTCACGGTGGCCGGGGAACTCGACGTGCTTGCCGCCGCCGAGGTGCGCTTCGCGCTGCAGCAGGCCGTGGCCACCTGCCCGCTCACCGTCGTGGACCTGTCGGGCGTCCGCTTTTGCGATTGCGCCGGGCTGAGCGCTCTGCTCGCCGCTCACCGCCGTGCCCGACGAACTGCAGTTGCGGGCCGTGCCGCACAGCGTGGCTCGCCTGCTCCGCCTGACGCACTTCGGTGACGCGTTCTTGATCGAGCCGGCCACCGCCGCCCCGCCCGGGACGCCTTGCCGCCAGGACATGCGGCGTAGCCCCGCCCGGGTGGCTGGCCTAGGCCCTCAGGGCACGGACCTCGTCCCCGGGGCGCGGGATGCGGCCGGCGACACGGACCGACCCGCATGCCGGACAGGGGGTCGATGAGGGGTTTGGACCTTTGTCTCGGTGGCGGGGGCGACCGCATTGACCGGGGCTGCGTCCGACAGCGTGACCGCGACTGCGGCGAGGATGGTGCCGATGCGCCTTCTGCCGGAGGTTGATCGGCGTGCTCGGGCGAAGCGGCGACGAAACGAGTCGGCCGACGCCCTGATCGCTCTCGGCGCGCGGAATCACAGGGCCACCGGGCCCAACGCTGAACTGCGCAGTACGACAGCGTGCGGCGGGTGCCCCTACCCCTCACATATGAGCGACAGGTGTCATTCTTTCGGGTTACTCCACACCAAATCCGCCGGTTGAGCGTCTATTTTCGCGGTCAAGACCCATGGAAAGGACAGCTCGTGACAACCCTGGCTTTATCGCTGCGTGCCGTGCTCGCTTCCGCCGTCCTGCTGAGCGGAATGGTGCTGGCCACCGCTACGCCGGCCAGCGCAGCCACATGCCCCGCCTCCGACTCACCGAAGATCCGCGGCGCAGTCGCCACGTGGACGCTCAAGTGCGTGAGGGAAGAGGGGGAGATGTACTTGGCCATCGACGGGTGGGTGGAGGACACCCTCCCGGACAACAGGTGCGCCCGTGTGAAGATCCTGCCCGCCGGTGAGCGCGTGGCCACCTACGACTCGGCGTGCGGCTCAGGTGTCCGCCGGCAGATCCACCACCAGTTCTACGGCTTCAACAGCGCATCGGTGAAGCTGAGCGTCAGCTGAGGCCACGCCGCACGGCGGCCGGTACGCCGGGCGCGAGCGCACGGCCGGCTGTAGGAGTCCTCCGGACGTGGAAGGGTGCTTGCTGACTGGCAGGCAGACAGGTACGGGGCGGGACGCTAACCCGTCGGCAGGCATCCCCGCGTGCCGGGGGGCCGGGGGTCGGCAGGCTGTCGCTTGCGGGGACGGCGGTGGCCTGCGGGCCTTTGGTTCCCTGGGTGGCCTCGTAGGCTGGCCCTCTTCCAGGCCGCGGTAGCCGGTGCCCTGGATCTCGGAGCAGTGCACGAAGAGGTCAGGGTCGAAGTCCTGCGCGATGAAGCCGAAGCCCTTCTCGGCGTTGAACCGGCCAGACGACCTCCGACCCGTTGATCTGCCAGGCGGCCGTCCAGCGACTCGGCCAGTTGTCCCGCATGGCCAGTCGCGTACGGGCCTCATCCAGGCTCCCGTACGGCGACGTCAGCTCATCCAGGACACAAGCGTCGGAACGGACTTGCGGGGCAGCCTTCGGATTCACCGCACCAGATCAGCAGCTCGTACACCGTCCCCGCAGCCGTTGATCACAACTGATCACTCCGCAAAGTAGTCGCGCAGCAGCTTCGACGTCGTTTGCCAACAAGCATGCTGAATTGCCAACTGTGCTGCGTCGTCTCACCCCGACAGCACCCGCAGTGGCTTTATACGTCAGTAGCGAGAGCGCCTGTTGCTCAACGCCAGGAACGCTCTCCTGCCCTGAGAAGTGATGTTGCCGAGATTCGGGAACGCCTACAGCCTTGTGTCACGACCGTGGTTGTGCTCGGCCTGGCGACTGCTTCGACCGGACATGGTGTCGTCGCGGTCGTCGCGGTAACCGTTCGCGTGACGTGGTCTCGGCCGCGTACGTTCCGCTCATGACCAGGACAACGCCGGCCAGGCCGGTTGCCGTGGAGAGAGTCTTCCCGGAGCTGGCGGCCTACCGAGGGCGGACGACCCGGCTGCACCCGCGGCCGGGGCAGCCCGGGCGGCACGACAGCCACGTCGGCGGACCGCTGCTGTGGCCGGGCGACGAGCCGTGGCCGGTCTGCCGCGAGCGGCACGAACCCGAGACCGAGGGGTATGCCCCGGAGGACATCCGCGCCGCCCGGGCCGCGGGCGTGTGGCCTCGGAGCCGCCCGTGGCCCGACGCAGACAGCCTGAGGGAGGACGGGCCGACGCCATTCGTGGGGCTGGCCCAGTTCTTCGGCCGGGACGTACCCGGCCTGGCCGCCGGCCCAGGCGGCGCGGACCTGGTGCAGTTCTTCCGCTGCCCGCGCACCCACGGCCAGTACCTGGAGCGCCGATACCTCCTGCGGCGGCGGTGGGCTGCGCAGACCGAGCGCGCGGACCACTTCCTTGACCACCCGCCCGAAGTACCGCTGTTCCGGTGGGAGGACGAACTTCCCGAACCCTGTGTCGTGCACCCCGAGGAGGTGGACACTTATCCGTGGGCGGAGGACAACACGCTGCCTGGGGCCCTGATCGCCCGCATCGACGCCTGGGACGACGCCCAGGTGGCGGAAGGTGGCCGCTACGCGCCGAACTACCAGGGCGCGCTCTCGATCCCGCCCGGCTGGCGGATCGGCGGCTTTCCCAGCTGGGCGTCGACAGGCCCGCTGGACATCGTGTGCGCGACCTGCGGGGCCCCGATGCGGCTCCTGCTGACGGCCGGGGGCGACGAGTTGGACCCCGACTCGCACAGCTGGATGCCGCTGGAAGACCGCGTTCCGTCCCAACAGGGGATCGCCTCGATCCAGGGCGGCCAGTCCGTCGCCCAACCCACCCGCCTCCGCTTCGGCCGTGACCGAGACCTGCACGTCTTCACCTGCCCGGCCGACCCGGGACACCCGCCCCGGTGGGTGCTCTCCTGATCCAGAGGCGACGGAATGCGTCGGCGACGTCGGCACCTGTATCTCGCCGACATTCCCCCTAGCGAGGGCTTCGAGCTGGTCGGCGTTGTCCGACACTGACAGGGTCTTGGACGTCGGCTGCGGAGTCGCCCGCGGTGTCGATCACACGGGTGAGGATGCCGCGGATCGCGGGTGTGCGAGGCGGCCGCGGCACCGCGAGGACGCGTACGAGAAGGAGTCGCCTCGCGCGGGCGAGGCCGACCTGATCGTGGCCAAGCACCGCAACGGCCCGACAGCCACGATCAGCGTGCGGTAATGCGTCGGATGTCGGGGGTCAGCGCACGCCGCAGCGGCGGGTGCGGGATGGGACCGCCCGCCTCTTCGCGGCGGCCAGGTCGTGGACGGTGGCATCGGCCCCGCCGCTGCAGCAGCGGTCCGGCTCACCCCACGCGAGCGAACAGTTCATCGCAGACGTCGGCCAGCCAGTCGCGGCTGGGCGTGGCCGCGAGGCTGGTGAAGGCCTCGCGGGCTTGTGCGGCGTGCCGGTGCGCCATGGCGTGTGCGGCGGGTACCGCACCGGTTCGGTCCACTGCCTGCAGTACCCGGTTTTGATCGGGTAACAACAGTTCTGCGCAGTTCTTCGCACGCCACCCATTGCTCGCATGTCACTTCGACCACGGAACCGCTGCGCCCCTGAGCAGCAGGCCGACCGGCCCACGTCCAGGACATAGCTGCTCCCTTGCATGCCAGATTCGGGCTTGCCGACGAACTCCCCGGCTGACCTGCGACGGGGGGTGCAGTGGTGACTACAGAGCCCGTCACTCACCGGTGAATGACAGGCTTGCCCACTGACGCACCACGTCATCGACCACCATCAGCACGGACAACCACCGCCCCCGCGACCCCGGCGAATCGGGAAGCGAACCCGCGCCGCCATTTGCCGTCCTGTCGGTCGGTCCGCTCAGAGCCAGCCCTGCTGGGCCGCCTTCAGGCCGGCCTCGAAGCGGCTGCTGGCGTGGAGGCGTTCCATCAGCGCGGACATCTGGCGGCGGATTGTCCGCAGGGACACCCCGAGACGCTTGCCGGCCGCTTCGTCCGTCATCCCCGAGGCTAGGAGCTTGAGGAGTTCGAGTTCGCCCGCGGTGGGCTTTGAGTCGGTGGGACGGGGGCGGTCCGCGCCGAGGGGGACGGCGGAGTCCCAGGTCTGCTCGAACAAGGTCAGCAGTGACGCCACGATGCCGGGTGCGCGGGTGCACAGGGCGCCCAGACGGGAGTTGGCGGGGTCGATCGGTACGACGGCCACCTTGGCGTCGAAGATCAGCAGGCGGGGCGGCAGGAGCGGGCTGGTGCGCACCTAGCCGCCCTCCTCCGTCAGCCACCGGGCGTAGGCCAGCGTCGCGGGGTCGTTGCGGGCGCTGTCCTGATAGACCGAGCGCATCTCGATGCCACGGCCGAGTGCGCGCCGGTCGAGCGGACGGGAGGCCTCCAGGCTCGCCTCGGACAGGGCACCGCCCGGCAGGATCGCCATGCACTCCCGCGTCAGCCCGTGACCCAGTTCCTCGAGCCGGCTCTGTATGGCGTCCATGCCGACGAGCCGTTCCGCCCCGTCGACCTCCGTGTTCGGGCGGAGGTCGGCGAACTCGGAGACGACCCGCGCGGCAGCGGCCTTGCTGCGGGCCAACTCCGCCTGGCGACGGGCCAGGTCCTCCTCCTGCCGGCGTAGCAGTAGCTCCAGGCCCAGATCGGGGCTCACCGCACGCAGTGCGCCCGGGCTGTCCCGTGACGGCCTCAGCAGGTCGAGATCAACGAGCCGGTCCAGGCCGTCCCGCACCTGCGCGTCGGTGAGGCCGAGGCGTACGCACAGCTCCGCGACACCGCCCGACGGGTCGGCCACCATCCCCCTGTACACGGCTTCCACAGTCGGTTCCAAGCCAAGCGATTGCAGCAATTCTCAGCCCCCCAGCTGACATGGACCGCTCATGTCGGCGGCCACTTCCGTGATCGTAAGCCACGAGTGGCACCAAGGTGACAGGCGTCTTGGTGCCACCCCAAAGCCCTTCTGCGCAGGTCGGAGGGGCAGCAACATGGTGATCACCGGAACGGCGGGGGCGAGAGTCCCCGACTCAGGCCAGAGCCGCAAGGACGATCCGGAGCCGCGCGCAGCAGCACACCGCCCGACCGCTCAAGACCTTCGATCCAGGGGGATCCCATGTCCCGCACCGCCCACATCGCCGCTGCCGCCGCCCTCTCCGCCCTGCTCTGCGCCGGCGCCGCCACGACCGCCTCGGCCGCCGTCACCGACGGCAGCACCACGTTCGCCGCTTCCGCTCCGGGCAGCATCAACTGGGACACCACCCCCGCGGCCGGTGCGAACAGCATCAACTGGGACTAGTCCTCGATGCGCGTCATCCGAGCCTCTCTCGCCGGGACTCCCCGTTGTCCGGCCCAGGACAGCGCGCTTGCCCTCGTCTCCGACCTGATCTGGGCGCACACCGCCGCCTCTCACGGCCTGGAGCACCTGCGAGCCAAGTCCTCCGACGACGGCATGGACATCTACCTCTTTCTGCGCGCCGTATCCGAGGCCGCAGCCCTCGAGCAGGCGCACGCCATCCTCACCGGCGCCCTCCCCCACCTCGTCACGCATGGCTACCGCGCCACCGTGACGCACTGCTGACGCCTCCATCAGGCGGCGTGCCCCGACTTCCCTGCACCGAGGCCCTCTTCGGCCTGCCCACTTCCAGGAGAGACCCACCATGTCCCGCACTGCCGCGCCCCGTCGTGTCCGTACCGCCGTGCTCGCCAGTGCGGGCGTCCTTGCCGCCGCCACCGCCTACGGGCTGGCCCAGCACACCAGTGCCTCGGCGACCAACGCTCCGGTGCCGACCGCCGCCGCCCCGGCCACCACTGCCCCTTCGGCCGGCGCCACCACGCACGCCGCGCCCGCCGGCACCCCCGCCCCGGCCCCGGCCCCGGCACGTACGACCGCCCGGCCGGCTGCCGAGCCGACCGCTACCCCGTCGGCCGCGCCGAGTGGGTCTCCCGCGCAGCCCGTGCTCCACCCCACCGAACTCCCGGACAGCACCCGGCAGCAGTGGAGGCCCATGAGTGACGTCAAGTCGCTTCCTCTCAGCGGGGACTTCCAGCTCAACGAGTGCGTGACCGTCCAGAAGGCGACCGCCTGGAAGCAGCAGGGCTACCTCGGCTCCTCCCGCGAGACCATCGCCGTCCAGGACACTCTCACCTTCTCCGACGAGGCCACGGCGGACTCCGCATATCGCGAGACCGTCGAGGCGATGAAGACCTGCCAGGCGACCAGCCGGGCGCTCCAGAAGCAGAGCGCGCTGCCCCAGGACGCCACAGTCCGGGAAACGGCCACCACCGCCGAGAGCGCGGCCTGGCAGCGCCGCTGGACCGGAGTCCAGGGCCTCTCGTCCCCCGGCGACCAGGCCAACCACGTCTACGCCGTACAGCGTGGATCCGTCCTCGCCTTCCTTCACTTCGACGAGGCGGCATCCCCGGGCACCGCCCCGTCCTACGACTTCCGAGGCGACGCCACCGTCCTGCGGACCCTCGGCGCACAGCTCGACAAGTGATCCCGAGCGGATCCAACCACCACACGCCCTACCAGCACTCTCAGGAGTCACGCATGTCCATGAAGCGTTCCGCCGCCCGCGCTGCCGCCACCCTGGCCATCGCCGGTCTTGCCAGCACCGCCGCCGCAATCCCCGCCCAGGCCACCGCCCCCGCCACGGCCACGACCCTCGCGGCGGCCACGGTCTCCTCGTCCGCTGTGGGTGGTTCCATCACCCGAAGCGAGGTCATCGAGCGCGCCAAGTACTGGCTGGGCAAGAGCCTCACGTACAACCAGGGCGGCTCGTACCCCGACTCGGACGGCAAGTACTACAGAACTGACTGCTCCGGCTACGTGTCGATGGCCTGGCACCTGACCAGCAGCCTCAACACCGTCGGCATCGGGGACAGCGCCGACACCCACGAGATTTCCCGCAGCCAGCTCAAGGCCGGTGACGTTCTCAACAGCTACTACGACCACGTCATCCTCTTCGACAAGTGGGACGACGACGCGCACACCAAGTTCTCATACTACAGCTTCGGCTCGACCCCGGTGAAGCACGTCACCGGCATGTCCATCAACGCCTCCACCATCGACGGCCACCCCAACGGCGACTACAAGGCACTCCGCTACGACAAAATCGTCGACGACGCGCAGCCGACCACCGCGGGTGTGTACCGGCCGGGTGAGTCGGTGTTCTACATCTCGAACACCTCGGGCGGACTGGCCGGCTATTCGGGCTTCGGGGCATCGGGAGACGTCCCGCTGACCGGTGACTGGAACGCCGACGGCAAGGACACCTTCGGTGTCTACCGCCCGAGTGACCAGACGTTCTACCTCACCAACGACAACGGCTCGGTGGCAGTGGCCCGGAAGCTGGGCAACCCTGACGACATCCCGGTCGTGGGCGACTGGGACGGAAACGGCACGGACACCATCGGCATCTACCGACCGAGCGACCAGACGTTCTACCTCACCAACGACAACGCCACGGTGGCAGTGATCCGCAGGATGGGAGTCGCGGGCGACACCCCGATCACCGGTGACTGGAACGGCGACGGCATCGACACGGTCGGTGTCTACCGCCCCGGCGACACCACCTTCTACCTGAGTGACTCCAACGCCACGGCCACCGTGTCGCACACGGTGAAGTTCGGCAACCCCGGTGACACCCCCATCAAGGGCGACTGGAACGGCGACGGCACGGACAAGGTCGGCGTCTACCGCCCCGCGACCTCCGACTTCTTGGGCGCCGCCAAGGACTCCGACACGGTGATCTACAACAAGCGCTTCGGCAACCCGGGAGACACACCCATCACAGGCACCTGGTAAAGCCCTCACTCAAAGCAGCAAGGCACCTGGCAGGCAGGCGCCGGCGAACAGTCGGCGCCTGCCTCTGGCACTCGCACCGGAGTATCGCTGGCCGGAAGCCCGAGCCCGCGCACCGGTCGCCACCCTTCTCGCCGTCCACTGACGGCATCCCCTGCTTGCCCGTATCGCAATAGGAGTTCCCACCCATGCGCCACACCACGTCGACCGCCACCCGCACGGCTGGTCCGCTCGCTCTGGCCCTGGCCGCGGCCTGCCTGACGGCCGTCACGGCGCAGCCTGCCCAGGCAGCCTCGGTCAGCACCTGGGACAAGGTCGCCCAATGCGAGGCCACCGGGAACTGGAGCATCAACACGGGCAACGGCTATTACGGGGGGCTGCAGTTCAGCCTCAGCACGTGGAAGGCGTTCGGAGGTGCGCAGTACGCGGCATATCCGCACCAGGCCACCAAGCAGCAGCAGATCCTGATAGGCGAGAAGGTCCTGGCCAGCCAGGGGCAGGGTGCATGGCCCAGCTGTGGCCCGGCGGCCGGTCTCGGGGCGGACCATGCCGACCCGTATCCGACGCCGAGCGCTTCCCCTTCGACTGCGGGTGTGTACCGGCCGGGTGAGTCGGTGTTCTACATCTCCAACACCTCGGGCGGACTGGCCGGCTATTCCGGTTTCGGTGCACCGGGAGACATCCCGCTGACCGGTGACTGGAACGCCGACGGCAAGGACACCTTCGGTGTCTACCGCCCCAGTGACCAGACCTTCTACCTCACCAACGACAACGGCTCGGTGGCAGTGGCCCGGAAGCTGGGCAACCCTGACGACATCCCGGTCGTGGGCGACTGGGACGGAAACGGCACGGACACCATCGGCATCTACCGACCGAGCGACCAGACGTTCTACCTCACCAACGACAACGCCACGGTGGCAGTGATCCGCAGGATGGGAGTCGCCGGTGACACCCCCATCACAGGCGACTGGAACGGCGACGGCACCGACACGGTCGGCGTCTACCGCCCCGGCGACACCACCTTCTACCTCAGCGACTCCAACGCCACGGCCACCGTGTCGCACACGGTGAAGTTCGGCAACCCCGGCGACACCCCCATCAAGGGCGACTGGAACGGCGACGGCACGGACAAGATCGGCATCTACCGCCCCGCGACCTCCGACTTCATAGGCGCCGCCAAGGACTCCGACACGGTGATCTACAACAAGCGCTTCGGCAACCCGGGAGACACACCCATCACAGGCACCTGGTAAAGCCCTCTGGCAGGGGCCGTAAGGAGCAGAGGGTCCGGTGAGACCCGAAGGCTCTGGACCACGACGAAGCCCCAGGTCTCGGCCGGGGGCTTCGTGCTTGCCGGCCGCGCGTGCCGCCACCGCATACCCCCCGTCATCTGGCACCGCATCGGCACCCACGACATCCCCACCGGTCCCTGATCCGAGAGGGAGCTCACGGCTGCTTCCACGCGTGAAACCGCACCGAGGTGTGGCTGGCGAACCAGCGCCAACGCCGCGACCGGTCGTGATCCACTCCTGCCGCCATGGGGCCGCCCATCACATAGTGGACGCCATGGAAGATGAACACGACGACAGCCCCGGCATCCGGCGGAGGACAGTCCCCGACAGGTCGTGGTGAACGTCGGCGGTGAAATGGACATCGACCGGTCCCCCTGCTCCGTGCCGCCCTGCACACCGCCATCACCCAGGAAGACGGCCCGCCCGACACCGTCCTGGACCTCACCGACCTGTCGTTCTGTGACTCCGCCGGCCTCAACGCCCTCATCAGCGCCCGACGCACCACGGGCGAGTACGGCCGCCGCATCAGCCTGCGCAACCCCCAGCCCCAGTTCCAACGCCTGCTCAAACTCACCGGCGCCGACGACCTCTTCCCCGTCACCCACACCTGAACCCGTCCCGACGCCCCCGGCCGCCACCGGGGCGGGTGAGGCGGGCGTGCACGATGTACCCCACCGGGGCAGCCCACCCGGCGGGCAGCCCGGACACGTGCGTGGCACCGTGACAGGGCGAGGTCCACCCACCGCGGGGCCCGGCCGGACAGGAGCCACCCCGGCCGGGCCCCGCCACGCACACCCCCGCCCATCCGAAGGCGAGAGGTCCGGCCGCGCGAGCCCCCACGGCCCCGCGCCACGGCGGCCGGCCCTCGCACGGAGCAGACTTCCCGCACCTCTCGACCGGCTTTTCACGGAATGGAGATCCCGCGGGCCTATGTGGTCGATGTCCCGCTTGGACGCCTCCGTGACCGTGGAGTCGCCGTAGTACGACGATCACACCCATTCGGTCAGTTGATTCCAGCCCGCCCGGCAGGTCCCCGCCGGGCGGACTGGAGAACTTACTCGCAGGCCACGCCGTCGCCGTCGCGTTCGAGGTGTGAGCCGTATCCGGGATCTCCCCGGTGCACCGGGGCGGCGCCGGCCGCCCGCGCCGCGGAACAGTTCTTGTAGTAGACGTGGCTGCCGGCATTCGTTGACGAGGAGCCGCTGGAAGACGATGAGGTGCCGGAGGCGGAACGATCGGTGGTCGACGCACTGTCGCGCGCGAGGGGGCGTGGCTTGTCGGAGATGGTCTCGCCTGGCCTATCGGCCGGGGCAGCGGGCGGGGGTGCGATCGCCGGCGGAGCCGGCGGAGCCGTAACTGCGGTGGGGGACGGTGTGGGTGTCGAAGAAGGAATGGCGGCCTGGCTCGGCAGCGGCGAGGGCGTCACCAGCACGGTGACGGTGACGGTCGGCGCCGGCAGTGGCTTCGCGTCGTCCCGCGGCGGCTGCATTGTCTGCGGGTCCGCCGCGACCAGGACCATGAACCAGACAGAAGCCGCGATCACAGTCATGACCTTGGCAGTCTTCCCCCACCGGGCCATGAAGGCGAGCGCGGCCGCGACCGGAGGCAGCACCAGACCCACGAGAATCACGACTGGCACAGCCCACCCGGGGTGCCAGCGACGGCCCTCGGCCTGGGGCGCGGTTGCAGGGTGCGGCGGCTGGGCCGGCGACTGGTACATCGAGCTCCTGAGAATTGGGGCAGCACACAACAAGAAGGGCGGCCAGGGCAAGGCAGGGCCTGGTGCGGCGCAAATCCGGGCCCCGGAGACAGTGCCGACCGCCCCCTTTCCACCCCGGCCGCGCTCCTGCTCAGGTAACCGAAAGAGCGGCAAGGCGTTACGGCCCACACCAACTCGCCGCGGCCCGCCCCACAGGCGTGCAGAGTGACCGGACTCCGGCCGAATTCCCCGACACAACCACCGACCTGCCCCGTGGTTCTGACCACCTGCACGGAACTGGCCCCGGCCCCGACCCCCGACGACGGCGAGGACGCACCAGTGCCCGAAGCGCAGCCGTTCCTCCGCATCGCTGGCTGAACGCCCGCAGGCCAGGCCCGGGAAGTGGAAAGCACAGCGCCGCGCACAGGGAAGGGCCTGTGGGCGAGCCCGGCTTGCCGAGCCCCAACCGGTGGAGGTCGGCCCGGTGGTACTGCCCCCAACACACTGGGCAGCGGGCCTGACCCGCGCACGCCATATCGGCACAGGCTGAACCCGACGCTCGCCGTCGAGCAGGTCGGCCCGCCAGAACCGCTGGTCGGCCAGGTCGCGGAAGCGGGGGCGAAGCGGAAACCGAGCATCTTGTACAGGCCGAAGGTCATGTCCGAGTACTGGTTGATCAGGCGTGTACGGCCGGCCTTGGCAGTACTGACGTCAAGATCGTGTGAACACGAGGTTCGTATGCCGCTGGAGACCGGTGCCTTCGAACTGTGACGAAGCCAGCCTCCACCCAATCGCCGTTACTGCCTGGACCGCCTCCGCCAGGTCGGCGTCATGCTTCGTAGGGCTGGGAAAGAACTTCCGCACGAAGGCGCTGTCGCCGCGCTCCCACGCATCAGCTGCCGCCTCGTGGATTGGCGGGATCGCCAACCTCTTCAAGAACTTCTTCAGCATGCGCCAAAGCGTAGGCCAACAGCGGAGCGGGAGGTAGAAGAATGACCGTGGCGGCCAAGCAGCAGCTCATCATTCCTGTTCATGCGTCCCGACGTCCTAGCCGGACCGCTAGGCGAAAGACCAAAGCCCGGACGTCATCGATCGCGTGCTGCGGGAGGGCAGCCAACGCCGCTGACCGTGGGGCAGTCCCTGCCGTATGCCTGCGCTGTCAGGGAAGAAGGAACCCGCGGAGGGCAGGGGCGGGCGGGGCGTAGCGGCGGGGGGCGCGGATGGGCAGTCCGGAGCCGGTGCGGCCTATGGGTGGGAGCGGTGGTAGCGGGCCGCGCAGGCCCCGGGGGAGACGGCTCAGGTATTGCTGGGAGTAGGTCCGAAAGACGGGGACGATGTCGACTTCCTCCGTTGTCGCAACGTCGTAGAAGTTGATGAAGCCAGTGACGTCTGGATACCGAGTACGCGGCTCGGCACGCCTGCGGGGGGCCGTCCGGACGGTGCCAGGCAGGTCCGAGCCGGTGCCGAGATGCCTTTCGGTGGTGCGTTGCTGCGGGAGGGCGGGGCGTCGGCCCCCGCCTCACCGACGATCCGGTCCCAGGCTTTGCCCCACAGGGACGGCCCTTACCTGGTTAGACCCCGTCACCGCCCCGGACTCCGTGAACCGGTTCACGGACCCCGAGAGCCGCGGCCAGGACCCCTGTGCAGGAGTACCGGCGAAGATCGCGGAGCCACCCCGACTGATACACAGCCCCCCATGGCGTCCGCATCCGCGGGCGTAGGGGCCACCATCGTCACCGCATACGCCACACACCCTTGGCGGCGGCCTGCCACAGCCTTGATGGCAGCGGCGCGGCGTGCCCGTGGGCCGGGGTGCCGCGGGGGTCAGCGCTCGGATTTGGGGGGCCGCTGCATCAGCGCGGACGCGGCCTGGTCGAGCGTGACCTTCTCGTGCAGCAGGTCGGAGACGATCTGGGTGATCGGCATCTCGACGTCGTGGGCGCCGGCCCGGGCGAGGATCGCCTCGGCGGACGTGACGCCTTCGGTGGTCTGGCGGGTGGCTGCGGTCGCCTCGGTCACGGTCAGGCCGTGGCCGAGGTGGGTGCCGAAGGTGCGGTTGCGGGAGAGCGGGGAGGAGCAGGTCGCCACCAGGTCGCCGAGGCCGGCGAGCCCGGCGAGGGTGGCCGGGTGGGCGCCCATCGCGGTGGCCAGCCGGGTCGTCTCGGCGAGTCCCCGGGTGATGAGCATGGCCTGCGCGTTGTGGCCCAGTCCCATACCGGAGGCGATGCCGACGGCGAGGGCGATGACGTTCTTCACCGCGCCGCCGAGCTCGCAGCCGGTGACGTCGGTGGAGGTGTAGGGCCGGAAGTACGGGGTGTGGCACGCGCGCTGGACGCGCTGGGCGGCGTCCTCGTCGGGGCAGGCGATGGTGGCGGCAGCGGGCTGGCCCTCCATGATTTCGCGCGCGAGGTTCGGGCCGGACAGCACCGCGACCCGATCGGCGCCGATGCCGGTCACCTGGGTGATGACCTGGCTCGCCCGCAGCCCGGAGCCGATCTCGATGCCCTTCATCAGCGACACGATCACGGTGTCCGGGCCGATGTGCGGGGCCCAGGCCGCGAGGCTGGTCCGCAGGGACTGCGCGGGGATGGACAGCACGAGGAAGTCCGCGCCGTCCAGCGCGGCTGCCGGATCGGTTGTCGCGGTCACCGTGTGGGGCAGCTCAACGTCCGGGAAGTACCCGGCGTTGCGGTGCGTCGTGTTGATCGCGGCGGCGATCTCAGCGCGGCGCGCGTGCATGACCACGCGGGTGCCCGCGTCGGCCATGATCTTGCCCACGGCAGTGCCCCACGAACCAGCCGAGAACACCGCCGCACGGGCGCGGTGCTGCTGGTTCACTACGTGGTCTCCTTGCCGGACGCGGGGCCCGTCGCCGGGGTAGCGGGCGGGCGCGACCATCCTATCGGCCAACCACTTCGGCCGGGTCTGCCGCCAGGCGCCGCAGCGTCAGCAGGCGCCCGGCCTCGCAGGCCTTCCACGCCACCCGCTCCGCCGCAGGCAGGCCCTGCCAGAAGTACGGCAACGGCAACGCCCGCTGACGGCGCTCGCCAGTAGACGGCGGAGGAGCACGGGGGTAACGCTTCTACGGACAGTTGCCCGACGGGACGCGGCTCGGACGTCCTCGCCCTCCGGGTCGGCTGTGCGGATGCGGCTCACACGGGCAGCCTCGCGGCTAAGAAGTAGTCCACAACAGGGCCGGTGCCAAGGACGTTGGCCCTGTGGTCGATGCCGATGAGGCAAGGTTGTGAGCCCAACGTGATGCCGGTCTCCTCACCCATCTCGCGGCGGGCTGCCGGCCACGGGTTCTCGCCCTCATCGACCATGCCGCCTGGCAGCCACCACGTCCCGCTGGCTTCCTCCTGGCCGGGGCCGTACCGGAGAGAAGCATTCGGTCCTGATGGTCCAGCAGCATGACGCACGACGCCACGAGCGCCTGGGGCTGCGTCTTCACCCACTCCTCGCGCGGGATCCAGTCACTCACTTACGCCTCCCCATTCATGGGTCAGCGGGCCACGGCCCGACTTGGCAAGGAACAGACCGGCTGCCGCGTCCAATGACCGCAGCGACGGAAACCGAACTGCTATCAGCCGCTGAGCGTGGCAGGCACTGATCAGGCCAACACAGAGAGCCCAGGTCGGACGCCGTCGCCGTGCGCTCACGGCAGTCCAAGACTTGGGCTTCTGGGCATCAGCGGGGGCCGGATTGTGGTGTCACCGTGGTTCCAGTCGCGTCACGGCTTCCTCCCACTCATCGCCAGGTGTTGGTGTCCACGATCTCGCCTGACTCCAGGTCGATGCGGCCGTGGAAATCTCCTGCGTTGCGCGTGACCATGATCAGAAGCGGCCTCTCGTCCTGCGGAAAGGCATCGTAGAAGCCGTGTACGTCGTCTGGGTTCGGCAGCAGGTCGCGCGGCGGGTGCAGCCGGAAGCGCTCTGTGCCGTCGGGATTGTAGACCACCGCGTTGTCGGACGGAGTGAAGGGTGCGCCGTTGAGCGCTTCCACCACCAACACCAGGGATTCGTCGTGTTCCCTCCACGCCATGACAGCCTGCGGTGGAAGCCCGTATGACTTCTCGATAGCTCCGGCGGGGCCGCTCCATCGGACCGTGGTGTCACCTTCCGTCCAGGTGATGAGGATGTCCTTGTTGTCTGTTGTCACTTGGGAATCTCCGTGGGTGGGCCGACTGGGATCAGCCGGGCTCGGTCTGTGAATTCCATGACTTCTATTTGAGTTCCGCCGCCGGGAAGATGGCCGAGTTTCGGGTCTATCTGGGGTCCGATGATGCTCTCTTGGACGAGGATCGGGTCTCCGTCTGAGATGCGGTAGCGCTGCAGGAGCGAGACGTCGTCTTTCCAGTCGGTGCGGACAGCCAGCTGGTCGCGAACGAACTGCTGGTTGGGGACGTCGTCGAAGGTACCGAATCCACCCGGCCTCTTCTGACCTGCCGAAACCACCATGTTGAACTCCTCGCCTGGCTGTGCAAAACGCGCGAGGATCGGTGCTCCCTCGAGGTGCGGGGGTTCACGCCTGGCTGGCGGCAGGGCCTTCTGCTCCTGGGCCTCTTTCGGGTTGAGGCCCAGGGGGTCCGCCCATACGAGCGGGTTGGTGACGTAGGCGACGGTGTTCGGGGCCGGCGCGAGGCCCAGCGGGTCGCCTGTCAGGTAGCGGGCGGTCTCCGGGTCGTAGGTGCGGAAGTAGTTGTAATGGAGCCCGGTCTCCGGATCGTGGTATTGGCCCGGAAACCGCAGTGGGGTGTAGGCGGAGGCGTCCCTGTTCCAGCTCGTCGTGCCCCATACGGTTGAGCGGGTGCGCCAGGCGACCTCTCCCTGTTCGTCGATCAATTCGGTCGGTGTGCCGACCAGGTCGGTGACAATGGCGAAGAACCGGCTGTCGATCTCCTCCTGCGAGGCCTTCGAGACCTGCAAGACCTGCGCTCTGTCCGGCTCCTGCGACGTCCGGCGTATGGACTCCACCTGCGTCAGCGGGTGCAGGCCGGAATGCGTCCAGCTGAGTGTGACCTCGTGCGGGTTGCCCGCCGAGCGTGTCGTCTGCTCGATGAGAGTCGGGCCGTCCCACGTGAAGACGGTCTCCTCTACAACCTCGTCCGGCTTCGCCGAAATGTCGGGCGAGTCGTACAGCGCGAGGCGCTGCTTGGCGGCACGGCGGCCCAGCGCGTCATAGCGATATCGCCAACGCGTCCCGTCCGGGGTGGTCACCTCCGTGAGTCGGTCGTCCGCGTCCCACGTGTAGCGCCAGGTGTCCGGCTTTCGGGATAGCCGGATCTTCTGTCGCAGGATCACGCGGCCTTGCGTGTCGTGCTCGTAGCGGACGCGGCCCGCGCGAGTGATCCGCGTCCCGGTGTAGGCGCGTTCACCAGTGGCCTCTGTGCCCAGTTGCTCCGGCCAGGCGGCCGCGGTCTGGTTGCCGGCCTCGTCGTAGGCGTAACGCTCCGACCAGGAGGCGGCATCCACGGCGGTGACCCGGGCTGCCGAGTCCAGGGTGAAGGTTCGTGGTCCCGCAGCCTCGTCGTGGATGGCCAGCAGGTTGCCGTCGGCACGGTAGCTGTAGCCGCGGCGCAGCAGGGTCCGCTGGCCCGAGCCGGTGACGTGCCGGTTGATGAGCCGGCCCACCGCGTCGAAGGTCTGGTGCAGTTCCGTGGTGTTGCCGATGCGTCGCGTCAGTTCCCGGCCGGCTGCGTCCCGCTCGAAGGTCAGGGTCCGGCCGGAGGCGGTAATTTCGGTGCAGTGGCCGCCTTCGTCGTAGGTCCAGCGGGTCTCCGCTCCTGTGGGTGTGGTCATGCCGACCGGTCGGCTCAGCTCGTCGTACGTGTAGCGGACCGTGCGGCCGTCGACCTGCTCCTCTACCAGTCGGCCGTGCCGGTCGCGGATGCGGACCAGTCTGGTGCCGTCGGAGGAGACCGATACGGCCGGCAGGTCGAAGACGTCCCATTCGAAAGTCGCTGTACCCGCGGGGGAGGTTTTGCGGATGATCCGGCCGAGTACGTCGCGATCGTACGTGATCTCCTCGCCCAGCCCGTTCACGCGTGAGCGCAGCCGCCCGTTCGGGTCGTAGGAGTAGGTCAGGGTCAGGCCGTCGAAGTCGGTCTCTGAGATCAGCCGCCCCGCCGCGTCGTACTTGTACTCCCAGAGCAAGCCCTGAGGGTTGCGTACGCAGGTCAAGCGCAGCAGCGCGTCGTAGGTGTACTCGTACCGTACGCCGTCGGGCCCGGTCCGGGCGGCGAGGAGGTCGAAGTGGGTGTACTCGAAGCGGGTGACGCCGCCTGCCGGGTCGGTGAAGGCGGTGCAGTTGCCCTCGCCGTCGTAGGTCCACACCGACTCGGCGCCGTCCGGGTCGACCCTGCGGACGGGACGGCCCTCGGGGTTCCACTCCACGGCCGTCACCCCGCCGAGCGGGTCGGTCACGCGCACCGGGCGCCCGAAGGCGTCACGCTCGAACCGGGAGGTGGCGCCGAGGGGGTCTGTGATCGTGACCGGCAGACCGGCCGCGTCAGTGGTGAAGCGGGTAACGGCGCCCAACGGGTTGGTCACCGTGACGACGTGGCCGCGTTCGTCGTAGGTGAAGGTGGTGACGGCGCCGGCGGAGGTGGTGAGCGAGGTGCGGTTGCCCCGCTCATCGTAGGTTTGGCGCAAGACCGTGCCGTCGGCGTTGACTACCTTTACCGGCAGGCCCAGCTCGTCGTATTTGCTGCCGGCCGTGCGGCCATCGGGGCGTATCGAACGGGTGATCCGCCCCGCCTCGTCGTACTCCTGGAGACTGGTCGCGCCCAGCGGATCGGTACGACTGATCACGCGCCCGGCACTGTCGTACTGGTAGCGAGTGACCGCGCCCAGCGGGTCGATCTCGGCAACGACACGGCACCGCTCGTCGATCAGGTATCGGCGGGTGTACCCGTCGGCAGTGGTGACGGCGGTGACACGGTGGCCGGTTTCCGGATCGCGGGTGTCGTAGGTAAGGGTCAGCGCGAGGTGTCCCTCAGTGCCGCCTTCTGCGACACAGCGGTCCTGCTCGTCATAGACGTAGTCGTAGCGGCTGCCGTTGGTGTCGGTCCAGGAAATGATGCGACCGCGGTCGTCATATGCCAGCCTCATCGGCTGCCCGGAGGAGTTGACGACTTCCGTCAGGTTCCCGTCGGTGTAACCGTACGCGAGGACGCGCGGACCGCCGGTCAGGTGCAAGGCGGTGATACGGCCCTCGGTGGTCTCGAAGCGCAGGTAGTAGCCACCGGAGTGGGCTATTCCCAGCGGGGTGCCCGTGTGGTCGTACTCGAAGGTGATGAAGTTGCCGTTGCGGTCCTCCAACTGGGCGATCGGAGCGAGACCGTCCCCCTTACCGTTCCAGCCCGGCGCTGGCGAGAAGCGGCGGACCCGGCCCGTCGCTGGGTCGGTCAGCGTCCAATCGCCGTCCGGTGTGCATTCCAGCGGATGGCGGGGCCCGGTTGCTGGCAGCACCGGGTGGCCGGGGTCCGGGTGCGGGTAGGCGACGAGCAGGCCGTCGTCGCTGACCAGCACTACACCCTCGGCATCGATCTCCAAGTGCTGGTCGATCGTAGAGGCCCATGACGGGCCGAACCAGCGGCCGGCCGTATACCCGGACTCCGCTCGGCGGGTAAAAGCCAGGGGAAGGGTGCCGGGGAGAACCAGGTCCGTCTGAGGCAGGTACATGAGCCCCGTGGCCAGGTCCACCGGATCGGTGTGGCCCGTGGTCTTCCCCTCATCGGGCCTGTTGTGCAGATCTGGCCCGTCTTCGGCTACCGCCCTGCGGCCTGGGCCTTTCAGGTCGTCCGCGTACTTGGCGGCGGAACCGGCTTCTTTGAAGGCGTCCAGTCCCTTGGAGCCGACAAGCTGTGGAAGCATCTTGCCGATGCCTTCGTTGGGGTCCTTCATGAACTCGTCGAGGAGCTGCTTGCCCGCGCCCCATGGGTCGTTGACCGCCGTGACCAGGCCGGCCGCGGTCGAGTTGAGGCTCGTTGCGTACTCGGCGGGGTGGGTCAGGTTGTAGGGGTCGTAAGGGTTCAGGCCCCGGGCGAAGTCCAGCATGCCGGCGGTGCCCTTGATCACGCCGCCCGCCAGGTGCGTCATGGCAAGGCCGTTGTAGAGCATGCCGTTTTCGAACTGTTCGGCGTACGAGGGCTTGGGCGGGGCCACCTCGCGTGCCGCGCGGACTGCTGTGGCCGCGGTCTGGGCTTGCTCATTACGCTGTTTGCGGGCGTTGTCGAGTTTGTCCTGCGCGGCGGTGGCCATGGCGGTGCCGGGGTCGTCGTAGGTTTCCGACGGGCGCGGCGGCAGGCGGTCCTTCTTGGCGCGGACGGCGTCGTTGTAGGTGTCGACGAGTTTCTTGTGCGCGTTGTAGGCGTCCTGGGATGCCTTCTTGGCCTGGTTGTACTCCTCCAGGACCTCTTTGGCCTGGCCTTGTGCCCATTCGACGGTGTCGGCGAAGCGGCCCATGGCGTCGGCCGCCTTCCCGAACGCCTCGGCCGCCTTGAACCAGCGCGGCGGCTGCTTGGCCACCGCCTTGGCGAACGCCTCGGCCGCCTTGCCCTTCAGACCGGCGGGCTCGGTCATGGCCTTCAGCCCGTTGCCGACCGACTCGAACGCCGTCTGGAAGTCGTTCAGGTGGGAGACCTGTGCGCGGATCTTCGGCACGCTGCCGTAGACCAGCTTCCTCGGATCCTGGGTCTGCCCGAGTTCGAGTTCGGTGACGTTCGCGCCGAGTTGGTTGGCGGCGGAGCGGCTCTTGTCGCGGATCCAGTTCCCGGCGTCGTCCAGGCCGACGTCATCGGCGAGGTCGGCGACCTTGTTCCCGCCCCATTGGACGACGACCCCGACCTTCTCCGCGCTGTCCTCCGCGATGTCCTCGACGAAGTCCGGTATGTAGTCACCCCAGCCCATCAGCGGTTTTCCCCATACCTCTCGGCCTGCTCGAGCAGGTCTTTGATCGAGCCGATCTTCCCCGTCGAGGTCACCGTGTCCTTGGTGTCCGACCAGATCTTGTCGATGTCCTCGTTGCTCTTGACGACCGACTGAGCGCTGAAGTCCGGCTTGTAGACGTCAGCGCGGAAGATGTCACCCCAGGACTTCTCCTCGATCTCGTCCTCGGCGGCGTGCGGATTGCCGTACAACGAGTTCGCACCGACCTTGAAGGCACCCTGGAGGTAGTGGTCTTCCTCCCACACCGTGCCCGCGGCGATCCCCAAATTGGCGGCGAGCGCTGATGCGTCCAGGATGAGGGAGCGCACCCCCCACTCCCAGCCTTCGCAGAAGTCCTCGAAGTCCTTCGACAACCCGCTGTGCCCGGTCTCCATCGCCGTCATCGACAGATTCTCGAAACCCGCTCCCATCTCGGCACCGGCCGCGTCCCCCGACTCGCGAAGCTCGGAGATCGCCGCCCGCAACCCCTTCTGGATCGCGGCCACCGCCTGCGGCGACACCTCAAGGTCACCATCACCGTCAGCGGCCATCACGCCACCCCCGCCGCAGCCTCGTGGTCGGCCTCGGGTTCGACGTCCACGGCGCAGGCGTCGGGCACGATCCCGGCAACCGGCGGGAACAACATCGACCCGTCCCCGTCGGCGACATTCACCGCCACACCGGCAGGACCACCCACCTGGGGAACGATCGCGTCGACAAGACGCGCACCAAGGACCGCCAGATACGGCCACTCCCGGCCGCCCTCACCACGCGCCAGGGCAAACCGGGACAGCGCCTCCTCGTCGGTGAACGCGTACAACCAGCGCACACCACCCGACACCGCCGACATCAACCCGTCCACGCCGTCGGCCGAACCCGCCGCGAACGGAACCAGCAACACAGCCCGCCGAAACTCCCCCACCAAACGCCCGGGCTCCCCGCCCCCCTCACGGAACGCGGCTATCTCCCCAGCCAAACCCACAACCCCTCGCTCCCCAGCAGGCCAACAGACCCCAAAGACACGAACACTAACCTTGATCAACAACACGACCAAGACGAACCAGCCACCAACGAACCAGCTCAGCGAATACCAGGACATCCCAGGCGGGCGGGACCTGGCACGGGACCTGGTCCGACCAGCGTTGCAGCGCCTACGGAACGTCGCCCCGCCACACGAACCGGCCGACGTCGCCGGTGCCACGTTCACCTTCGGCCGGGTCATAGCCGGATCGGCCGCCCGACCCGACAGCGCCGTGCACCGACATCAAGACCGCCCCGACTTCCTGCGGGGGCCGGTCTGTCACGTCAAGCAGTGTTCCGTCCAGGGGGCCGGGGCGCTGTGCTGTGTTGTGCAGGGAGTGGTGCACCAGGTGCGCGCGAGAGTGTTGTGCATCGTCGGGTGGCGCACACCGGATCGGTTCGGTGTCGGACATCGCGGGGCACACCGAAGCGACGTCCATCGTCATCCGGTGCGCGCACCCTGTGGCGTCCACTCGGTAGGGCTCACTCGGTGAAGTCCATCGTTGGCCAGGCGGCGCGGGGAGGGATCGTTACCTCTTGGCCCGGTGAATCGTTCCTCCAAGTGTCGCGACGCACATGCATACCGCTCCCCCGCGGTAGGCGACACCGGCCTGGGCAGTCACCCTTCCCCCCTGACTCCCGGGCTTCAACTCCTCTTCGCCCGCTTCGGCCTGCCGCTGCCGAAGCCCGATCCCGTGGGCTGTGGCCCATGGTTCTCTTCCGGTGCCACAGCCCTCAGGCCCCTCAGCCGGTACTGCCCTGCTCCGTTGTCCGGGCCGGCCGGCTTGCGCTGTGAAGTGCGGTGCGGGCGGTCGCCCGCCGTCCAGGCGGCCGCCGACACCTTGACACCGGTCAGTGGTGGCGTCGGCCCCAGGACTCGGTGTCGACCGTGCGGCCGCGGTCATCGCGCAGCGTGGCGGTGTCGGCGTGGTTGTCCCAGATGTAGTCGCGGCGGTTTTGGAACAGGTCGGTGCGGGTGTCGTGGCCGGTGCCGGTGTGGATGCGGAGGGTGGCGCGGCCGTTGATGCGGACGTTATCGAAGCGGTAACGGTTGCCGTCCTCATCGCGGAGAGTCCAGCCGCGGAGGTTGACGGCGTCGCGGGTGGTGTTGGTGATCTCCACCCACTCGGCGTTGAGTGAGCGGTTGGAGCGGTCGTCGCGTCCGGGGCTGTCGGCCTGGACCCGGCTGATCTCCACCCGCGAATGCCGGCCGTGGTCTCGGTCCTGTGCGGTCGCCGGCAGGGCGGCAGCGCCCACCACGGCCCCGGCGGCCAGGACGGTCGCGGCGATACGACGGACGGAGGAAGAAGCAGAAGACATGGGTGACGCTCCCTCAACAACAGTGCCCCACCTGCCGAAGCAGGAGACGGCAACCGGTGCGGAATTCCCGGCCCGGAGTGAGCCGAGGGCCACACTCTCGACCCCCGCCCAGCCCAGGCGCAGCACGCCGTGAGGGCGGTTACCGGACATAGACATTTCCGTCACGCTTGCCTGTACACCCCATACAAACCTGTCGGGCGTGGCCCTGACATTCGTCGGCCCCACGCTCACCCGCCCCACAAACGGCACCCAGCGACAACACGCTCCGGCGCACCACCAGGCACACTCCTGACCCGTCTCACCCACCCGGAGTAGTTGATCAAGTAACAACCGTTCTGCACAGTTCTTCGCACGCACACCCATAGCCCGCATGTCACTTCGACCACGGAACCGCTACTTCCCTCAGCGGCAGGCCGACCCGACCGCGTTCAGGCACGGCGAGAACTCGCATACATGTGCGGATGAGCACTCTTCCGAGTGAACCCTGTGGTGGCAGGGCGGATATCGGCGGTTCGGGCGGCGTCTAGGACGCGATGGAGCACCGCCAGGTGCTCCGGTCCCGATAGATGGAGCCAGTTACATGACGGCGTTCATGGAGGCGGCGGGCCACGTCCCGGCCGCCCTGAGCGCGCTGCACGCGCTGGGCGCACTGATGCGCCTGTGGCAGCACCGCAGGGTCGGAAAGTCCGGCCCGTGTGGGTGCGCCCTGCCGGCCGTCCGTGAGGACTCCGGCCGAAGCGGCGAGGGTGAGCCGTTGCTTCAGGTCCGTCTCGTACCGTCGCCCGCCACTGTGGTCACGGTGACGCTTGAGAGCCTGCCCGCGGGGGCGGTCGCCGTACTGACCGTGACCGCTGTCCCCGGAGCCGGGGGGCGGAGGTGGTGGTAGGACCTGTAAGTGCAAAGTTCCCCCTGCTGAATGGAGATCGTTTAATGCCGGGGCGAATCTACCGAAGGAATGCACATGACAACGACATTGCGCTTGATTTAACTGGAACATGTACAAGGGTGGCGCAACCACCGGCATGGAATCCGACAGTCCGCTCTGAAGGGTGCCGGCATCACCACTTCGGTGGCCGTAGGATCGGCCCGGCCTCGTGCCGACGAGCCGATCCTGCAGCGACCGGCATTTCCTCGACGACCGCCTCGAGAGGGCCCGGACGCCACTCAACACGTGAGTCAACGCAGTCCGGCTCGTCGAAACGGCGGCAGGGCGTCTGCGGATCGTAGACGGCAATCCCTGCGCCCAGGCAACAACACCAGACACATCAGGGCGGCCGCCGGTAACGCCTGCAGGGCCGCCATCCGATGCAGGCACCAACCATGGAACGCCGGCCCGCCCGGGAGTTCCACGATCTTCACACCAGTGCGGCGCCGAGAGGTCAGCTGGGCCGGGATGCGATCTGCTGACGGGCAGAGCCCCAGACCTCCTCGAACTCCTCGAAGGTGAGTTGTTCGGGGTCGTGGCCTTCCCATTCCGAGACGGGCAGCTCGGCAGTAATCCCGAATCTGCTGTCGTAATCACCGAGGCGGCCCGCGTCGCGGGCCCGCTGCCACTCGGCGAGGGAGGCTGCTGCGATCGGGATCAGCTCTGGCCCTTCGAGTTCGACCTGCCGGATCACCCAGCCTTCGGCGTCGACCTCGAAGTAGAACCAGGTGTCTTCCTCGTCCCAGTAACAGCGCATCCATGTGGTCAGCAGGCCATGATGCCGGGCCAGATGCACCGCGCTACTCCGCCTTGTCTCATGGCTGGGCGATGAATCCTGCGGATCGGTCGAGCTGGAAAGGAGAACCGACCCGGGTTGGATCCCAGCCTTGATCCCGCGCCTTTCGAATGCTGGCAGCAACGTGAGCCGGACGAATGGGCTCCGTCTCGACGCCCACCCAGTTACTGGGATGGGCCTGACCGCTGGTGACGATCAACGGCGTGCCCGGCTGGCTGCCGCTGGCCGCTTCAACCGCATAGGTCATCGGTGTCCAGCAGAGTCCCTGCATGTAGGAGGGCTTCCTGCGGATCCGCCAGCGGTACTCGATCCCGTCAACGGTTATGCGCCGGGAACCCTTCTTGTTCAGCACCATCTTCGCCTCCTCCGCTGGAGTCTAGCGCTGTGCAATAGGTCCGTCTCAGCCAGAATCTTCCGGGCCGCCGAGCAGCGAGCCGAACCCAGAGTGCCGTGCAGGCCGTGGTCGCCGTAGTGTCCGGGGCGAAAGGCGGTTCCAGTGGAGATCACGGTTCAGTGGATCAGGACGTCCTGGACGAAGCACTCCAGGGGCGGTGACGCTGCTGCCCGCAGGAACTCAGCGCCAACGGGGTTCCTGGTGTCACCAGTGCCGTCTTCCTTCGCCCAGGTCATCCAGATGTCCGAGCGTGACGGTTTCGAGCCGCACGAAAGCGAGAAGGACTTGCGCCAGGTCGGACTCAGCTTGCGAGACGAGGGCGACCGGCTCCGCGTGCTGGCGCGTGTGGAGCCGTTGTTCGGATTGCCGCCGCGCCCGCGGCGCCCGCCGGCAGTGCGTCTGGCCCCGGGGCAGTGGATCCGTTGGCAGTTGAACTATCGGTTCAGTAGCGCCGCCGGAATACGAGGCTGGTCGTACTGGCTCGACACGTTCAACGTTGCCTATGGGCCCGTCGACCCGAACGTGTTCTTGTCGGAGCCGAACGTTCTGGTCGATGAGTGCGGTCCTGTTCGATAGCCGTCTGTCGACGATCAACTGATCATGAGTTCGGCCTGGAGGCGGGCGGCGACGAGGCGATAGGAATGCCGGTCTCGATGGTGTTGCCGCCTAGTACTGTAACGGTCTTTGCCGTGATGGGTTGTTGGCTTCTGGTGGTGTGTGGCCGCGTCGTTTGTAGTGGCTGATGCGGGCTTGGAACTGGCGTCGTCGTCGCCAGTGTGACCAGTGCAGGATGTGGTCGATGCTCGGACGGGGCCGAGTGAGTCGGCTGATCAGGCGTCAGAGTTCGGGGAGGGTGAGGGGTATGAGCTGGGAGGATGTGTCGGAAGTGCTCTAGGTTGGCTGACGTGAGTACGCGGGGGCGGAGTTACCGATACGTCGGACCGGTCGAGCTGAAGGCTGCGGTCCGGCCTGACAGCGGCGGGTGCCCGATCGGCTCGGCGGCTGACTTCGACAGCTGGATCGCTGAGCTATCGGCAGCAGAACTGACCGAACCGTTCACCTTCGTGGTCGGCGTGGACGGTGTGCTTCGGCTGGCGCCGCGACGGAGCGAGCACGTGGCCTGTGCCGGCGGAGCCATGGTCTTGAGTGCCGGCGAGATTGGTTTCGTGCGCGAGCGGGACCGGTGGGCTGTGAGCACGGTCAGCAACCAGTCCACCGGATACTGCCCCGACATCGGCTCCTGGTCGGCAGTCGCTCGCGCTCTGGAAGACGTAGGGATCGAACGGCCCTCCAGCTTCACCCACGAGGTGGTGTTCCGCCGGTGTCCTGACTGCCAGGAGCACAACATCGTGCACGAGGACGACTTCGTCTGCGTCTTCTGCGGCAGCGATCTGCCGGAGACGTGGAACGTGGATCCCATCGTGTGATGGCCGAGGGTCACAGCCACTCGTTGATGGCCGCGACGAGGGCGGTCGCCTCGTAGCGGACCGCGAGTTTGTCGTATCGCGTGGCGACAGCTCGGTGTCTCTTGAGGCGGTTGATCCCGCACTCCACCGCGTGGCGCTCGCGGTAGTCGACCGGATCGAAGTGCGGTGGCCGGCCACCGCGGGAACCGAGCTTCCGGCGGTTGCGGGCCTGGTCGGCCTTGTCGGGGATGGTGCAGCGGATCCCGCGGCGGCGCAGGTAGGCACGGTTCTTGCGGGAGGCGTACGCCTTGTCCGCGCGGACCCGGTTGGGGCGGACGCGTGGCCGGCCCGGCCCGAGGCTGGGCACGCGGACCTTTGCCAGGACGGGTTCGAACTGCGGCGAGTCCCCGCGCTGCCCGGCGGTCACCACGATCGCCATGGGCTTCTGGCCCTGCTCGACGGCCAGGTGCAGCTTGGTGGTGAACCCGCCGCGCGACCGTCCCAGTCCGTGATCTCTGGGCTCTTCATGGACACCGCCTGGTGGTTCCTTCTGCAGGTAACCCTGCCTTCGGGCTCCGGCCGCATGCTGGTGGGCACGGCAGACTGTGGAATCGACGTTCAGGTCCCACGTGATCGCGCCTTCCGCGTCGGCCAGGGACTGCAGCCGGGTGAGGATGTGGTGCCAGGTGCCGTTCCGCTGCCATCGGCGGAACAGGTCGTAGACCCGGCTCTACGGCCCGTACTCGACGGGCACGTCCCGCCACGGAACACCGGTCCGGACCCGGAACCGTATGCCGTCGATCAGCTGCCGCCGAGGCCAGACGGGTGGCCGTCCCGCCTTCGTCCCCTTCGGCAACAACGGCTCCAGCACTGCCCACTGCTCGTCCGTGAGGTCTCCCCGACCCATGAACCGTGATCATTCACAGCCCAAGATCCACTTTCGATACACGGCCTAAAAGGTGTTGCCGAAGGTCCGGCTTCGGCAGGCCGAAGTGGCGCCTGACCTGCATCTTTCACTGTGTCATGGCGAGGTTGTGCATGGTGGCGACGGCCTGGACGGCGTGGTGGAGGCCGTCTCCTTTTTGGCGGCAGTCGCGGAGGATCTTCCAGTTCTTCATGCGGGCGAAGGTGTGCTCGACGCGGGCCCGGACGCGTCGGTGTTCGGCGTTGTCCTCCTCCTGGCCGCGCAGGAGGGGGCGTCCTGCCCTTCTGCGGTGCGGGACGATCAGGCCGGTTCCCAGGTACGCGCCGTCCGCGATCACCGTCGTGCCGGCCGCGGCTGCCGGCAGATCCGACTCCCGCCAGACGTGGGCATCGGCCTTGTTCCCCGGCGCCGGCCGGGCGCTGGCGACGACCAAGCGGGTGTCGGCGTCGATGATGACCTGCACGTTCGCCGAGAAGCGGTAGTTGCGGGACGAGGCGGCGATGGTGCGGTCGCGGACTGGGATGAGGGTGCCGTCCACGATCCACAACCGCTCGACTTCGGCGACCGGCCGCGGGGCCGGCTCCAGCGCGAGCAGAGGAGCGGCCCGGCGGACTGATCTCGGCTGTCCGCCGGTAGAGCGCGAGGGCTGCTGCAAGACCGAGGAAGGCCAGGTAGTTGCGGGGATAGCACGCCGCGCCGGGTCTGGAGTAGCAGCCCGCCCCCCCAGGGCGGTGGGGCGTAGCAGGCAATCTGAGAAGAGGGCCCGTGCTTCCGCGCAGGTGGAGGGAAGTCACGGGCCCCACGTGGTGTTTGGGGGAGCAGTCCCCAGGGCTATTCGTCGTCCTCGTCCTCGGGTTCAGATTCCCTTACGAACCAGAGGTCGAGGGTGTACTGCTCGGTAACAGGGTTCTGCTTCCAGGCCTGACCGATCCGCTCGGTAGTCCAGTCGGTGTCAATCCGGCTAAGGGTCTCGGCGTAGTAGGCCGCCGTGGCCGCACGTCCCGTCCAGGATGCGTGCCCCTCATACACGCCAGGGCGGGGCAGTGTCATCTCTCCGGCAGGACCGAGGGTGAGTTGGCCGACCACCAGGATCCCGGTCTCCGACTCGATCGTCACCGGCAGGGTTCCTTCCACGTCAGTGGGTGGTTGCCGAGGGGCGTCCCAGACGCGGATCGCCACCTCAACCGTCACATCCGGCTGCAGGCTGTACAGGTACAGGTGATAGCCGTTTCCGCCGACGACATGCTGGCGGGCCAGGTCGACGGCGGCGCTGTCGGTGAGGTAGGCGTCAGCATCGTAGACCTCGACGAGGCGGTAATTCGGGCGGGCGGGAGTGCGGTACTCGGTGATGAGTGCCATCGCCGTCTCCATCGGTCAGGGGTTGATCTTCACGTAGAAGGGATCACCGTCGAGGATCCGGTTCTCTTCATACACCTTCTGTATCAGCAGGCCTCCTCTTCCGTTGTCTCCTCCATCGATGAGGCGTACCGAGAAGCGGTTGTCTCCCTTCGTCGAGCCTTCGTAGGTTGAAGCGAAGGGATATTCGTCGCACTCCAGGGGGGTCCCGCTGTAGTCACCCCACACTTCCCTGCACTCCCTGATCGACTTGTCCCGGTTCTCGTCCTGCTTGGTCTTGTTGATGCGGCGGTGCAGGGGTTCCGTCGATCCCGGCACCGTCTTGCCAGCCCAGGAGGGGAAGGTGCGTTCGGGGAACTGCTGGGCATCGAGTATGTGCCGGGCGCTCTGGTCCACGGAGGGGTCCTTGAGGCTCATCACGAGTTCCACGCGCGCTTCGGTGAACACGGTGCCCTTGTACTTGCCTGCCGCGCGGCCGGTGTAGTCGAAGCGGACGCTGGAGTAGGCCATGACGGGATCCGTCCAGGGCACCGCGGTGGGTGAGCTCACCCTCATGTCCAGGGAGACCATCCCGGTGACGATCTGTGCGTTGGCGGGATCAAGTTTGCCGGTGTCGGGCGACGTGTAGTTGAGCTGCCAGAAGGGTTTTGCGGCCCACTGTGCGATGTTCTCGCTGCGGGTGGTGACGGCCGGTTTGGTCATCTGGGGGTTGGGGCCGCTGGCCGAGGCGTTGATCGTGTGGCTGAAGTTCTGCTCGATCGTCCACGTCGAAGGGTTTTCACCGGGGACCGCCTTGGTGCGGATGTCTTCGATGCTGCTGGTGTAGTCGACGCGGCGGGATCCGTCGTAGGAGAATCCGAGGATCCACAGGTCGAACCAGAGCTCGCCTCTGAGGCGCTTCTTGTCGTCTATTAGCTTGAGGTAGACGGGTTGGTGCACGCACGTCTCGAAGCGGCTCTTGACCCAGCCCTTGCGGGTATTCGCCTCCGGGTGGGTGGCGCATTCGGTGCGCAGGTCCTTGTCCTCTTGCCCGGCGGATGTCGTGGCGTGAGGGCCGGCTGTGGGCGCGGTGTCCGCGTTGGCCGATCCGGCGGTTCCGAGGCCGGCCACGAGCATGAGTACCGTGGTCAGTATTGCTGCTGCGGCTCGTTTCCGTATGGGCTGGCCGGAGGGGGATGTGGGTTCGTCGGGCACGGGAGGCTCCTTGGCTGGGGCAGGCGCTGTGGCGGCGATCAGGGGCGGCATAGCTGTCCCCAGCAGGCGTCCAGGAGCTCGCCGGTGGTGGCCGAATAGGTGGCGTGAAAGCCTTGGAAGGTCAGGTCACGCCGGTCAAGGCCGCGGGTCGCCGCCGAAGACTGCACTGACACCACAGTCGTGTCGCCGGCGGTCGGCGACTGCCGGTTGAGGTCGAAGGTCCCGGAGGTGAGTGCTCGGGTGCCCGTCTTGACGGTGAGGGTATTCCGGGGAACGCCGAAGGTCGCTGCGGCACGGGCTGGGATGTCGGTCGGTCCTTCTGCCCTGTTTCCCCGGAGGGTGGGAGGCGGAGTGGTGCGGAGTGCGGCGGCGTTGCATGTCTTGGTGGTCTGGACGCAGGTGGCCAGTCCGGGCACTGAGGTCAGGCAGGAGTCGGGGTCGGTGGCCAGGCAACTGGAGAGCTTCTTCTGGTCCACACCGTTGAATGTCCCGGCCGCCTGGAGAGGCCGCGGGCTGACGGGAGTTGTCGCGGGGCCGGGCTTGCTCACGGTCCACTGGGTGAATTGTGTGGTGTCGGTCAGCTTCGTGTTGAAGCAGTACGGCGCCGTGTAGACGGCCGTCGGGTCGGACGGCAGGCCTTTTGATTTCCCGCAGATACCCAGGGTGGCGACTTGGGCGGTGTCCGCTGTGGCCGCCCTGGACCAGGCTTTGTTCTCCGACATGAACTGCACACGGTTCGCGATCTCGGGGACCGTGACGTTCTGGGGCCCCATGACTTCCAGGCCTATGTCGATGCGGTTGGAGTTGCCACGAGGCACCTTGAGCTGGTCGGTGGTGCTGCCGACCCAGTTGAAGTCGTACAACACGTCCCACTGGTCACCGCTGGCCTGGCGGATGGTCATGTAGGTGTGGTTCATGTTGTCCGCTGCTGCCGGGTTGATGCCGGCCGTGATGGCCTTGGTCTTCCCTCCACTGTTGCCCAGTTCGGTCCACCGCGGCCCATATGTGCTGGTGGTTGTACCGGTCTTCTCAGCGTACAAGCCGACCTCGATTGAGTTGGCGAACATGCCTCCTTCGGTATTGGGGACCATCCGCATGTAGTTCGATGCCTGCACGGATCCTGCGTCGCCGCCACCGAAGGTGATGGGTATGTTTCGCCAGGTGCCGAATGCGCCGATCACTGGCTGTCCCGGCTGGGCGCAGGCCACGGCCCAGAAGAAGATGCGCGCCTGATGGGTTTCGTTGCAGCTCTGGACTGGTGCGCTGGCACTGGCAGGTGATGCGGCTGCGAACGGCACCACCGTAGCTGCGCCCACCGCCGACAAGGCCGCGAGCAGTCTTCCCCGTAAGTGCAAAATTCCCCCTGCTGAATGAAGATCGTTTTAATGCCGGGGCGAATCTACCGAAGGAATGCACATGACAACGACATTGCGCTCGTTTTGACCGGAACATGTACAAGGGTGGCTCAACCACCGACATGGAATCCGACAGTCCGCTCTGGGGGGTGCCAGCATCACCACTTCGGTGGCCGCAGGATCGACCCGGCCTCGTGCCGACGAGCCGATGCTGCAGCGACCGGCATTTCCTCGACGACCGCCTCGAGAGGGCCCGGACGCCACTCAACACGTTTGTCAACGTGCCTAAAGAGGTCTCCGAGCGGGTCCTTGGGTGCATCCACCAAGCCGCCGCCCGCTACGACGTGGGCTGATGGTCGGATGGCCGAAACCACCACCGAATGTGACAAAAACAGACCAGGAAGAAGCTTAAAGTTTGAACAGCACACCTCGCCACGTCCAGCCCGCGCCGAGGACCACTTGCTGTAGGGGCATCCTCATGTCCTGGGTGGCGAACCGGAACGATTCGACTTTGCGTGGGCGGCCGTCCGCCCCCTGCTGCTTCTCCCACTGCCGATACACCTTGTGCGCCGGTCCGCGTCCGTACTGTCTGCGGGCTGCGTCGGCCGTGGGCTCCCACATCTCCTCAAGGACACGGACTTCGTGCTTTGCGGGGTTCAGGCGCATGCGGGTTTTGAGGGTCAGATCCAACGGCGGGTATTCAAACTCCGCCACTACGTCGGCGCGTTCCTTGGGGGTTCCTTCTCGCACAAGGAACCTGACGGTCGGGCCGTTGATCGCGAGGAGTGCGGCCCGCACCTCCGGCGACGGCTGCGCGGCGACTCCCCTGCAGGGATATTTGGTGCCGGTCAACTTGTCCGTGAAGCGACTCATGGTCACGCCCCCGCCCGGCTGTCATGATCTTGGAATAGGTCAGCACCGCAGCCCCCCCCACGTAGCGCTCGGCCGCGAACCCAACCGGCAAAAGTATGCGCCACCTAGTTGTGCCGGTGAAAGTGCCTGGTTCACGCCCCTCCGCCCGAGTTGGATCGAAGCCTGAGGAAGACGGCCCCGGAGCCACCCGGAAGCCCTCCGCCGCCGACCCTTCGTCCCGCCGGGACCCGAGGGGCCCGGCGGGCGGGACGCCGGCCGCTTCCTCTCCATCCGTCCCGCGAGGACGCCCCTGCCCCGACGCAGCGGCAGGCGCTCGCGCGGGGGTCCTCGCCGTGCGGCCCACACCCGCGCGCAAGAATTCCAGGAGAACCACCCGATGCGCCTGCATCCGACATCCAACACGCACCGAACCGGAAAGCAGCTCGCGGTCCTGCTGCTCGCCCTGGTGTCCGCGTGCAGCGTCCTCTTCGGGGCCGCCGCCCCCAAGGCCAACGCGGAGACCAGCCAGCGGTTCACCACTATCGACTGGCACATGTACCACGGGCTTTCAGACGGCAGCTCATACGCGGCCCGAGACTTTGATAGCTACAACGCCATGGTGAACGCGCTGCGCAACGCCGCCGGCCACCAGATGGCAGGCGTCAGCAACAGCCCGGGCTACATGGACACCCCGACCCGGACCAACAGCAACGGTGTCATCCGGGTCCTGGTCTGGACCCACGAGGCGGACGGCAACCACGCGCACCTCGCGCTGTACTTCAACGTCGACAACCTCTACTTCCTGGGCTTCTCCGCCCGCGGCCAGCACTACCGCATCGTCCCCCGCCCCAACCAGGCCGACCGCGCGTACACCAACCACCTGCCGGAGGAAATCCGCCGCGCCTCCAATCCGGTTCCGCCGACCGCCCCCCTGTTCAACCAGATCACCGGCGACGGCAGCTACCAGCAGATGTCGGCTCCCGCGGATTGGCGGGCGAATCAGACCTACAACGCGCAGATGGTGTACGCGCGGCTACAGACCCTCACCAACCTCCGGGTCGAAGACCGCAACACCGTTGGGTTGAACCAGTCCATGGCCTACATCATCGGCGCCACCGCCGAGGCCGCCCGCTTCGGCTGGATCCAGGACCGCGTCGCCCAGAGCATCTTCCGCGGCGGTGACCCGGCCTACACGGATCGGCCGTCCCACCTCGGCAACTTCGGCACCGACCTCGAAACCAGCTGGAGCGACCTGTCCCGCATGGCGCACAACACCGCGGCCCACCGCACCGACCGGGGCGTGACGATCGACGGACGCCGGTACGAGAACGTGGCCGACATCGGGAACCCCACCGCCGGCCAGCCCCGCCTGACCCCCTTCCTCGGCCTGTACGCCAGCGGACAGGGCTAACCGCCACACCGCCGGGCAACCCGCCGGGCCCGGTCCACCACGGACCGGGCCCGGCCGTCGCGTACCCCCGCACCCCGCCTACAGGCTTCGGCTTGTCAGGATGAGGTTGGGGTGTCGAGGGTCAGGCCGGTGCCGGCTATGAAGCCGTTGAGGGTGTCGGGCCGGTGCTGGAGGCGTTTGAGCCGGTTGCGGACGAGTGCTTCAAGCCGGTCGAGGGCCATGACGGCGAGGTTGGACAGACTGCGTTTGACGTGCGCCCAGACCCACTCGACAGGGTTGAGGTCGGGCGCGTACGCGGGCAGGAGGAAAACCGTCAACCACGCGCGCCGGGCGACCAACTCGCGCATGACGCGGGAGACATGGGTGTTCAGCCGGTCCCAGACCAGCACAATCGGCGCTTTGACGAGCTGGTGGACACCGTCGACCAGGGCGATGAAGTCCCGCTCGCTCGTGCTGCGGCGCTTGCCCTTACCCGCGGGGTGGGTGACCAGCCGGTGGGACAGCCGGGTACGGGAGCCGGGACGCATCGCGATCAGCCCGGCCACGGACAGGCGTCCAGCCCGGTGGCCGCTGACCGTGACGACCGGGGTTCGGCCACGCCGGCCCCATGTGCGCCCCCTGGGCGGTCGGCGGGTGAAGCCTGCCTCGTCCTCGAAGCAGATGTAGCCCCCGCAGGCCGCCCGGGTCCTTTTACCTCCGCCCAGGTCACCTCTTTCCACACGGTGACAGCCTGCTCGTTGCGCTCGGCGACCCGCCGGGCGGGGACCTGTGGGCTGAAGCCGAGCCTGTGCATCAGCCTCGTAGCCCCGGACACGCTGTACGTGACGTGGAACTTCCGCCTGATCAGCGTGACCACCCGCGCCGCGGTCCACACCTGGTCCTCCACCCAGCCGTGCACCGCAGGTCCCCGCTCCAGATAGGCGGCCAGCTTCACCAAGCAGCGCGGGGACAAGCGGCACCGCGACCCGCCCGGCCCCCGGGAGTTCAACGCCTCGGCTCCGCCCTCGCGCCACACCTGGTGCCACTGGTAAGCGGACTTCACGCTCACCCGCAGACGCCTAGCCACCTCCGTCGGCTTGACCCTCTGCTCGAACAGCTCGGCCGCCCGCATCCGAACCGACTCCCGGCGCACCCGTCCCGCAGCGGTCAACCCGCCACCATCCGCATATCTCACACGCCCCGGATACCGTCACCACACCACGCCCATCAGGCATTTCCGCACAGTTCACCCTGACGCGCCGAAGTCAGTACGCGCCGCCGGGAATCGACGTCGTCCCGGTCTCCCTTCCACGGTACCGGGCGCCAGGCGGGAGAATGCGTTCCGGAAGTATCGGTGCGCTGGTACCACTCATTGCGGATCTGATCCGGAAAGAGGTCGGCGACGAGGATTTCGTCATCTTCGGAAAGAGCATGGGTGGCCTCCTCGCCTATCTGCTCACTCGGCATTTCGGCGAATGTGGCGGACCGACGCCGAAAGCCCTGGCTGTTGCCAGTTTTGGCGCGCCGCACGTCCCGTGGCGCGATTTCACCGGTGGATATGCAGACGACCAGGCTCTCGTGCAGTATCTGCACCGGATCGGCAGTATCCCCGACTGGGTCGTCGAGCACCCCGATTGGGTCGCGCCCTACCTCGGCCGGCTCCGGGAGGACGTCCGCATGTGCGCCGAGTTCCGCTTTGAGCCGCAGGAGGGCCCGCTGGCCGTACCGGTCCGGGTGTTCGGCGGTGATCAGGATCCACTGGTGCCAGTAGAGGCGGTGCGCAGGTGGTCGGAGCTCGGAGACGACGTCGAGGTGCGAATTCTCTCCGGTGGCCATTTCCTGGTCTCCGAGGACATCGGCTTGCTCAGGCAGTCGATTTTCAGCCTGGCATCCGCTAATCAGCCATTGCCTTGTGGTGACGAGCCCACCATATGACGTACCGTGGAGACGAGTTGCATGCTTTTACTGAGTGCAGACATGCTCCAGGGAGCTGATAGGTGTGAAGCGGATTTTCGGGCTGGCGGCAATCGTTGCGGGTGCGGTACTTGCGATTTTCTTCCCGGATCTCAAATTCGGATGGTTTGAGGGTCGTCCGTTCGGTGTGATCCTCGTAATCCTGGGCGGGATCGAGCTGCTGGAGAGTATGCGCCGCCGCAAGCCCAAGGGACTCGTCGAGGAGTTGCGCGACGACTTCGGTCTCGGCTCCTCCCGGAACCGTGGCAGGGGTGACGTCCAGGAGAGCGATCGCGGCCGGGACCGCGATCCCGAGCGAGAGCGCGAGCTTGAGCGGAAGTTCGACCGGGAGGCGGAGCGTGAAGCACGGAAATACCGCGACTATCCGGATCTATGACCCGGACCCGAAGAGGGAAGAGGAGCACACGGAGCAATGCCGGAGTTCAACAAGAGCGAAGCGGCCCGGTCGAGGCGGGCGAACCTGTTCCTCGTGGCCACAGGCACGTTGTCCACGGCGCACCTGCCCTTCTGGCTCAACTGGCTCTCGTCCAACCGCCCCCACTACAAGGTGACGGTCGGACTCACCGACTCGGCCCGGAAATTCGTGAGCGCATCGGCGCTGGCCGCGCTCACCGGCGCTCCGGTGGTCCGTAACACCTGGGACACTGAAGAGGACTTGCAGCCGGTCCATACGCGCATCTCGGCCGACTACGAAGGCCTGATCGTGTTCCCGGCATCCGTCGCCTTCACCTCGGCACTCGCCGGGGCCTCCGGCCACTCCCCGTTCCACCTCGCCGCCCTCGGCACTGCGGCACCGGTCGTGCTGGCCCCCACCTTTCCGCCAGGGGTCGCCGGCAATCCGCTCGTCGCCGACGCACTCCGCAGACTCGACGGCGTGCCGAACTACCACATTGTCAAACCCCAGAAGGGCACGAGCCGCTCGACCGGCGCCGAGACGGACGTGACCGCACCCCTGTGGGACGTGATCGGGATGTACGAGGCGGTGGTCGGCCAACCCGACCACGCGGCAAGCACACACGAGACCGCACACGCCTGACACCCACCGGTGGCGGGCCGCAAAGACAGCGACGCTCAAAAAGAGGCCGGGCACATGGACTACTTCTATTACACGTTCGCCGACCCCGACGCGTACGAGGACATCCGACGCTGGAAGGCGGACGGACAGGACCCTCGGTTCGACCGGATACGCAGTGGCTTGACCGCTGTCCCCTACACCGAGGGATGGCACTACGCCCAGCACGGCATCTGGACTGTCTGCCGACCGGGCCCCGACCCGATACGTGGCCAGGGCTGGAAGATCCATGTCGCGGTGACCCCCGAGACCTTCGCACCACTCCTCGACCTCGTTTCCGCGTTCTCCTTCGAGCACCGCGTGCCCTTCAAGTTCCTCGCGCGCTACGAGTACGCCTGGCTGGTCAACGCCAAGTACGCGCCGCGTCCGGTCAGCGGCAAGGGCATCGTCCTCTACCCTGCCGACGAGCAACAGTCCGTCGCCCTCTCCACGGAACTGTCCGCACTGCTGAAGGCCTGGCAGGGGCCGCGCATCCTCTCCGACCTGCGCCTCGACGAAGGCGTCGTCCATGTCCGGTACGGCGCCTACACCCGCCGATACTGCCGGAACGCCGACGGCAAGGTCACCTTCGCGCTGGAGGACCCGGAAGGCCGCCTTGTCGCAGACCGCAGGTCCGTCCCCTTCCGCGCCCCGTCGTTCGTCACGGTGCCCGACACGTTCGCCCCACAGCCCCCCGAGACCGGTCACCCGGTCCCCCCCTACCGGATCGACAAGACGCTGCACTTCTCCAACAGCGGCGGCGTGTACCTCGCCACCCACACGGACACCGGGCGCCGGGTCGTCCTCAAGGAAGCCCGCCCCGCGGCCGGCTTCGACCTCATCGGCGACGACGCCGTCCACCGCGCCGAACAAGAGTACGAGGCCCTGCGCAGGTTCGCCGACCTGCCCGCGGTGCCCAAGGTCCACGAGCAGTTCACCTGGCAGGGCCACTTGTTCACAGTCATGGAGTACGTCCGGGGCACGACTCTCGTGGAGTGGTGCGCTGCCAGGCAGCCCTACCTGCTGCGCGCCGACCCGTTCCAGCCGCCCACGGAAGAGGACATCAGGGAGTACCGCGAGCAGGTCGACACCATTCTCACGCAGGTCCGCGCCTTCCTGTCGTCCTTGTGGGAGCGGGGTCACGTCTTCGGGGACGTCCACCCGGGCAACGTCATCGTGACACCGGACCTGGAGGTCAAGTTCATCGACTTGGAGGCGTGCGTCAAGGAGGACGCCCCCCGCCCCTTCCCCGGCGCTCCGGGGTTCAACGACTACACCCGCACCGGGCGGGCGGCGGACGAGTACGCCCTCGGGATGATGGAACTGTCCTGCTACCTGCCGCTCACCCATCTCATACGGATGGACGACGCGAAGCTCCAGCAGCTCCTGCACACCAGCGCAGAGCGCTTCGGCTTGCCGGCCGAGTGGACGGAGCGCGTGGTGCGGCTCTGCGCGCCGGGCGGCGTCCTGACGGCGCGGGCCGGCCTGCGTGCGGCGTCCAGTCATCTCGACGACGCGCTCGGCTTCGAGGAGTGGGCCTCCCAGATCGTGGCCGGTCTCGCGGACACCATGACTCCGGAGCGCACGGACCGGCTCTTCCGGAACGACTTCTCGGGATTCTCGCTGTCTCCTGTGTGCCTGGCCACGGGCGCTTCCGGGGTGCTGTGGTCGCTGCTGGGTACGCGTGGTCTCGATGCCTCGAAGCTGGTAGAGCAGGTGACCGAATGGATCGCCGTCCGCGGCCGGGAATCCGCCGATCGCCTTGAATGCGGCCTGTACGACAGTGAACTGGGTGCTGGTTACACCCTTTGGCGACACGGTCGCCTGGAGCACGCCCGGTGGCTGGTTGACTCCGCCTTGGCGAAGGAACACGGCAGCAGCGGGCTCAGCGTGTTCAGCGGCCTCGGGGGGGTCTTCCTGGCCGCTGCCGAGATGGCGGCCGGGCCGGATCCGCTCGTCTCCGCGGCCACCGCCGAGAAGCTCGGTGCGGACCTAGTCGACCGCGCCCGGCGGTTCCTGGCCCGGCTCAAGGGCAGCGTGTCACCCGACATAGCTCATTTCGGCCTCCTGCACGGTGTCGCGGGAATCGGTCTCGCCGTCCACCGGTACGGCCTGCTCGTGGACGACTCCGCAGCGGTGGACTTGGCCCGAGAGTTGCTGGAGTTCGAGCTGACCGGGTACGTACGGTGCGCGGACGGATCCCTGCAGTTCAACGAAGCCGAACGCCGGACCCTCGGCTACATCGAGGTCGGTTCGCTCGGCACGGCGCTGGTCCTGTCGGAGTTCGCCCGGCATGATGGCTGGGCTCCCGCCAGTGCGGGCATCCCCGATCTGATGCGGGCCAACGGGCCCGAGCTGATGGTCCAGAGCGGGCTCTTCCGCGGGCGGACAGGATTCATCGCGGGCCTGGCCTCCCTCGCCCGGGACGGACACGAGCAGTCGGCCCGGCCATTCATCGACCGCCACATGAACCAGCTCGGCCTGCACGAGGTCCGGTCGCAGGAGGGCGGCCTGCACTACCCCGGCACCCGGAACTACAAGCTCTCCAGCGACCTGCGGACCGGCAGCGCCGGGGTGCTCACGAGCATCGCGTTCGCCGAGGGACGCCGGGACCACTGGCTCCCCGGGGTCAGGTGATGGGCGACATCCTGGGCGAGATCCTGCCCCTGGCCTTGCTCGACTCCCTCGGAGTCTCCACCATCGCCATTCCTGTCTGGTTCTTGCTCATGCCGTCGGGGCTACGGATCGGCCGAGTTTTCGGATACCTCTTTCTCGTCGCTGCCGGGTATCTCCTGCTCGGCCTAGTGCTGATGAGCACACTCGCGGCGGTCCGCGAGGAACTGCGTTCTGCGCTGGAATCGCCGGCCGGTGACAAGGCGATGGCCGTGGCAGGCGGGGCCCTGCTCTTCGTCGCCGTCTGGTACGGACTGCTGCGGAGCGAGAAACCCGGCTCCGGCCGGCTGACCCGGTGGCGGGAGCAGGCGGTCGGCCGGTCGGCCACGGCACGTGGACTGATCACCGTATCCGTGCTGGCCGTCCTCCTCGAAGTGGCCACGATGTTCCCCTACCTGGTGGCCATCGGCACCCTGAGCCGCAGCGAACTGCCATGGCCGTCCCAGGGCGCCGCCCTGGCGGTCTACTGCCTGACCATGGTCGCCCCCGGCGCCCTCATCACCGTGGCCCGCCTCGTCTCTCAGGGCCTGGTCCACAAGCCTCTGCGCAGGATCGATACCTGGCTCAGGGACAACGCCCGGGAGAACACCGCCTGGCTCATCGCCCTAGCGGGTTTCATGCTCCTGTCGAACACCACGGTCTACGACAGTCTCATGGGCCTCCTCTCATCCCGCTGATCAAAGACCTCACCGAACGCATCCACGCGGCATTCGTCTACACGGGCATAGACGTCGCCCCTCTTCAACGGCGTCCGCAGCGCCCAGCTCGCAGGACGAGCCACCCTCATCGAATGCGGGCCCCCTTCCCGCCCGCCTCCGCCACAAGCCCCCCTTCACCGAGGTGAGGTCGTCACCGGAAAAGACGCCAAATGGCACCTCGGTCCTGCCGACGCTCGGGGGCCGCCACTTGGACCAGCTCGACTCGAAAGCCGGCAAGACCACGGCAGCCATTCAGGCATCCGCCCGGACGCACTTGGACGGCCCCGGGCCTCCTGCCCGGAACTGCAAGCGATGGACCTGCCCTGTCCGCGGCAGGCACCCAGGCCGAGGTCGCGTACGGGAACCTCGACGAAGGGTTCCGCAGCCCGAACATCCTCTTGCTCTCGCGGCTTGGTGGGGCGGTGGCCGTACGGCCTCAGCGCTGGCATCGACGTGGCGGCCCAAGGCCGACTGAAGGGGAGAGCGCTCAGCCGAACACAGAACTCGCGGACGAGCCAGCAGTGCTGAGGACCTCGGTGGCATGACCCCCGAGGTCCTCAGCCATTGCGCCGTACCTGCTCACGCGCTCAGGACGTCGCGGTGCACCCGCTCCCCTCGATTCAATGTCGGCAAACGACGGCGCCCTCAAGTGATCAACGCGCCATCCGCGGGCTTGTGCGGCCCTCAAATGGCCGTATCCCGCCGGGCTTTTCATCTTAAGATTTCAGAGTCCTGAATGATCTTGGGTGACGGGGAAAGCGTGGGGTGGTGTGGGGGAAGCGCTGGGTCGGTGGCTCGACCGGCTGGGTAACGAGGCGGGGGCCGGGCTCAAGCGTCGCAGCATCCGCAAGGAGGCCCGTCGGGCGCTCCAGGAGATGCCGGTGCCCCGCCCCTTCAGCATGTCCGCGCTGATAGCGGCCATCGGGGCGGAGCACGGGCGGCGGATCGAGATGGTGGACGTTCCCGACCGTCTCCTCGGACAGAGTGACGTCTGCGGGCTATGGATCCGGCACGAGCGGCTGCCCCTGGACCTGGTCCTCATTCCCGAGAGCATCTCCGGCTTCCACCGGCAGCGGATCGTGTTCCACGAGCTGGCCCATCTGTGGTGTGACGATCCGAATGCCCACCCGGAGCAGGTGGGGCCACTCCTGCCGGGCTTCTCCCCGGAGCTGCTCCACCGGCTCGCCGAGGCCGGCCCGTTCATGGCCCGCCACCGCTACGAGAACCACATCGAGATCCGCGCCGAGATGATCGCCGATCTGCTCCACGCCGAGGCGTTCGCCTTCGACCACGTCGAGGACGGAACCTTGCGAGGACTCGACGACACCCTGACCCGCCTCTTCTCCCCTCCGTCCAGGAGCCCTCGTGTCTGACGGTTTGACGTACTGCATCGTGCTCCTCCTCCTCGCCCAGGCCCTCTGGAGGATTCCCTCGGCTTTCCGGGGACGGGTGCGCGAGCGCTCGTTGTGGGGGGGCGTTCGCCGTACTCGCCTGTGCCTGGCTGATGCGTACTCACCTCGGCCGACGCCTCGTGGACGGTCTCGGAGTGGATGACCTGGCCACATTGCTCAAGCACTGCCTCACGGTGGCCGGGCTGTGCGTGCTCCTCGGCTACATAGCGGCGGTGTACCGCGACGGCGAGGCAGCCGGACCGAGTGCACCTTCACGGAGGGTCCGTGTGACAGGAGCCGTCCAGCGCTACGGCTGGCCCGCTGCACTGCTGGTCATGGCCGCCATGGCGGCGGTGTTCCTGTCGGCCCTGGAGCGGGGGCCGGTGCCGGAGGACTCCCACTTCATGGACAGGCACGCCGGAGAGCCTGGCCTGGCGCTGTACATGGGGCTCTTCTACGGATATTGCGGCGCGGTGATCGCACTGTGCGGCTACCAGTGGGCCGGCGCCGCCCGGGTCGCCACCCGCCGCACGCTGAGGACCGGCCTGGCCCTGATGGCCGTCGGGATGGCGGTGGGCGCGCTGTACGCCGTGGTACGGGCTCTCTACGCAGTCCTGGTCGCCGTCCATCCGGTCTCGGATGGCAACGCCCAGGTGCAGGAGGCCATCACCGACAGCATGCTCTACGCCTCCTTCCTGTGCTGGGCGCTGGGCGTCGTGGCCCCGGCGACACAGGCGGCGGTGAACCGCGTGCGGGCGTACAGGATGCTGACGGGGCTCCACCCGCTGTGGAGGGATCTGGCACTGACCGCCCCCGCCCTGGTACGTCACGCGCCGAGTCGGCTCTTCCCGGAGCGCCGCGTGGCCGGCCGTCTGGACCTCGCACGTGATGTGCTTTCACACGATGTCTCACCTCACGTGCGGCTGGGGCGGTACGCCACCGAGATCCGTGACGTCGTCCACGCGATGCGCCGGCAGGCCCCTGCTGACCTCTATCAGGTGGCGCTGGAGGTCGCCGAGGCCGAGGGGCGCTCGGGCGACGAGGCCGAGTGCGCGGCGCAGGCGTACTGGATCATGGCTGCGCGCTTGAACATGCGCGCTCCGGTGCGCGAGCCGGGCGTACCGGCCGAGTTCCCACCGGCAGTAGAGGGCTTCTTCTCCGAGGAAGTGCCGTGGCTGCTGCGTGTCTGTGAGGCGTACGTGGCGGCGGATCCGGCGATCGCCGAGGAAGTCCTTGAGGATTCCTGCGCCTCCGTCTGACCATCTTGATCTTGTATTCGATCACGGGAGGATTTTCATGAACACATCATCGGGCCAGGCCCAGGCCAGCGCGTCTGCCGCTGCCATCATCCGGGACGAGCAGGGTCGCGTACTCATCGTGAATCCGGTCTATAAAGAGCGGTGGAACCTTCCGGGGGGCCATGTCGAGGAGGGTGAGCTCCCCACCGTCGCGCTCCGCCGCGAACTGCGCGAGGAGCTGGGCCTGGACCTGGAGGTGGGCGATCTGCTGGTCACGGCATGGGTCACCAGGGCAGAAGGCAGCCACGTCTTCTACGTCTTCGACGGTCCCCAGCTGAGCCCCGAGCAGCAACAGGGCATCACCTTGCAGGAGTCGGAGATCGGCGAAGTCCGGTTCTGCCTGCCCGAGGACATCTCTCCCAGCATGATCCCGCCCTTCGCTCTCGCGATATGGCGCAAGGCGCTCATGGCGCGCGAGGAGAAGAGGACCGCCTACATAGAACTCGCCCTGTAGATGCGGTCCGCGCGTGTCCCTGCCGCGGCCTCCCCAGCGGGGCTGGCGGCGGGGGCGCCGCCAAGACGCACGGCCGTCTACTCAGCCTGCATCTCGGCGACGACACTGCCGATGAAGTCCAGAAGTTCGGCCGGCAGTACCACTTCTGTTCCCCGAGCCGCGAGGCCGGCCAGTCCTCCGCGGACCAGACGGGTTCCGCTGATGATCCGGTGGACTTCGGCGTCGTCACTCGTGAAGAACAGCGGCGGAACGGCAAGAGCGGCTGCAAGGGCGGCGAGCTGGTCGTCGGAGGCGGATTCCGTCTCGCCCGTACGCAGGCCTCGGACCAGGGTTTCGTCGAGCACCTCTGATCCGGCCTTCGCGTTGCCCAGCTCCGCGAGCTGGGCATCCGTCGGATGGGGAAGGGCATAGGTCTCCTCCAGGAGGAAGGCGAGCTTCTCCTGGAGGGTCGACGGCAGCTCAGTCGACGTCTTCGGCAGCCCGCCCGGCACGGACTCAGGATGCCGTGCCGGGCGGGCTGCCGAAGGGGGGAGGTCGGCAGAGGAGCAGTCGGGGCTGAAGGACCGTTCCTGGGCAGCCAGCAGGTCCGGAACACTCACCCCGTACGCCTGCGCGAGAAGCGGTAGGAACCTCTCCGAGAGGCGCCGCCTGCCCCGCTCGGCATTGGCCACCGGACCGGCGCTGCGTGTCATCGTGATGGCGGCCGTCTGGTACTGGGAATAGCCGGCGTCACAGCGAAGATCCGCGAGATCCGGAGGGAGCGTCCGCGGAAACAGGTCGTCCAGCTTCATGCCGAGGGCGAGCGCGAGTGCGGGGAGCTTCTCTCCATCGGGCACCGACTTGCCGCTCTCCCAGCTGACGACGGCCGGTACGGAGACCCCGAGTTTCTCCGCGATGTCTCCCTGGGTCAGGTCGGCGGCTCGGCGCACTCTCCTGAGTAGATGTCCGTCAACGTGACGAACCGGCATGAGCTCTCCTCGTCTGGCACGGCGGCGGGAGTGCTAACTCTAGCGACTGCGCAACTTGATCAGTTTCTCAAACTTAGATAACTTCATTTCAGCGGACGGGGGTCGCTCCGGGCGGGCACTTTGGCCGCCCTGCCCTGCCGTGGGCTGAGGCACGGGGGCCTCAGCCCACGGCGGCACGGAACACGATGGCAACAGCCGATTGAAGCAGGGGGACGCTGTGAGATCAGTCGATGTACCCGCTCGGTCCTTAAGAGGGTTACCGACCCGACGCCCTTCGGCGGTACCGGCGCCATGAGTGTCGAGCACATGGCCATGGTGATCAACGCAGCCGGCCTCGATGGCCCCGAGAAACTGCTTCTTCTCGCCTACTGCAACCGAACGGACGCCCACGGGTATTGCTGGCCGGGTCAGGGGCGGCTCGTCGACGACACCGGGACGTCGCCCGCAACGGTCAAACGAGTCAAGGCCCGTCTCGTCCGGAAGAACCTGATCAAGTCCGTCAGGCGCACCAATCCCACAACCGGCGAGTCGCTCACCAACATGACGCGCGTCAACCTGCCGCTCCTGCAGTCGATGAAGCGGCCTCCGAAGGATTACGACGACAACGTCATCGAGAAGCTCGCCTTCCCATCGGATGCACCGGTCCCGACCAAACCGCGGCGTAAGCCCGCGCGTGCTCTCGACCTGCCGTTGGACCAGAATGAGCCTGCCCCGCAAAATGCCTCGTGTGCGTCATTTGAGCCCACGGCTCAACATGAGCCGTCCCCGGGGCTCACTCTGCTCCCGGCGTCCCGTCACGATGAGCCCGCAGAGGGAGCTGATCTGACCCCGGCCTCAGTTCACCCTGAGCCATTAACCGTCAGGGAATCCTCAGAGGACCAGCAGACACCCTTCCCTCCTTCCGGCGAGCCCGGACTTGTCCGAGGGCTGGAGGAGGTGCCTGATTGCACCCCCTGGCGGCCTTCGGACGCGGAACACCCGGACGCGGTGCCGAACACCGCCGGGGTCCGGCTCCTGACCGTCATCGGCGCACACGACCCGTCATTGGCCCTTCACGGAGCTGTCTTGCGCGATCAGGGCAGACGATTGGACGTGCTGTTCGAGGAGGGCTGGCTTCCCGAGCAGCTGGTGTCCTTGCTGTCCCGCCCGCTGCCGCACCCCGTGCTGAAGAGCGTTGGCGCCGTGATGGCCTCACGCATCACCACCATCGCGGCTTCGCCTTGCCCCGCCCGGTTGGGCGGGAATCTGCCCAGGGCGGCTCCCGGCTCTTGGAACGGGACGGAGTACCGGAATCAGGAGCCGACACCGGTGCCCGACGCCTACGCCCCCGACGCCTACAGCCGCGGTGTTCACAGGGAGTGCGACGAGTGCGGCCGGCCCGTACGCATCGAGGGCGAACTGTGCCCACCTTGCGCCGGCTACCAGCGTTGCCCCTGCGGCAAATGGGCACCAGCTGGGGCACCCTGCCTTCAGTGCGACGGGGAATTGCGGTAGGAGTGCGGGCTTGTGGTGTTCTGCCTGGCCATGGCCCGGGGTGTTCCAAAGGCCCTCGAACGGCTGAAACAGTGGGAGACGAGTGAGTTAAGTGGCGCTGTTTATCATATGTTTAGTGCCAGGGTGTTGGCTGACTGCTAACAGTTGATCAATTCGATGGGTCTGGAAGGTACGCCCTGACGGACCGCAAGGAAGGATCGCTCATGCCGACAGGAGCCACCCCGAGCAACATGACGCCGTTCACCGTCGGTGATCTGCGCGCTGTATTAGCCGATGCGGCTCTGGAGGACAGTCTCTCCGTACGACTTGTCTCGGCCAGCGCTCCTGGCGACTTCGATAGCTACGAGACTCGGATCGTTGTGGCGGCTGACGTCGAAGGCCCTGTCGGCGCGGACGGCCGACCGAGTGCCGTCTTGCTGCTCGCGGACTTTCCCGGCGAGGAGCGCGACACCGACTCGCGTTACGGTGAACAGTCCTGAGCACGTCCGGGCGACGAGCCGCATGAGCTCTAGCTTGTACGGGGCTGTCCAGCGGCCGTGGCGGCGGTTTTGAGGTTGCGGGCCATGTCGTTGTCGAGACCGGCGAACTCGAGCAGACGGCTGCGCCGATGCCTGGCGCTGGGGCATCCCTCGGACCGGCCCGGGCGCGCGTACGAAGCGTGACCACGCCCGCGTCACGCGAGATCGACTCCACGACTACACGCGCCCGGTGCGGAATCGACTACGCCATCTCGCCGCACTGCGCCCGGTCGCCCGGCACCACGGTCAAGTGCCTTTCGCTGCCGCTTCGCCGTCTGTTTATGGGGGCGTGCGCTGACCCTACAAGGGGGCCGTGGGCGGCGTGAGAGATGCGGCAGGCCGGTGGTCTGCCTGAACGGGACGATACGCGGCGGAGCGAAACTTCCTGGCAACGAGGAACGCAGGGATCGCGAAGACCACCATGAGGGCGGCCAGCGCAGTTAAGCCGAAACTCAGGGAGTATGCGGCACCACGCCCCAAAAGCGGCATGAGTGTAACGGTGCCGATCGCAAGCATGCGCAACGCCGCCATTTTGGCTTTTTCCGTGCGGTCCGCACGCTGCTGCAAGGCGGTCAGGAGCCAGCTGATGCTGTTCAGGTTGGCGAAGCCGGCGAGGAGGAGCGCGGGGAAGTGGAGCATGGGTGAACCGGTCATGGCGAGGACTGCCGCGGCGACGGCCTGGAGAGCGGGCCACAGCGGCACCAGCCAGGGGTACTGGGTGCGCCGGGCCACGAACGCGGCAGCGATCATGCCGGTGGCGAAGGCAGCCTCAAGAGCAGATACGTAGATCCCCTGACCGTCGTAGTAGGTGTTGACGAGAGGCACGACGAGGGTGCTGATGCCCGACTGGAAGACGAAGTCGCCTGCACACAGCAGCAGCATGGTGAGAACGACGGGTTGGCCCCGGTAGCGGGTGAGCATCTGACGCCAGTCGTGGATGGCGTCAGATAGAGCAGTTTTGAGTGCCGCTGACACCGAGCGCCGGGCTTCGCTACGGGCAGGCCGGGCGGTGGCCATGAGCAGGGCTGCAGCGAGGCAGGCGAGTACATCGGTGAGGAGCCCGGCAGCCGGAGAGGTGAAGGTCAGGAGGATGCCGAGCGCAGCCATGCCGGCCAGGGCTCCAGTCTGGACGGCCGCGTTGAGGAGGCTGTTGACTCGGGGCTGGTGGTGCTGGGGGATGCGCCAGGCAGTGAACTTGAACAGGGCGGCACGCTGGACGCTGTCACACATGGCGAGCATGACCGCTCCGGTGGCCAGCAAAGGCATGGCGTGAGGGAGACCGATCAGGGCGGTGGTGGCCATGGCGGTCACCCATGCGGCGCGGGTGAGGCTGCAGGCGATATGAATGTGCTGGGAGCTGAGGGCATCGACCAGGGGGCCGGCGAAGGGCAGTGCGCAGAGAGCGCCGACGGCCTGGAGGGTCATGACCAGGGCGAACGGCTGAGGGCTGTGGGTGAGCTGAAAGAGCAACTGCCCGAGGGCAAGAATGTTGACGCCCATGCCGAAGCCGGCCAGCGCGACGGAGACCAGCAGGATCCGAACATTGGTGTCCCGCCAGATCAACGTTGTTCCAGGCGGCGGTCGATGACGGTCTGGAGCTTCCCAGTGGTCGGATTGCGGGGGAGGCGACCGCTCGGGTGGCATTCGACGCGGAAGTCGAACACGTCGAGGCGATCGTCAAAGAGATGCTCGTCGCCGAGGACTTTGAAGGCTGCGGCAAGGTGGGCACGTACCTCGCCAGGTTCCAAGGACACCGGTGATTCGGTGCGCAGGGTAAGCGTCTCCCTGCCGTCGATGGAAGCGACCTCGGCCTGTAGCTGGGACACCTGGAACATGGCGAGGTGGGCGAGCAACTCATGATGAAGGAGAGGTTCCCCCTTCACGCGGATCACGCCGTCGCTGCGGCCGTGGTAGTCGAGGACACGACCGGAGAGCCCGCAGGCGCAGGTGTGGGAGATGATGCGACCGCGGTCGCCGACTCGGTAGCGGATCAGAGGACCTTCGAACTTCTGCAAGTTGGTGGTGAGCAGGTGGCCGGGCTCTCCATCCGGCAGCGGGCGCCCATCGTCGTCGACGATCTCGATGAGGTTGTAATCGTCGTTGATGTGGTGGAGGGTCCCGCTCATGTAAGCGCACTGGTAGCCGAGCTGGGCGCCATCGTTAGCGGCGAGCACGCTGGAGATGATGCGGGTGCCAAGCGCTTCACGGAGCCACAGCTGGTCGGCTTCGCTCATGGCCGTGCCCAAATAGAGGATCTTCTCGATGCGTAGCTGCGGGTCGCGCTGCCTGGCTTCGCGGAGGACGGGGAGCAGCAGGGTGGGCACGCCGATGAGCGCGTTGACGTGGAAACTGCCGGCGAGCATGAGAAGGCTGTCGACGGTGACGGCCTGGCCGGTGGTGTAGCACTCCAGGGGCATACGGGAGAATTCGGTCACGGTGGTGGTCAGTCCGCCGTACAGGTCGCCGCCGAAGAGAGTGTTGACCAGGCGGTCGCCGGGCTCCAGCCCCATGGCATAGAAGAGGGGGATTGCCTCGCGGACCATGTTCGCCCAGTCGGTACGGGAGTAGACGATGTAGCGGGGGGCTCCAGTGGTCGCGCCGCTTCGCAGAACTTCGCCGCTTGGCACTGCTCCCGTGCACAAGCCTCGACTGGCAGGCAGAGAATTCGCCTCCAGGGACGCCTTGTCGAGGACCGGGAGACGTGCCAGGTCATCTCTGCCGCGGACCTCAGGGAGGCGGTGGTAGTACGGGGCAAGCCGGGCTCGTTGGGTGACGTAGCGGAGCTTCGCGCCGATCCGTTCGGTGGCTTGGGCGTTGTCTTGGGCGCGAGCTTCGGCCAGGGAAGTACGGCAGAGGTAGGTGCGCCGGATCAGCTGCTGGGTCCAGGCGCTGGCGCAGTCCCGGCGCAGGACCGAGGCAGCAGGGCCGGGCTCGTGGATGTTGTCGGGTCGGATCCGTACCTCCAGAGCCGGCTCGCCGGGACGGGGCTCTCCTGTGAAGAGGTCTCCGTCGGCGGCGCTGTGAATCCGGGCACCATCGACTCCGACCTGCACGATGTCGGGTACGTGCAGGAAGATTCCCGGCGTGTCCGCATCGAGGTCGGTGACTTCGGCCGGCGGAAGGGGAAACCCGTCGTGGCGCAGGGCCTCGGTGACGCCCTGCCACAGCGGTGCCCGGTCCGTGCGGATGGTCACCGGGTTCCCGGTGGCCCAGGCAAGCAGCAGACCGCGCAAGGTGTTGCCGGGCCGCAGATCGGTAATGACGATCTTTCCCACGGGGGAGAGGTGGAAGACGTCATTGCTGTCGGTAAGCGGCTGCCAGGGGTACTGGCTGAGACCGCCAAGGAGCTCGTCGAGTCCCTCGGTCAGCTCCGCGGTGTTCAGCAGGTCAGCGAGGACTGTAAGCCCGGCGTTCTTGAGAAGTGTTGCAAGACCAGTTTCGGGCTCGTTCTGCAGCCGCTGTTCAGCGGCTGCAACGCTCAAAAGCAGATCGGTGGGGTAGTACCTCATGCCGCATGCTCCGTTATCACGGTAATGGTGCGGGCGCACTCAGCCAGGAAGCTGGCGAGCATGTGGGAGGCGGGGTGGGAGGCTTCGATGGCGAGGGGGACCTGTGTCTCCTGGTAGGTGACGTGGGTGGCCGGAGCAGTGGCCGGGTCCAGAATGTGCAGCGCGTCGACGCACCGATTTTCGACCAAATGTCGTGAGAGCGTCAAAGCCCGTCCGGTGTGTGACGGCAGGTGGTGGCCCGGAACAACCAGCCAGCCGTGGAATCGGCCGCTGCGCTGTGCGGGGGCGGGGGCGGGCAGCCCCAACTGTGCGGCGATCTCGTGAGACGGCAGGTGGATTCCGGTGTGCCGCAGATGCGCCTGGACGACTCCCGCACCACCCATCCGGTTGGCGATCTCCAGGAAGACCAGGTCGCCGTCGGGGGTGTCGAAGAACTCCAGGTGCACCGAGCCTGATTCGATTCCGAGGGCGGTGACGCAGCTGCTGGTGAACTGCTGGTATCGGTCTTGCGGGGGAAGCTGGACGGAAGCGAGTGTGGCTCCGGCCGCGAAGTCGGCCGGGGTTCCGATATACCGGCTGACCACCAGATGCCGCACACTGCCGTTCACTACCAGGCAGTCGGCGTGCAGGATGTCCCCCTCGATGTACTCCTCGAGCTCGTAGTCCTCCGTATCCGGCAGCCGGTGGTAGGCGGCGAGTGCCTCGCGCGCCGTGGGGTGGATGCTGACGCCGTCACTGCAGGTCCCACGACGGGGCTTGAGGACGGTGCGTCCCGACCACGGCAGGAGTGTGTCGTGGCCGGAGGGGCGGGCGTAGCGCGGGTACCGCACTTCTGTTCCGGTCAGGGCGCGTTTCATGGCAATTTTGTCGTGGGCTCGCTCCACCTGCTCAAGGGCGGGGACCTGCAGCCCAAGGTGCTGGCGGATGCGCCAGCTGGGGACGATCCCGAATTCCGACAGCGACACGACGTGCTCGAACCCGTCGTCTGCCGACGTGCGGGCCAGCACACCGTCGGTGAAGTCCTCCTCTGGCATCAGCTCGATCCGATTGCACCGCAGATCAGCCGGCAGATCGGCCATACGGTCGGGGTGACCGATATAGGTCACCTCGTGACGCGAATGGTCGATGGCTCGGCGGTAGTCGGCCTTGCGGTAGGGAAGCTGATGCAGGACAAGAATCTTCATGACTGTGATGCTCCAAAACCCGGTAGGAGGCTGTGGGCGTGAGAACGGGGGCGTTAATCGACGGCTTCGGCAGTCACTTCACGGGCCTGACCACGGCCGGCGTCAGTAAGTTCGGGAGTCACCACCGCAGGCATACCTCCTGGCCAGTGCGGCCATCTGACCGCACCCCAGCGGGACGGGAGCCAGCCGCTGAGAGGCTGTCACCGGTCCCCGTCTGTCCACTGCGATGCGGAAGCTGATGGGGGAGGCATTGGATCGGTACTGCGAAGAGGCAGCACGACCAGTCGGCCGATAACCCGGCCCCAGGTGCCCATCGGGAGTGTGTGAGCCGTTCTGTTACGGGAGACCGCCGCCGGAGTGTGGACCGGCCTACGCGCCGGCTCCGGGCCGGCCGTCAAAAGTGTCCTCAGTTGCAACGTCGAACAGGGCGCGTCGTGGCGAGCCCTGTTCGACGGCAGACGGTGCGCGGGTTATCAAATACCTGCGGTGACGCGTGCGTCAGCCGCAGAGGCACGCCCCAGAGCCCGCAGGTTCTGCACAGTCTCGCCAGGCGACGGCAGGGAGGGATGAACCTGCACAGTTCCCGTGGCGATCTCGAAGCTGGGCGTCATCACCGGCTCCACCACGTGGTGACCGTCAGCACGCAGCTGCGCGACGCTCCGCTGCACGCTGGGCTTGGTCCACATCCGCCCGTTCATCGTGGGAAAGAAGACCGCGGGTTTCTCGTGCGCCAGCAGGGCCGAGCCGAGCAGGCCCGTCGGCATACCCTGTGCCGCGCTGCCCAGACAGTGGGCCGTGGCCGGCAGAACGATGAACTGGTCCGCCCACAGCGCCAGCGCCACGTGGCCGGGGTCGAAGTGTGCAGACGGTTCGTCGTCGCTGAACACAGCGTCGCAGAACATGCCGACAGTAGTAGGGGGCAGGATGGCAACCGCAGAGCGTGTCATCACAACCCGGATCTCGGCGGCCGGAAGTGAGCGCAGGGCCGTCAGATAGTGCGGCAGATTGATCAGATTGCCAGAACCGCATACTCCCACCAGAAGCTTGATGCCGCTCGTCTCCGGTGTGGACGCCGTTTCGCTGATGCTCATGCCGGTACCTTTCGGTGCTCAGCCTGTGTGAAGCCGTGGTGTTGGGCGACTAGGTCGAGCCGGTCCTGGATGTTGTGCTTGTAGCTGGGGCAGGGGGGATTGCCCTCACGCCATGCCTTGGGGCAGGCACCACCGCAGGTCGGGTAGAACACGCAGGACTGACACCATGACTCGCCCCGCTCCACCGACTCGTGCCAGTCGTCGAAGGGCCCGGTGGGGCGGAATACCGGCAGGTCCAGGTCGGTGACGTGCGCCAGCGGCTGGGTACGTTCGGCTTCGGGCACCAGCGGGAATTCACTGCAGGAGAAGATGCTGCCAGTGCTGCTGATCAGCTCGGCTGACACGGTGACCGCGGGGCAGACAACCTTGTGGGGCTTCTGCGGCAGGATGACGTAGTTCAGGCCGCGTTCCTGCATGGCCTTAAGCCAGGTAACTTCCCGCTGCGCATAATCGTTGGCCTCCACGACGAGGTCGGATACGTCGTTGCCCCAGGAGTGCACTGGCAGGATGGAGAACCGCACGTTGGGCCGGTCGAAGCCGTGCTCCTTCATGATGTCGAAAAGTTCTACCAGTCGGTCCTGGTTATGGACATCAACGTTGGTGCGGATCTGGAACTGAACGTGCTGGTAGTCCGGGTCGCTGATCGCGGCCTTTAGCGTGTCGAGGATCTTCCAGAAATTCCGACCGGCTCTCTTCAATGGCCGGTGCACGTCGTGGATGTCGGGCGGGCCGTCGATGGTGATCTCAAAGTGGCTGACTCGGCACTCCCGGACGAGGACCGCGACCTTCTCCGGGGTGAGTAGCGTCCCGTTGGTGACGATCACCGAGAGGTAGTCCAGCCCTCGCTCGTCAGCGACCTTGACGAAATCCTTCGCCAGATCCTTAATCATTGCGTAGCCGACCATCGGTTCGGCACCGAACCAGTCGATCCGGGCTGCCGTTGTGCTTTCTTTCCGCAGAGCCCTGAGTACACGGTTGCGGACCCGGTCGCGGTGGTCGGCGGAGAGCCTGCCCGTTGTGTGCTCTTGGCCGCAGTAAGTGCATCCCATGTTGCAGTAGGACGTAGGCAGCAGGGAGAAATGGACCGTAGAAAGGTCCTTCGCTGCTGCTCGGTTTCGTGTCAGAACGGCTGACAGCTCGTTCTCCTCAACGGGGATGAGCACCTCAGCCTCCCTGAGCAGGGACACCGCAGCGTCGGGGAGGGCCGACGTGTCGCCGGCCAGCAGTGCATCAGCAACGTGAGGCTTCACCGGCAGAACACCGCTCCTGCGCGTCGTGTAAACGAGCCTGGCTGGCTCGCCTGAAGCGTCGAAATACGTCTTGTCGCTGAATACGAGATACTTGCTGACTTTGTCCACGTCTAAGGTCTCCCTCAAGATATTTCCCCCCGCCAGGGATTGCTTGCTCGTGGCGGGCCGGGGGTGTACCCGGCCCGCCACGATCAGCGTCTTGCGTCAGCAGACGATGTTCGAGTTGCCGCCGGGAAGCTTGAAGTCATCACCAGTGGTCAGGAACATGGGGCACCTCCTTTACGCGATAGGGCCTCCGCTTTTCGCGAAGCGATTCATTGAGTCGAAGCCAGCTGCAGCCGCCCTGGCGGGGCGGTCCCGCAACAGCCACGTCAGCAGACGATGTTCGAGTTGCCGCCGGGAAGCTTGAAGTCATCACCAGTGGTCAGGAACATGGGGCACCTCCTTGAGAGATAGTCCGTTTCCCCCTTGCGGGGCATTGATAAAACTATGCGCAAGACTTGCTCAGTGGCAACAGCTATTTTGCGACTTCCGGCCAGAAGTGTAAATCTTGTTCAAGCGCAGCACTGAAACCCCACCGCCGGTACGCATTCGCGTACCGATGGCAGGGTGGACGGCAGGTTATGGCTTTGATTTAGCTTGAAGTCTCTCCTTGTAACGCACTCAGCGGTCGGATTTCGGGTTCCCCTGAGCGAGGTTCAAGGGAGTGTCCGCAAGCGCCGGGATTTTTGGAATTTCAGGCTCGTTATTACAGGCTGGCTTGGCGGAGTGATCTGCTGAACAGCGCACCCAGGCTTGCGGCGCCTGCGAGGATTGCGCAGCCGGCCATTGCAGCGGCCGGGCCGAAGCGGCCGACGGTCAGGCCGGTGAGGGCCATGGAGAGTGGTGTCAGGCCTGTCAGGGCGAGAGCCATGAGGCTCATCACCCGGCCGAGAAATTTTGGATCGCTGCTCCGCTGGATCAAAGGGATGATCATGGCTGCGACGAATCCGATGGTGAGTCCGAGGCCGGCGGCGACCGCGGCAGCGACGGTGAGCCGGGACGTCGAACCGACAGTTCCAAAGCAGGAGGTACCGAGAACCGCACAGGCCAGGATCAGTGGTCCGGCACGGTTGACGTAGTTCTTGAGGAAGACCATCGACAACGGGCCCAGGATGGCGCCCGCTCCGAACGCGCTGTTGATCAGGCCGATGCCGAACGCTCCCCAGCCGCGTTCTTCCGCGATGAGCGGTACCCCGACGTTGACGGCACCGGTCAAGCTGAACTCCAGGGCGGCCATGAGCAGCAGAGCACTGCGCAGGAGGGGATGGGAGAGGGCGTATCTCAAGCCGCCCAGTGTTTCCTGCCACAGCCCGGAGCGTGCGGAGGGCGAGGTCGGAGGGTCGGGCGTGCGCAGGAACCACAGGGCGATGGCAGATATGCCGAATGTGGCGGCATTGATCCCCAAGGAGAGTGCGATACCGCCGACTCCGGCGGTCAGTCCGCCGGCCGGACCTCCTGCGATGGTCGCGGCTCTGGAGAGGCTGGTACGCAGACCTTGGAGGCGGGCTAGTTCGGTCCCGTCCACTAGGTGGACGGGCAGGGTATTGGCCGCGGGTTCGAACACGGCATCGAAGACGCCGAACACGCACGCCACGGTGGCGAGTGTGAGAGTGCCTGGGTGAACCGCAGTGGCGTACAGGGCGAGTCCGGCCATGAGGAGCAGCCGCGCCGTGTCGCTGCCGAGCATCAGTCTGCGGGGCCCTAGCCGGTCGACGAGACTGCCTCCGGCCAGTAGCAGACAGACTTTGGGCAGCGCGCTGACCGCGAGGATCAGACCCGCGCCAGTGGCGCCGCCCGACTGCACGGCGGCGACGGCGAGTGCGACGATGAAGAACTGATCGCCGAATTGTGAGAGAGCTTCGCCGCCGAGCCAGGCGATGAGTCGGGGGTCTTTGAGTCCTTTGCTCAGCGGGGGTAATGCGGCAGTCGCGGTCACGGTTGATACGGGATTCCGTGGACGATGACGACGAAACGCTCGCCTTCACCGGGTGCCGCCTGTTCCTTGGCGTAGCGGTCCAGAAGCGCGGTGAAGTCCGCATGGAGCGAGTCGAGCTGCCCCGGGCTCAGCCGCAGCGTCATGTCGCTGTTGAAGGAATGGTCTTGGTCACCAGCTCGATGTGCGCTGTCCGATTGCATGTGCTTCTCAAGGATCTCGATGTGGCGTGCGATGACGGCTTGGCCGAGTGTCTTGGCGGCAACCTCGGCGCCCGGTTCGGCAGCCAGATCCTTGGCTGAGAGGCGCAAGCCGCCCTCGACGACCTTCCACCAGCGTTCGCGGCCGTCTCCACCGTGGTTGGGGGCTTCCTCGATGAGCCCGTACCGGTTCAGCTGAGCAAGGTGATAGCTGACCAGGGGCACCTTCTGGTCCAGCTCGTTGGCCAACAAGGTGGAGGTGGCCATGGGATGCGCCGCGAGGGCGTGAAAGATCCGCAGGCGCAATGGCTGCGCAAGAGCGCGCAATGCAGCCGCGGTGGTCACAGGCCGTGACGGGTGTTCAGGCATGCTGCAACTCTAGATGTTCAGTGTTAATTGCGCAACGAACACTGAACAATAAGTACTGAACAACGGGTCGGAGGTAGCCCGTTCCTGCGCACGAAGGAGAACTCTGTGGCACCCCTCAACAGCGCCGCCTACCCGACTGCCCCCAAGGCGCCCGTCGTCGACCATCTCCATGGCTACGAAGTCCACGACCCGTACCGTCCTCTGGAGGACAGCGCCCAGCCCGCCGTCCAGGACTGGCTCGACCGACAGGCGTCGCTCACCGCGTCCGCCAGCAGCACCTGGCCCCACCTCGGACACTTTCAGCAACGCATAGCCGAGCTGTACTCCGTACACCGCAGCGGCTTGCCCCGATGGAGCGGAACCCGGACCTTCCGACTGCACCACCGTCCAGGGGACGAGCACCCCATCCTCGTCACATCCGACCGCGGCGGCCCTGAACGGACGCTCCTGGACCCGGCAGCGCTGACCCCCGGACATGGCGCAGTGCTCGAACGCTGGGATCCCTCGCCCGATGGGACGATGGTGGCCTGCCAACTCTCCACACTCGGCAAAGAGCACGCTCGGCTGTTCGTCCTGGACTCAGTCACCGGCCGAACCCTCGACGGCCCGATCGAGGGCTTACGCCATTCCTCAGTTGCCTGGCTGCCCAGCGGCGCGGCCTTCTACTACGCCACCAGCTCCACAGTCACCGGCACCGCGCGACCCGACGCCGTATGGCTCCACACGCTGGGCTCCAAGCCCGAGAGCGACATCCTCGTCACCGCAGCGCCGCCTCACGAAGTCAGCTACCACCACCTGAGCATCACCCCAGACGGTCGCTGGCTCGTCATCACTCGCACTCGAGGCTCCGCTCCCCAGACCTCCCTGTGGCTCCTCGATCTGACTGCCGGCCACCCCCGGCCGGTCGCCCTGCCCACTGCCAGTAGCCGCACGCTTGCCCACATGCATCAAGGGACCCTGCTGCTCTTGACCAACCACCATGCCCCGCGAGGGCGCCTCTGCACGGCCACACCCGAAACCCGCGGCCCTGGCGACTGGAACGAGCTCATTCCGGAAGACCCTGCCGCCGTCATCACTGACTTCGCAGTCCTTGACGCACCCGCTCGGGACCGCCCTCTCCTCGCAGTAGTCCGAAGCCGTCACGCACTGAGTGAAATAACCGTGTACGACCTCCACAGCGGGCAACACCGGTACAGCATCGATCTGCCGGCCCCGAGCACCGTCACCACTCTGGCCTTCAACCCAGACGACAACCACCTCTGGATCGAATACACCAACGAGACCACTCCCACCGCGATCCTCCGCTGGACCCCCTCATTCCCACGACCGCACCGCCCGCACAGCCGCCCCGCCGGCCATGACCTGCATGCCAGCACCGTAATTTATGCCTCGAAAGACGGCACCCAGGTAAGGATGCGGATCATCGCTTCCGGCGCAGCGCAGCCACATACCCCTCGACCCACGCTCCTGTGCGGGTATGGAGGCTTCGGCGTCAGCCTCAGCCCCGCCTACTCTCCCGACCTCCTGGCCTGGGTGGAGGCCGGCGGCGTCTGCGCCATAGCCCACTTGCGGGGCGGCGGTGAAGAGGGGCAAACCTGGCACGATGCCGGACGGCTCGCCCACAAGCAGAACACGTTCGACGACCTGCACTCCGCCGCCGAGTATCTGGTCGACAACGGCTGGACCACCCCCGCCCAACTCGGCTTGAGTGGAACTTCCAACGGCGGCCTCCTCGTCGGCGCCGCCATCACCCAGCGTCCGGACCTCTATGCCGCCGCCGTCTGCACTGCCCCTCTCCTCGACATGGTGCGCTACACCCTGACAGGCCTCGGCCAAACCTGGACCGGAGAGTACGGCGACCCCAGCGATGCCGAGCAGTTTGCATGGCTCCTCGGATACTCCCCCTACCACCAGGTCCGGCAAGGCACGGACTACCCAGCTGTCCTCTTCAATGTCTTCGGCAACGACACCCGCGTCGACCCTCTCCACGCGCGCAAAATGAGCGCCGCACTTCAAGAGGCCACCACAAGCCGGCGCCCCGTACTTCTCCGTGAACAAGCCGAAGCCGGACACGGAACCAACGGCCTGTCGGCCACAGTGGACCTAGCCGCAGCCAGCAGCGCATTCCTCGCACACCACCTGGGGCTTTCCCCGGGCATGCCTGCTGACATCGGATGAAGACAGGGCCTGCTTGGCGGCACCCGCATACAGCTCAGGCGTGCGAGCAGCGCATCATGATCGCTGGTCAGATTCCTGCCGCGCCCGGAGCCCGCTCTGCGGGCGGTGGTTCAAGTCCTCCTACAGCGGTGGGACGAGCGTCATTTGCCTGCCGATTCGGCGATTGAAAGATCACTACGGCCCTCCTCTCCTCATGGGGGGAGGTGAGGGCCGTGGCCGTGTTCCGCTACGGCCGGCTGATTTGCAGGGATCGCAGCGGCTCCGCGATGGCGTACGAGTCCACTTGCAGGCTGCGGATGTCGTTGATCAGGTGCCGCCACGACTTGTACGAGGTGTCGACCGGCTTTCACGAGGCCTCCAGGTAGGCGATGGCAACCCCGTAGCCGTACGCCTCGTTGCGTGCAGGGAGGGGACACAGGAGTACGCACTTCTCCAGGAAGACGGCAGCGCGCCAGAAGGCGTCGGGGTGTTCCTGGTCGAGTCGGGGTGGGTCCACGCGGTGGCGGGCGGCCATCCCGACGAAAACGCTCAGGTCGTTCACCGTCAGGTCGGTGCGGAGGATGTCCTCCTGGCACGCCAGGAGGACATCGGTAGTCGACGAGCAGCTCCACGGATTCAGGCGCCCGCGGAGTCTGGTGCGTGGGAGCCGGCGGGAGCCCGCCGAAGTCGGCGTCGAACTGGTCCAGGATGCCCGAGGTGGCGATGACCCGGCGAAAAGAGGCTGTGGCGGTGTCTAGTGCTCTGACCGCATTGGTTGGCCGGGTTGGACGTCGGGGCGGTTGGATGTGCGGTGACGTCCGTTCGAGTGTTGGGGGCGTGGTGGCTGAGCGTGTCCGTGTGCGCAGATTGATCGATTAGGAGGGGCAGAAGCAGCAGCAGATCGTGCGCCGCGGCAGCACCAGCTCGGTGCGGTTCCGGTGGGCGATGATGCTGCTGGCCTCGGCGGGCGGGAACCGGGTGCCGGTGATCGCCCAGTTGGTGCAGGCCGACGAGGACACCGTCCGGGACGTGATCCACCACTTCAACGAGATCGGCCTGGCCTGCTTAAACCCTCAGTGGGCGGGAGGCCGTCCCCGCCTGCTCAGTCCTGACGACGAGGACTTCGTCGTGGTGACGGCCACCACCCGCCCGGCCAAGCTCGGCCAGCCCTTCACCCGCTGCCGGACGGCGCCCCGATCTACGTCATCATGGACGACCTGTCCGCCCACAAGGGCGACACGATCCGGCGCTGGGCGAAGAAGAGCCGGGTCGAGCTTTGCTTCACCCCGACCTACGCGTCCTGGGCCAACCCGATCGAGGCACACTTCGGGCCGCTGCGGCAGTTCACCGTCGCCAAGTCCAACCACCGCAACCACACGGTCCAGACCCGCGCTCTGCACGCCTACCTGCGCTGGCGCAACACCAACGCCCGCCACCCCGACGTGCTGGCCGCCAAGCGACGCGAGCGGGCCCGCATCCGCAGCGAGAAGGGCATCCGATGGGGCGGGCGGCCGATTACCCGGGCAGCTTGATCGGTCGGCTGGGTGAGACTTGCCCGGCCGAGCCTCAGCAGTGGCCGTCCACCCGGGTGCCAGTTGCTGGAGCGAGATTGGGCCAGGGACGGCCTGCTCTGTCGGAGGCGGCGGACCGCAGGAGATCGAGAAGAGCGCAGCCCGGGTAGTCGCGGAAGCTTGCCCATTCCAACCGGTAGTAGCAGCTCCAGTAGCTCACGACCCGGCGCTGGGTGCGTGCGAAGAAGAGCGGGTTCTCCACGATGAACTGCCCGTATGCAAGGTGGCCTGGGTTGCCTGGCGCTGCGAGATCACGAAGCTCATCGACGATGGCACTCAGGATCTCCACGACGTACTCGCCGACCAACTGCAGGACGTACGGGAGGACCCACGGATCCACAGAGCCGACGATTTCTGACAAGTGGCGCTGCCTGACCCTCCCATCGCAGTGCCTTGAGTACAGGCAGTGCAGAAGCTGCCGCTGACGCGGCGGGAGCGACGCGACCACGTCAGCCGGCGGCTCGTCGTGGTAGAGACGCCCGGGGACGAACACCTCCTGGCCCTCGACGATAACCGAAAACGGGTTGACCGGTCCCCAGCGAGAAGCTGGCATCACCGCCAGCACTGTCTCGACATCGCCAGCCAAATCGGCTGGAAACGCCGCGATCAGAGGATCGCTGTTGTCGGAGAGCGGCTGCACAGGCTGAGCATAGGCGGTCCTGGACAGGAGGCCGAGATCGCGTGCCCGGAGCCACCCATCCGGTGAACGTATGCGGTCACAGCACTAGACGGCCCGCAGGCGGCGCCGGGTGCGGGTTGCCCGGGTCGGGCCAGTCGTCGGCGGAGAGGCCGTACGAAGGAGGCTCCCAGCTCGCCGGGGCGTAGTGCCGGTAGGGCGTCGAACCGAGGGCGGCCCGTCGCCGAACTCCGGTCCAGGGCCCGGGCGGCGGTGCTCAGCACCCGCCCAGGCTCGCCCGGGGCGACGAGGAGGGCGTACGCCACGGCGAGGAGGAGCTCCCGCGCCGGCGGGGTGGCCCGCCGATCGCCGTAGATCCGGTGAGCGGTCCCCGCGTACGTCTCCGCTCAGTCCAGGCGCGGCGCGTCGGCGGCCGCGCTCACCCGAGGACCGGCCGCGCGTGGACGGGATGTGGATCTCCCCGCCGCCGCCGCAGTCGAAGTCGTCAGGTCGGCTACCTCGCGGGCGCCGCGCAACGCGTCCTCCCGCGTGGGGAAGGTCGCGAGCCCCTGTCCGGAGTAGTGGGACAGCCGCCAGGGGTTGGCGACGCCGTCGCCCTCCTCGCGGAGGTCTGCGGGCAGCTCGAAGACGTGCAGGCCGGGCACTGGCTCGGCGCCCGCCACGGTGCGGATGCTGCTGGAGCCCGACACGCGGATACGGCAGTCCACCACGGGCAGCGCGCTGCCGTACGGGTCCACCTCGGGGTGCGTGAAGCGAATCGGCTTGCCGAGTGCTCGGGCGCAGTCGATCTCCGAGCGGGTGGAGTCCCCGATGTAGTCGCCGACAATCAGCACTTCGTCGGCGAGCCGGATCTTCGCGCGGTGCAGCTCGTCGAGGCGGTACTTCAGGTCCTCCGCGTCCGCCGTGTCGGCCCACACCGCGTGCGGCTCCTTCATGTTGCAGCCCGGGCGGACGACGATCCGGCCGGCTACGGTCTCCTGGAGGTCCGCCTCGGCCATCTCGTCCATGAAGCGGGTGGACCCGCAGATGGCGACGATGACCGGCAGGCCGAGGCCTCGCTTCGCGGAGACGAGGTGTCGTTCGGGGGTGAGTAACTGCGGTTGTGACACGGGGCCGTTCTCCTCTACTTGGGGTCGAAGATGCTGTGGAAGGCGTCGCGGAAGACGGCCACGTTCTCCTCGGTCATTCGGTACGCGATGGCCTTCTGCCAGCTGACGTGGTCGGGGTCGTAGTGGGGGAAGACCGGGGCGTCGATGCCGGAGGGCCACCACTTCCGCCGCTCGCCTCGGGTGACCGCGCGGGACAGGGCGATGGTCGGACCGCGCAGGTCGCCGCCGAAGTGCTGGCGCAGTTCCTCGGCGTTCTTGTCGCCGTCGGCCTCCACGACGAGCCGCGCGAAGGTGAGCGCGTTGGCCGGCAGCGACGCGAGGTACTGCACGGCGCGTTCGATATTCCACGCGGTGTCGGTCGTCACCGCGAGCTCTGCGCGGTGCTCGGCGAGCAGCTCGAGCAGTTTCCGCTCGAACTCGGGGGAGGCTCCTTCGATGGTGATCTTCACGAAGGGCTCCGGTGAATTCTTGCACGGTTCTTACTTCGGTTCTGCATGGGAGGAGCATGCCGGAGCCCGGCCCGCTTCGTCCAGACCCCATGGAGAATCTGGCCAGAATGCTGCACGAACGAGTGAACCAGCGCCCCATGGGTGTCAAGTTGGGCTACGTTGCGAGCGCAGGCAGGGGGTCTGAGCTCTGGGGATGTGCCGCTCAGGCCCCCTGAGGGACGCTGCGGGTGGTCTCAGTCGGTCTCGTGGGCCGCGCGCCGGCGAGGTCGGCGCCGAGGCCGATGCGCGTCTGCCCGCCAGCCCTTCGCCTGCCACCTTGACGCGCCCGCGGTTCCCGCCACACCCACCCCTAAACGTTGAGGGCTGGCCGGCCGGGCCGCGCACGGGCGCGGCTCCGCCCCGGCGGCGATGGGGACCACATACAAGAACTGGTATGTGGTCCTGCGGGCCAGAACAACGACTCACGGACCAGGTTCAGCCCGGTGCGCCTTCTAATGGCGCCAGCGCTCCACGTACTATCGGCGAATCTAATGCCGCCTGTTAATCCGAGAAGCAATCCGGCGCTAATTCCGCATCTAATTAGCGCATGGATCTGTGTACTGGGTGGGGTGGTGCAGTATTGTGTGTCACGTAACTCGCGAGACATTCGGACTGTGGCGCTGCGAACGTGCACGTCAAAGACCCGCCGCGGCGCCTTCACCGCGACGGGCCCACCCGGGACCAGTCGGCCGGACGTGTCTCTCGCACGTCCGGCCGACTACCCCAGGAACGTGCGGACGAGCCGCACAGCGTAGTACAGCAGGGCCATCACCGGCACGGCGCGACGTGCCGAGAGCCGGATCCGAGCCCGTACCCGCCGCAGCCTGTGACGGCGCGGCGAGCCGCTGTCCTCCGCATCAGGGTCCCTCACGGCACCCCTCCCTTTCCCTCGGGGAATCGGCCCGCACGTTGCGGACCTTCGGCACGCCACGTCGACGGTGCACCGAAAGACAGCACCGGAGCACCGCTGCCCCAAGGGTTTAGCACGAGAAACAATATCCAACATCGGGATGCCGGAACAGTCGAAAGTGAAGAAATTCGAGGTAGGGCAGAATTTCTTCTTCGGTGCCGATTCGATAAAATCGAAATGTGTGGCAGTGTCCTGTTGGAACACGTCGGCGGTGTTCGGGCTCAGTCGGCGTCGCGTGCCAGTGCGCCGGCGAGGTCGGCGCTGAGGCCGTAGCCGGGACTGTCGTCGAGGAGTTCCCGGCGTCGGTTATAGAGCTGGGTTGTGCGGGGATCCTTGTGGTCAGCCCACTGCTGCACCTTGTCCGGCCGGGCGTCCGGCTTCGCCAAGGCATGGGTGACGGCGTCACCCTTCACGCCGTGCGGCCCACGCAGCGGGAGCCCAGCGCGCTTGGCCAGTGACTGGAGGAGCCGCCACACGGCCGGTTCGTCGAGCTGGGCGCCGGATGCGGTACAGAACAGCCAGCCGGTGGTGCGGCCGTCGAGGTACTCCACCAGCGCGTCCCAGGTGGCCGGCGGGATCGGCTTCTTCTTGCGGCCGCCGCCCTTGACCTTCTCCAGGAGCAGCACGCGGTGCCCCTTGTCGTACCCGAGGTCTTCCACGCGGACGTTGAGCAGGGAGTCGATGCGCAGGCAGCAGGTGTAGAGCGTCATCAGCAGGGCGTACGCGCGCTTGCGGTAGGCCGCGACGCGGTGCTCGTCGCGGGCGACGGCCACGAACCGGGCCCACTCGGCTTCGGTGTACCCGGGCGTGGGTGAGTAGGTCGGGTCGACGTAGGGCCGCTGGACCGCGTCGAAGGGGTTCTTCACCCCGTAGTCGCTGACCTTGTCCAGGTAGACGAAGAAACTGGAGGCCGCCGACAGCGCGTTCTTCCGCGATGCGTCCGAGTACGGCTTGCCGGTCCGGGCCATCTCGCCCCGCCGGCCGCCCTTGACCCGCACCCACGTCGGGGTGGTCTCCAGGTACATCCGGAAGGTATCGGCGAGGACGAACTTCACGGCCATCGGGTGCTCGCCGTGGTCCCGGGCGAACTCCTCGAAGGCGCGGAAGCCGCGAGCGTAGGACTTCTGCGTGTTAACCGAGCGCTGGTGCGCGATCCAGGCCGCCGCGAGCGTCGGCAGAAGGTCGTCCTCGCCATAGATGGCGACGAGATAGTCGTACAGCTTCCGCGCATGCTCCGGCCACAGACCGCGAGGGTCGCGCCGGAACGTCGAGAGCGTCGACCGGGGCGAACGGGCAACCTTCGAACCCGGCATGTCGGGTGATTCACCCGTTAGCGGGGCATCCTGATCGGGCGTCAGCATACGCACAGGATAACCGTAATTATCCTGTGGGTTCATGGAGACGCCCCGAACGTCAATAACACCCTGACGCCCACGCTTTGTCAGGCTTCCACTGACGGGACGCGATGTCAGGAGCAAGCATCCGCGGATGCTGGTCGTTTACTGCCTGACACTTGCCAGATGTCAGCCTTGGGCTGACGTTATGAAGGTGTCAGGCCTAAGCTGACGGCATGACCGAGACGAACCCGCAACCCGACGCCAACCCCGAACCGGACCACCCGTACACCACGGCCGCCCTTGCGCGGCTCCTGCTCTCCGACGCGTACCGCGAGACGGCCCAGACCGCGCTCGGCCGTGTCGGAACCCAGGACGACTCCTCCGACACGGTCGTGCCGGGCGACTTCGTGCGCGAGGCTGCCGACCTGATCCGACTCGCCGAGCACGCCCAGCGCCGTGCCGTCGTCTACGAGCGCGAGCGCGGCACCAGCTGGGAGGACATCGGCGAAGCCCTGGGCATCACCAAACAGTCCGCCCACGCCCGCTTCGCCGAGTACGTCAACGAGTGGAGCGAGCCGTTCGACAAGCCCGAGCGCCGGCACCCGGACGGCACCGCCGACGACCGGCGCATCCCCTACGGCGTCCGCTATGTACCGGGCGCTGCCGTTCCCGCGAACGGCAGCGCGGAGAAGACCGCTGCCGCACTGGACCAGTGGCTGCGCCAGCAGGACGGCTGGGCCGACCAGGAAGACCCGGTCAGCGGCAGCCTGCCCCGGTACTCCACCCTGGAGATGTTGCTGCTCGTCGGTCACGCCGCGCACCGCATGCGGATTGACCAGCTGGTTCCCGACCCCCATGCGGAGGCAGACCTCTGGGAGTTCCACGCCGAACTCCAAGAGCGCACGGTCCGTGAGAGCGAGCGCGGGGGCCTCCCCCTCCACCCCAAAATCGACTACCCCCGGGAAGCCGCCCGCTCCCGGGCCCGCGCCGCAGCCCTGCGCGAGGCCGCCGGCCGCGCCAACATCCGCGACGCCCAGCCCGCCGGATCCGGCGGAGAAACCGGGGTGAGCCTCCGATGACCGAAGCCGCCCGGCCGAAGCCACCCGGCCGAAGCGGCCCATGTCGCAGAAGAAGGCCCGCGAGTTCGTAGACGAAGCGCACCTGGTCCTCAGGAACGCCGACACCCGCCACTACGAAGCCGTCACCGGCGACGGCGTCGTACTCGGACACGTCGAGCCCGCGTACAAGGCCGGACGCCGCTCCGGCTGGAACGGGTGGCTTTGTTCACGAGAACACAACAGGCTCTGGCGCAACTTCTGTGGTGTCGAGTCGAAGCTCGGCGTACGAGGCAAGAGCACGCCGGGAACCGGCAGAAGCCCGGTCGGCGTACTCCACAGAAGTTGTGACCAGAACCTGTTTCAGTTGTGCCCTGCCTGTGCACGCCACCCGCGACCAGGCAGGAGCCGAGGCCCTGCGGCAGTGAATCGCGGCCACGTCCAGGCCCAGACTGGACTGACTCAGCGGTCCCGGCGCGGATGATCACAGGGCGGTTTCGTGCAATCCCGTCACCCGCCCGGCGTCGGGCTGACAGAATGGTTCAGCTGGGCTTGAGGACAGTGGAGAACCTGCATGAAGTGACCGCTTGGAAATGCGGCGCGAACAGGCCATGTCCCCCGCCAAACGTCCGGACCCGGGACGGTTGCCTGGCACTCCATTACGAGCCTTGTTGTGCCCGAAGGAGGACGACGCGACGGGTCCGCGTCGGCCTGCATACATGCATGACCTCTTCCCCAACACCCTGGCCGGAGTCTTGAGCGGTTTGGGAACCGCCGTCGTCTTGGCCGCAGCAGCTTGGACTCGTGTACTTCTGGGCTCTCGCAGCAGGTCGGCGGCGCCCGATTCTCGAACGAGTCCTGTCCTTCTCGCTCTGGGAGCGAACGAAGCGGTGAGGCCGTCCGAGGCTTCATCCGCCCAGGGAAGGACGCTCATGCCGCAGATCCGCACCTTCACCGCCCTCAGCACCCGCGCCGCCGACGGCCGCCCGGCGCAGTTCATCACGGCTCAGCCGGTCGGCGCGGTCGTCGTCCAGCAGTTCGGGCCCCGCCCGGAGCGGTTCCTGCTCACCGACGTCCAGCTGATCGACGGCTCCTTCGCCGCCGAGCCGCTCGACCGATACCTGTAGCCCCACGGAGCCGTCCCTACGCGGGAGCCCGCAAACGTTCAATGCGAACAGCCCCCTCGACCTGGTGGTCGAGGGGGCTGTTGCGTTGGTAGCGGGGACAGGATTTGAACCTGCGACCTCTGGGTTATGAGCCCAGCGAGCTACCGAGCTGCTCCACCCCGCGTCGGTAGGACCAGCCTACGCCACTGGCCCCGTGCTTCCGATCCTCCGCTCCCCAGCAGGGCGCTGGGGTCAAAGTCTCCAGTGCTGGTTGCAGCCAAAGTCCGGGGCCGTGATGCACCCCTCCCGTCCACCAGGCATTTTCGAGGCGGTTCCCGGCCCCCGAGCTCACCTCTCGGCGGTCTGGTAGGCCATCAGGTTGTCGCCTGAGGGGTCGATGGCAATGCCGGTGTAGCCGTTGACGAGGTCGGGGGCGATGCCTGGCTGGGTCGGCATGTCCGCGCCGGTACGGGCGTCCAGGGCCACGTTGCCGTTGCCGGTCTTGCCGTAGACGCGTCCGTGCCATACGGAGGTCACCTTGGGTGCGATGCGGCCGGCCGCGTTGTCCGGGAGCTGCCACAGGGTCGCTCCGGTGGTGGCGTCGAAGCCTACGACGTGGTCTCCGCCGAAGCAGACGACCGCGGCTGCGCCGTCGTGATCACATCGCGGGCCGCCCGGCGGGAGCCCGTTCTGCTTGACGGCGCCGGTAGCCGGGTCGAGGAACCGCCGGTAGGTGAGGCGGTAATCCGACTTGCTGCGTGCTGTGAGAAAGACGAGGTTCGGTCCTGCGGGCTGCATGTCGACTGCGTAGAGTTCCTCGCCGCGCCAGCGCTCGGCGCCCGAGGCCAGGTCGTACCCGACGGCAGTCGAGTAGTCGTCGGTGGGGGACTTCCTCTCCTCTCCCACCACCACGCCGCCCGCGACCGCGGAGGCCTTGAGCATGTCCCGCGACCAGAGCACCCGGTGGGTGGTGAGGTCGACGGCGTACGAGGTCGAGGCCGCGTAGACCACATCTTCGTGGGTGATCGTGAAGACCGCGACGTTCCCGGCGGTTCCGACGACCGAGACTGCCAGCCGACCCGACACATCCTTTGTCCAGTCCGGCACCGAGACCGTGGTCCGCCATGCGAGCTTTCCGGTGGCCGCATCCGCCGCCACAAGTTCCGTCGAGGTACGCGGGGCCTGCGTCCCCACCCCCGCCTGGCGGGTCACGAACGGGGCAAGGACCAGCGGCGAGGCGCCCTCGGTGACGACGGGCGGTGCAGCGTAGTTGCGGTTGTTCCGCGTGAGTGGGGTGAGCGGCTCGGCCCCCGGTGTGATGGTCTTGCTTTCGGCGTAGGTGGTGTCGAAGGCGAGCAACCGATCCTCGGTTGCCACGTAGGCCATTTGCTGGTGCAGCGCCACCGGCATCCGCGCGGCGGAGAGCCAGGTGCCGCCCACGCTCAGCAGGCCGGAGGATGCCTCCCACGGCATGAGGATCCCCGACGTCCTGAACCGCTCCGGGGGATCATGGGCCACTCGCGGAGGCACCGCCGGCGTGCTGACGGCGGTGACCGGCGGGGCCGCGTCCACGCGATCCGTCCCCGCCTTGGTGCACCCAGCCGTGGCGGCAATCGCCAGCACAGCACTGACAGCGAAGCACCGGTGTAAACGCAGCGACTTCAAGCGCCCTCATCCCCTCGTAAGCAAATGATCACTCTAGGGGAGATTCTGTTGATGTCGCCTCGCTCGGCAACAGCGACGCACTCACCTCTTAGAGATCGTCTCAACTGGCTTGATCACTAGGCTCACGGGCGTGATGGCGATGGTGGAGCGGCTGGTGCCGGATGGGTTGTGGGAGTTGTTCCAGCGGGTGGTTCCGGCTGCTCCAGTGCGGCCGCAGGGTGGTGGACGACGCAGGTATGGGGACCGGCAGGTGTTGGCGGCGATCGTGTTCGTGGCCACGACGGGCTGTATCTGGCGACAGCTGCCGCCGGTCTTCGGTCCGTCCGGGCCGACCGCGCACCGCCGGTTCACCGAGTGGAGCCGGGCTCGGGTGTGGGGCAAGCTCCACCGTTTGGTCCTGGACGAGCTCGGCGCCCGCGGCGCACTGGACTGGTCGCGGTGCGCAATCGACTCGGTGAACATGCGGGCGGCGAAAGGGGGGACCTGACGGGTCCGAATCCCGTAGATCGTGGCAAGAAAGGCTCAAAGATCCACTTGATCACCGAGCGGACCGGTCTGCCCATCTCCGTCGGCATCTCCGCCGCCAACACCCATGACAGCCAGGCCCTGGAACCCTTGGTCAGGGGTATCCCACCCGTCCGCTCCCGGCGCGGACCCCGTCGCCGACGGCCCGACAAGCTCCACGCCGACAAGGGCTACGACTACGACCACCTGCGCCGGTGGCTCCGGTTCCGAAACATCACGCCGCGCATTGCCCGCAGGGGCATCGAGTCCTCCCAGAGGCTGGGCCGTCACCGTTGGACCGTGGAGCGAACGGTGGCCTGGCTAGCCGGCTGCCGCCGCCTGCACCGTCGCTACGAGCGCAAGGCGGAACACTTCCTGGCCTTCGCCGGAATCGCCGCCGCCCTGATCTGCTACCGCCGACTCGACCAGCCGGCCAGATCACACGGCGCCGAGAAATCCCGGATCGACGCCATCGAATTGTCGGCATGAGTCCCGGGCGACACCAAGCAACTCCGTCATGGGCACAGCTCGACGGCTGATCGCGGAGAGGTCCTGACGTGCCTCGGTAGACCACAGCGGCGGAAACAGCGACAGGCCCTGATCACCGTTCAGTGCCTCGACCTCATCCTTCCAGCCGGGCCAGCGAAAATCCGCATAGAACTGATCAAGGGCCCCCGATGCCAGCCAGGCCATCCACGCTGAGTGACCGACCCCCAAAGCCTCCCAGCGAAGCGAATCCGGGGCGAAGTAGATCATCTCCCCAGGAGCCCCAGGACGCCCGTGGCTCGCCGGATCTCCGCCGTTGAGAACGAAGACACCGCCCAGCACGTCCTGGGCCACGACCAGACCAAGATCCGCCCGCCACGCAGGGTCGAACGCTCCGGGGAGCTGATTGACCCGCGCCAGACTCGGCACCCCACGCGTCACCCCGTCCACGGGGCTGCCGAAGACCCGCAACCATCCGCCGTCCACCAGCAGACCACCACAGTGCAGCACCACCGCGCCCAAATACGACCTGGCCGTGACCTGCAACTGGAGAAGCGATGCCTTCCCCAGGCCGCCATCAGCCGGGAGCACCTCGACGGACACCGGCCCGGCACCGATGATCTCCCTGAGTTCATGCCAAGCCGGTTCGTCAACGTAGATCAACTCGCTCAACTCACGCATGCCCGCATCGTCGCACCCGCACCATGCGCCCCGACCGGCAGGGCGCTTCGACGCACCAACCGCCTATCGAGACGACCTCTTACTGATCTTTTCGTAAGTTCGGTGGGTTTGGTGGGTGGATGGTCAGGCCGGTATGGGCGAGGAACGACCATGGCAGTCGGGGGTTGGTGTTGAT
>NZ_JBVHQF010000020.1:0-74053 GCF_055567555.1 Streptomyces sp. NPDC026522
CTGATCAGCGACGCCAGGTACGGCGAGCTGCTCGGCGGCCACCTCATCGGCCCCGATGTCACCGAGCTGCTGCCCGAGCTGACCCTGGCCCAGCAGTGGGACCTCACCGTGCACGAGGTCGCCCGCAACGTCCACGCCCACCACACCCTGAGCGAGGCCGTCAAGGAGGCCGTGCACGGCCTGGCCGGACACATGATCAACATGTGAGGCGCCCGCGGCGGCCCCGTCGGCCGGCTCGCCCGCCGACTGGCCTCGAAGTCCAGGAAGTCCTGGAGCGGACACCGCCGCCATCGCCAGATCTCCTGCTCTGCGAGTAGCGCGGCCGCCCGCCGAGGCAAACGTTCAAGCTGAGCCACCACCGTGGTGGTGGCTCAGCTCGTTGCCGCAGCAACGATCTCCTCAACCGTGCCCCGTCAAGCCACTGCTTCCTCCCGGACCGAAAACAAGTCCTCGCCTGCCCCGGCTGCGGCGCCCAGTTCATCCAACCCGCGACCAGCCCGCGCACTGCATGCCCACCCCGTGCCACGCCAGGAACACCCGCGCGCAACAGGCCGAGGATTCGGCCGGACAACGGTATCGGGGTCGGTGTGCTACTGCGGGGCGTCGGGGATGTTGGCCTCGGTTTCGCCGAAGGCTTCGGCGGTGGTGGCCTGCGGGGTGTCAATCCCGTCGACGTTGGCCACGACCCCCGCACCGCCGGGGTATTCGCCGGTGACGTAGGAGTCGACGTCGAACTTCAGGCCGCCTTGGCCGCCGATGGCCGCACCGCCCTTGCGGACCGCGATGATCTCGTGTGTCGCCGACCACAAGGCCCCGGAGGACCGCGGCGGTGTGGTGAGGCCATGCGTTTTGGTGACCGAGTTGAGCAGCGAGACGCCGGTCCGGGTGCTGTAGCCGAGTTCGGTGGTCACGCTGGTCTCCACCGAGGCGCTGAATCCCTTGGCCTCGATGCCGACCGATGCGCTGACCGTGACGCTGGTCTTCTTGCTGAACTCCTCGCTCTTTTCCTTGGTGACGCCGGTGGTGACGGCCACGCTCGACTCGGCTGGCGTGGTGCCGGCCTCGTTGTTCCGGAAGATCTGCAGGCTGTAGTTGACGCGGCGTTCCAGGGTGTAGAACGGCGAGTTCGCAGCCTGCCAGGCGATGGTCTTGTCGGGGTCCTTGATGATCGTGCACGGGACTGTCACCGCGCGGTCTGTGATCTGCGCGACCGGGTCGGGCTCGCGGTGGGAGGTCAGCACCGGGGTGGCCGGGGGATTGCGTTTGGCGATGACCGCGGGCAGGTCCAGGACGTACACCGCTTCGGTCGGGCGGTCGTAGCTGCCGTGGGCACGCAGCAGGTCGGCGCCGAGGATCAGGCGTTCGGTGCTGTCGGAGGGGTAGCGGGGCGGGCGGATCTGCCAGATGGAGACGTCACTCTTGGACCCGGACTTCTTGTCGTTCCAGATGAGGTCGCCGATCACGCCCTCGCGCACGTAGCTGCGGCCCGCCAGTTCCCTGCGGATGCAGGCGTAGTACGCGGGGTTCGGCGCGTCCCAGCTGAAGTCGGCGAACACGTCCCCGAGGGCGACGTAGCCGGCCGGCGGGATCGGCCGCCACACCGAACCGTCCCTCTTCGCACCCGACCCGCGGTCGTTCCAGATGAGTTCGAACCGGACCGGGGGCTTGACCATCGTGTCGGCGGCGTTCGTACCGCGGACCAGTATCGTGGCCCGCTTGCCGGTGATGTCGGCTTGGGTATTGCTGCCGAGGCTCCCGAGGTAGCGCCAGCCCTGCGCGTAGAGCGTGCCTCCCCCGAAATCCGGGTTGAAGAACACGCCGTCCATGGCGGCTCCCGACCCATCGTCATCCCACCGCCGGAGGAACCGGTCCGTCACCGCGATGTCCAAGGCCCCGTACCTGACGCTCTCGACCATCCCTGGTCTCCTTCCCACGTGACTCTTGGGCCAGCCGCCGACTCGGAACAACCGCCCGCTTTGTACCGAAGGTTATGGTCCGACTACGGAAAGCGTTCGGCCCGTTGGGGTCTGACGTCCGGATTCGGTTGCCTTATGGCCCGATAGGCGGCCTTGTGGTGCCTTTGCGTCATTGAGCTTCTTCGAGTTGGCCACCGATCGGGTGATTGCGACTGAGCGCTTGCGTGTCGAGTGGGCGGTTGCAGCGTCCGGTGCCAGCAGCTTGGTGAGCCGGGACAAGGGGCCCCTCGAAGCTTGCCGGCCTGAACGCCAACCCGGCGGCAAGGCCAGTGAGCGACGAGCAAGCTGTTGTCAGCCGCTGGTTCTAAGGTCGGCCCTATGACATCAGACCTGGTCCAGGACTCATGGACTCGCATCGACGCGTGGCTGCGCGAGCACGCGCCCCGCACGTTTGCCACGCTTCGGCCGCCTGCAGGTGGCGAGGAGATCGCGGCAGCGCAACAGGAACTGGGGGTCACCTTTCCTCCGGACCTGGTCGCTTCGCTCCTCCGGCACAACGGGGCGCTGGAGGGACCTGAGGCTTTCCGCTCCAGCACGGGCGACCGGCTGCTCGGAGTGAGCGGGATCCTCGGGGACACCGGGTTCATGCGCGGCATCGACCAGGGCCTCGACGGGGAGACCGAGGGCTACTGGCTTCACGATTACGTGAAGTTCGGTTCTTACGACGTGACGTCGGACGGTCTTCTGATGGATTGCCGTACCGGGCGGGACTCCTTCGGCTCGATCGGGCGGTTCTTCGACGAGACCGGCACCAGTTTCGGGGAGGCCGACTCGCTGGGTGAGTATCTGGCCGAATTGGCCAGCATGCTTGAGCGCGGCCAGGACGGTGGTGTCGTCACGTTCAACGGACGGCTGTTCTGGGAGGGGCGTCCGCCTGCCAGGCCGCAGTACAGCGCCGACGAGCCCCTTCCCGCACCGGATGAGCAGCTGCCAGAGCTGGACCTGTCCTACAGTCCCACCGACCTCCTCCACGTGAGCCACCTGGACGGGCATGAGGAACTCGGTGCGCTGATCGCGACCCTGCCGTATGAGCAGGTGGTCGACGCCGCGCGGAAGCAGCTGCGCAGACTGGCGGTCGAAACGGGCCTGAACAACTACCCGGAGGTCAAGACAGCCCTGGACGCGTGGGAGCACGGTGTGACCCCGCCACAGCCGGACCAGACCGGCCCCCTCGCCTTGCGCCTCCGCGCGGTGCTCGCACAGGCCGACACCGGCCGAGACCACACACGCAGGTGGGCCGCGGAGAAAATAGCCCTCGGGATCTGGGGGTCCCCGTACAGGTCCGTGTGCGAGAGCGCGGAGACCCGGAGTCACTTCACTCTCAACTGGCGTGCGGACCTGCAAGCGGACCTGGGCAATCAGCCCCTGCCACCGATACCTGACGACCGATTCTGGGGGGCGCTGCGCAACCCCGCCATCGACTCCAGTTGGTGCGCGGCCCAGTACCGCCAAGATCAGGACTGACCCCAGGGGTTTCGTCTCCGGGTGAGCGCTTCATATGGCGGTTATCGCCAGACGAAGCGCTCACTAAGGATCTTCAGTGCTGCCGCTCCAGCGTGAGGATGGCCTTGACGATTGACGTCATGCGGTTGGGGCTGCACCGGGACCTGCGGAAGATCCGCCAGGACTCCAGGCTCGCGACACCGCGTTCAACGGGCGCTCGTGCTGCGGCCAGCGCCCGGTTGAGGGTCTTCTCGGTGGGAGTGAGTTCCTGGAGTGGCTTGCGTTTGATGCCGGTGGTCAGCCACGGGCCGGCGCCTTGGTAGGCGAGATCGGCCAGGATGGGAACGCCCTGGCGCTCGCAGATCCGGATGATCCCGTGGGCACGGGCGGCGGTCAGGTCGTGTGTGCGGCCCGGCAGGGCGGGCGAGAGCCACAGCAGCCGGCCGTAGGGGTCGGTGACGACCTGCACGTTCACTCCGTGGCGCCGGTATTTGTGGGAGTAGTCGGCCCGGCCGTCGCCGACCCGGTCGCACTCGGCGAGGGTGCCGTCGAGCAGGATGAAGCCGGGATCGCGCTCGCGCAGCGTCTTGAGCAGGCCCGGTGCTCGTTCGGCGAGCAGGTCGACGACCGCGCGGGTGTAGGCGTGGGCGGTGGACTCGCTGATCCCGAACCCGGCGGCGATCTTCGCCAGAGTGGTGTGCTCTCGCAGGTACACCAGTGCCACCATCGCCCGCTGGGACGGACGGAGCTTGCAGCGCCGGTCGCCCTCACGAGTGGCAACCAGCATGGCGACCCACTCCACGAGCGCATGAGGCAGGTCAAGTACGGCAGGGTGGATGACCAACGAGGCTCCCGAGCAACGTGATTGAGACGTCAGATATCTCGATCAACAGCTCGGGGGCCTCGTGCGTTGCGCTTCACATCACCCGATCGGTGGCCAACTCGAAGAAGCTCATTGAGACCGGACTGCACGGATGCAGCCGGACGTACCCGGCAGTCTCCTGAACCGGGCGGTCATATTCACCTGAAAATCGGTCAAAACCATATGTCACGCGACAGCTGCGAGCATGCTCGCAGGGTTCCCCGACGTGCAGGTCGGTGCTGACGGAATGGCCCGCAGGCGGTGATCGCCTCGGTACGGGCAAGCTGACCGCGCAGTAGCTGGCGGCTTGTTGATCAAAATAGGGCGAACCGCTGGATCGGCCTGCCGGCTCTGACCACCCTGACCGTCGACGAGGATCCGGCCGGCCCTGCCAGTGCGCTGCGCCCATGACAGCGGAGCGAGCTCCTCCACCGCCCCCACCGGCGCAGCCCCCGGCCAGGCCGCGCCTGCGGAGCTTGCGGTGCCCGCGCACCGCACCATCAGGTCAGGCGGTTTACGGGCGGCGTGACTGGCCCGGCGACCCGCTCGGGCGGGTCGCCGGGCCGGCCGTGACGGGTCCGCAGGGCGGCGGGGCGTCAGCAGGTGAGGGTGACCTCGTGCACGACCGGCCGGGGCGACCAGGGGAAGGAGGCCACGCCGAACGTGCCGCGGACCGTCGCGCCACAGGGGACGGTGTTCGCCGGGCCGCGCACCTCAAGCGTCGTGGAGGTGAAGACGACCGGCTTGTCCTGCGTGAGGGGCGGGGCACCGGCGCCCACGACCTCGGCGGACAGCGTGGTGGACAGCTCCTTCGGGGCTGGCGTCGGGCCGCCGGGAGAGGGCGGCCCGGCGAGGCTGACCCTGCCGTAGAACTGCACCGCGTTACCAGTGACATCCGCGCACAGCCGGGTGAGCAGGCCTGCCTGGAGACCCGAGTTCCCGCAGGTGGTCACGGTCTGGTCGGCGGCGGCCTCAGGGGTCGCGGCGGCCGGCCCGGCGGCCAGAACGGTCAGGCCGGCGACGCCGACCGCGAGAAGCGCTAAGCGGTTCATGGGGACGTGCTCTCCTTGTGTCTTCGTCGGTGCGTGACGGGTCATCAACGCGCCTTGTGTGATGTGATATTTCACATCACACAAGAATGCGAGATGATCGCGCCCTGAACTCCTTCCGTCCGGGGGTTAACAACTCTCGGGCGCAGTGGTCAGCCCGGCGTTCCGCGGTCGAGTAGCGCCAGCTCCTCCTCGCTCAGCTCCATGTCCGTGGCCCGGGCCGAGTCGGTGGTGGAGGCCGGGCGGATGGCTCCCGGCACCGGGACCGTAGCCGGGGAGCGGGCGAGCAGCCACGCCAGCGAGACCTGCTGCGGGCTGACGCCGCGTCGGGCCACGACGTCGTCGGAGAAGCTCTCTTCCCACCGCTCGAAAGGTAGGTTCGAAGTGACCATCAGGGAGCCCTGTTCGTGAGCAGATGCGATGAGCTGGAAGAACACGTTGGCCGCGTCCTGGTCGAAGGGGATGCAGCCCACCTCGTCGATGATGAACGACTTGTAGCCGCGCATTTCTAGGATTCCGCGCTTCCGTAGCCGTTCCAGTTCGTCCACGCTTCCCCGGGCCGTGCAGGGGATGGGCGGTGATGTCGGCCTCGACCGCGCAGACACGGGGGTGGAGGCAGACTTGGGTGCCTGGGGTGGGTGGTTGCTGCGCCGGTGGGCCACGGCCCAGGAGCCGGCGCGTAATGTTCATGGAGATGCTCGCGCGGATCACTCCCGGCACCGGGGACTGTCGTTGATGATGTCCACGTGATTGACCGCATCAGTGCGCTGATCTCGGCCGGCGGCTTGCTAGGGGGTGTCTGACAAATGATCACGAACTGGTTTCGCGGAGCCAGAGGATCAGAGAGGCCAGAACGACTCCGGCACGGTAGCGGTCGGCGAGCTTGTCGAATCTGGTCGCGATCGCGCGGAACTGCTTGAGGCGTGCGAAGCATCGTTCGACCACGTTGCGCTCGCGGTAGACCTCCTCGTCGAAGGCGGGCGGCCGGCCGCCGAGGCGCCCTCGGCGCCGGCGGTTGGCCGCTTGATCGCGGCGCTCGGGGATGGTGACGGCGATACCGCGGCGCCGCAGCAGGTGCCGGATCGCCCGGCTGGAGTAGGCCTTGTCGCCCAGGACTCGGGTTGGCGTCCTGCGCGGGCGGCCGGTGCCGACTCTCGGAACGCGGATCCCGTCGAGGACCTGACTGAAGGCGGTGGCGTCGTTGAAGTTGCCGGGCGTGAGCACGACGGACAGGGGCAGGCCCCGGCCGTCGACGGCGAGGTGGACCTTGGTGGTCAGCCCGCCTCGGGACCGGCCGAGGGCCTGGCGCGTCTGCGAGCGGCCCGGATCTTCCAGTTCGTCCCCGTCTGCGGCCCCTTTTTGCGGGCGCCGGCGGCGTGCTGGTGAGCACGGTTGACCGTGGAATCGACGGCGACGGTCCATTCCACCCGGCCCACCGCGTCGTCGCGGACCTGGACGTGTTCCAGCAACTTCGCCCAGGTCCCGTCCGCTTCCCAGCGGGCGAACCGCTCGTAGACGGTCTGCCAGGGTCCGTACCGCTCGGGCAGATCGCGCCACGGAGCCCCGGTCCGCAGCCGCCACAGCACCCCGTTGACCACCTGCCGGTGATCACGCCACGGACGGCCACGCCCATCCACCCGCGGCAACAAGGGCTCTATTCGCTCCCACGCCGCTTCCGTCAACTCGCCTCGACCGGCCACAAGATCAATGATCAGAGTGCTCGTGCTCGGACTTTCGCGCGGGGTCCGTGATGAAACGGCTCAGCCGGTAGGTGGTCGGCACCGCCAGGCGTCCGCACAGCGTGTCGATCCGGATCATCGACCCGTCGACTCCTGCTTCCCGAAGAAAGCGCAAGGTCGTACGCATCTCCGCCTGGTCCGGAGTCTCAACAACCACTTCCCACTGTCCCGCGTCCGACGCGGTGCGAGCAGCAACCCACTGCCGCGCGTCCTCTTGCCGCCGCCTTCTTTTCCCCTGTCCTGGCACCTGCCCAGAATCACTGGCTGACGTCAGGACGGCAAGGCAATTGGACGGAGCACGCACACGCTCGGTGATCATTTGCCAGACAAGCCCTAGTCAGCATGCTGCTGCTCGGCGTTGCTGTTCGCGATTACCGGTCCGGGGCCACGGCTCTGTGGCTGGTGGCCGGAGCTGCGCTCGTCCTCCTCGCCTTGTCACGCTCGTGCGGGATCTGCGGCGACTGCGCACCGGGCGGACGGGCTGACACGAAGCCCCGGCCCCTAGCTCGTCGCCCGTGACGAACCCGAGCGCAGCGAATACGCGCCGCAGGGCCCGGCCGAGACGTAAGCACCCGGCCGGGCTTCGACGACACCGGGCTTCTACCGGGCCCAGTCGATACCGAGGGCGGCCCGGGAGCTCGCGCTGTTCGGGGGTGACTGCTCGGCGGCGGGTTTGAGTGGTGGACAGCAGTACCCCGAGCCGTACCGGGGTGCCGTCGGGGAGTGCGGGTGCTGCGGTTGCGGGTGTGGCGCCGTGATGGCGTTGGCGGTGGCTGTATTCGGTGATGGCCTGCCGGAGGTGGCGGCGGTCGATGTCGGGCCAGCAGTCGTGGGTGAAGTGGAGCTCGGCGTAGGCGGCCTGCCAGGGCAGGAAGTTGGCGGTGCGTTGTTCGCTGCCGGTGCGTCAGAGCAGTCGACGTCGGGCAGGTCGGGGTGGGGCAGGTGCTGGAGCGCAGCAGCAAGGTCGCGGTCGCCAAGTTCGCGATGCGTGACCGGGAGCGGCTGGGGCTGCTGCGGGTGCTGGATGATGTGATCGTTTTGCAGGGGATGAGGTGGCCGGACGGGATCCGGGACGCCGGGCGGGTCGAGGTGCCGGAGGTGGAGGCGGAGGTGGAGGCGGAGGTGTCCGATGATGGGCGACGTGTGAGTTGCAGTGGTTGGCGGCAAGGCCCTGTGGCGGTGGGTGTCGAGGCGGGAACGCTGATCGCAAACACAGTCGCCGTATTCACCCGAGTGGAGTAATCGGCCGATGGCCTGACGGGTGGATCTGCTCCGAATGGGCGACGATGATCTCATCGTCCGGCGTACGGAGACCTCCCCGCCGACTTCATCCACGTGCGGTCGATCCGGGCGTGCGGAATACGGCACCCCGGCATTTTCGCCCGCATGGGAAACCCTTACCCGTATTCGGGGTGTTCCATGAAACCAAAGCCTTTCGCAACCGCGGCTGCGCTCGTGTGCAGCCTTACCATAATGGGACCGGTAGCGGCAGCCTCCCCCCATGCACGCGCCGCTTCGGCCCCTGCCTCCGAGGAGAAATCTCCCACCTGTCCCTCGCCCGACGCCCCGCCCGGAACGGGCTCACGGATATCCGCGGCCGACGCTGCCGAGATCGTCCGCATTCACAACGACGCGCGCCGGGCAGCCATCCAGAAGTACAGCCCCGGCTCTTCCGTGGTTTCTGTCGCATGGAACCCCAAGCTTGCCTGTGACGCGCAGGCCTGGGCCGATGACCCTGTATCAAGCCAGGGCGGCGGACTGCACCACAGCAGCCGTGACACCAACGGTAACGAGGGTGAGAACCTTTTCAATGCCTTCCCTGGCCCGGCGCGGCCGCTGATGGCACTGGACCCCGCCGTGAGTTTCAGCTGGACGGCGGAGAAGCCCAAGTTCGACGCCGACAACAATGCCCCGATCAACAGCAGTGCATCCGCGGGCACCAATTACCGTGCGTGGGGTCATTACTCCCAGATGATATGGATGTCGCCCGCGTCAGCGACCACGGCAGTCGGTTGCGGCGTGAAAGAGGGCGTGCCCGTGGCGGGCAGTACGGGCTGGATTCTCGTGTGCCGGTACGCCGCGGCAGGCAATATCAACGGGCAGCGGGCCGTCGCCCCGGCTGCGGCACCAGCCGCGGGCTGTGACCCGGCCGCTGTCAACCGGGCGCCGACCGCCGGCACGGAAGCCCAGGCGAGGGCTGCCGTGATCTGCCTGATCAACGCGCAGCGCACACAGCGCGGGCTGCCCGCCCTCACCGTCAACCAGCCGCTGACCAACGCGGCCCAGCAGCATGCCGCCGCATCGGTGCAGCTGAGGTGGTGGGGGCCGGGCAAGGACTCCCACCGCAATCCCCAGACCGGCTCGACACCGCAGAGCCGCATCCAGGCGGCCGCATACTGCCCGAACCCCCGGTCGTGGGAGTTCAGTGAGATCACGTACACCGGCTGGGCCGGATCGGGAACCCCGCAGGCCGCCGTGAACTGGTGGATGAACAGCCCCGGCCATCGCGCCATCATCCTCAAGCCGTCCCTGCGCGACATCGGCGCGGCGGCCCTGCCCGGAGCGGCGGACCCGGCCGGCGCATCGTCGTCCAACACCGGCACCTACGTCGTGGACTTCGGACGCTGCCAGCAGTGATGCCCCCGCGGGAGTTCGGCAACCGGCCGCGCCGGACGTCACCTTGGTGACCCGGACGCCCGTGCCCGGCGCCCCGGCCGGCTCCCTGCTTCCGCGGCCGTCCGGCGCACTGCGGCCGCAGCTCGGGCGGCTGGACCCGTACGGCGGCACGCGCGGCCTGGGCCGTCAGACCGCGGGGGCCACCCGCTGGTGCCGGGCTGACCGGCTCGACCTCGCGGACGTCGGTGGCGTCATCGTCGCCCGCGGGGGCGAGCTCACCCTGCGCCGCCCGCTGGACGACGCCCGACGCCCTCGCCGTCGCCGCCTGCGCGGCCGCCCGCTTGCTCACCACCGTGTACGTTGCCGGGCTCCCGCTTCCGGAATCACGGTCTTGATAGCGCGTTTGCGCAGGTAGGAGTAATTGCCCCGAGACGAGTAGGCCTTATCCGTGGCGACCGCGCCGAGCCTGGTGCGGGGCAGGCCGACGGGCAGACGGACCCATACCTTCTTGAGCACGGGGATGAACTGCGGGCTGTCTCCTTTCCTGCACGGCTTCTTCAAGAGCGTCCAGGGGCTTGCCGCCCCGGAGTCCTGCGGCGTCGTGGTGGGCGCGGAGTGTTGTGGAGTCCAGGCTGACCAGTGACAAGGCCGTTGTGCCCACCCGGGCAGCTTCGGCGATCAGGCCTTCCAGCAGGGCGGTGAAGACGCCGGCGTCCCGATGGAGGCCGTCGAAGGCGCCCCGCCCCGCTCAAGGGCCGGCCCCACTTCCTGCACCGCTACCTGTTCAGCATCAACGCCAGTAGTCCTGGCCGGGCCGCGCCCGCTGCGTGACCCCGCCGCTCCCGAGGAGGGCGAGGAGGACGGGAGGTTTGAGCGAGGTCCGGGGTCTGCCCGCAGCTGTCATTCAGGACCCGGCACCTTCGTGAATGTCTGGTGTCCGGTGCCTGTGGTCGCTGGTGCTCTTCAGTGGCTCTCGTCGTCGACGAAGTCGGGCAGTTCGGTGGAGATCAGTTCCGCGGCGCCGTTTTCGAGGGCCTTCTGCATGTCGTTGGAGCGGGGCAGCATGGTCTCCTCGTACCTGCGGATGGCGCCTGTGACGGTGCTGCTGTTGACGACGGTGAGGGCGAGCTCGCAGGCGTCGAGCATGGCGAGGTTGACGCCGACGCCGAGAGGGGGCATGAGGTGGGCGGCGTCGCCGAGGAGGGTGACGGTGGGGTTGTGGTCCCAGGTGTGGGGGACGGGCAGGGCGTTGATGGGGCGGTCGACATAGAGGCCGTCGTTATCGGTGAGCAGGCGGCGCAGGCTCGGGGACCAGTCGCGGAACTGCTCCAGGAGGTATGCGCGGAGGGCGTCGGTGTCCTGGGTGGTGAGGCCGGCGTCGGTGATCCAGGTGCGGGGCAGGCGCTGGATGATGTAGACGCGGAGGCGGTCGCCGCTGTTGCGCTGGGCGAACACGCCGCGGTCGCCGTCGGCGGCAGCGGCGGCGCCCTGGCCGACGAGTGCGGAGATCTCGGGGTGCCTGTTCTCGACGTCGTGGAACCAGGCTTCGAGGAAGCTGATGCCGGTGTACTCGGGGAGGGCCGGGGAGATCGCGCGGCGGACCTTGGACCAGGCGCCGTCGGCGCCGATGACGAGGTCGGCCTCGACGGTGGCGCCGTCGGCGAAGTGCAGCTGACGCGGGCCGTCGTCGGGACCCTCGACCGAGGTGAGGGCCTGGCCCCAGAGTACCGTGCCCGGCTGGAGGGAGTTCAGCAGGAGGTCGCGGAGGTCGCCGCGGTCGATCTCCGGCTTGAAGAGTTCGCCCTCTTCGGGGGTGTGGTGGAAGAGGATTCTCCCGGTCGGGTCCATCTGGCGCATCTCCTGGCCCTCGGGGCGCGAGAGGCGGAAGAACTCGTCCAGCAGACCGGCTTCGCGCAGGGCGATCTGGCCGTTGTCCTCGTGGAGATCGAGGGAGCCGCCCTGGTTGCGGACTTGGGGGCCGGCCTCGCTGTCGAAGACGGTGACGGGAATGTTGTGGCGCTGGAGGATGCGGGCACAGGTCAGGCCGCCAGGGCCGGCACCGATGATCGCGATGCGGGGGGTGGGGGTGGTGCTCATGGTGGTGCTCCGTTCCTTGTGCGCGGCGCTGTGATGCCGCAAGTGGGGGGACGATATGTGGCCTTGAGGGGTCAGTTGGCAGTCCCGACGGGGCTCTTCGTGCCCTCGGCAGCCGCGGGCGGGCCGGCCTTCTTCAGCGGGATCTCGATGATGAAGAGAGCGGCGACGAAGGCGACGGCGCAGACGACCGCGGCGGTGAGGCAGATGTGGCTGGTGCCGGTGGAGACCGCGTCAAGGTAGGCGTCCTTGGCCCCCGCGGGCAGCTTCTCCAGCGCACCGGGGGTGTTCTCGGCGCCTGCGGGCAGTACGGACTGGATGGCGCGGGTGAACAGCGAGCCGAACACCGCGACACCGAGCGAGCCGCCCAGGGTGCGGAATAGGTTGACCGAGCCCATCGCGGCTCCCATGTCCCGCATGCTGACGCTGTTCTGCGCGATGGTGCCCGACATCTGCATCGTGAAGCCGAGGCCGACGCCGACGAGGACCATGTACAGGCTGGTCAGCAGGTGTGACGTACCGGCGTCCATGGTGGCCAGCAGGCCGAGCCCGGCGACGAGGAAGACCGTACCGACGACCGGGAACATCTTGTACTTGCCGGTGGACGACATGACCTTGCCGGTGATCGTCGAGACGATCACGACGGGGATCATCATCGGCAGCATCAGCAGGCCGGAGTTGGTGGCCGAGGCGCCCTGGACGGTCTGCTGGAACAACGGCAGGTAGAGGCCGGCGCCGAACGTGACCATACCGGCGGCCAGGATCATGACCATGGCCAGGAGGTAGTTGCGGTGGTTGGTGAACACCGTCAGGGGCAGCAGGGGTTCGCTGACGCGCTTCTCCACCATGGTGAACGCGGCCAGTCCGAGCACGGCGACGGCGGCCAGGGACAGAATCTGCCAGGAACGCCAGGCGTAGGTGCTGCCCGCCCAGGTGGCGGAGAGCACGATCGCGGTGATGGCGAGGGTCAGCAGGGCGATGCCCGCCCAGTCGATCTTCGCCTTGATGCGCGTGGTGGGGACGTGCAGCTTCTGCCACAGCCACACCAGCGCGACCAGCCCGAGGGGCAGGTTGACGTAGAAGGCCCAGCGCCAGTTGAAGTGGCCGGTGACGAACCCGCCGAGCAGCGGGCCGCCGATGGTGCCGATGGCCATCACGGAGGCGGTCATGCCCTGGTATTTGCCCCGCTCAAGCGGCGGCACGAGTGCCCCGATCAGTGCAAAGGCGCCCGCGCCGATACCGCCGGCCCCGATGCCCTGCACGACGCGGAAGGCGATCAGCGCGCCCATCGACTGGGACATCCCGCACAGGGCGGAACCGAGGATGAACACGGCGATCGAGGCCAAGTACATGGACTTGCGGCCGAAGAGATCACCGAACTTGCCCCAGAGGGGCGTCGTCACTGCGGTGACGAGTGCGTAGGCGGTGACGACCCAGGAGATGTGCTCCAGGCCGCCGAGGTCGCCGACGATCGTGGGCATCGCGGTGCTGACGACCATGTTGTCGAGCATCGACAGCAGCATCGCGAGCATCACGCCGAGCAGCACCCAGCGCACGTTCTTCGGCACCGCATGCGGAGCGGACGGGAGAGACGTGGTCGTGGACATGACTGATCACCCCTTTCGGACAGGGAGACAAGGAAGCAGGGAGTGGTGAGGGGAGAGCCCGGGGGACGGTGGTTCGCAGGCCGGGCTCCTGCTCCAGCAGAGCACAACGACTCACTAAGTGCAACCGTTGCACTTTTTGAGTTGGGCAACCTTGGAGTAGGATCTGCCGTATGCCCGAGACCCAGCCCCCCTCCGCAGCGGCGCCGACGGGACGCCGCGAGCGCAAGAAGGCCGCCACCCGTCGGGCCATCGCCGACGCCGCGCTGCGCCTGTTCCTGGAGCGCGGATACGACGACGTCGGGATCCGCGAGATCGCGGAGGAGGCGGACGTGTCCACCACCACCCTGTTCAAGCACTTCCCGGTCAAGGAGGCCCTCGTCTTCGACGAGGACGCCGACCAGGAAGCGCTTCTGCTCGCCGCCGTCCGCGAACGCCCGGCGGGGCAGTCGATCCCCGCGGCCCTGCGCGAGCACGCGCTGCGCTACCGCATGGCCGCGACCGGTACTGACGCGCGCTTCACCGCGTTCTTCGACCTGATCAACACCACCCCGGCGTTGCGCGACTACGTCCAGGCCATGTGGCTGCGACACGCCGAAGCGCTCGCCCAGGTGATCGCGCAAGAGGCCGGCCTGCCGCAGAACGACGCCGCCTGCATCACGCTGGCCCACTTCGCCCTGGAAGCCCCACGCGTCGCCCGTGGGCACGACGACCCCCACCAGGCCATCAGCGCAGCCTTCGACCTGCTGGAGCACGGCTGGCCGCCACACAATCGGTGAGCACTCTCCGATCTCCATCCACTTCCGCGCGGCGACCCGGGCGTTCTTCAGCCAGATCCCCACCGCTGCACCCTGGAAGGCGGCGTCCACCGGCGCCAGGACGTGCCCGTGCTCCTCCGCCCGACCGCGCGCGGCGGACAGTCCTCCCACGCGACATCGAAGTGCGACCGGACCATGCCGAGCTTCACCAACTGCGCGACACGCCCCTCGTCCATGTCCCCGCGGCTGTAGAAGCGGCGGGCGTCGGCCGTCCAGCGCCCTTTCCAACACGGAATTCCTCAACGAGGTGGGGTCCTCCTTCACCCTGGTCAAGGGCCGAGACGGCGCCCACGTCGGGACCTGCACCGTGGACAGTCCCACCGAGGTGCGCTGCGCGGCCACGGGCAACGGAGCGGTGGGCACCGGGGACGACCTGCGACCCGCGCGGGAACTCGTTCTGAGGGCTGCGTCTTCGTCCTGTGCGGCGACGGCTGAGGTGTTCTGGTTCGAGGTGGGCGGGACCGTTGACACAGGCCCGGACGGCGACGTGATCACCCCCACCACCGGAGGGCGCTGCGAGCAGACGTAAGGGCGTACCCCCGGCAAGGCGATGGTGGCGGGGACGGTGCGCGCTGCCGGCCGGGATGGCGGTCAGCCGGTCGGGTGGGCGGACGGGTCCGAGCGCCAGGGGCTCCTCGGCTTTGCGGAGGACTGCCCGGTGGCCTCCACCCGTCCCGCATCTGCGGGGAGGGCGGCGATACCCGCTCTGCGGGGGTGGGTGGGGCGTGCTGCGCCCGCTCGCTTTCATCGGGTGGGCGGACGGGCCATATAGCCGCGCTCGGACAGGATGGGCAGGCGGTAGCGATCGCGCGTGGACTCGTCGAAGTCGTCGAGGAACCCGTGGAGCAGGTCGGCGAGGTGGGCCAGGGATTGGACGGTGAAGAGGACGGGCTGGTAGCCGGCGACCTGGTACGGCATCCGGACCAGCTCGGCGAGGTCGAACGGCCGCAGGTCGGCCTGGGCGAAGCGCCCGAGCTCGCCGTAGGACGACAGCAGGGCCGCCCCGTACGCTCTGGGCCGCCGCTGCTCGAGGACGGTGCCGTATTCGAGGGTGAACCAGTACACGCGGCTGATCAGATCCAGTGCGTCGGCCGTCTCCACCCGGACCGCGGCCCGGCCCACCGTCCGGTACAGGTCGGCGAAGAACGGATCGGCGAGATGGATGCCGTGTCCGAACACGTCGTGCAGGACGTCCGGTTCCGGCGTGTACAGGGGCATCGCTGGATGCCGTACGTACTGCACGGCATGGAAATACCCCTTGGCCATCGCGCCCAGGAAACGCTTGTTCGCAACGATCCCGCCTGCCAGCGTGAAGCGGAAGCCCGTCAGGGCCTGCAGCCGGTCGGAGACCTCCTCGTGCTGCGGGACACCTCCGGCCGGAATCGGCGCGACACCCCGGGCTCCCAGAACTTCCCGGCACGCCCAGAGGTCCTGCGCGCCCAGCAGCGCACCGTGCACGGCGCGCCAAGTGGCATGCTCGGCGTCCGTGTAGTGCACCTCGGGTGAGGGCTCGCCCACCGAGTGGCCCTCCGCCCGTTCGGCGATCAGGTTCTTGCGGCGCACGTAGGCCGGGTCTGCGAAACCGGGATGTTCCCCGGCGCAGCCCACCGTGGTGCCGCCCGCGTCAAGCGGGGTCAGACTCATCCACTCGATCATGAACTGCATCGTGGACCGTCACCCCCTTCATCGTGCTGGCCGCGCCATGAGCCTCACCCACACCAGCGACCCGGCACCCGGTCGCGAGCACTCACCGATTCGGATCTTCTCAATGTTGTAGTCCAAGTGCGCGGCTTCCGGCCGGTGGTGCTGACCGGGAGCTGCCGGGGTCGCAGGCTTGACCGGTGCCGTGGGCCTGTCCGGGGGCTGTTACGACGCTGGGTGAAGGACGCAGCGACCGGGGCTGCGGCGGTGCTTTCACGCAGGTGGTGGGGGCAGTACGAGGATGTGGTCGTCGAGGGTTTCGGTGGTGAGGCCTGCGGCGCGCAGTGCGGCGTCCATGGCATGGGTGTGGCGATTCGAGACGGCTGACGGCACGGAGACGTCACCGGCGGTGGAGCCGGAGGAGTTCACGACGCAGGGGGACGCCGAGTCGTGGATCGGTGAAGTGTGGAAGGAGCTCCTCGACGGCGGCGCCGAGAGGGTAACGCTGTTCGAGGACGACGGCGAGATCTAGGTGATGCGCCTGCGCGTGGTAGCCGGGGCACAGAACTTCGTGCTGGAAGCCATCTGGCGAGAGCAGCAGCGCGGGTCACCGTCCTCACCGGGTGGCGGCCAGCGCTGCTGCGCTCACTCCCCGCCGGGATCGCTCCTTGCGCTGATCGGCGAGCCGGCCGCCGCTACCACGGTGTCGGCCTCGAACGCGGTGGTGGCCCCGAGTGCGCTCCGGCTCAGGTGGGAAGTCCCGTGCTCCATCTGACGGATGAGCGCTTCATCTGTTGTGGCCGAGGTTCAATCTGGAGCCTCGTACGGGTGCTACCGTCCGTCGGGGGCTTTTCGGGCGCTGCTCTGGCAGGCAGGGTGTCGGGCATGGACATCTCGCCGTTCCTGCAGCGCGAGCTCGCCCGCCGCTTCGCCACCTTCGACACCAACCGTGACGGCCATATCGACCGCGCCGACTTCGAGTCGGCCTGCGACCGCCTTGCCACCGCTTTCCAGCTCTCGCCCGACGCCCCGGCGCTCAAGCACATGCGGGAGCTGAGCGACGGCCTGTGGCAGCACTTGTCACGGGCCGCGGACACCTACGTCGATGGACGCATTGCCTCGCCGAGTACCCGGCGGCGTTCGCCGCCGGGCTGCTGGTCACGCCCGCTTCCTTCGACGCCGGGTACATGCCGTTCCTCGATGCGCTGATGGACATCGCGGACGAGGACGGCGACGGGAAACTGACCCGGGATGAGCAGGTTCGCTGGTCCGGCGCCCTGATGGGGCTGCCTGAAGCGGACGCTCGAGAGGTCTTCGGCCGCCTCGACCGGGACGCTGACGGGCTGATCAGCCGGGACGACATGCTCCAGGCAATCCGTGAGTTCTACTTCGACGAGGAGCCCACCTCCACCGGCGTGTGGCTGCTCGGACCACTGGACCCCGCATAGCAAGCAAACCTGTCGCCCAGACGGACCGGTTTGAATGCAGACGGCTGTTCATGTCCACTCGAACCGGCCGTACGGGTCACTACCCCTGACCCGGGCGGCCGACTGCTCCTGCAGACCCGGCGCGGCTCCCTGGTCCACGACCGATTCCCCGATCTGGCCGCAGCCGCCGGGCAGCTACCGGCGGGACGATCTGATCCACGGCCGCGGTAGGGGCGCGTCGCGCCCGTCCGCTTCGCGAGGTAGAGGCAGCCGAGGGCTTCCTCCCAGGTGTGGCTGCCGCTACCGGCGCCCGACGGCAGACCCGGCCCCGACCGCGCACCGCACTTGGCCTCTGACTGCTTCGACAGTGCGAATCGTTCCTGCGGTGAATGTCTGCGGCTGTGTGGGTGAGCGCAGCCCGCCATGTCTCCGGCGCAGGGGAGGGGGCCGGTAGAAGACGGGGGTCGTTCCGTCGTCCTGAGGGGTGTTCCTGATGAGCCGAGGCTTGATCGTCGTGGATGTGCAGAAGGACTTCTGCGAAGGAGGCAGTGTTCCCGTCGCGGGAGGCGCGCAGATCGCCACCGCGATCGCCGAGCTGGTGGAGCTGAGCGCGGACGGTGACTACCAGTACGTCGTGGCCACCCGAGACCACCACATCGACCCGGGCAGCCACTTCTCCTCGAACCCGGACTTCAAGGACAGCTTCCCCGTCCACTGCGTCGCCGGAGACGAAGGCGGAGAATTCCACCCGAACTTCGCCCCTGCCGCTGCTGGCGGCAAGGTCCACGCCGTCTTCTTCAAGGGCGCCCACAGCGCGTCCGAGAGCGGCTTCGAAGGCGCGGACGCCGAAGGCACCTCCCTCGCGGACTGGCTGCGCGCACGCGGGGTGCGGGACGTCGACGTGGTGGGCATTGCAACCGACCACTGCGTGCGCGCCACCGCTCTGGACGCTGCCGCGGCTGGATTCGGAACCCGGGTACGCCTTGACTACACGGTCGGCGTCGCCCCCGAAACCATTGCCGCCACTCTGGACGACTTCCGCCAGGCAGGCATCGAGGTGTCCGGCCAGGCACCGGCGCCGAGGTAGCCCCGGCTGTTGTTGAGCGTCGCCACGACCGCCGCGCTGGCCAGGTCGATGTTGGAGTCCGAGACCTTGAAGCAGTACACGCCCACCTGGTGCGGTGCCGGTTCCCCGGGTGACGGCATCGACGTTCTTGGATCCGAGGAGCGAAGCGGTGCGGCTGACCTTCGCGGCGGCGCGCGCGTACGGGGCGTCCATGCCGGCGGCCGCGGCAGTGCCGGACAGAACGGCCAGCGACGTGACGGCGCCGAGAGCGAGCGCGACGACTCGGCTGGAACGGGAGCACTTCGTACACCCGATGCTCCCCGCTGCCTCCTTCGCGCCTCAGGTCTACTCGGGCAGCAGGGGCGAGCGACGGCAGGGGATCGAAGCGGCACCGATGGTGACGCCCCGCGCTGCTGCGCTCAGTGCTCGCCGGGACGCGGAGTGGCTTCGCACGTGGTCAGCACAGTGAAGCCGCAGTAAATGCATGCACTCGCCCAGGCGGCCGGAACGGACCGCCGCAGATCGCGACGATCACGGCAGGGGCTCCGTCGCAGTAAATCCGTTATCTACTGCGGCAGTTGCGAACGCTTCACCGTGATCGAGTATCCGCTCGAATGTGGTTCTGCTGTGCGGACTTGAGGGGAGGGGGCTGGGTCAGTGCACGACGCGGACCAGGCCTGGCGCCAGCGTGTCTGCCTGGGTCATGCCCCCAGGTCCTGCGTCACGGGCAGGCACTCGGCGAGCAGGTCGACGACGTCGCGCCAGGCTCGCTGCGCGTGCTGTGGGTGGTAGCCGACGCCGGGACGCACGGTGTGGTCGACCGGCGGGTGGTGGAAGGCGTGCAAGGCGCCGCCGTAGACCGCGAGGCGCCAGTCGACGCCCGCGGCCTGCATCTCGGCGGTGAACGCGTTCCGTTGCGCGGGCGGCATGATGGGGTCCTCCGACCCGACCCCGGCCCACACCGGGCAGCGGATGCGCGCCGCCTCGCCCGGTCGGCCCGTGGTGGTTGCGTTGACCGTCCCGATCGCCCGCAGGCTGACGCCGTCGCGCCCGAGTTCCAGCGCGATGGCGCCCCCGGTGCCGTAGCCGATAGCGGCGATCCGGTCGGGGTCGGTCCGCGGTTCGGTGCGCAACACGTCGAGCGCCGCGTGGCCGATGCCCCGCATCCGGTCGGGGTCGGCGAGCAGTGGCATGCACCGGGCCAGCATCTCCTCGGGGTCGCTCAAATAGCGACCACCGTGGAGGTCGAAGGCCAGCGCTACGTATCCCAGCTCGGCGAGAGCGTCGGCCCGGTGGCGCTCGACGTCGCTGAGCCCCGTGCCCTCTGGTCCGAGCAGCACCGCGGGCCGGGGGTCGATACCGGCCGGGAGAGCGAGGTGCCCGATCATCGTCAAACCGTCCGCCGGGTACTCGACCGTACGCGTCGCAATCGTCGTCATGAGACTGGACTGTAGTGATCATCGAGCCCGGTCCGGCCGGTGTTCTGCCGCTGGCAGAACAGCGCGCGTGTTCCTCTGAAATGCGGGGGCCGAGCCCTCAGGACTTCAAGATCATTTCATTGTCCCATTGGCGCGCACCTCGGTCACACCCCAACCCGTGGGCTACTCCACCAGCGGGCGCCACGTCCCCCTCCGGTTCCGCGCGATCCCACCCCGAGAATCCGCGAACCCGTCGGCTTGCCGCTGGGAGGATCTGCGCTGCGCCCCTGAACTCGGCCCGCACCATGGCCGAGAGGCTGGCCGCTGAGCGCACCGTGATGCTGGAAGCCGGTGCACCCTGTTGCTGCGTACGCTGCGCACCGACCGTGCGGCGCACCGACCGTGCGGCGCACTGCCGGTGGCAGTGCGGCGGTTGCTGGTATTTGAAGGGCGCTCGTTGGCCTGGCGCCCCCGCCGAAGCGGCAGTGTCTGCTCCGGTGGGGGGCGCTGGCATCATCGACCCGTGATGCGAGGCCTTCCGTAGTGTGTCTCCGGCTCAGACGCGATGTCCCCGGTGACACGGGTAAGGCGCCGAATGCGGGTGATCTCGGTTTCAGTTCGCTTGCGTCCCCGAATGAGCTACCGGGCCTTGTTCTTGTCGAACCAGATGGTGGCCGCTATGGGCACGAGACCCGTCCAGAAGAGGAGGCGTGGCCCGTCCAGCCCTGCCCAGGGAGGCCCCGCGATCAGCAGGGCGCAGAGCATGGCCCAGCCCGATTGCGCCAGGACGACGCGGGCCCAGCGGCCGCGGCGGATCAGCGAGCGGACGTTGAGCTGCACCCCGGTGCGGAGCTTGCGGTAGCGGCGCCAGGCGCCGAAGCCCCAGATCGCTGCCATGATCACCATGGACCACAGCCGCTGGGCGATGGGCAGGGGCAGGGCGGGGGCCGGGTGGTCGTCCGAGGGGAACAGGTTGATCACGGCGCCTGCCGTGACCAGGCAGAGCAGAGCGAGCCATCGAGTGCCCCGTAGGAGGCGGTAGGTGGCACGGTCGAGTTGCTGCTGCATCCCTGGAGAGTCGGGCTGGCCGGCCAGTGCGCCCGCGAACAGTTCGGCGGCCTGTGCGGCGCTCACGCCCGGCGCCTCCGCGGCCTTCTTCGTCTGGCGGGCAAGGGCTTCGGAGTGGGTGGGGTCGATGCGGAGAATGGCCTCGTCGAGTTGATCGGAGACGGTGCCATTGCCGGCCGCACTGGCGATGCGGTGCGCGATCTCGTGGGCGTAGATGTCCTCGGGGCCCAGGCGCAGTGCCTCCATGGCCAGGCCGGCTGCCTCGCCTGAAACGCGATCCATCTCGGCATGGCTGATCGTCCCCGTGCCCGTCGTCCGGGCGTGTTTGACGATCGCGGCTCGCCACACGGCGTCCGCCAGCATGGCACGGGGGTATGACTCCTCGGGAGCTACGCGAACCGCCTGGCGCAGTACGGGTTCGACGTCGAGCCAACCCCCGTCGTCCACCATGGCCCGGGCGCGCAACATCAGTGCGCCGTAGTCCTCGGGGTCCAGCTTGAGGGCTTCGTCGGCCGCCTCCCTCGCCTGCCGCGGCCCCTCCGTGTTGAAACGGCAGTAGCCGATCTTGACCCAGGCGCGTATGTCGCCGGGATCCTCGGCGAGGTGGCGGCCCAGCAGTTCCAGAGCCTGGTCATAGCGTTCGAAGTCGATCAGCGCTTGGGCCTGTTCGACGGTCGGGTGCAGCGTGGTCACAGCTTCCGCCTCTTCTTGAGATAGGCGACCAGGTCGTCGTACATGCCGCCGTCGTTGGCGTACATCGCTACGTTGCGCGCCGAGGCGAACCACGGCTCCGTCGAGGGCACCGTCTGCTTCGCGGCAGCGAGCAGGTCCTTCATGCCGATCATGCGGACGACACCGGTGCGCACCGAATCGAGGAGCGCCGTCTCCGCCGCGGACTCGCACAGGTGGGCGAGGTCGGCCCCGGACAGCCCGTCGGTCATCTTGACGAGCTTGCCCAAGTCGACCTTTTCGATGGGGCGTTCGCGCAGGTGGTAGCGGAGGATCGTCTCGCGTGCCGGTGCGTCGGGGGGCAGTACGAGGAGCGTACGGTCGAAGCGGCCAGGGCGGCGCAGCGCGATGTCGACGTCCCAGGGGACATTCGTCGCGGCGAGTACGAAGACACCTTCGTTGGCGGCGGCGTTGATGCCGTCGAGCTCGGTCAGGAGCTGGTTGACGGTGTTGCGCATGCCCGCGCTCTGCGTACGGCTGCGCTTGCCGCCGAGAGCGTCCAGCTCGTCGAGGAATACGACGCAGGGGGCCTGGCGGCGGGCAGTCTCGAAGAGTTCGTGCATATTGCGCTCGGAGTTGCCGATCCACATGTCGAGCACGTCGTTGACAGACACCGACAGGAAGCTCGCACCGAGCTCTCCCGCGACGGCGCGCGCCACGAAGGTCTTGCCGCAGCCGGGAGGTCCGTAGAGGAGGAGGCCGCCGCGCAGGCTCTTACCGTACAGTTTGCGCAACTCCGGGTTGCGCAGCGGCGCGAGGAACGCGGCGTCCAGGCGGTCCTTGACCTCCTGCATGCCGCCTACGTCGGCGAGGCGTACGGTGCCCGGAGCGTCGACGTCCCAAGCGGGGGCTCCCTCGGGGTCGCCGCTGCCGTCGGTGGCGAGGGGTTCTTCCACGAAGCGCGGCGGAAGCACGTCCTTGACCTGGTCGGCGGCGGCGCCCCAGTTGAAAGTGGTATTGAGTTCGGGCTCCGTGGGTGGGGTTGCCGGGGCCGACGGAAGCACAGAAGGCGGCATTTCCACGGGCGAGGGCGTACTCATTGCGCGTGTCATCAACGCTTTTGCCTGACTGTCACCCGGCGCGTGCTGCAGCGCGATGGCCACCTGCGTGACCGCGTCGTCCTGCTGCCCGGCCTCCAGCAACAGGCCGGCCAAGTGCAGTCGCAGTGGTACGTCACCGGGTGCCGCCTCGACGGCCGTGCGCAAACTCTGTATCAGGGGAGAGACGTCAGACATGTGGCCACTTTACGTACTCACCGCTGCGGGTCATCCGCTGGCCCTGCGGGGCCTGATGAGCAGTGGCCGTTCGGCCTTCGGGAGCCACCGGACCCGTCCCTCGCGTGGGAGGTCACCGCCGTCCGAACGCGCCGTACGTGCCTGGCGCATGGCCCAATTCCACGAGACCGATACCGCTCTCGGCCTGTCGGCGCAGCGGTGCATGCTCACGGTCACCGACCACTGCAACGCCGCCTCGGCCGCCCTTCCCCTGCAACTCGCCCTGGCGCAAGAAGCCGGCCGCGTCGGACCGGGTCACCTGGTCTCCCTGATCGGCTTCGCCAGCGGCTCCATCCTCGGCGTCACCGTCATGCGGCTCTGACCCGCGGGCGGGGGAAGACCGGGACAGGGGCGTCAGATCACCGGGGACATGTGGAGGCACCGATGACCACCAGCGTGCTCGTGACCGGTGCCGGAAACGGCATCGGCGACGCCACCGCTCTGCAGCCGGCCCAGGCCGGCTACGGCGTGCTCGCCACCGCCCGCACAGCGGAAGGCATCTATCCCTGTTCGTAAACACGTGGCAGTCAGGGGAGAGGGGAGTATTCAGGGGGAGGGCGACGGGGCAGCGGAGCAGGGAGAGCAGCGGGGCGGTGAGCGCCGCCGCGACGCGGGCACCGGCCCGCGTACGTGAGTGTCGCAACAGTTCCGTCCTTCCGAGTCGATATCACCAGCCGGGCGACGACGCTCGGACCGGGGAAGACACGCCCCGGCGGCGTGCGGTGCTGCCCGGGGTCGGGCCGGCCGGGGCGCTGTGTCTGGTTGGAGATCCATAGCCCGGTCCGGTGCTCACCGTCGTCCCTTCGGGACATCTCGAGGTGACCGCGCCCCGGCATACCGCCCCCTCCCCGTTCCAGGTACTGCGCGAGGGCCTGAATGCCCGTCTGGAAGGCTGCCTCGCCGCGCTACGGAGCAGCAGGGGGGACGGACGCCGGGCGCAGTGCGCTCCGGTCCCGGTACCTGCCGAGGGTACCGGCCGCTGGGCTCTGTGCTCGCCCGACACGATGCGGCCCCGGGAAGGACAACCCGGAGCCGCACGCAGCCGACCCGCCCCACGGGCTTGCTGACGGGATATGAGACCAGAATGCCTGCCGCGACAACCCAGAGTCGGACGGCTCGCCGGAAAGCGAGGACACCTGCATGCGGGGGCAAAGATCAGCGCGAAGCCCCCCGTGATCGCCCTGCGCAGACGCCCGCCAAGTAAGGGAGCCCCGGGGCGCCGCGACGAGGACGGCTGTGACCACCATGACACTTGCGACCGTCAGGACGTGGCGGGAGCAGCCCAGTTCAAGTATGGGCATCGAGGCCCAGCTCACCTGTGCCCTCGTCGGCATCGCCATCGGCGTGCTGTGCTCGCGGCTGGTCTTCAAACGGCAGGGGTACGCGCTGGCCGCCGCTCTCGCGCTTGTGATGGGAGCCCTCTTCACCAAGGGTATGCCTCCGGTCAACCGCCTGTTCACCCTGATGTCCACGACCCCCCACGCGACGAAACTGCTCGCCCCCGCCGGCATCATGCTGGCGATCTCCGCGATGATCCTTGCCGTGTTCACCGCCGCCACGCAGTTCGTCGCCGGGCGCAGGGAATAGACCGCCGGCTCTCATCCGCCCCAGGGACCCTGCCGCTGGGCACGTGGTGAACGTGGCGGCCCTGCCGGGCGCTTCCTGATCAACTCCTGACGGGCGGTTCGGCCCTTGTCCGGCGACCAGGCGCCGAGGTCCTTGGCCATGACCCGCCCACCCGTGCCATCAGGCAGGAGGTCACCCGGCACACCGGTGTCCGTGAACCCGTGGCGCTCGTAGAGAGCGGCAGCCCTTTTGTTGTCCGGCATCACGGACAAACGTAGAGACTTGGCACCTCACTCGGCAGCCCACCGTGCAGCCTCCCGGATCAGGCAGTCGCCGACCCCTCTGCCCCGGCCCGCGGGACTGACCCCCATCGAGATCAGCTCAACGCTGTCCTCTGCCTGCTCAACTGGAACGCCGCTGGCCATCCCCGCATGACGACCGTCAACTACCGTCACGACATTGACTGCGCCGGGAATCCGCGCTCGCTTTGTCCGCCCTGCCCCTGCTCGGCACCGCCCCGCCAGCCTCGGCCGACGGACCCGTCTCGGCTGTCACCCTCCCCGCGGCGTCGGAGACGGCGTCCCTGTTTGAGGGCATCAACCGCATTCCCGCGGCCGCCGAGTCCCGCGAGGGCTACGTCCGCACCGCCTTCAAGCACTGGAACGCCGGCGCGATCGTGGACGACGGCTGCAACACCCGGGGCGAAGTCATCCTCCCAGGAAGCCGTAGAGCAGCCCGAGGTTGCTCCGGGCTGCTCTACGGCGTGCAGCGGGGTGACTCCCCAAGTTCCCGGTCGTCCTGGGCCGTATCCGTGTGCCGCGTCCCGGCCTGGGACGCCCGCGCACCCGTCCGGACAAGGTCCGCGCCGACAGGGCGTACGGCTCCCGCGCGAACCGCGTCTATCTGCGCAGACGTGCATCGGCTGCACGATCCCGGAGGAGCGCGACCAGATCGCCAACCGCAAGAAGCGAGGCTCCCACGGAGGCCGACCAGCAAGTTGGACAAGGACGACTACCGCGAGCGCGACGGCCGTGGAGTGCGGGATCAACCGTCAAGCGCCACCGGGCGGTAGCGACGAGGTACGACGAACTCGCCGTTCGCTGCGAAGCGGCCGTGCTGGTCGCAGCCATCAACGAGTGGCTGTGACCAGCACGATCACCGTATGGCTACTCAGTCTTCGGCCACTCCCATCCGAGCTGGAGGAAGAGGCCGAGGCGGTCACTCACGGCACGGATCTCGATGATCTTCCCCTCGGTCAGGGTGAAGATCCAGATCGCCTCGTTCTCGAAGCTCCGGCCAGTTGGGGCGGGCATGCGCGCGTGGGTTCCATCGTGGACTCCACGCTGAGTGACGCGAGCGACCACCCGGTCGCCCTCGCCGATCAATTCGTCCACATGGACCGTGAGCGGTTCGAACGCGACCAACTGCTGGCGAAGGCCCTCGAACGCGGCGCCCGGCTCGTCGACCTCCCCATGGATGATCTTGTTGTGGTCCACGACATTGTGTGCCATGAACCGGGGAAGGTCCGCGAGCCGACGGTCGCTGACCGCTTCGAAGAAGCCCAGAACGACCTTCTTGTTGTGATCCACTACTGCCTACACCCCCGTCTAATCGATTGTCAGTCAACGGATACTAATCACCTTGATCCACGGGCCCGTCAAATCGTTCGTGGCAGCCTGGCATGACGGGTGGGACCTCGGTGGCTGGGTAGAGGGTGAAGCCCTGGCCACGATCGGAGGCCAGGGCTTCAGGGCCCTGTGGGGAGGTGGTGTCCGGCAGTTGCTGCCGCGTTCGCTGGCCGCAGGGGTGGGAGAGGGCGCCTGGTCAGGCTGTACGCCGAGCTTGAGCAGCCGGTCCTGCTGCTCGGGCAGGAGTCGCGCCCAGGTGGCCGGCTGCTTCTGCTGCTGGAGCCACCGTCCGATGTCGTCGCCGTCCATCAGCACGCCGGGGGCGATGTCGGGCAGCTGCCCGTCGGCGTCGACCAGGTCCGCCAGGACGCGATAGTGCCGCTGCCGGTCCAGCGGCCACGGGCAGTCCCAGCCCTGGTCGATCGCGGTCAGCTGCGCCGCGCGCTCCGCGGCCCGGTCCGGATCCTTGCCCAAGCCGTTCTCGACGCCCTGGCGTCGGAGGTTGGCCATGTGCTTGCCCGGCGGGCATCATCTCGTCGTCTTCGCCCCGGACCCCGTCCTGGCGGGGCGCGAGGTGTCCGGTGGCCCGCCGTTACGACCGGGGCACGGCGAGCTTGGCCACCCACGCCTCTTCGCCGGGCTCCCACACCATCCCGGCCTCGGACGCGTCCAGGAGCTTCTTGGGCCGGTCCTCGAGCTCCCCGGCCCGCGGGGCCTTGCGCTGCTGGTGCACCCACCGGCCGAGGGGAACCCCTTGGTGACGCCGACCTCGGTCTCGGTGTCGTAGGGGACGGCGTGCACGCCGGTGATCCCGTTCTCCGCCCTCCGTCGGATCAGGGCCTGGTAGCCCTCCAGTCGCACCAGGCTGTCGGGCCGGTAGGCCTGGGTGCGCAGGAACGCGGCGATCGTGGCGGTGTCGCGCGGGCTGGAGAAGTGGAGCAGGCCGACTCGGCCGCCTGGAGGATCGATCCTGCGCCGCAGCGAGGGGGTCGGACCGGCTAATCCCGTTCCGCCCAATTTCATCCCTTCAAGTGCCTTATGAACTTGACCACTTACATTGCGTAGCCATCCGCTCTATCAATGGTGACTGTCAGTTCATTCTGTTCTTCTGGAGGCACCGTGAAGTTCCCCCGCCTGGCCGCGACCGCTGTCGCTCTCGTGTCTGCGGGTCTGCTCGCCTGTGTGCAGGCTCCCACCGCGTCCGCTGCCACGTTCACCGCCCAACTGGTCGCCCGCAACAGCCAGAAGTGCGTGTCGGTCGAGGGCGCGAGCTCCGCCAACGGGGCCGCCGCGGTCCAGTGGGACTGCCTGGACGCCCCGAATCAGCAGTGGAAGCTCGTGGCGACCAGCGCCGGCTACTACACAGTGAGCGCCGTGAACAGCGGCAAGTGCCTGTCCGTCACCGGCGCGAGTGTCCAGAACAATGCCACAGTGGTCCAGTGGGACTGCGTCAACGGCACCAACCAGGAGTGGCGGCTGGTCCAGAAGGACGGCGGCTACTTCTCCATCGAGGCCCGACACAGCGGCAAGTGCCTGTCCATCGCGGCCGCCAGCTCCCAAAACAACGCCGCGCTCGTCCAGTGGGACTGCGTGGAAGGCACCAACCAGCACTTCCGCCTCGGCTGAGGCAACCTCCGGCGGAGCCCAGGGCAACCTGGGCTCCGCCGGTCCCCGCCTATCGCTCATCAACCCGCAGTGAGAATGCTCAACCTTCGGTGCGACAGGACAGCCCGGTCGCCGCTCGGCCGTCCGGCGTCCTGCGCGGGCTGGGGGGAGGAGGCAGGGGGCAGGCTGGGTGCTTGGGCCAGGCCGACGGGGTGGAGGTGGGTGGATGGAGGTGGTGTTGCGGCCGCCGGTCGCGCCGATGCTGCCGCGAGTCCGCCGAGGCGATCACGGTTCCGCCCCGGGCTGGCTGTGGTGCGGCCGTCGCCTACAGCGCCAGTGGCTCCGTCGAGCAGGGACGTCAGCTGGAGGGCGATGACCTCGGGGGTCGGCCGGGCCGGCCTCCTGCCGTTGACTATTCCCGCGGACCGAACCCACGCCCTAGACTGCGACCGCCCAAGGACTTGGCGATCATCGGGAGGGCGTGCGAGATGAACCGGGCACTGATCAGCGCATTGGCGGCCGTGGCGTTAGTCGTGGCCGGGGGGAGTGTCGCTGCTGCTTCCGACGGCGCTCCGCCGCGCACGACGCACGGCCCTTGCCAGTACACACAGACCCCGGACGAGCCGCCGGCACGCTCTGTTCCGCTGCCGCCGGACCCGCGGCGCACCCCCAGTCGTGGCACGGTCGATATGGCTGTTCCGACCAGCCAGGGCCCGCTCCCACTGCACTTGGACCGGGCCAAGGCGCCGTGCACGGTCCAGAGTTTCCTGCACCTGGCACGGCATGGGTTCTACGACCGTACGGTGTGCCACCGCCTGACGGCGTACCCGACGCTGAAGGTCCTGCAGTGCGGCGACCCGACCAGTACCGGTGAGGGCGGCCCCGGCTACAAGTACAAGGACGAGCTGCCGGTGGACCTGCCGCCGGCACCGACCGATCCGACCGGCGCGCGCCGCCTCTATGGGCGCGGCCTGCTGGCGATGGCCAACGCCGGTCCGGACACGAACGGTTCACAGTTCTTCGTCGTTTACGGCGATTCCGCGCTGCGACCGAACTACACGGTGTTCGGCACGGTCGGCGCCGACGGCCTGACGACACTGGACAAAGTCGCCGCCGGAGGCATCGAACCGACCGCGGAGGACCCGGCACCGGTCGACGGCACACCCGTGCTGCGGACCGAGCTGTTCCGCGTCCGGCCGTCCAGCCGGCATTGAAGCACCGCGGCGTGGCCACGTCCTCGACGAGCGTGCCTGGCGTCTGTGGCCGCCCCAGGCGAACTACGCCGGCCGGGTGGAGCGTGTGGGTGCGGAAGCGGAGGGCTCCGGACCTTCTGCCCGGACTACGCGAAGCGCCCAAGGTCCGACCAGTGCACTCCGTACGGTGCCGCCCATGGACATAGCACCTATCGTCCGGTCCCGGCCCCATGCCGGGGCCGGACTCCGCGACCAGCACAGCCAGATGCCGGGCCATAGGGCTGGTGACTGACACAGCCGCCGGAGAAGACCGTCTGGTTTGTGTGCTCGGTCCACTACCGGCGCCCGTGGGCTGCGCCTGGTCCTGAGCTTGTCCTACCTTCCAAGCGTGGTTCTGAGCCGGTCGTTCGTAGGATCGGCAGGACCCAGCGGCGGCGGAGATCGGCCGGGGCCTGGGGGGTGAGCCGGAGCTGGGTACGCGCCGCGGTCACGAGCCACGTCCACCTGTCCGCCGCCTCGGGGCTGCGGAGCTTGGGACGGGTACAGCCGAGCGTCTGCTTTATCAAAGGCTTCGTGGTGCTGCCCCGCAAGTGGGTGGTGGAACCTGGCTGCTTCACTCCCGCCGGCTGGCCCGCGACTACGAGCGGCGTCCAGACTCCGGCGAGGCGATGATCCTTTGGTCGATGACCCGGCTCATGACCCGCCGTCTCGCTGCCCCGGGCCGGCGCGAGCCGGCCGAGGGCTCCCTGACCAGCCAGCCCCGTTCCACCAGCCGCCTCGCCCCGGCCCGAACCCCTTCCACCTTCGTCTTCGCCGCCCCTCCACCCCGAGCCCGGTCGCCAGCTCCTTGCACGTCACCGGCCCGGCCGCGTCGCCCAGGACCGTCACGGCCCGCTGATGCTCCGGCGACAGCACCGAGACGGGAAGTCCCGCCTGACCAGCGAAAACACGGTGATCAAGAACGGAAGACAACAGCCGTCAAACTCCGGCCACGGGGCAGAACCCGATCCTTGAGCCGCGCAGGCCCACCCAGCCCAATCCAGCCTCGCCGGCGATTGAGGCGCGGGGCACGGAGCGGAGCCCCGGTCGGGGGGCGCGGGCAGGACAGGCGGGAGCGGCTCGGCGGCGGGACAATGACGGCATGCGTACGCACCGCGCCCTCGGAGCGGCCGGGACTGCACTGGTGCTGGCCGGAACAGGGGTGGCCACGGCCGCCCCCGGCCCGCCCCCCGCCCCCAAGCCGCAACTCACCGACGCCCAGATCGACAAGGCCGTGGCCCGCCTCGATCAGACCATCACCGACCTGATGCGCCGCACCGGCGTCCCCGGCCTCTCCGTGGCCGTCGTCCACGACGACGAGGTGGTCCACCTCAAGGGCTTCGGCGTCCGCCGCACCGGCGAGCCCGCCAAGGTCGGCCCCGACACCGTCTTCCAGATCGCCTCCGTCTCCAAGCCCGTCTCCTCCACCGTCATCGCCGGTGCCTTCACCACCCCAGACGAGTGGGACCGTCACGTCACCCTCCCCGGCTTCGCCTTCAAGGACCCCTGGGTCACCGACCACGTCACGACCGCCGACCTGTTCTCCCACCGCAGCGGCCTGCCCGACCACGCCGGCGACCTCCTCGAAGACCTCGGCTACGACCAGTCGTACATCTTCAACCACCTGCGCCTGGAGCCCCTCACCGCCTTCCGCGCGAGCTACGCCTACACCAACTCCGGCCTCACCGCCGCCGCCGAGGCCGTCGCCCGCGCCAAAGGCACCACCTGGCAGAAGCTCAGCGCGGACATCCTCTTCAAGCCCGTCGGCATGACCCACACCAGCACCGAGTTCTCCGCCTACGTCAACGCCCCCGACCACGCGGCCACCCACGTCAAGAACCCGGACGGCACCTGGAGCCCCCGCTACGTCCGCGACCCGGACGCCCAAGCCCCCGCCGGCGGCGTCAGCTCCACCGCCCGCGACATGTCCCGCTGGCTGCGGCTCCAGCTGTCCGACGGCACCCTCGATGGCAAGCGGATCATCCCCGCCGCCACGCTCGCCCGCACGCACGTTCCCCAGATCGTCTCTCAGCCGCCCACCTCCCCCTCCGGCCGCGCCGGCTTCTACGGCCTCGGCTGGAACGTGTCCTACGACGACTCCGGCCGGCTGCGCCTGAGCCACTCCGGCGCCTTCGAACTCGGTACCAACGCCAACGTCACGATGCTCCCCCTGGAGAAGCTCGGCATCGTCGTCCTCACCAACGGCGCCCCCGTCGGCCTGGCCGACGCCGTCGCCCTCGATTTCCTCGACGTCGCCCAGCACGGCAAGGCCACGACCGACTGGCTTCCCCTGCTCGCGTCCGTCTACGCGAAGGAGATCGACAACGCCCGATCCCCCACCGACTACGCCCACCCGCCCGCCTCCGCCAAGCCCGCCAAGGACAGCGCCGCCTACACCGGCACCTACGACAACCCGTACTACGGCAAGGCGACCGTGACGGCCGACAACAAGGGCACGCTGACCCTCGCCCTCGGCCCCAAGCCGATGCTCTTCCCGCTCACCCACTACTACGGCGACACCTTCAGCTTCGAGACCACCGGCGAGATGGCGGCCGGCCGCACCGGCGTGACCTTCGCAGCCGGCACGGTCCGCGTCGAGTCCCTTGATGCGAACCACCTGGGCACCTCACCGAGCAGTAGGCCGCATAGCACGTCCCCGATGCGACGCAGAGCCCAGCCACCCCCCCCTCGCCCCTCACCCAGCGCGCCGGCATCGACCGGTCCGGCTGCGCCTGCCGCCCGACCGAGAGGGAAGCCGGCCGGATCTCGGCGGCTACCTCGCCGCGCACTACGCGGGCGGAGCCGGCGCCGGGGCAGTGCTCTCCGCAACCGGCACGGCAGCCTCCTCGACGTCAGCACCACCGCCCGGACCAGCGAGAACCTCGGCGAGAACCTCCCGCGCAGTCACGAACCGCTCCCAGAACAGCTCCGCGTCGCGCAGCTCGGCAAGGGTCCGATCGGCTTCCTCGCGCAGCACCTCAACCCGCTGCTGGGCACCCCGTTCCCGCTCCTCCAGCAAACCGACCACCGACGGCATTCCCGAGGCTCCGCCCGAAACGACACGACATGTCCTCTCTGCCACGGAACCAACGACACCATGCCTGACCAGCAGAAAGTCAGCGATCAGGCACGGAAAGGAAACAGCCTCTGAGGCGGTTGATGCACCACTCGACGGTGTTGCGCTGCTTGTAGGCCTCCGCGTCAAAGCCGGGCGGACGGCCGTGACGGCGATGGCGAGGGGCCGTGCGCGGCCGTTTGCGGCCAGGTGGACCTTGGTACTCAGCCCGCCGCGGGAACGTGCGATCGCGTCGTCTGTTCCTCCTGTTCGTCGTACCGCCTAGACCGTCTTGGCCGCTGGGGGCCGTGGTCGGGGCTGCCGCGCTGCCGGCCACGGCGTAGGACCGTGACCACCGCCGACATCCGCGGGTGGAGATCAGCCGGGTCCAGGCCGACAGCCTCGGACGTGACGACCGCTCGAACCGGTCACTCACCGGGGAGGGGGTGGAGATCACCAACACCACCCGCGACGCCGTCAACCTCCGGGGCTGGACGCTGTGTGACGACGACGGCAACTGCTACCGCTTCGACCACGTCCGCTTCGACGGCCGCGCCACCATCCGTAAGCCGGTCACCTTCACCTCGACGTTCCTGGGCGCCTTCGGTGTCCTGAATTCCAAGGCTGAGGATCTGCCTTGCGGGCTGAAATGCCCGCCGGTCAGGCGTCCTTCTGGCGCTGAGGCTTCTTCCTCGTCTTCACCCCGCCGATGATGAGCGCCAACCCCACGGCGACGATGCCGAGGTAAGCGGTTGACGGCAGGTGGACGACCTTGGGTATCCAGCCCCACTGCGTGCCGAAGAGGGTCTGCGAAGCGAAGGTGACGAGCCCCTGGGCTCCTACGACGTAGCCGATGCTTTCGAGGGTGTATCCGACGGTTGTTCGCACGGATCAACGATCTCGCGGAGGTGCCGCAAGATCGTCCTCCTCAGGGCCGAAAACGTAGTAGGCCAAAGGATGTCGTCGTGTGCGGCGAGCACCGGCGCAGCACCCTGCCGCGGCCGAGGAGTGGTCGAGACCGGACGGAGCGAAGACCGCAACCTCGTATGCCCAGCGCATGGGCCAGTCGAACTTTCGGACCGACTGCCGCGGTGTGCTGCACCATGACGAGTCGTGGGGCAACAGCGTCTCCTCGGGCAGTGTCACTGCCACGGCTGACTCGAGACCTGGGTCCTGGTGTCGCAACGCGGGCCCACAGCCCAGTAGGCCGGTCGGCTTTGTTCCTGCGCGCCTAGGGTGACGGGTCGAAACCATGATCGATTCGCGGGGGGCCTGGGCAGGCATTGGGTCCCCTGGCTGGGCGTCGTGGCGGCTGCTCAGGTGTGGACGTGGAAGTCGATGCTGAGGGGAAGCAGGAAGTCGGCCTGGTGGTGGTCGGGGTAGCGGCGGGTCATTTCTGCCAGGGCCTCCTCTCGGCCGGTGGCTGATTCGGTGACGGTGAGGAAGTCGTGGAGGTAGCGGCGGATCTCCTCATAGCGTGTCGTGTCGCCTTGCGGGCCGTGGCCGGGGTGGACGGTCACATCGGTGCCGTAGCGTTCCCGCAGGGTGTCCAGGGCCGACAGCCACGACTGGATCTTGTCCCTGGTGACCTGCGGGCCCTCCCAGGCGTGGACGCCTGAGTAGACCAGGTCGCTCGTGAGGACCGCGTTGGCGGCGGGGACGTGCACCACGGTGGTGTGGTCGGCCTCCGCGGCGGGCCAGTCGGTGTCCAGCCGTAGGACCGCTCCCTGGGCGAGTGTCAGTTCCGGGCGGTCCGCGACCTCGATGAGGCCGTAGTCGAAGCCGTCGGGGTTGGCGGTGCTGCGCGGCTTCATGGTGGGTTCGGCGTCCAGCCAGCCGACGGACTCCATCCAGGCGGTGAAGCCGGTGATGTCGTCGGCGATCTTCCGGGATGCGACGAGTAGAGGCACCCGCGGGAAGCGTTCGGCGAAGGCGCGCAGCCCGATGTAGTGATCGGGGTGGCCGTGGGTGACGACCACCGCGAGGAGCTGCTTGCCGGAGGCGGCTACCTCGTCCGCCAGCTCGGTGGCTTCCGAGCTGCTGCGAAGGACGTCGATGACGACGAGGATGGTGTTATCGGCCACCAACCAGCTGTTCACGCTCGCTGTCGGTGCGGCGAACCTGGTCACGGTTACGGACACGGATTTCTCCCATAGGGCTAAAAAGGGGCAAAAGCTGCATAGCGGATTGTGTCCCACTCGGGTGTGCGGCTTTGGGAACCCGGGACGGCGCGGCAGGTCCGCAGATGAGCTGTAAAGGGGGTCGTGCTGTCGGCCGTGCTTCCCCGGGGGTCGGTGAGCTTGTTCGACTCGGCCACCGATCGGGTGACACGCTTGCCCGATTTGCACAGGTCAGGGGTCCAAGCTGCTCACCCGAACCCCAAGCTGAACAAGCTCAGTAGGCGACGGACATGCGGGCGCGCGGGTGCGTGGTGCGCTCGATTTCGTCGACAAACGCGATGGCGTAGTCCTCGGCGCTGATGGCGCTGTTGCCGTCCGCGTCGGTGAGGAGGTCGTCGCCACCGGTGCGGAAGACGCCCGTGCGCTCGCCCGGCGCGATCGCCGCGGCGGGCGAGACGGACGTCCACAGCAGGTCCTCGACCTGGCCGAGCGCCTCCAGGAGGTCCGCGTGCGCCAGCGCTTCCTCCCGGTACTCCGCCGGGAAACCGGGAGCGTTGATGAGGCGCGCACCACCGTCGGTGTTCAGTGAACCGGCGCCACCGACGATGACGACCCGCCGCACACCCCCGCGGCGGACTCCCTCCAGAAACGCCTCGTTCAGCGTGAGGAACGGCGGACGGGGGTCACTGCGGTCCCGCAGCGGCCCAGCGCGGAGGCCACCGCGTCAGCGCCGCCGACCGCCTCGGGAACCTGATGCACCGAGCCTGCGTGGACCGGCACGGCCGTCAGCAGCGGATGGTTGAACGGCGCCTGCCCGGAGCGGGAGACGGGCACCACCTGGTGACCGCGCTGCACGGCGTCGGCGGCTGTACGGTGCCCGATCATGCCGGTGGCACCAAAGAGAACGATCTGCATGGGGAACTCCTCGTCGTCGGTCCGACGCCGCGGCGCGGCCTTCCAGCACCTTCACTATTCCTGCACCCAGCCGGTAGCTCACTGCCAGGCACTCCTCCAACTAGAAGGTGGGGCAGCATTCGGCCGGGTAGGGGAGCGACTAATGATGGTGAAAAAACGCCAGCAGGGCGGCGGACGGGAGAAGGCGATCCGCGAGGTGCCGTTTGCGGCGCCGGCCGGGGTGCCCTCAGGGGTGGAGGTGATGTCCTTCGCCTTGCTGCGAGCACGGCTGCCGGCCAGGAGCATGGCCGGACCCCAGCGGCCGTCCACTTGGTAGTGGGCTCCTGCCGCCGGCGAGTGGCGGAGCGCGGAGAAGGCCCATAGGTAGCCGGCGTGGTTGAGCCGGTCGTTCTTCACCCAACATCTGGGGCGGACTTTTTGCCCGAGGTGCGCCTGCCCGCCCATATCTGCCAAGGCGAACGTGTCCGCGAGGCTGCCCTGCAACGGCTGAAACCTATCCATAAGAGGGCTAGGCGGTAGGCAGGAAGCCTTGGCATCCCTGTTGAGCGGCCGCCGTGAGGAGAGCGGATCCGGCCGGATCCGCTCGGGGAGAGGTCCCGGCTCATTTTGGTACGGCCCGGTAAGAACCTGTCAGGTGGGTGAAGTTGCGTCCGGGATCCGGGGGTTGCGGACGGCTAGGGTGAGGGACTTCCCCGACTGCTGGCGGAGGTTTTGCCCGGTTTCCGACAAACTGCGCGTTCAGGCACCGAGCAAAACCGTCGTCTACGAACTCGGCTTCCTGGTGGACCCTCCCTCCGTCGCCTCCGACATCAAGGGCGCCTTCGGACCCGATGCCTGGCAAGGGGTGGCGTGACGGCGCTACTGAGGTTTTCAGGGTGGGGTCGGTGGGTTGATAGCCAGACTTGTGGCGGTGAGGCAGCCGTCGATCAGGTGGGGTCTGATTTGGATTCTGCGTAACTCGCGGCGGAGTGTGCGGTCGAGGTCGTCGGGTGTGGCGAAAGCGGTGTTGGCCGTGGCTCTGCGCACGAGTGACCAGAAGGCTTCGACGGGGTTCAGGTCGGGTGCGTGGGGCGGGAGGCGGACGGTGGTGAGCCAGTCGTGCTCGGCCTCGAACCGTTCAGTCCGGCGGCCAGGTGGGTGTTGAGATTGTCCCAGACCACCACGACCGGGCCGTCGAGCTGGAGGTGTGCCCGCACCAGCAGGTCGCGGTAGTCCTTCCAGGAGAAGCTCTTGCGTGCCCCCTTGAGCAGGAGATGGGTGCGGGGGCGGTAGATGAGGCGGCTCTTCTCACCGGGTTTGTAGCAGCACGGGGCGGCGACCGAGGTCCGGCGGCGGGGCCTGCCACGGGCGCGGATGACGGGGTGTGTCCGCGTCGGTCCCAGGGCGGGCACGGGGCGGAGTCATCGAGAAGCCGGCTTCGTCCTCGAAGACGATCCAGGCCCCGGATGCCGCCGCGAGGCTTTTACCCGCGGCCACACCTCCTTCTTCCACAGCGCCACCGCGTGCTCCTCACACTCGAGGGCTCTGCGAGCGGGTGCCTGCCAGGACCAGCCGTGCCGTTTCAGCAGCCGCCACACCGTCGCCACCGACAGCTCACCCGAAGATGCCGGCGGATCACCGTCTGCACCCGGGCCAGGGTCCAGCGTTCGTCGTCGAAACCGTGTGCTGACGGGCCTTTGCCGAGTTGCTCCTCGAGCACGGCGAACTGGGCGTCGGTGAGGGTCGGGGAGTTCGCCGGGCCCGTGGAACGCAGGCCCTCCGTGCCGCCCTCGCGCCATGCACGACGCCAGTGTTCCACCGACCGCACACTCACCCGCAGATCTTTCGCGATCACCGCGGTCTTCTCACTCGCCGCGAACCGTTCGCCGGCCTGAAGCCGGATCCCCTCACGAAACGCCCGACGCTCAGCTGTCAGGCCCCCACCCTCCGGATACCTCACCCCACCGGCATACCGCAGGGATCATGAACCGTCACCACCCGATGACAACCCGAAAACCTCAGTAACCGCCGCCTTGTTCCCCTCCAGGACCGGTAGGGCTGTGCTCCCAGTGGGTGCCTCCCTTACTCGTGAACACCGCCTATTCGCGCGAGGTTCTGGCACAGGTTCCGTGCAGCAGTGACTGAGCGTTGCGAGCCGGGAGGTGGCTGCCTCGCTGGTCAGGACTGGATTTGATCCGACCCTACGAGGTTAGGGTGCTGATTCACGAACCGGGGAGAGCTGACGTGCACGACAGACCGCGGATAGAGGAAACCCTCGATGTCCTGCGCGCCGAGCTGGAGGTTGAGCGATCGGCGAAGACCGAGTTGACCACGCGGGCTGCATGGCTGGCCTTCATGCGATTCGCGCGGCTGCGCTTTGCCACCGCGCCCACCCCCGACTCAGACGGCTTGCTCTTCCAGTACGGCACGTACGCCTTCAGCGGGCGTCCGATGTTCACGGTGGACCTCACGCGACAGTTCGACATCAGCGACGACGGCGGTGAGCACGACCACTACGTACAGATCCACTGCGAACTCCGCTACGAGTGCGAACCCGCCCTGGACGCCCTGGGAAGCTTCAACTCCTGGTTCTTCCATGACGCCGACGTGGACCTCGACGAGTGGCTCGCCGCCATGGAGGGGCACCTAGAGCTGTTGCTGGCTCGTGTGCCCTCCGAGACCGATGCGTACGAGGAGCCGGTCTAGGACGTCACGCCAGCAGGACTCGTTTACGCAGGAGGTCAAAGCCAGCGCGGCCGAACATCTGACGCTTCAGCATCTTGATCCGATTGACGTGGCCTTCGACGACTCCGGAGTTCCAGGGCAGGGTCAGGCCGGCAATGACGGCATCGAGGTCTCGGTCGATGCCCGCAGCGAGAGTGTGGAGGCTGGGAAGGTCGTCCTGCCGGACGGCGTCGAGCCAGTCCGGCAGGCGTTCGCCCTGGTGCCCGGTGAGCATGGCCGCGAAGGACCGGACGTGACGGGTCAGGGCGTCGAGTTCGGGGCAGCGTGTGTGGACGGACTTGAGTTGGAGCTGCTCGGACTCGGTGAGGGTATCCGGGTGCCGAAGGATCCATCCGGCCACGGCGCGGGGCGAGGGCGGTCCGGCAGTCACCGGCCGTGGTGAGGTGCGTTTGTCGTGCAGGTAGGCGCGGACGCGCTGGTAGCTGCCTTTGTAGCCGAGGGGCAGGATCTCCTCCCAGAGTTTCCAGGCGTTGGTGCAACCCTCGTTCCAGCGGTCGTCCAGGTAGGGCTTGTAGTCGTCGAGAATGGAGGGCCGGTTCTGCCATTGGCCGGTGAAGAGGTCCTCCGGCTTCGCGGCGACGGCGAACTGTTTGACGGTCCGCCAGGTCATCCCGAGTTGTCGCTGGATCGAGCTCGATTGGACGGCGGGTTTCGACATCCACGAGGACGGTGCCGTAGTGGCGGCCCTTGCGCGTGGCGTACTCGTCGACGCCGACCACCCGCGGCGCCGGCACTTCCGGCTCGGGCAGCGCGTTGACCAGACGCAAGACAGTACTCCGGCTCACGGACACTCCGAGGACGGCGGCCAGCCGGGCGCCGGCCCGGCCAGCCAGGGCGAGACCGAGTGCCGCGAGGGTCGAGCGCAGTCGTTCCGTGCGCTGACCATGCCTGCGGGTCAGGCCGGATATCTGCTCCACGAAGGTCCGGCGCCGACACAAGGTCGTCCGGCACCGGAACCGCCGGACGCGAAGCTGCAGCACGACCCTCCGCCCGGCGCTGGGCACGTCGGCAGGAAACCGCAGGTAGGAACTGTGAACGCGGGTCGACCAGGTCCCGCATTCCGGGCAGGCGGCGCCAATCGTGGTGCACTTCGCGTCAACACGCACCATCGCGATGCTCACGTCCACCGACAGCACCGCGATATTCGCGATCGACGGGAACAACAGCTCCTTCAGTCGGAGCACGGCCTCTTCCACAGCCCCGCACTGTCAGCCCAACTGCCCTGACCACGACTTATTTTTGGGCGACTTCGAGCGCTGCCCGGCGACGCTCAGCCGTCACTCACCGTGGCCACTGCACGGAAGCTGTGCCAGAACCTCGCGAGCATGTGACTCCCGATGTCATGTCAAAACAACGTCGCTACTCGGTTCTGGCACAGATCTTGGGGAGCGGTCGCTGGGGGTGACGGTAGCGTTCGATCCGAAAGGGACGGTTACGCCCCCCCAGCCCTCGTCGGTGGGACGAAGGCCTTCGCCGAAACGGGCACCGGCTCCTGCCGCCTCGCCAGCACCCGTGCCCGCGCCGAACAACAAGCCACGGCCAGCTGACTTCCCCCGCAGCTCAGAGCGCGATCGGCCGGTACTTCAGGGCCTGATCGACAATCTGCTCCGCAGACGCGTCCTGAAGGCCGTCCGAGGGGTAGAAAACCAGGTTACTCACCTGGGGATGTGACACGTTCGCCTCCAGGAGCCGCAGATAGTAGTCGCTCTCCGCAGAGGCAGTCAGGAGTCTGCGAACGATCTCAACGAGCTCGTCCCGGGTGATGTCCACAATCACGGGGCGAGCCGGCCGGGCCGCCTCCCTCGCGAACTCCTCCAGGCTCCTGCTTCCGTCGTACTCGGCGAAGTCAAGGGCCACGTAGCCGTGACCGGTCATCGCGTTGAAGGCCGTGATCGCCTCGCCTGCCGCCTCCGGGCGGGCGACCAGCAGCTCAGCGATCCGCTCTACCTCGGCGCACAGCTCGCCCAGCCGTTGCCGGCTCACGGGCGGCGGCAACAACTCCGGTCTCAGGTCCACAGCTCGAATTATGTCCGTCGGCACCGACACGCCCCAGCCGACCTCTCTAGCTGCTGTCAGTCCCTCGGTTCTGACGCAGGTCTTCGGCGGGCTCGGAGTGCTGCTGGAGCAGGACCATCTTGCGGAGCAGTTCAAATCCAGCTCGGCCGTAGAGTCGGAGGGGGAGTGCGAAGCCGGTGAGGCCGGGTAGCTGGCTGGCGTCGACGGCGTCGATCCAGGTGGGGAGTGTGGAGCCGAGGCGGTCGGTGAGTATCTCGCCGAAGTCGCGGACGTGTCCGGCGGCCTTGTCCAGTTCGGGGCAGCGGGCCGGGACCTCCTTCAGGCTGGCCCGGTCTTCCTCGGTCAGGGCCGTGGGGTGCCGGGTGAGTCAGCCAGTCACCTGCCGCACCGACGGGGGCCGCGGCGGCGCGCCAGACGGAACCCAACGGAGGTCGGCGATGTGGCTGCGGACCATCTGGTAGGTGACGGGCGCGTTGTCGGCGACGAGTTCACTGTGGAGGCGGGTGACGCTGGTGCATCCCTCGGCGAAGCGTCGCTCCAGGTAGGGCTTGTAGGGGCCCAGTCTGCTGGGCCCGGGGCGGTTCTCGCGGATGGTGTCCTGCCAGCGTGCGGCGTTCGCGTACCGGAGCACGGTGTTGAGACCCCAGCCCAGGTGCCGGGCGATCGCCCGGCGCGAATGGCCTTGGGCAAGCATCTTGTGGACCAGGGCATGTGCTGCCTTCTTGCGCTCGACCCGCCGGCCGACGGGCTCCGAGTCGTCCTGCGGCCGGCCGGAAACCAGTCGGGGGGCCTCCGGCAACATGCTGACGGGTGAAGGATCACGCAGGTAGTCGCGATGGGCGGCGACGCAGGTCTCCACCGCCCGGCCGAGACCCTGCCACAGATGGAACCGGTCAGCGACCTGCAGCGCGCCGGGGGCACCGCGGCGGGCACCCTCAGCGTAGGCGCCAGCCCGGCCCGGCAGATGATCTCCACGCCGAGCTCGCCGTCATCGCGCAAGACCGTGACCTGCGACCTTGTCGTGTCATCGGGGAGCGTGGCAGGCACCCAGCGGCGGAATGAGGAGATCGACACGTCCAGCTTGTGCTCGTCCCGCAGGCGCTGGTGGATCGCGGAGACGGTCACCGTTCCCAGCAGGTTCTTGATGTAGTCGTGGTGCTGGTCGATGTCGGGCCAGGTGATCTGCCGCAGCCGCCGGTCGGCGAGTTCGGGATACCGGCTCTTGATCAGGCTGGCCCAGTCGGCCTCCCGCATCGGCGGCCCGCCCGGCGTGATCCCGGACGCCTCCGCCGGCTCCAGGTACTTCCTGATCGTCTTGCGGTCCACCCCCAGCGACGCAGCCAGCTCGCTCTTGGAGCGGCCCGCGTACCAGTGGACGTAGATCTCGGTGATGTCGACCAAGACGAACGTTCTCCTTGCCATCCGGGCTGACCATCGGCCTTCCGAACCACAGGCCCAGGGCCGCCCACACGCCTCCGCGATGACCAGGTCCCTCGATCCCGAACTCCGTCGTACCCATGGCCAATTAGGAGAAGTCGGGATGGGGAATTGCATGACGCTCAAACCACCCGAGATAGGGAAGAACGTGAACGCTCACACCTGCCGCTGCTCACTGATCGCGGCCGGATGCGGGGCATCGGCCACGCGGCGCTCGACGTGCTGCGCGTCGAACCGCGGACCGACCCCGACCGGATCGCCGCTGTCGGCTACGGCGGCACCAGGGTCGCCATCGCGCTGGAACTGGGGCGCGACGGTGTCAACCTGCGGGCGATCGGGACAGTCAACGCGACTACCACGGGCCGGCCGGGCGAGGCGGAGCGTATCCGCCGCCCGGTGTGGGCCGGTGTCGGATCGGATGACCCGATCATGCCGCCCGCGCAACGGGACGCGTTCGCCGCCGAGATGCAGGCGCCTCGTGGTCTACGGCGGCGCCTTGCACGCCTTCCACCACCCGCCGGTCGACCACCCTGTGGTCCCCGGCGTCGGCTACCATCCACGGCACGCGCAGCGAGCCAGGCGCGACGTCGTCGACCTGCTCTCCGAGTGCCTGTCGTGATGGAGGACCTGGGGGCACGCCCCAGGCAAACAGGCTGGCGGCACGACTGGTCAGCAGCAGAGCCATTCGGGCGAATGTTCGATCACGGAGACGCTTGGCAACTGCATGGCTGGTGCCGGCTCTACTGCCGCGTACTGACCGTCTCCTCTCCTCGAGTCCGCACCGCGGAGCCTTGACGTGATCACCGCGGCCTGCGGTGGGGCATCCCGGCCGCCGGGGGAGGGGCACGCATTACTGCGGCAGAGCTGGAGGGGGGACAGGCATGACGACCGAACCAGTGGCCGGACTCGGGAGCGGGGCGCGCCGTGTGGGCCGCGCGCCCGGGTGGTGTCCCTGTCCGCCCCGCCCGCGTCGTACACGGCGGCAGTCGGGGCGGTACCTCACCGGCGCGGGCATCGCGAAGTCCTCCGCACGGATCTACCGTCTCGCTCACGACACGGGGGTGGATGCTCGCCGGCGAACCCGCGCCGATCGGACCCGCCCACCGGGGCGCGAAGCCGCCCGTCTTCCCCGTCGCCGCGATCGACGACCCGGCACTGCCGGAGGTCTTGGCCGAGCTGGCGGCGGCGCGGGCGGCCGAAGTGGATACCGACACTGTTACTGACTTCGGCGCTTCAAAGTGAGGCTGGGTTGTCGAGGGCGTGGCCGGTGCCGGCTATGAAGCCGTCGACGGTGTGGGGCCGGTATTGAAGGCGTTTGAGGCGATTGCGGACGAGGGTTTCGAGACGGTCGAGGCCATGACGGCGAGGTTGCCGAGGCTGCGTTTGACGTGGGCCCATACCCATTCGACGGGGTTCAGGTCGGGTGAGTAGGCGGGCAGCAGGAACACCGTCAGCCACTCCCGCTCGGCGAGGAGGTGGCGCATCCTGCGGGAGGCGTGGGTGTTCAACCGGTCCCAGACCAGCAGGATCGGGGCCCTGACCAGCTGGTGGACTCCGTCGACGAGTGCGATGAAGTCCCGCTCGCCCATGCTGCGGCGTGTTCCCTTGCCCGCTGGATGGGTCCGCAGGCGGTGACACAGCCCAGTCCTCGAACCCGCTCGCATCGCGATCAGCCCGGCCACCGACAGCCGCCCCGAGCGTCGTCCGCTGACCGTCACGACCGGGGTGATCCCTCTCCGGCGCCAGGTCCGTCCCCGGGGCCGCCCGCGGGTGAGGCCGGCTTCGTCCTCGAAGCAGACATAGCCCTCGCAGGCCGCCCTCGCCCTTTTACCTCCGCCCAGGTCGCCTCCTTCCACACGGCGACGGCCTGCTCGTCGCGTTCGGCGACCCGCCGGGCGGGGACCTGCGGACTGAAGCCCAGTCGGTGCATCAACCGGGTGGCCCCGTAGACGCTGTAGGTGATGTGGAACTTCCGGCCGATCAGCGTGGCCACCCTCGAGGCGGTCCATACCTGGTCCTCCACCCAGCCATGAGCGGCCGGCCCCTGCTCCAGATGCGCGGCCAGCTTCTCCGGAGACCGCGGGGACAGACGACACCGCGACCCGCTCGGACCGCGGGAGGCCAGGGCCTGAACGCCACCCTCCTGCCACAACTGGTGCCACTGGTAGGCCGACTTCACGCTTACCCTCAGCCGCCCTGCAACCTCCGACGGCTTGATCTGCTGTTCAAACAGTTCCGCCACCTGCATCCGTACAGACTCCCGACGCAGGCGCCCCGTCGGAGTCAGCCCGCCCCCATCCGCGTATCTCACACACCCCGGATACAGCCACTCGCCCGGACCCGTCAGGGACTTCACAAAGATTCACTCCGACGAGTCGAAGTCAGTAATGTGGAGGCCCGGTCATGGGGCGTGGAGGGGGATCCGTGGGTAAGTACCGTCTACCGAATCCGTTCCGCGCCCTCCTGGCCGTCGTGCCTGATCTGCGCTGGCTGCGCGGGCGGCTCGTGAACGGACCGACGGACCCGGAACCTCTGAGCCGAGTCCGATTGCGGGAGCGGGAACGGACGGTCCGGGCGGAGTGGGAGGCGATGCGCGAACAACTCGCTCCTGCAGCGGCGGAGCACCTGGCACGAGTGGGCGAGCTGCTGGCCGACCCGCGCCTTGAGTTCACACCCGCCCTCGGCCAGAACGCGGTACGACGGGATTACCTGGCCGCTACCGAGGCGTACCACGCTGCGGGCAAGCTGCTGGACGAGGCGCAGGACCTGCCGGACCTGGCGGCCTGCGTGGTGCTCGCAGACCGCGCTGTGGAACTGTTCGCCGCCGCCCGCGCCCGGCACATGGGGCAGCGCCCGCCCGTGCCACGTCCTCGCTGCTTCTACAACCCACTGCACGGGACCGCCGTTGATCCGCCTCGCAACCAGGGCGTCCGCAAGGGGAGGCGGGTGGTCGCCCGGGAGGCCGCCGCAGCGCGCCGCCCTGCATGCGAACCCTGCCGACTGGCTCTCATCGCAGGCGAGTCCCCCAACGTTCTGCCCGCTCTCTGGACCGTCCGCGACGAGCGCAACCGCCCGGTGACGGTGCTCGTGCCCTACTACACACTGCCCTGTCAGGCGTCCATCTGGTCGGGCACCGGCTGCGGCGCCTACGACGACGGGGCGCCCGGCCGGGTGCTGCGCGGAGAGCACCGGCGCGGGACGGTCCAGCCACCGGCTGGTTGACCCTGTCCGGGAGCAAGTACCGAAGCCGACCGGACCGGTCCTGGAAAGGCTGACCACCTGTCCGGCGTCATGACGGGGGAGGCGGCCCGAGCGCCCACCGCCAGTACAGCCCCGGCCGGGCGGGGCCATCGCAGCTCACGAGTTCCAGGCGCGGACTACGGTCGGTGTCGCGGTTCCGACGCGGGAGGGAGCGGTCGTTCTGGTAGAGGCACATGTTCCCGGCCCCGGCCAGCTTCCAGGCCGCCCGCTTCCACGTCGCACTGATCCAGGGCACCCGCTGCCACACCTGTTTCAACTCGAAGACCCGGCACGCCTGGAGCCGGAGGAGGCTTCCCGCCGCGGTGAGACAGTACGCCGGGTCCAGCCGGCTCCTGAGAGTGCCGTCGGGTCCAGCGTCCCATTTCTGCCCCGCGGATCCGTCGCAGCCGAGGATGCGGACCTGGCTCGTACGCCGGGAGCCGTTCGGCGCGGCCAGACACTGCTCGGGTGAACTGCCCGAGTAGCGCGTCGTGCGGCCCACGTCCCCCATGATCTCGCCCGGACGCGGATCCCTGTGGGTGCGTCGATAACGTCTCTCGACCCAACGCCGGTAGGTCTTCGAGAGCGTGGCCTCGTAGATCTTCATGGCGGGGCACACGCGTTCGCGCGGGCACTGGCTCTGCGCCATGTACCACCGGGTGAGGCGTTCCTTCTCCGCCGTCTCGGCCGCTGTCAGGTTCCTGGGCAGCCGTGCCACCGGGTAGCCGAGGTAGGGAACCACCGGGGTTCCCGTACGGTAGGCGGCCTCCCGGGCGTAGCGCGCGGTGATGCCGTGGTCGCTGTGATCCACGCGGCCGTCCGTGCCCTTCGCGAACGACGCGATGTCGGGATCCAGGGTCAGAACGTTCTCCGCCCGGCTCTGCCGGATGAGGGAGACCAAGACCGACAGCAGTTGATCTTCGGTATACCTCCTGCCGTCCCACAGCGGGGCGATCGCCTTCCTGCGCCCGTCGAACAGGTGCAGGAGACTGTCCGGCTCGCTTCCCTGCGGCCGGCCGTCGTGCAGGCCCAGAAAGGTCAGCCTCACGTCCCGGACCCGCCCTTGGTTCGCAAGCCGGAACGACCGGATACTGCGGCCGTCCGCATGCACGTTGTCCTGTTTCCAGGCAGAACCGGCTCCCGCCATCTCCGCATAGGCCCTCCGGATGCCGTTCTCCCTGTTCATGATGTAGTTCCTGGCTTCCGTCGGCACCTCCTCGTCACCGTCGCCCGCCGTGAGGTACACCGCCGAGACGAAGCACCCCGCCCGGATGGTCGACATGACGTCCGGATTGACGAAGAAGAGGTCGTCGTCGGGGTGCGCCACCACCACGAGGGTGCGCCGGCAGCCGGACGGCCCGCCTGCGGCGGCCGGCCCACCGAACCCGGCGGAGCCGACGGGAGAGCAGGGCGCGAGCAGCGCCGCGCACAGGGCCAAGGACGACACGGTCACGCGGGTGCGCGCACGGAGAGCGATTGCCACGCAGCGCATCCTTCCGCTCTGCCTTCGGGCATTCGTAACCAGTACTACGGGAGTCCTGCCCGGCTCGCACGCCTGACGCCGCCCCCCGGGGACCCGCGCACGCCCCCACCGGCCCGCATATGGCACTGAACCCCCGTTTCTTCGAATACGTGTACTAATGCGCGCCTTCGCCAGACGCATTCGGACGCCGACCCCACCGTCTGACGCCGCCGCCTTGAGACAGCACACCATCGAGCTGGAGCCGGACCCCCTGTCCGCCACCTGGCAGCACGGCACGCTGTCCGGCGTCACCACCACCTACCAGGGCGGCAGCTCGGCCCGCGGCTCCGAGCAGTCGGTTGCCTATGACGCCTCGTCACCCTCGTCGAAGGCCTGGAACGGACCCCGGCCCCCGGCCCCGGAACGCGCGCCACCAGGCCGATATCGGCCGCCGGCACACAAGCGGCGCCCGGCGCCCGTGCGCGGGCGTGGAGCGGCGTGCCCGATGCAGATACCCGCAGTGGCGGGCGAGGCGATGCTGTCGGTCAGCTGACGTCGGCGGGCAGGCGGACGACGATGCGGGCGCCCGATGAGTTGTCTTCGAGGCGGGTGGTGCCGTGGTGGGCGGTCACGACGTCGCGGACGATGGCCAGTCCGAGGCCGCTGCCGCCGGCGTCCCTGGTGCGTGCGTCATCCAGCCGTGTGAAGCGGTCGAAGACGCGTTTTCGGTCGGGTTCGGGGATGCCGGGCCCGTCGTCGGCGATGACCAGGTGTGCCGAGCCGTCGATGATGCCGAGCCGTACGTCGATGCGGCTGGTGGCGTACCGGGTGGCGTTGTCGAGCAGGTTGCGCACGACGCGCGAAAGGGCGTCGGCATCGCCTTCGACCCGTGCCGCGCTGACCAGCTGCTCGTCGATGGTGAGGGGCGAATGCTGGCGGGTACGGCGGACTTCGGCGAAGACGAGCTCGTCCAGGTCCACGGATTGGTGCCGCAAGCGTGGCCGGGCATCGAGGCGGGCGAGCTGTACGAGGTCGTCGACAAGCCGAGAGAGGCGCTCGCTCCCTGCCACCAGGTCGGGGGCCAGGGTGTGCCGATGCGCGGTGTCGGGGTGACGGACGGCCACCTCCGCTGGAGGGCCGTGCCATGCGCGGACTGCGTCAAGCGTGCAGCCGTGTGCGGCGAGCCGGGTACACCGTGCGGATCCGGCGTCACGAGGACATCGCCGAAGGGGAGATGGCGGCTCTGGTACAGAGGGCGGACAAGTGGCGTGACGGGGCTACCGAGCGGGGTTTCTCCATAGCACTGGGCCGTCTGGGTGACCCGCAGGACGGGCGCTGCGTGATGGTGGAGTGCCACGACCGTGACGGAAGGCAGAGGGCGCTGGTGAGCTTCGTCCCCTGGGGGGAGAACGGGTTGTCGCTCGATCTCATGCGGCGCGATCGCGGTTCGGAGAACGGTCTGCTGGAGTTCATGGTCACCGAGCTGCTGGTGCGGGCCAAAGAGCTGGAAGTCGAACGCGTCTCGCTGAATTTCGCGATGTTCCGCTCCGTCTTCGAGCGCGGCGCACGGCTGGGGGCAGGACCGGTGTTGCGGCTGTGGCGATCGCTTCTGAGCTTCTTCTCCCGCTGGTGGCAGATCGAATCCCTCTACCGGGCGAACGCCGAGTACCGGCCGGTCTGGGAACCCCGCTACCTCTTGTTCGCCGCCGGCAGCGAACTGCCTCGGATCGCTCTGGCCAGTGCGCGGGCCGAGGGATTCGTCAACGGTCCCCGTCTGCCGGTCCTTTTCCACCGCCGCCACGCGGCCGGCGCACCGCACGGCGGGTCCCGCCGCTGATCGGCCGGAGCGCAGCCGCCGGGCCGGCCCCCGGCAACAAAGCTGTTTCTGCTGCCGTCAGCGTCCCTAGTACTCCAGCCGTAGATCGTGATCTTGCTGGTGTGGGACGCCGCGGAGATGGCCAGCGTTGATCATAGACGCGCGGACGGGTGAAATCGTTGCCCTGGTCAGCGCTCCCAGCTACCACCCCAACTCCTTCAGCGGCTACGCCACCTCCGACGCCAAGGCGTGGAAGCAGCTCAACGCGGACGGGGGCAAGCCCCTCTACAACCGGGCTCTGCGCGACCTCCACAACCCAGGCGCTTCCGCCCACATCATGGTAAAAGGGGCTCCTTGCGTCGGTGGCCGCGCCCACGCTCAGCCCGGCCGTCCACACCGTTCCCGACAGCTCGGTGTCGTTCTCCGGCGACCCCGCCCGCTGCACCGACGCGAGTCCGCGGGCGGCCTTGCGGTATGGCTGTCACTTTGCTCCACGGCCAGGGCCGCTTCCAGGGCGGCGATGGCACGCGCCCTGGTGCTGCTGCCAGGGCCGCCATGCCTGGACGGCACGCCACCGCTCCAGCCGCTCCTTCGTGTCGCTCACTCTCAACCCGCCTCGGGGCATGGAACTGCTGTCGCGACAAGCCCTCGCTGGTCAGGCGTGTTCGTCCGATGGCTGCTGGGCAGGCTGGACCGACCAGCTGGGTGGCTCGTCGTTGTCTGAGTCCTCGTCGTGCTCCGCGTCGGTGGCTGTCGCATGGATCTTTCCCGAGGCGTGGTGGACCGGCGCGTATACGGCATAGAGCTGCAGTGTCTCGTCACCGATGTTGGTGACGTTGTGCCACGTGCCGGCGGGTACGAAGATCGCCCAGCCATCCTCGACCTCCCGGTCGAAGTCGAGTCGATCCTTCGTGCGGCCCATCTGGACGCGGCCCCGGCCCGCGTCGAGTCGTAGGAATTGGTCAGTTTCCGGGTGGGCCTCCAAGCCGATGTCCTCACCCACCGGGATCGACATGAGGGTCAACTGGAGGTACTTCCCGGACCAGGCGACCGCGCGATAGTTCGTGTTCTCGAGCGTCGCCTTCTCGAGGTCGAAGCTTTGAGGTTCCGGCCCGATGTCCTTGATGGTCATATTTCTCTCCCGGTCAACGAAGGCGGTACGCGTTCGCGTTCTTGCGCCGGCCCATGTCAGCGTAGTCAGAGCCCTGGGCTCCTCTGGCCACCAGCACGTGAGCCGCTACCGCACAAGCGCCCGCGGTCCTTTGCCGCATTCCTCCGTGCGTCCGGTCGTGTAGCCGACCGGGTTCGTGCAGTCGATGACAGTCTCGCCCGCCAAGCGTCGGCGCGGCACCTCCAGTCCGTGTAGCGCATCACTTCCGCCAGGCAATTCGCGGCTTCGTGATGGTGGCGTTGATTCCGCAAACCAGGCCTGCAGGCATCGTGCATGCCAGCAGGCTGGGGCTGCAGAGGCGCCGCACAGCTGGTGCCCATGGCCCAAGGCACCCGATGAGCCGTCCCGTGACAGAGCGAGCCCGGTCCGTCTGCGACCCGCGGGGATAGCCGCAGACGGAGCCAGGTCCGGGTCAGGACCCGGCCGCGTAGCCCCGCCGTCGTAGGCGGGCCGGCCACCCCGGGCGGGGTTCACTCGTCCGGGGGGCGGCCGCACCGACAGGTACGGGAGACAGGTGGCCTTCACCCCGAGTTCGGCCAGGCGGCGCTGTTGCTCCTTGCGATGTGCCGGTTTGGTGTCATCGGGGGGCTGGCAGCGACGGGCCGCCAGGTAGGTCAGGAGAAGAGGACCGACCGGAGGAGGAGACGGTCGGACGCGCCGCCGCCCGGGCGCAGGCTGTAGTAGGTGTCGCCCTCGCAGTTCGCCTCCAGGAAGACCACGGCTGTCGCGTCGGTGTGGTTCTTCGGCGCGTAGGCGGGTGAGCCCGGCTCCGAGGCCGGTCCCTGGATGTTGATGCACGTGCCGCTGTCGGGGTTGTTGAGGAAGCCGACCGCTTCGTACCCGTCGTGGGTCTGGTACGTGTACCGGAACTGCCCGGTGGCGGCGGAGGCTGAACCGGGGATGGTGACGAGCAGGACGATGGCGCCGGCGGCGGCGGCCATGGCAGAGCGAAGTCGCATGGTGGATTCCTTGTTCGCGGGGGGGGGGGGGGGGGGGGGAAGCCCTGCGAGCGATGCCCGGCACAGCGATGAGGCAAGCGCGTTGTCACTCGGACAGGGGGCGCGGAACCGTTTCGCCATTCCATTCGGCTCTGCGGTGCTCGCTTCTTCGTACACCGGGGGGCGTCGCGACAGGAATGGTGTCGGTGGCCGGAGCCTTGCCGGTGACGCTGGCGTGGCCGGCCGGCCTGCGGGGCGCTGCTACGGATCGGTCGGCGGGCGGGGTGGTCCGGCACACCGCGCTGACGGCCCGAGCGTGGCTGACCCTGATCCAGCGCACCGAACCCCGCGCCACCACCGAACTGCCGATCACCACGGTACTGCGTCGGCAGGGGGGCGCGGGCCCGGCCGCTGGGGATGGAGCGGAACCCCAGACTCAATCATGCGTTCGATTTCCTGCCCTACGCAGACCCCGTGCCGCGCCGCCCGATCTCGCGGCTGAGCGGCTACTTGGCCATTGTGCGTTCGGCGGGGTTGCAACCTGTACCCAGGTACAGGTTTACGTCGGAGGTGTCCCCGCCACTGGGGGTTGAGGACGGGAGTGAGCGTGATGAGTGATCTTGCGTGGGTGCGGCAGTCCTGCACGCTGCCCACCGAGGAGCGGCCCTGCGGGTCGCCGAGTGGGACGCGTTGTTCGCGGAGCGGCTGACCTCGCTGACCCGGCCCCAGCCGCTCCGGCTGCGTCTTGACCTGGCGGGCGGAGAGGGCGTGGAGGGCCGGGTCCGTGACCTGGTGGAGCGAGCGGCTGCTGCTCGTTCTTCACCTTCACCCTCACCCCCGGCCCGGGCCTGATCCGGCTGGACATCTGCGTGGACCGGGCGCACGATCCGGTCCTGGATGCCCTCGCCGCCCGGATCGCTGCCGCCGGGGAGCAGCGGTGAGTGCGGGCCTGCGCATCGGGCAGGTCGCCGAGGCGGCCGGGGTGGACATCCAGACGCTGCGCTACTACGAGCGGCGCGGCCTGCTGGCCGAACCGGAACGCAGCAACGGCGGCCACCGCCTGTACGGCGAGGACGCGGTGACCGCGCTACGGGTGATCAAAGCCGCCCAGCGGCTCGGGTTCACGCTGGAGGAGGTCGCCGAGCTCCTGGAGGCCGGCCGCCACCGCCACGGCCGCCCCGTCGCAGGCCTGCAGGAGCGGGACGCGGCCAAGCTCGCCGAGGTCGACGCGAAGATCGCCGACCTCACCACCATCCGCACCGCCCTGGCCGCAGCCGTTCAGGCGGGCTGCGACGACCTGACCGCGCGCGCGTCCAGCACGTGCTGCCCCATCCCCTTCACCGACCTCGCCAAAGAGCGTCATGCCGGACCCTGCTGCTGACCCCCGCCCCCACCGCGCCCCGAGCACGCTCGGGACACTCGCCGCCCTGGCATGCATGGCCTGCTGCGCGCTCCCCGTCCTGATCACGGCCGGGGTCGTCGGCGCCGGGGCAGGGGCGGTGGTGGGCTGGCTGCCCGCCCTCGCCGTCGTCCTGGCCGTGCTCGCAGCCAGCACCTGACTCCGCTCCAGCCTCGATTTGCCGACTCAGGCGCCCCCGGGACAGCCGGAACGAGTCGCACCGAAGGCGAACCGAAATCTGGATGCCGTGTTGGCCAGTCGGGCCAACACAGCACTCAGTCACAGCCCGATCTGCGACGGAGCATCGGAGTGGGCCACTGAGCGTGAAACCTGGCCGGTCGCGTGCGCAAGGCCGGGCCGTTGATACTGGGCGGGTGTTGATCTGGGGGTCGCTGACGGCCGGGTCATCGCCTGGACCGAGCCGCCCTTCGGCGAGAGCCTCTACCCCGGCGACGACGACCCCGATTACAACTCGATCTGCTCGTCCCCGCGCATCCCGCGCCAGTTCTGCATGGAGTGCGCCGGCTGCGCCGCCTGCGGGCAGTGCGCCGGCCCCCGCTCCAGACCTGACCGCCCCTGTCCTCTGACATCCAAGTTGGATCGTTTGCCACCGACGTTCCCAGCGCCTCCTGGCGCTGAACGAGATCTACCTGGGCTCGCCCGCCCACCAGACGGCCCGCTACCGCCTGGGCCCCGACGGCGAAGAAGGTCCGGGCGAGGCCCAGGCGCCCTCCGGCGTACTCGCCGGTACTGGCACCGGCGCCACCGGCTGGCTGCGCTCCCTGTGGCTGGAAGGCGGCAGCGCGGCGCAGCTGCCCGCACCGTCGGACCGCCGACTCCCGTGGTCCGTCCGCGCAGCCTGGCCGTCGCCCGCGACCGGAACCTCGATGGTCGGCGGTCATCTGGAACAGCGCGAGGGACTGCGGCTGACGGTGGAGTCGGACCGGATCGTGGTCTTCGGCGACGGCATGGAGGCGGACGCCCTGCAGCTGACCTGGGGACAGAGCGTACGACTGGGCATCGCGGCGACAGCGCTGCGCCTGCTGACGTGAGCACCCCGCCGGCCGGCCTCGCGGCAGGGAGGTCCGCGAAGCAGGAAGTCTCATCAACAACTCCGTCGAAACGATGGGAACTTGCCTCACCGGTCAGTAGCATCCCACCGGCACGTGACACATCGTCAGAGACGCTACCCTCGAAAGGGTCTCCTGCATGCGCCGGACCTCCCGCTTCGCCCCAGTCGCCCTCGGCGTGGCAGCCCTCCTGCTCGGCGTCCTCCCCGCGCAGGCCCAGGCCCACCCCGACCGCGCCTCCGACCGCGTCACCGTCGGCGACCGCACCTTCACCACCGACGGCCAGGGCCGCGCGCTGCAGTGGCGCGGCTTCAACCTCGCCGACAAGAGCAGCCGGGGCGCCGACGCGTTCGCCGACATCCACGAGAGCGACCTCAAGGACATGGCCGCCCGGGGGTTCAACCTCGCGCGCCTGGCGTTCTTCTGGGACGATCTCGAACCGGAGCCCGGGCACTACGACCGCGGCTACCTCGCCAAGATGCGCCGCATCCTCGACTGGGCCGACCGCTACCACGTCAAAGTCGTCCTCGACGCCCACCAGGACGTGTACGGACCGCACTTCGGCTCCCGCGGCGTGCCTGCCTGGGCCACGCGCGACGAGGGCCTGCCCTTCCGGCCGATACCCGAGGACTGGTTCTCCGAGTACTTCGAGCCGTCCGTACAGGCCGCCTTCGACCACCTGTACAAGGACACCGACCTCCGCACCGCGCACGCCCGCATGTGGACGACGGTCGCCTCCGCCCTGGGCGGGCACCCCGCGCTGCTCGGCTACGACCTGATGAACGAGCCGTTCGCGCGCTTCCTCGAGGGCGAAGACCTCCCTGCCGCCGCGGCCCGCTTCGAGGCCGGCGAGCTCACCGAGATGTGGAACCGCCTCGCGCGGGCGGTCCGTCTCGTCGACCAGAAGTCTTGGGTGTTCGTCGAACCCACCGTCATCGTCGGTCTCGGCGTCCCCACGCGGATGGGTTCCATCGAAGACCCTCACGCCGGGTACGCGCCGCACTTCTACGAGACCGCGATGGAGACCGGCGGTGACTACGACCCCGACGGCACCTTCATCCCGGCCTACGAGGCCGCGATCAGCGACTATCCGACCCGTCACCGCATGCCGGTGATCGTCGGCGAGTGGGGCGGCAACCCGTACGTTCCGCACGCGAGCCGGTTCGTCACCGACATGACGGCCTCCCTGGACCGCTTCTCCAGCGGCTGGACGTGGTGGCAGTGGTGCCGGGGCGGAGGCTACTGCTTCCTCGACCAGACGGGCGCGGTGAAGCCCAATGCCCGGCTGCTCGTCCAGCCCTACGCGCCGGCCGTCGCGGGTGACCCACTCGGCTTCGCGTACGACCCCGCCACACGCACCTATACCCTCACCTTCCGCACCCGCGACAACGCCGCCGGACCCACCGAGATCACCGTGCCGAAGGACACCTACCCGAACGGCTATCGCGTCACGGTCCAGGGTCGCAACGCCAAGTGGGACGGCCACGGCCAGACCGTCACCGTGAGCACCCACGGGAGGAGCGGAACCACGTACCAGGTCACGATCAGCCCGAGGTAGCCCACCGGCGCGGTCACGGCGGGCCCGGTTGCCGTCGCGAGCGCGTCCAGCACCGCCGCCGCGACGCGCTGTTGACAGCACCCAGTCGGGCCGCTGGAACGCGAGTGTCGGGAGGTTCGCCAGGGCCTGGATCGTCGTACTGCCTGTCACGGCCAGGTTCGTGCAGCGCACGCCGTCCGGAAGCAGGTGCTGCAGGATCTCGAACGAGGACAGCCGCCGGTCGGCCGTGGTGCTCTCGCCCACGGACACGGCGTGCTCGTCCGGCCGGAACGGCAGGCCGGCCAGGCGTGCCGCCGTTCCCGGTACGGCCGCGAGTGCGGCGGCGGCCGCCCGGTTCCGCGCCTCGAAGCGGTTCAGGCGCGTCCGATAGCCGGCCGGATGGAGCCCGAACAGGGCTCCGAGCGCGGCCTCGTCGGGCGTGGGGCCGAGATGGCGCAGGACCTTCTCGGGCTGGGGGAAGCGGAGCATGCGTGCGAGGGGGACTGACCGCACTGCGGCGTTCTACGGCCTCATGCCGTTGGAGGGGTGTTCCCTCCTGGCCGTGAATCCGCGCGGAGAACCAGGGACACCCCGGGGTTTCGCCGGGGAGAGAACCAGGTCTCCTTCGCGACCGCCTTCCTCGACCGGTACGACCACCGGCTCAACCACGTGGAGTCTCGTCAGCACGGTTTCGTGCCATCCAAACCGCCATCGCATGGCGCCGGATGGTTCCTCGCGGGTGCTGGGGCGGGTGGCGGTGACCGCGCCCGCCGCCATGGCGGCCTGGGTGAGGGCAGCTCGATGCCGCCGACGCGGACCGGTCAGGAGGCCGGCAGAGCGGCCGCGGGGTCGAGACGGAGGACGGTGGGTCGGGACGCAGAGGTGGTCCGGGCCGAGACCTGCCCCGAGGGCTCTTCGCCGTTGCTGGTGCGGGTGACGAGGCCGTGGGCCAAGCCGTCCCCCAGGTCGCCTGCGGTGGCCCGGCCTTCCGGCCCGATGACGGGTTCCGGAGCGGCGAGGGCGGCGAGGACGGCGTCGCGCCGCGCGATCGGTTCCACGGTGGGCGCATCTGCAGGTGCTGCCGCAGGACCGGTAAAGAGCCCAGACAGGCCTGCTCCCGTTGGCCATCCCCTCTGGCAGCGGGGGCGCGGGCGCGTACAACCCCCCAGGGCACCCGCGTGTCACACACACGACACACGTTCGGGACAAGGGGAATCATGAAGCGCACAACCGCCGCCATCGCGATCACGGCCGCCCTCGCCGCCTCGCTCACCGCCTGCGGAGACAGCAGCGACGACAAGGCGGCACCGACCGCGCCTACGGCCGCCAGCACGCCCGCGGGGCAGGCGACGCCTTCGACTAGCGCGTCCGCAGTCAAGCCCTCGAACGGCATACCGCCGAGGCCGACGGGCGCCGCCCGCGACGCGTATCTCGCCGCGATCAAGATAGTTGCGCCCAACGCCGCCGCCGACCCCGACAAGGCCATCGACGCGGGCCGGAATCAGTGCTCCGCGCTGAACGGGGGTGCCCAGAACCCTGACCATGCCGCGGCGCAGCGATTCGGGAACGACGCCCACCCTCTCACCGACGCCCAGGGCAAGGCCATCAACGCCGCATTGCGCGCGACCATGTGTCCCGCCACCTGACGCACCCCCGGCACCTGCGGCGGGCGCCGACTCCCGCGGTTCCCGAGATGCCGTTGCTGTCGATCCGGCCGGTGTCGATCGGGCCGGCGGCGATCTGGCCGTTGCCCGTCCGGTAGGGCTGGAGCGCCCGGTCAACCGGGGGAGACCCGCTCGCCGCTCAACGGCCGCACCACGACGTACGGCGGGGCCGCTGCCTGGCGGCAACGGCCCCGCTCCCTGTTCGATCGTTGAACAGTCCTGTCGAGAGGGCGAAGCCCGCTGGTTGCGATGGTGTGTGGGGCGGACTACTTCGGGCAGTTGACGATGCCCTTGGCGATGCCGGTGACCGCGCCGAGGAGCATTCCGCCGGCCGCCGCCTGGGGGCCGCCCACGAGACCACCGAGGGCTCCGCTGACGATGCCGCTGCCGATCTCCTTGGCCATGCACTTGTCGTGGGCGTCGCTGCTCGCGGCCGTGGGCGAGGCCTTGAAGGAGGCGGTCGTCATCGTGTCGGTCGTCATCATTTCGGCCGCCCTCTTCGCGGTGGCCGGAGAGGCGGCGGTCGTGCCCAGGGAGAAGGTCGGGGGTGAGATGGTGCCGGTGACGGTCTCACCGGTCACGCCTTCGATGGTCTGGGTGACGGTGGCGCCGTTGACCGCGAGGGCGACCTTGTGGGTCGAGCCGCTCGTGTCCGTGACGGTGCCGGGCTGCACGGTCGCGATGACGGCGCCGTTCGCGTCACTGACCTGGATGCCGCCCTGTACTGCGGCCAGTTCGGCCCCCGCCGGAAGGTCCACGGTGCCCGAAGCGGTCTTCGCCAGGGCGGTGGGCTTCACGTCCGGGCTTGCGGAGTCGCTCCCCGGCGGGGTGGCGCCGGTGTGGGCGACGTACATCGTCGAGCCGGCCGCCGAGTTGATGACGGGGACGGTGACGGTGGCGTCGGTCGTCCACGGCTGGTTGTCGGTGTCGAAGGTCCAGGTGCCGGTGACCTTCTTGCCCACGGCCGCGAAGTCGACCCAGGCGTAGTTCTTGGAGGGGACCTCGACCGCGATCCCGTTGATCGTCGACTCGTCCGAGGTGTATGTCTGCGTCGCGGTCAGCTGGTTGCTGATTATGGCCTGGATGGGGGTGGTGACGCCGACCGACGTCGACAGCCCGGCGGAGTACGACTGGGCCCACCCGGAGTGGTAGATCGTGGTGAAGATCTGCTTCATCGTGGTGCTGGTGTCGTTGTACCAGACCGACGATGCGGGCTGGCGCGGCAGCACCTCGGGGCGGCCCTCGGACTTCTGCGTCCACGAACAGGAGGAGGTCTTCTTGGAACACAGGTCGCTGTAGTAGTCGAGCGCGAGGCTCCTGGCCTCGGCCGCCTTCGCGGCGGGGACCGTCCACTCCTGGCTCGCGCTGCCGTTGCACGGGTTAGGCTGGGCGAGGATGCCCCACAGGTGCAGGCCGCCCCGGTTGTCCATGCAGTACTCGGCCCCGCTGCTCTCGTCGCGCCGGACGATGCCGAAGGTGTTGGGCTTGCCGTCGACCGGGCGGAAGTTCCACTGCTCGCCGTCCTTGCCGCAGGACTGCTGCACGGCGGGTTGGGAGGCGTAGACGCACTTCCCGGAGGAGATGCTGGCGATGTTGAAGGTGCCGGGGGAACTGAGCTTGATCAGGCGCCAGTTCGGGAAGTTGGTGCCGTCGGGGGTGACGGATATCTGGTTCCCGTCTCCGGTGCCCGTCGCGTTGAGGGTGCCGTCCGTGTTGGTGAAGGTGTAGGCCTCAGTCCCGGCGGCGCTGACCGGGGTGGCGGCGCCCGCCGGCGCCGCGGCGAGGACGGAGCCCAGGAGGGCCAGGGCGACAGCCGGCGCGCTGAGGAGTCTCGCGGCCCTCGTCATATGCCTCTTCATGGTCACTTCCTGTGGTCTCGGCTGTGCTTCCTGGGGGCAGGTGATCGCCCGGGCCGAAGTGGCCGGCTTCGAGCAACCGTTTCGCTCGGCCGGATGGCCGAGCGCCTTCGGCCCTCAGTCATCCACACGCGGGCGGCTCCGTTAACCCGGAACGATCCGGAGTGACGCCGCCAGGCACGGTGCCGGGGCGCCCCGGGGCGGGACAGGACCCTCCCGGGGCGCGGGCGGTGACGACCAAGCGGCCGTCGGCTCACCAAGAGATACGGGGAGACCTCCCACTGCACCGGGCGGACGCCCGGTTCGCCGACGCCCGTGGCCTGAAGGCCTACGCCGGCGCCTCACCCATCACCCGGGCCTCGGGGATAAGTCGAGCATCACCCGGCGCTGGGTGAAGAACGACCTGCCGCACTGTGCAGGCTGTCATGGTGATGCGTGAGCGCATCGGTCCGCCGCAGCCGGCCCTCTGGGACCGCATCGAGGTGTTGCAGGAGCGTGCCGACGCCCTGGAGGTGTCGGGGCCGATCGGGAGTCGCGCCAGCTCGGAGTGCTTGGCTGAGGCGACGGCTCATCAGGTCTATCATCGCCAGCTTGATCATGGCTTCAGAGCGGTGTGGGTGGTTTCGTAGTCGCAACTACGGGCCGCGGCAGACCATCGTCGACCGGCTGACCTTCAACGGCGCCATCATCGAGACCGGCACAGAGTCCTACCGCCTCGCCCAGACCAAAGCCAAGCAGCAGCAGGCGAAGAAGTAGCCCTCACAGATCGCCGGCCGCCAGGCGGATATTGATCACACCGGGAATACAGGGTCAATTCGAACCGTTGATGCCAGCTCACGCCGCGCCGCCGAGCACGGCGTCTGCTCAGCTGGCGGAGAGCGTCCTTCGAACTGTGCGGTATTCCTGGTCGCGACCGCATGTTCCTGGTGTCTGACCACTCGACTCAAGATCGTTCGGCAGGTCATGATCGATTGCCACGCTACTCCTGGGCACCGAAGCATCGGTACTCCGAAGGTCGCAGACGAGCAGTCGGCCGCCCCGCCCGCGGCCCCAGCAGAGGTTCGGGCTACTGCGGGCAAAGCCGGGCCACGGTCTTCCGGCAATGAACGATCTCACTACCGAACACCACTCGTCCGCTCCAGGAGATGCACGTTTCACGCCGTCGCGTCAGCTCAGGTGGCTGAGACTGCTATTCCACTGCGTGTTCACACCCAACTACATTCCGTTATGCGGGCTGGTTGCCAGGACCTGCTCTGCTGATCTGCGCAGTCGTCCCTCTGTCTGGAGCTGAACCTGCTGGGGGCAGGCCCGTCCTGGGGGCACTTCGATTGCGTCGGAACACGGGGGAGGGGTGGGCGAGCGTGAGTGTCGAAGGGTCGGACTATGTGAACCTCGATCCGGCCGGTATACGCCAGCGCGTCGACGAGAACCTGGACGTCTTCTTCGACAGCAAGTCACGTACCACCGCAGCGTTCTTGCCAGGCGAGGTTTCGGAGGCGCTGCACGGTTTCGTTTTCTCCGGTGGTAAGCGCCTGCGCCCCCTTCTCTGCGTCTTGGGCTGGCACGCCGGCGGTGGCGTGGGTTTGGCACCGGATCCGGTGATTCGAGTGGCGGCGTCGCTGGAGCTGTTCCACGCCTTCGCCCTCATTCACGACGACCTAATGGACGATTCTGCGACACGGCGGGGATTACCGACGATCCACCGGGCTCTGGCCGTCCGTCACGACGGCGGCCGTGATGCCGGGCAGGCCGAGCGGCTCGGCATGGGGGCGGCCATCCTGGTAGGGGACCTGGCCCTGGTTTGGTCGGATGAGCTCCTGCACCGCGCCGGCCTCACACCTGGTCAGCTCGAGACTGTTCTGCCCCTGGTCGATGTGATGCGGACGGAGATCATGGCCGGCCAGTACCTGGATCTCGTCGGAAGCGGGAACGGCGCGGACGCCGATCGGGCATTGACGATCGCCCGGTACAAGACGGCGAGATACACGTGCGAGCGGCCGCTTCACATCGGCGCTGCCCTGGCCCAAGCTGACGAGGCGGTTCTGCGGGCGTGTACAGCCTTCGCAATGCCTCTCGGTGAGGCCTTCCAGCTCCGCGACGACGTACCGGGGGTCTTCGGCGATGACGGTCGGACGGGGAAGCCACGACTGGATGATCTGCGGGATGGGAAGAACACCGTGCTGATGGCGCAGGCTTTGCACCGGTCCGACGCCGCCCAGCTGCGTGAACTGAACGTGCTGGTGGGCAGCCAGTCCCTTGACGAGGAGGGCGCCGACCGGATCCGGGATGTGCTCGAAGCCACCGGAGCACGCGCCGCTGTCGAGAACATGATCACAGACCGCCATGCGCGGACCTGCCGTGCTCTGGACGCGGCCCCGTTCCCGCCGCCGGTATCCGCCGAGTTGCGGCGCATCACAGCCGCGGTGGTGGCGAGGACCTCATAGCGCCGGCCACCGACGCGAAACCCGGGTGCGCCGTCGAACCTGCCGTTGCAGCAGGGGAACCGCGACACGGCCACACGGGGATCGCACTGACGGCCGACACCGCATAGGCACGTGCCATGGGCGCGGGCACGTAAGAAGAAGGAGAGCCGACATGGAAGCCCCGAATCTGCTGCCGAGCACGGTCGAGGAATGGCTGGCCGGACCGGTCCGGATGCCCGAGATCGAGATCGAGGTACCGTTCCCGCTGTGTTGGAGCCCTGAGCCGCTACCCGAGATGCGCCGGCGCTTCCTCGACCGGCTGAAAGGTTTCGATCTGCTCGCCCACGATGGTCGAGTCGAGCAGTGCCTTCGTTATTCCTTCTCTGAAGTCGCCGCTCTTTCCTATCCGGAGGTGACCGGGCCCCGGCTGGACATGGGCTACGACCTCTTTCTGATCGCGGCGCTCCTCGACGACTTCCACGACGCCACGCCCGCCGGACGTGACAGGGCCCGGGTCGGGAAGACTGCTGCGGAGCTGGTGCGGTTGACATTCGAGCCGCCGGGGACCGAACCCGGCCTCACAGCGCATCCGGCGGCCTGGGCCTTCGCCGATGCCTGGGCGCGTGAGACCGAGGAGATGTCTGCCACCTGGCAGGCCCGGGCGAGCGCAAACTGGCGCTCGTGGTTCTCCACCTGGATCGCCGAGACCGACAACCGCAGCTCCGGCCACCTCCCCGGACTTCAGGAGTACGCCTTCCATCGGCGTGAGTCATCCGCCAGCGCCCTCTACCGCGACTCGGTCGAATCGGTGAACCGGTTCGAGTGCCCCCCGGCCGTCATGGACAGCGTGCAGATGCGGGGCATCTTCGAGGCGCATGCCGACTTCATCGGCTTGGTCAACGACATCTACTCCACCGAAGTCGACCGAGAACGCCAAGAGGTCCACAACCTAGTGGCGGTGCTGGAACGCGAAGGGCGCCTCACCCGCGAGCAGGCATTGACGGAAGCGGTCGAACGAGCAAACGGCGCCACCGCCCGCATGACCCGCCTGACCACCACCCTCCCGCCCCTGTTCGACGCCTACGAACTGAGCGAAGAACAGCGCGACACAGCAGGCCGGTTCCTGGCCGGACTCGGCTCCACCATGCGGGCCGCCCTCGAGTTCCACCGTCGAAGCGCCCGGTACGCAACGGCTCCCGACGTCACGGCGGCCTGAACCAGCCGCCCCGTACCAGACCACCCACACCCAGGCCATGGAGGCAACGGGCATGAGGGAAGACCCATCCGAACACCCGCAGGCACCCAGCCCCGTACAGGCAGGCGGTCCTACGGGCGCGGTCCTCGACTACTTCGAGAAAATGAACCCGGTCATTCTTCAGGACGTCGGCTACACCTACCAGATCGGCACCTTGAGGGAGCACTCCGGCCAGGCCTACCGCGACACCAACAGGTTCATGGCAGACCAGGCCGGACTACAGCCAGGCATGCACGTCCTGGACGCCGGCTGCGGCACCTGCGGGCCTGCAGTCGACATCGCCGAATACCTCGACGACCTCACCATCGAGGCAATCACGCTCTCGCCCGCCCAGGCAGCCTCCGCCCGCGACCACATCAGCGCCCACCAGCTCAGCGACCGCATCCACGTACACGTCGGCGACTACCACCGTCTCCCCTTCCCCGACCGCCACTTCGACGCCGCATACCTCTTCGAATCCGCCGGCTACTCGAGCAACCTCACCGCCCTGTTCCTCGAGATGCACCGCGTCCTGAAACCCGGCGGCCTGCTCTACGTGAAAGACGTCTTCATCGAGGACAAGCCCCTCAGCAGCCTCGAAACCGAAGCCCTCGCCGGCATGACCCAGGCATACGCCTACACACCCCACCCCGTAACCCACTACACACAAGCCATCACCACGGCAGGATTCACCCACGTGCATCCCGGCGACCCGAGCCAATGGGACCACGCACTCTACAAACAGGCGATGGTGAAAACACGCGCACGCGACGGAAAACCACTCACCACACCATCAGGAGAGCTCGAGTTCACGGACTTCGGCAAAGCCCACCACTACCCCCACGCCATGACCGGAGCAACGCCCCTGTACTGCTGCGACATCCGCGCCGTCCGGCCGTAGACCGTCACGGGCGCCGGCCGACCCGTCCTCACTGGTGTCCGTGGAGGCTGCCGTGGCGCTGGCGGTAGGGGGTGGTGCCGGGGTAGCGAATGCGCTGGGGGAGGCGGGGTGAGCTACGCGACGCGGCCCGCCGCACGAGGCCGGCCACCGACGGCCAGGGCGCGGCGGTACAGCCACGGGCGGCGGCCCGGGATAGCGGCGCCGTGCAGGTCTACGACACCTGCTCGTAGACGACGGTGGTGGTGTAGCAGTCTTCGGCGAGACCCAGAAGCGCCTGTACCTCGCTGTCGTCGGCCGCCAGGTCCCAGCGCAACTTCGTGCCAACCCAGGTCGCGGCGTAGGTGCAGTGGTAGGAGCCGTCGGAGGGCAGCCCCTCGGCCGGGTCCTTGTCGGCCTTGGACCTGTTCCAGGCCGCGGAGACCGCGATCAGCGTGTCCGGGCTGTTCTGGTCGTTCGCGTACGCCTCCCGCCGCGCCGCCGACCACGGCGCCCGTCAGAGTCGTACACCTCCGCCAGCGGTACGAAGTGGTCGACAGCAAGCCGGGCCGCGTCCGTGACCGCGACGTTGTCGTACGCGGAGCGCCAGGAGCCGCCGGTCAGCTTGCAGCCGACCGCCACCTGCGGCGCCATGACGGCCTCGGAGAGGATGACTTCCTTGCGGGTATCGTAGCCGTCGGTCGCGTTCAGCCCACGGTTCCGGTGCTTGTACGGGTCCCGCTTGTAGCCTGCGCGGTGTTCGGCGGCGACGGGCAGGCGGTCGATCGCCGTCATCGAGAGGACCCGCCCATCACCGCCCTGCGTGAGGCCATACCAGTGCGCTTCACCGGGTCCCGTCTCGCGGTGCGGTGGGCGCCGGTTGTGGGCCCCGTGCGCGTGGGAAGGAGGCAGCGAGCGCCGACCCGGTCCACCTCATCCGCCTCTTCGGCGTTCACCCGTCGACGGCCATGAAGTACGTCGCGGCAGCCCACCCCGATAAGGCTTTCCCCAAGATCCGTTGAGCACGGGCGTTCCGTATCCCTGACGAGGCGCCCGAACGCGCCGACCCGCTCCGGCTGATGCGCCGGTTCGGCGTCACCGAGCAGACCGCCATGCGCTACGTCTGCACTACCTGTCGGGAGCACACCTCGAAACGCCCAGGTAGCGGGCCCGCTCCAAGCCCGACGCCGCAGCCGAAAGCCCGTGGCGACGAAGCAGCGGGTCCGGCATCATCCCCATGTGATTGTTGTGCAACCCGTTCTGGAGATCTCCGCTTCCGACGACTTCGAGCTCTGGCGCGTTGGCGAACACGATTCGTATGGCTACCTCGTGCTGAACGGGGGGCTGACTCCGGCGGAGGTTGGCACGGCCGTTATGCAGATCGCCGACTGCAATGACTTCGAGCCGGAAGAGGAGCACGGGTCGGGTCCGTCCGACCCGCTCGGCGCATTCCTGCACGGGCTGCTCACCCTGCCGGACCTGATCGCCTCCAGCGGCTTCCGGGTGACGGACAACGCCACCGACACCGTCTTCGTCGAGCCGGGCTGCTGCAACGGCCTGGAGACCTGGCGGGACTGGCTGGAGATGCTCGACGGTACCAGCTGCGCCTACTTCGGCCACGATCCATCCTCGGTGGCCGAACGCGTCAACGCCGTTGTCCGACTCACACTCGATGCTCACGGGGTAGACGGCAGCCCGGTGATCGAACTGTCGGCAGACCAGGTACGCAGGCTCGTCGCCGACGCTCAGCAGGATTTGCAGGACTTCCTCAGCCTTGCCGGAACCTGGGCGGAACAACACCTGCCGGCACATGCCGCTGCCCTCACTACTGCCCTGGCACGGGCTCTGGACCTGGCACCCACACCATGACCAGCTTCCTGACCCACCGAGCGCACGTGCGCGATGCCGGGCTCCCCCTCCACCGGCGGCACAGCGCGCTGCGCACCTGCCTCACCGTCTTCGCTCCTTACGGTCTCCGGGCGACGTACCACCACCTCACGCTCAGCGCCGCGATCCCCTGCCGGCTGGAGGCAGACCCCGACGCGCTGGTGCGGGCGGTGGAAGAACTGCATGAGGCGCGGGTGCTGTGGCTCGCGCGAGCGGAGGAGTACGCCGCGCAACGCCGGGCGGAGAAGCGTGCGGGGCGGCGGGCTGTAGTGAACCCGCGACCGTGGTGGTTGCGGAGCTGGTGGGAGGGACCGAACCGCGCCTGGTACGCAGACCCGTTTCGCCATCCGTCGCTGCGGCTGCCCGAGTACGTCCGGCGACAGAACGCGATTCTGGACGGCGCCGATCTTCCCGGCTGCCCCGCCTGCGGGGACGAGAGACCGCTGGTGTCGAACTCGACCGGGCACGGCTGGGTAGAGCTGTGCCGTGGCTGCGCGTGGGTGCTGGCGCCATGCCCGTGCGGGCAGCGACACCGCTTCGTCCCGGAGACGCCGTTCAACTGGATAGGGATCTGGCAGCGGGCGCACATGAGCGATGACGGCATGCCGAACCCGCACTGGCCTGCGGACTAGCCGGTTGGATGCGGCACGGGGGCTTGAGTGTGGCTGATCAGCTGGGTGGCGCGCTCTTCAGATCGTTGCCTCCCGCAAGTGATCATTGCAACGCGCTCTTCGTAGCGAAGAGATATCACGGACGCTGTTGGGAGGTTGCCGGCTGGTCACAACACGTCGACGGACCAGACGTCGCCCCTCCGATGTCCGTCTGGACTGGGTCCCCTGACACGTACGGGTCAGGGTCAGCGACGACGTGGATACGGGCGGCGGACGCGGATACGCGGTAGCAGTCCATGTCACTCGACGTGCGGTGCTTGTCGAGTTCGATCGTGTGGCCCAGGGCCAGGATGGCGGTCTGTAGTTCTTTGAAGGGGACTCTGGGCGCGAATTCTCCGTATTCCCGCGAGAGCGGGGACGGCACGGTGCTCGGGGACTGGTCGTAGAGCAGTCGTTGGATCTTCACGCCGAAACCGAAGCACGACATCTGCCCTTGCCGCCCTGGCGAGAAGTTGATTTCCACGAGCCCGTAGTCCCGCCGCAGTAGGCCACCACCGGGAACATCGAGGCACGTCGCCCCCAGAGCGGCTTCCCAGGCTTCCGGGTCGCGAACCAGCCCTACCAGTCGGGATACAGGGGCTGGTACAAACTGAGGCGGCGGGACACCACCGAGGCGATCACCGGTACCCTCACCCGCCCCCACGTCCTCCTCCTGGGCCACCACGGCAGCCACGACCGGCTGCGTCCCATCGGCCGCACGGTCCCCCTGCGCCCGGAGCTGCGGCCCACCTGGTCGGTGAGAACCCGACCCGGCCGACGAGGACCGTCCCTGGACCGGCATCCGGTTCGCTACGACGTGGGGCAGCCGCGACGCCTTGGACGTGACCCTGGTCCGCCCCGAACTGGTCGCCGAGATCAGCGCCGACACATCCGTCGACCACGGCGGCATCTACCGACACCCCGTCTGCTTCAAACGCTGGTGGGGGCGTTCCAGTCGACCAGTTGGACGATGACGCCGTTGGGGTCTCGGACCTGAAAGGCGCGCTCGCCCCATTCCTCGTCGGTCAGCGGCATGGTGATCGCGACGCCTTCGGAGCGAAGGCGTGTCAGCTCGCCTTCGAGGTCCTCGACGACGAAGGCGAGGATCAGGCCTGCGGCGTGCTCGTTGCGCTGGTCTGCCGGGAGGCTGTCCAGCCCCCGCTGCAAGAAGATGACGTTCATGCCGGCGTCGTCGCGCGTCAGGGAGGCGAAGCCGTTGGCCGCCATCTCCTCGCGGAACCCGAAGTGCTCGATGAGGAAGGTGCTGGAGGCGGGGACATCGGCGACGTTAAGCGACACGGCACTGGAGGTGATCTTCATGAAAACTCCCCGGAGAGATCCCACATACTATGTACGCAGTACAATGTACATAGTACAGAGTTGGAATGCGAGAGGATGCCCCCGTGCCAACGGAACGAACCAGCTCGGGCGACCCGGCCCACACCCTCCAACTGCTGTGGCGCGGCTCCTCCTCTGACCATCGCCGAGGACCGCGACGGGGGCTGAGTATCGACGCAGTAGTCGAGGCCGCTACCGCCGTCGCCGACGCTGAAGGCCTGGACGCGCTGACCATGCGCCGGGTGGCCAAGGAACTCGGCGTGGTGCCGATGACGCTGTACACCTACGTCCCCGGCAAGGCCGAGCTCCTCGACCTCATGCTCGACGCCGCCTACGCCCGCATGCCGCGCACCGACACCACGGGACAGCCCTGGCGCCAACGCGTCACCGCCATCGCCGAGGAGAACAAAGCCCTCTTCGAACGTCACCCATGGGCCGCAGCCGTCTCCACCCTCAGGCCGCCGCTGGGGCCGGGGCAGATGTCAAAGTACGAGCACGAACTGTCCGGACTCGACGGCCTCGGCCTCAGCGACATCGAGATGGACGATTGCCTGACCCACTTGCTCACCTTCGTGCAGGCATGCGCCCGCGCCGCCGCCGCCGCCCGCGCCGCCGAGCACGACAGCGCCCTGAACGACCAACAATGGTGGGAGCTGAACGCCCCGCTCCTCGCCCGTGTCCTCGACGAGAACGCCTACCCCACTGCCGTCCGCGTCGGCGCAGCCGCAGGCGTCGCACACAACAGTGCCTACGACCCCGCCCACGCCTACTCCTTCGGCCTGCAACGGGTCCTCGACGCCTTCGGTGCCCTTGTCGACCGAAGCGGAGACGCGAAGACATAGACCGGATGTCGGCGAACGGCTAAGGGCTGTCCCGTAACTGCGCGAGCGTGAGGACCTGCCCCGGCTTTGTGGACATCAAGAGAAGCTCGACGTCCTTCGCGACGCAGAGCCGCAGAACGACCGTCAGCTGTTGGGCCGCGTCGATGTGTGTCCTAGGGACGCCGACCGCTTTCCGCCACTGGTCGACGATCGCCTCGAGCCGGGGCAGGAGGACAGCGCATTCGGTGGGCGAGAGCTCGCCTCCACCGTCGTCGGGGCGATCGAGGAGTGGTTCGAGCGAGGTGGAGACATCACTCCAGGGGCGTTCCCCGCCGAAGCCCGACATACCGTCGAGATCGAACCCTTCGGCTCGCGCCAGCTGCCGCCGGAACGCGGCGAAGCCGCTGTAGGACCAGCCGACGTCGGGACTGCTGGTGTCTCCGTCTCCTGGGAACAGAGTCAGCCTCACGCCGTTCTCCCTCAGATCGTCGAGTCGGCAAAGGATCGGTCGGCACCAGTGCCGTCTGCAACTGAGATGATCCAGCGGTGGCTGGTGTGATCACGGCGTCGGAGCCGTCTTGGATAGCCCCGTTCAGTGGGCTGAGCCCAAGGCAGTTCGGGAAGCTGGTGACCGTTCTGCGGCGCGAGGGCGCGGATTCGGTTCGCAAGGGGCGGCCGTGGAGCCTTCCGCTGGAGGCCCGGGCACTACTGGTGGCGGCGTATTGGCGCACAAACTTGACGATGCGCCAGCTCGCTTCAGTCTTCGGGGTCTCGAAGTCGGCGGCCGACCGCATCATCGACCACCTCGGGCCGATGCTCGCCCTGCAGCCCCGCAAGCGGTTCGCCAAGGACGCCGTGTTCATCGTGGACGGCACGCTCGTGCCCACCCGCGACCACGCCATGGCAGAGCAGTCCAAGAACTACAGATACTCCACCAACCACCAGATCGTCATCGACGCCGACACCCGCCTGGTCGTCGTGGTCGGCCGGCCACTCGCTGGTAATCGCAACGACTGCAAGGCGTGGGAGGAATCCGGCGCCAAACCCGCCGTCGGCAGAACACTCACGATCGCCGACGGCGGCTACCCCGGCACCGGACTCGTCATGCCGCACCGACGCCGCAAAGGCGAAGACCTGCCCGACTGGAAGCAGGCGCACAACAAGTCCCACAAGCAGATCTGCGCCCGCGTCGAGTACGTCTTCGCCCGTATGAAGACCTGGAAGATCCTCCGCGACTGCCGCCTCAACGGCGACGGCGTCCACCACGCCATGCTCGGCATCGCCCGGATGCACAACCTCGCCCTCGCCGGATAAATCAGCGGCTCGTACGGCGGCCACCCCTGCCCAAGGGGATCGGGAGATCATTTACGGGACAACCCTTAGTAGGACTCCGTTAGGTCTTCCGGTTGGGGGCTGCTCGTGGGTGGGCATGTCGGATGTGTGGATTCACGCGAAGTGGACGGCGTGCGGGGCCGAGTTGGCGTCGTATGTGGCTGACGTGTTCACCTCTCTGAGGCGCAAGGACCAGCGGGCCAAGAGTGACTGCTACCTGCGGGGACTGGTGCTGGACGGTCGGCGCAAGTCGATCCAGGCCATGGCTGCTCGGCTGCCGGACGGCAACGAGCAGAACCTGCAGCAGTTTGTGAACCAGTCCACCTGGGATCCGGTGCCGATGCAGCGCCGGATTTGCGAACGCATGCTGCCGCTCACTCCAACGGCCTGGGTCTTCGACGATGTGTCGCTGCCCAAGGACGGAAGAATGTCGGTCGGGGTGGCTCCGCAGTACTGCGGAGCCCTGGGCAAACGCGCCAATTGCCAGGTCGCGGTCAGCGTTCATGCTGCGACGGACACCGCGTCCTGCCCACTGCAGTGGAGGCTGTTCCTGCCTCGATCATGGGAAGCGGACAACGATCGCAGGACGTCCGCCCGCGTCCCGTCCGAGGCCACACACCGTGAGAAGTGGCGGTTGGCCCTGGACATGCTCGACACGCTGGCCGAGTGGGACATGAGGCCTCCGGTGGTGGTGGCGGACGCCGCCTACGGCACCAACGCATACTTCCGGGCCGCGCTCACCGACCGCGGAATCCACTACGTCCTGGCCATCCGAGCGGACGTGAGTGCCCATCCGCTCGATGCCGAGCCTGAAACACCTCCCCGCAAGGGGCCGGCCGGCTGCTGGCCCCAGCCTCGCTACCGCCACCTTGCACCGTCGGTAGCGGCCCTGGCCGCACGTCTCGGGCCGAAGACCTTCACCACCGTCACTTGGCGGCAGGGCACCCGAGGCCAGCTGAAGTCCCGCTTCGCCGCCGTGCGAGTCCGGCCCGCCGGCAAAGCCGTCGAGCGACCGATCTAATCCGCCGCCTCGTCCGAGCAGGGCTGGTGGGACGGGGTCCTGCCCGACTGCTGGCCGAGTGGCCGAACGGCGCCGAAGCTCCTACCGACTACTGGCTCTCCAACCTCCCGGCCGACACCCCGATCACCGATCTGGTGCGTCTGGCGTGCCCACCAGGCCCTCACCTTGCACCGCTCCGAGCAGTACATGGCGTTCGACCGCCGGTCCAACCCGGCGACCCACCGCGTCCCGCAGCACTCCACCACGCCAGCCCCGTCCCGCACCGCCGCCAGCCGCTTCCGCAACCTCTGCTGATGACGCCATGACCTGGAACGACAAGCCGACGAGCAAAACACCGCACCCGGACCGGACCCCGGCGCCAGCCTCATCACACCCCCGGCACAGACGTTCACCAACCCGCCCAGCGCCAGCAGACACCCCACCAGGCTAGGCCGTTCTCCCAACCAAATCAGGGGATCGGAAACAAGGGCTGATCTTGCCGTTTAACCTCGGCGCGAGATGAGTCGGGCGAGCGACTCTGTGGGCCAGCAGAGCCATCCGAGAAGAGGGCTGGTGACCACGAACCAGTGGACACTGATTCGGCCCTGCTGCTTGTCCAGGATCGGTGGGGCCTCATCTCGGTAGACGTAGCGGAGGTATCGGCAACGGACCGGCGCTCCAGCTATCAGCAGCACTGGCGAGGCGACAAGGATGGCCACCGGGACCAGGGCTCTCGCGGCGGCGAGCTTCGCCTTCTCCTCGTATCGCACGTGCTCAGTGTGCTGATGCTCGATGTCACTTGTCAGCCTGTCCTGCGGGGTTTGGTGCCGACGTTGTGGTGTGCGGGTCGGGTGTAGGACTCGCCGGTGGCGAGGACTCGTCCGACGTCGTAGCGGGTGGCGGGCTGCCTGTTCTTCGATCCGAGTGGTCGGCCGGGGCCGGGCCGAGTGGGTTTCGGTGCACGGGCTGGCGTGCCCGTCTTCGTGTGCAGGTTCCTGAACCTGCGCCGGACGCGGGCAGGTGTGAGTCTGTTCGGCTCCGCCGCCCGTTCCCAGGGCCGGCGGAGATCCCGTGCGAGCGGGCGGGCGAGCCGGAGCTGGGCGTGTACGGCCAGGACGATCCAGGTCCAGCGGTCGGCCGCTTCGGAGTTCCGGAGCTTGGGGCGAGTCCAGCCGAGCGTCTGCTTGAGCAGGCGGAAGGTGTGCTCCACGTCGAACCGTCGCAGGAAGGCCTGCCAGCATCGGTCGACGTCCTCGGGGCGGGCGCCGGTGTGGGACCACCAGAGCCAGACGGGCTTGTTAACCCCGCCACTGGGCAGTTTCGCCACCGTCAACCGGATCACAGTGCCCTGGTGATCGGCAAGGGGCCCTCGTGGTCACCCCATGCCGCCCGACGCGTCAGTCGGGGGTGCAGCCGGTCCCACGCCTGCGCCGTCGCGGTCCCGTACCGATCGGTGCCGGTCACCGTCACCACCGCGAGCTCGCCCCAGGTCTCGGGCCGGCCGAAAACGAACTCCCCGCCGTGCTTGGGCGGGCGGCCGCCCTGCGGCGGGCAGATCCATGGCACCGGAACGGGCTTGCGCATCACCCGGTCCGATCGGAGCCGGCCCAGCACCTCGACCGGCAGATCGGCCAGAAGGTGAGCGATCCGGGGTGCGTCGTATCCGGCGTCCAACACGACCAGGACTTCCAGGTCACCGTCCCGCCACTGGCCGGCCGCGACGAGGCGTTCAATGACCTCGCGGACCTGCTCGGCGGTGACCGCGGCCAAGTCCGCGCCGGGTTCCAGGCGGATCGCGTCCAACAGCGCGGTCCACGACGTCCGGCCCGTCTCCAGCGCCGCGACGATCGAGTAGGGCCAGCCGGGGACCATCTGGTGCTTGCCCAGGCCCCGGCCGAAGGTGTGACAGAAGGAGCGGTCCGAGCAGGTATCGGCATCCGGCCGCAGCCACGGGGACACGTCCACTGCCAGCACCAGGCGCCCGTCGGCGGCCCGGGGCAACGGCACGCCGGCCAGGGCCCGCCGCAGCCGGACGACGTCAATCCGGCCCCGGTTGATCCCGGAGTACAAGGCTCCGTGCCTGCGTCGGTGTTCCGGCGCCAGCGCCAGGTCCACCAGCGTCCGGACCGGTCCGTCGTTACAGAGCAGCGCGTCACACACGTCGAACATGGCATCCGCCCGCGACGTCAGGCACGCGTACAACTCAGACCGGAACTCAGACAACTTTGACAAGGCGTCTCGTTGGACGCTGTGCTCGACCAGTCCCACGATCCCGGCCTCTGTGCTGAATCAACCCTGAGCACAGGATCGGGGCCCGGCCTCTCGCACGTTCGGTGAACTGGGGAAATTCCGAACCAGTTCGAGCCCAGTTCGATGCCGGCGGTTAAACGGCAAGCTGACGGCGTTCCATACTCGAAGCGGGAGTCGGTGTCCGACCCGGCCGACCTTGCGGAGATGGACACGTTGTGCGGCTACCTGACCGTCGTCCAGGGGCCCTACCACGGCGCGCTCCCCGGCCCGGTGCCGCTGGCCAAGCCGGACACCGCCGAGCGGGCGCGTACTGCCGAGCAGCTCGATCGGGCAGGGACGCTGACGCCGGACCAACGGCTGCTGCGCGTCCTTCTCGGCGCCGACCAGGACGAGTTCGAGCAGGCCTTTCGGGAGAGGCTCGTCGCGCACCGAGAGAGCGTCGGCGCCGACCCGGCTGCCCGGAGCCTGCTGCCGCTGGGAGCCGTCACGCCGGCAATCCTCGCCTGTCTCGCGCACGGCTGGCAGTTGGGTATCCGATCCGCCTACCTGCCTGAGGCGCTGCTGAGTGCCCCTCAGCCGTTAACGGCCCGTGGCCTTACCAGCCCCCCCAGCGCGGAGCACAGTTGCGAACCTCTCGTCCGCACTCGCCAGATGTATGCAGACGAAGGAGCGTTGTTGTCAGTGGTGGGGTCTTGAACATGACGAAGACCTCCGTGTGGCGGGAGCCGTCCGGGGACTCACCGCACGGAGATCTTCATGTCCCACCGTCATGCCGGGCTGACCGTTTTCGGCAGCCGACGGTTGGTCGGACGGGTCGCATCGCGGCGCCCGGTCACTTACCTGGCCGCCGAGTTCTTCCCGGGCCGCCGCCTACAGGTACGACGCCGCCGCGATGAGGACACCCCGGGCCTGGCCGACCACTCCAGCCACCCGCACAGGACCCCGCACCGCACCGGTGCCGCGGTCGAGGCCCGAGTGAACAGACCGACGCCGTCAACGCGCTCACGCGCTGAACCAGTCGAACTGGCGTTCACATCGCTATGCCGACGTGAAACGAGGCCACGACCTGAGAGGAACCAGCTCAGGACACGCTCGGCTGGAGTACGCAGCCGGTAGGCCCCGATTCCGTGTGACTCGCGGGGCTCTGAGGGAGCCCCGCGAACCGGTTTCGATCGCGACAGCCGGGTGTTGTTCCCCTACCCGGCGGTGTTCATGCCCTTGGTGGACTACTACCAGGTACCCGTGTTCCAGAGGGAGCCGCCCTTGCCGTCGCCACCGTCCTTCTTGTAGACGACGAGGTTGCCGTCGTTCTGGAAGATGAGGTAGGCGCCGGGGTTGCCGTAGGTGGCGGTAGACCAGTAGGAGTTGCCGAGACCGGGGCCGCCGCCCTTGCGGTAGGCAACGAGGTTGCCGTCGGCGCCCATGTGCAGGTAGGAACCGTCACCGCCTGCGGAGACGTTGTTGCTCCACACCTGCTTGGCTGTGCGCTTGTCCCAGATGTATATGCGGCCGTCGCGGGCCATGACGGTGATCTTGTTGGGGCTGTCCATCCAGAATCCGGCGCCGTAGCGGCCGTCACTGGTCAAGAGGGCGGAGCGCTGGTAGGTGTCGGTGGACCAGAGCCCACCGCCCTTGCCTTCGCCGCCGTCCTTCTTGTAGATGACGAGGTTGCCGTCGTCCTGGAAGCGGAGGTAGGCGCCCTGGTTGCCGAAGGTGGCCGTGGACCAGAGGTGGCCGCCCTTGCCGTCGCCACCGTCCTTGGTGTAGATGGCGAAGTTGCCGTCGGCCTGCATGATGGCGTACGCGCCGGGATTGCCGTAGGTGCGGGAGTCCCAGATGGCCGCACCCTTACCCTCGCCGCCGCTGTTGTGGTACATCACCATGTTGCCGTCGGTCTGCATGGTCAGCTTCAGGTTGGGGCCGACGAGAGTGGTACCGGGCTCGATGATCTGACCGGAACGGATGCGCAGGGCGTCGATGCTGTCGGTGACCCAGGTACCCAGGTTGTCGGCGCGAGCGGCTATCGCGCCGGTGCGGGTCTCCGCGGCGTTCGTGCCCAGGCAGCCGCCCTGCCACGAGCGGCTGTTGATGCCGACCAGTTCACCCGCCGCGTTCAGGAGCGGGCCGCCGGTGTCGCCCTTGCAGATCGCGTCGGTCCCCTTGCCGGTGATCGACAGGGAGGTGGCGTCGGAGGAGTTCGTGGTAAAGGTGCCAGTGTGGGCCGCGGCGGGGACCCAGCCGGTCTTGGTACGCCCGAAACCGACCGCGGTCAGGTCGACGCCGGCCGCGGGGGCCGCGGCTGCGCGCTTGACCGGGGAGACGCCGGTGACGGCAGTGGCGAGGCGGGCCAGGACCAAGTCACGGTCGGTGGCGCTCGCGGACACCTCGACGACATCGCGAGTCTGCCCGTTGGTGAAGGCGGCAGTGGTCTTCAGCGCGGGACTGCCGGCGACGACGGGGCTGCCGGGAGTGGTGGCCAGGCAGCTGGCGGCAGTCAGGATCCAGCGGGGGTCGACCAGGACGGCGCTGCAGCCACGGCTGTTCGCCTCGTCGCCGATGGTCAGCTTGACGGCGGAGGCGTACTGGCCGGCGGTGGCTTCGGGCCCGGTGACGGCCTGTGCGGTGTTGGCGGTGATGAGACCGGCGGACACCGCGGTAGCGGTAATGAGCAAGCCGGTCAGTCGCGTGGGGCGTGGACGCGTAGCAGACATGTATATCCCTTGAGCAAGTGTTCGACGCGCGGTCGCAGGACGGCGCGGAATCGAAAATGAAGGCGCGTGGTCACGGTGACCAGGCTCGGCTTCAGTGCGTGGCCTGGTGATTGCGGAGCAGGCTTCCCTCGGATGCCTCTTCCGTTCCCACGCGGTTCCGCCTGCGCCGTCGCGCACTCGCTGCCTCATGCATACGGTCGTGGAGGTACTCGACCGTGAGGGGTTGCAGAAGGCATGCGGTGAGCCGATCAGTCC
>NZ_JBVHQF010000021.1:0-55267 GCF_055567555.1 Streptomyces sp. NPDC026522
CTGATCAGCGACGCCAGGTACGGCGAGCTGCTCGGCGGCCACCTCATCGGCCCCGATGTCACCGAGCTGCTGCCCGAGCTGACCCTGGCCCAGCAATGGGACCTCACCGTGCACGAGGTCGCCCGCAACGTCCACGCCCACCCCACCCTGAGCGAGGCCGTCAAGGAAGCCGTGCACGGCCTGGCCGGACACATGATCAACATGTGAGGCGCCCGCGGCGGCCCCGTCGGCCGGCTCGCCCGCCGACTGGCCGTACCCGCTCCGGCCACTGTGCTCCGGCTACGGGACGCGGTGGGACAGTGGGAACCGGCCGGTCCATGCGAGGGCGGATGCGGCGGGCCGGCCCCGATCTGGCCGGTGCCTACGTCCTGGCAGGGCGAGGCGACGAAGCGGTCGGCACCCTGGAGGAGCGCTTCGAGCCTGTCGTCATCCCGAGCCGACTGGGCGCTCGCCGAGCACCGGATCCGCGAAGCAGCCGTACTCCTGGGCCGCACCGGGCAGGACGAGGGCGCGGGTCACGTCGCGCGCTCGGTGACCTCCTGGCCGTCGCCGTCGCCCGAGCCCCCGCCCTGGTCCGTGACCGCGTCCAGGCGGCGGCCGACGCGTTCGAGCAGGCCGCCCGCGTCCCCGGCGCCCGTTCCCTAGAAGACTGCGCCCGTGCCGGATGGCGCGCTTCGACCGGGCGCCGGAGCGGGCCCCGCGCAGCCCGGGGCGGCGGCGTCGTGGTCGTCCTCACGCTGCTGATCGCGCTCGTGGAGGCGGCGGAGGCCGCTGCCTCCTCGCACCGGGCGCAGATGTGGTCGAGGTTTCATGCACCACCGGCCGCCTCCGGATCCGTCGGAGGAGGCGGCACGGCACGGCACGGCACGGCGGACTCACCGGCTGCGGGCGAAATCACCCCACACCGAGGCCCTGCCGGCAGCGGTGGCGGCATCCGCGCGGTAGGAGTCGGCGCCCGCGTCGCGTCCGCCGACGGCGTGGTCGTACTGGCCGGCGAACACGTGCTGGCCGGCCGGGACCGTCCGTCCGGGTTTGAGCGTCCACCGGTAGACGAGGAAGCGGCCGTCCTCCCGTACGGAGGAGTCGAAGTCGGCGGCGGGGCGGGTCTGCCAGCTCCCGGTGTTCTTCACTCCCTCGGTCCTGGCGATCCGCAGCTCGACCGTCAGCGTCGTCAGCGCGCTCGTGGTCTTCAGGGTGATGTTGCTCTGGGACCAGTAGACGTTGCTGTGCGGGTCGACCGAGCCGTCCGCCCACAGCGGACCGTCCTCGGTGTGGTTCCCGGCCGCGGGTGACGCCGGCCGGGACCCGGTGGACGGAGATCCTCCGGTGGCCGGGCCGCCAGCGGCGGCGGACCGGGTCGGGGACGGGCTCGGGCCGGGCGCTGGCGGGGTGGCCGACCGCGAGACCGGCGGCGACCCGGCCGGGGAGGTCGGCCCGGAGACCGGCGAAGACGGGTCGGAGGCGACTCCGACCGTGTTCCGCGCCGGGTCCGGGGCGCGCACGGCGGAGACCACCGCGAAGCTGCCCACGGTCAGGGCGCCGGCGGTGGCCAGCGTCGCGAGGACCACCTTGGGCCAGGACAGGGCTCCTGTGCGCTCGTGCCGGACGGCCGGCCCAGGCCGGGCCGTGCCGCGCCGCACCCGGGCCAGCATGCGGTCCCGGTCGGGCCGGTGGGCCTCGGCGCCCTCGCGCAGCAGGTGGCGCAGTTCGTCCGTCATCGCGTCCTGCTCCCCGCCAGTTCGTCGGCAGCACGGGCGCCGAGTAGTCGCTGCAGTTCCGCCGTTCCCTTGGAGGTCTGGCTCTTCACCGTACCCACCGATATCCCGAGCACGTGCGCGGTGTCCTTCTCCGAGAGGTCGAAGGCGTGCCGCAGGACCACGCAGGCGCGTTTGCGGAACGGCAGCCGGGCCAGCGCGGCGCGCACGTCCATGACGGCGGCCACGTCCGGCCCGTCGGTGCGCTCCGGGCGGTGCGACCAGAACACCAGGACGCGCCGCCGCTCGCGCACCGAACTGCGGATCCGGCTGCGGGCGAGGTTGGCGACGACGCCGCGGGCGTAAGCGGCCGGGCTGTCGGCGCGGGTGACCCGGTCCCAGCGGTGCCAGAGCGCCACCATCGCGTCGGCGGCGAGGTCGTCGGCGGCGTCCGCCTCGCCGGTCAGCAGGTACGCCAGGCGTGCGAGTTCGATGTGGTGGCGTTCGAAGAAGTCCTGGAACGCCGCGGACGCCTCATCGGTGGTCATGGCCTCGGTGCGGCCTCTCGGTGCGATCTGTGGCGGTCCCGGGCAGGTGCGCGACCTTAGCAGCCCGTTCGGGGACCGTTCGGCCGGCTCGGCTCGCGGGGGCCGGGTCCGCGTGGTGGCGCCCATCAGCCCGCCGGGTTCCAGCCGTCACTGCCGGCCAGGTAGGCGCGGGCGGTGTGGGCGGTCGCCTGGGCGGCGCTGAGCTGCGGACGGTTGGGGCCCGTCCCGGCGCCGGGACCGGAGTTGGCGTACTCCGCGAAGCGGGCCGACTTCCATGCGAAGCCGCCCATGTCGGACCAGGGAGCCCCCTGCTTCACGGCGGCGGGCAGACTCGTGTTGCGGATCACCAGCCGACCGACCGCGTTCGCGCCGGGGTGCCACGGGCGGCCGAGGGAGAAGGTGTTGGCCCGGGCGGCGCTGCTGACCGTGCTGTCGGTGATCAGGATGCCGTACTGCTTCGCCGCGTCGGTGCTCGGAGCGGCGAGGTACCCGTTGTTCCCGCCGGCCGCGGCACCCCGGTCGCGCAGCGTGATGTTGACGTGGTCGTAGACCGCGGTGGCGTTGCCGAAGACGAAGTCGACGTCCCCCGCGATGAAGCAGGAGCGGAAGTACTGGCGGTACTGGCCGGTGGGCTTCGGGGCCCAGTTGAGGACGGTGTCCTGGTGCCCGATGAAACGCGAGTTGAGGTACCGCTGGCGGTCCCCGGCGGCATTCACCGCCACGGCCTGGGTGTCCTTGACCTCCGGATGCGCCGACCGCTCCCAGGTGTTCTGGACCGTCAGACCGGTGACGGTGAGGTCGTTCGCCGAGAAGGTGGCGGTGGCGCTGGCCGCCGTGCCGTACGTACCGCCTCCGGGCCTGGCGGTGCCGGCGGCGTTGTCGTACGTGATGACCACGTCCTCGGCGTTGCCGGTGGCGCCCTTGAGCGTCAGCCCGCGCTTGGCGGCGGGCACGTTCACCGTCTCGCGGTAGGTGCCGCGCGCGACCAGGACGGTGTCGCCCGGGGCGGCGGCGTCCACGGCCTGCTGCACGGTCCGGTAGGAGGCCGAGCCGTCGGCGGCGACCGTCAGCGTGCGCCCGCCGGAACCGGGGGCGGCGGACGTACCGCCGCCGTTGTCGGCGAGGACGCCGGCGCCCGCCCGCGCCGCCAGCTCGGCGGGCAGGCCCGCGGCCGGTTCGAGACCGGCGGCGAGGGCGGGCGTCCAGGAGACGGTGGTCTTGATCTTCTTGCCGGAGTGTGCGGCGTTGTAGGCGCCGACCAGGTCGGCGGCCCTGCCGTCGACGAGGTTGCCGCCGCCCGCGACGGCTCCCGTGCCGTCGCCGCTGAGCAGGTCCTCGACCCGGCGGTCCGGCGACAGTTTCCAGTAGTTGTTCTGCGCGACGACCTGGGCGCCCGCGCGGGAGTTGACGCTGTAGCTGTGGGCGTAGCCGTCGGACTCGGCGGTGTCGTAGTAGTTGTCGTACAGGTGGACCTGGCCCACGCGCGCGAGCGGGGCGCGCTGGACGATCCCCCGGAAGACGTTGTGGTGCAGCGTCACCCGCAGCTTCGTGTCCTTGTCACTGCTGCCGATCAGCATGGTCTTGTCGTGGCTGCTGAACGTGTTGTACCCGACGGTGACCAGGTCGGAGGCGTTGGTGATGTCGACGGCGCCGTCGTGGACCTGGTACTCGCGCCCGAAGTGCGAGGGGTTGGCCGAGTCCGGGTGCGGAGCGTCGGTGAAGGAGTTGTGGTCGACCCACACGTGGGTGGCGCCGCGCAGGCTGACCGCGTCGTAGGCGGAGTTCCAGTTGCCGGTGGGGCCGTCGGTGGGGTCCCACTGGGGGAAGCAGTCCCGGACGTCGGTGAGCGACAGGTTGCGGATGATCACGTTGTCGGCGTTCTTCACCACCAGGCTGCCGCCGGTGATGCCGGCGCCGGTGCCGGGCACGCCGACGAGGGTGGTCCGCGCCGGCACGGTGAACGTCATGCGGGCGGCCTGCCTGGCCTGCGCCGCCTTGCGCGCGTTCTCCTGGGCACCGGACGGCACCTTGGAACGGCCCCAGACGGCGGGATCGTAGGCCTTCAGGTAGGCGTCGAGGGAATACCCGGTGCCCCCGGCGTAATCGCCGCAGCCCAGCGGTCTGCCGTTGTCGTCGGTGTTCGCGTCGATCAGGCCCTTGACCTTGATGATCCGCGCGGCGTCGGCCGGGCCCGAGGCCAGCGCGCGGGCCAGCTCGGCGCGGGTGGACACGGTGAAGACGTGGGCGGGATCCGCGTTTCGGCCACCGGTGGTGCCGGCGCCGCTGGCGGCCCAGCCGTCCCGGGCCGGCAGCACGCCGTGGGCCAGGTCGGCGGGCGCCGCGGCGCCGGCGTTGACGACCAGTGGTACGGCACCGAGACCGGCGGCGGCCAGGGTGGCCAGGCCGATCAGGGCGAGCCTGCGCCGTCCGGTGGGACGGCGGTGCAGCGAAGCGGCGGACATGCGCGGTTGCTCCTTGGGGTGAGGTGCACTGTTTCCCCGTCAGTTGCCGCCGGTCGCACAAAGGTTGCCGCGCCGCCGAAGAAATCCGCACCCGTGGCCGCGCCCCCGCCCGAGGCGCACGGCGGCCCGCCGCGGCAGGCGCGCGGGCCGACCGCGACGGGGTGACCGCGGCGCGGTGATCGCGGCGGAGTCCCCGACACGATGAGGCCGTGCCCGTAACCGGGTCGAAGCCGCCCACGCACCTGTGAGCCGTCTGCCTCGCCCCCGCCGAGTGCCGTGTGGTCCCGCCTCCCCGGCCCGTGGGTGGAACGGCGCTGACCGCCGCACGCCCACGGGCCCAGGCGATCAGGACGGGTCGCCGTACACCACGCCACGGCCGTAGCCGCCCAGGTAGACCCTCCCGTAGACGTCGGGGTCGCCACTGATGACGTTGATGGCGCTGCCACCGAACTGGTGCTGGTCGTCGTTGATCCGGACCCAGGCCGAGCCGCCGTCGGTGGAACGGAACAGCCCGGCGACGCCCTTCACCTGACCACTGAGGTACAGCGCCTGGTACCCGGCACCCGGGGCCGGCTTGCCGAAGCCGACGGCGGTCGCCTGCTCCACGCCGCCGAGCTTGCTGAAGCCCTTCCCGCCGTCGGTGGAGTGCAGGAGTCCGTTGCCCCCGCCGGCGATCCACAGGTCACCGGCGATGCCCGGAACCGCCTTGAGCTGCCCGGCGCCCAGGCCGGTGGTCCGGGCGCCGAAGTGCTTCCCGCCGTCGGTGCTGGCGTACAGGGTGCCGCCGCTGAGGGCGTAGAAGGTGTTCGCCGCCGACCGGTCGGCCACCACGGGCGTGTCTTTGGGCAGGCCGGAGGCCGCCGCCCAGGCCGAGCCACGGTTGGTCGAGTAGAACGGAACCTGGCCCGCGGGGGTCCACACCACGGCGGCGCCGTCCGCCGAGACGGCCGCGGAACCGCCGCCCGCGTCGCGCACCGGCGCCGCGGCGAAGGGGGCCCAGTCGGCTCCCCCGTCGGTCGAATAGGCGCCGTGCTGCTCGCCGCCGAGACCGACCCGCACCATGAACTGCGGCTTCGACTGTGCGAAGTCGACACCCGTGGTGTTGGTGAACAACGGTCCGGAGAGCGCATTGGAGGGGACCTTCGTCAGGTCCTCGTGCCGGAACCCGCTGACATCGCCGAGCGCACTGACCAGGGGAAGACCGGGGGGCTTGATCAGTCCGAGAGTCGCGGTCTCCTCCAGGCCCTTGGCCGGGATCGTCCAGTGCGTCGCCCGCCCGCTGTCCGCCGCGGTCACGTCGCGGCTGCCCCACATCCCCGATCCCGTGCCGTACAGCACGTGCCCGGAATCGAAGGGGTCGAGGGCCAGAGCGCCCATCCAGTGACCGATACCGGTGCCGACATAGGGCGCTGCGGAGGCGTCCCGCACCGAAGTCGCGCCGAGCGCCATCCAGGAGGCGCCGCCGTCGGCCGACCGGTAGATCTCGTCCGAGGGCCACCAGCGGTCCAGGGTGGTGACCATGACCGTGGACGGGCGCTGCGGATCGACCGCCAGGCCGGCGAAGCCGAAACCACCGCTGGACGGCGAGATGTTCTTCCACCCACCGGTGGTCGGTGCGTACTTCCACACCGAACCAGCCGTCACTCCGTTCGGGCCCGGCGCGTTGGTGTACGTCAGGTACAGCGAGCCGTCGCCGGACAGCACACCGTGCTGAGGCAGCTGCCCCTTCGGCTGGCCGGGCACGGCCTGCCAGCTGCTGCCGCCGTCGGTGGAGCGATACAGCGAGGTGGTCTTGTCAGCCACCCCGACATAGATCGTCCGGCTGCCGGACGGGCCGAAGGTCACGAAGGAAAGGCCGACTCCGCTGCTCGCACCGTCCTTCACGGGGAAGCTGGTGACCTGGTTCCAGGTCACGCCGTGGTCGGTGCTGCGCCAGAGACCGTTCTTGCGGGTACCCAGGTAGAGCGTGCCGTGGTCGGACGGGTCCACCACCAGCCGCTCGCCCATGGACCGGCCGTCCTCGTTCCCGCCCAGTTTGAACGGCAGGTCGGTGCGCTGGAACGTCCTGCCCTGGTCGGTGGAGCGGAGGATCGCGCCGTTGCCCGCCCAGTCGTTGGTGTAGGTGCCGCTCGCGAGGTACAGGCGGTTCGGGTCGACCGGGTCGGTCGCCAGGCTCTCGATCCCCAGCAGGTTCCAGTCGGCTCCGCCGATCCAGTCGGTCAAGGAGGTCCACCGGGCGGCGGTCGCGTCCCAGCGGTAGGCGCCGCCGATGTCGGTCCGTGCGTACAGCAGGTCCTTGCGGGCGGGGTTGAAGACCAGCCCGGTGACGAACCCACCACCGACGATCTGCGCATTGTGCCAGGTGTAACCCCCTGAGCCGGCCACCTTCACCAGCTTCCACTGCTGGTTGGTGCTGCCCCTGTCGGCGTACTGAATGAGCGGCGCCCCTTCGTCGGTGGAGCCGCCCCACACGTCCAGCACCATGCCGCTGCCCCGGGAGACGAGTTTCACCGCCGTGCCGCCGACGTCCTCGATCTTCCACTGCTGCGCGGCGGCGCCGTGGTCGGACTGCTGCTCGACGGCGGCCGCCGGCTGCCCGGAAGCATCCCGCACTCCGAGGACCTTCTTGCTACTGCGGTTCTCCAGCGCGTAGTAGCCGTCCCCCGTCGGCCTCAGCCGCCATTGCTGACTCGCGGCCCCGGCCACGCGGCTCTGCTGCCGTGTCCAGGCACCGTCCGACGTGTCCGCCCCGGGCACGTCCAGCACCTTGTCGCTGCGCACGGACACCAACTCGTAGTAGGCGCCGGAATCCGGCGTCGCGGCCTCCGAGTCGGCCTGCACGAACAGCAGGTACGGGCCGAGCACACCGGGCACGCCCAGCGCCAGACCCAACCTCGTCCAACGCCGGCGATGGCGGCCACGCGTACGCCGCTCGCCACCGGCCACGCCTGTGCGCCGACGGCGACCGCGCGCAGTGGGATCCGTCTCGTTCATGGGGCTCCTTGCTTCGGCCCTGCCTTGCGCGCACCCGCTCGGTCGGCGGTGCGCAGCGGCATGCGGCGGTGTGATCGGACGATCCGTGGGTGTGATCGTCTTCGTGTCACCCGTCAGTCGCCACAGATCCGCGAAAGGTTGCCGCCCGCCGAATTCCACCTTGGACGGCGGCCGCAGAGGGCCGCAGGTCCCACCCTGTACGCTCGCTCACCGCGAAGGCGCACCTGTTCTTTCAGCGGATCCGACCTGACACTCGATTCCGCGCAGCTCAGAGGCACCTTCTCCTGACTGCATGTCAGACAGGCAAGCCCAGTTGCATATCCGGGCGAAGGAGCGGCGCCGCACTCGGCGGATCGCTAGCCCGAGGGAGGTGGAAATGGGGCTCATGGATGCGGACCACGCGGGGTTGGTCGTCGCCGCGCAGGCCGGTGACGACCGGGCGCGCGAGAAGCTGATCGCCGCGTACCTGCCGTTGCTCTACAACATCGTCGGGCGAGCGCTGAGCGGGCATGCCGACGTCGACGACGTCGTCCAGGAAACCCTGCTGCGCATGGTGCGCGACCTGCCTGCCCTGCGTGCTCCGGAAAGCTTCCGTTCCTGGCTGGTGTCGATCACGCTCCGCCAGGTCAACACCTACTGGCACCGGCGACGCGCCTTCGCCGACCGGACGACGGCCATCGACGAGGCACTCCACATACCGGACGCCGGCGCCGCACCTGAGGACGTGACGATCCTGCGTCTGCACGTGTCGGACGAGCGCCGTCAGCTCGTCGAAGCCGGCCAGTGGCTCGATCCGGACCATCGGGTGCTGCTGTCGCTGTGGTGGCAGGAATGCGCCGGCTCGCTGAGCCGTGATGACGTCGCCGCCGCGACGGGGCTCACTGTCGCCCACGTCGGAGTACGCCTACAACGCATGCGCGAGCAGCTGGAACTGAGCCGGACGATCGTCGCCGCGCTGAAGGCCGACCCGCGCTGTCCGCAGTTGGACGAGACGGTCGTCGGGTGGGACGGCCTCCCTGCATCGGTGTGGCGCAAGCGGATCTCGCGGCACACCCGCGGCTGCCCGGTCTGCACGGCGACGACGGCACAACGGGTTCCCGCCGAACTGCTGCTCCTCAACCTCGCGCCGCTGGCCGTCCCGGCCGGATTCATCGCCGCGCTGGCCGCCAAGGGCCTGTTGTCGGGTCCGGCCGCGAGCGCCGCCGGACTGGCCACAGCACCCGTCGCCTTCGGCACGGCGACGGGTGGAAGCAGTCTGCACAGCTCGCTGATCGGCAAACTCCACGCCGTGACCACCGCTCATCCGCTGGTGGGCCTCGCCGTCGGCGCGGCGCTCATCGCCGGGACAGCCACCTACGCGACCTGGCCCGAACCGGCACACCGGGAGCCGGGCGTGATCGCCGCTCCCACGACTGGCAACCCCACGCCGACTCCTTCGAGCACCACCACGTCGGCCGGACCGTCCCCCGTGAGCCCGTCCGCCGTCGCGGGCACTGTTCCGCTGGGCGCACAGTCGCTGGAGTCCGTGGACGGCCCCGCCCTGTACCTCACGTATGCCGAAGACTTCGCGACGCTCGTCCGCGTCTCGGAATCCAGCAGCGCGCAGACACGGCAGCGGGTCACGTTCACGGTCGTCCGGGGGCTGGCCGACACACGGTGCGTCACCTTCCGCGCGGCCGACGGCCGCTACCTACGCCATCGGGACCTGCGGCTGCGGCTGAGCAGCAACGACAACAGCGAACTGTTCCGTGAAGACGCCACCTTCTGTCCGCGCCCAGGGGCGGTCGCCGGGTCGGTGACCCTGCACGCTCACAACTATCCCGGATCAGTCCTCCGCCACCGCGACGGTGGCATCTGGCTCGATGGCTCCGACGGCACCCGGGCCTTCGCCGATCAGGCCTCCTTCATCGTGCGCAGGCCCTGGGCCACCGCTCTTTGAGCATTCGGGACCGAGTCGCGCCCCTGCGACGGCTGGTGGAACCGCCACCGGCATCACCCCGAAAGCCTTGGCCGATGTTCAGGGCGGCGCCCCCCTTCCCAGGGACGACCAGACCGCGGGGCTTGCCATAACGGTTTTTGCCTGCGAGATGCATCACTGGGCAATCGCCCGGACGGCGCGAATTTTTTGTTACGAGACCGCGGGTTCGCAAGCCTCCACTTCGTGGGGTGCCCTTCCCGCCGCTCACCATGACGTGTCGGTGCGGCAGGGTTCCCCGGCTTCCCCCGTTGACCTTTCCCCTGAAGAGAGCCTTCCGATGACACGACACACCCACGAACGCCGGGCGACCGGCACGCGAGAACGGCCCCACGTCCTGCACCGCGCCCGTCCCGCGGCGGATCAGGCCGTGCCGGCCGATCCGCGCACGACCACGGCGCCCAGGGCGATCCGCGACGCCCGAGGAGAATCATGACGGGCCTGCACCGGCTCCGCCGGAGCCGCCGGACCTTGGCGATAGGACTGTCGGCCGGCGCGCTGGTGGCCGGTGCCGTGACGCTCCTGCCCAGCTCCGCCGGAGCCGTGAACCTGGGTACGCAGGCGGCCCCCTCGGGCAGGTACTTCGGCACCGCTGTGGCCTCCGGCAGGCTCCGCGACTCGAAGTACGCCGCGATCGCGGACCGGGAGTTCAACATGATCACCCCGGAGAACGAGATGAAGTGGGACGCCATCGAGCCGTCCCGCGGCAACTTCAACTTCGGCCCCGCCGACCAGATCGTCAACCATGCCATGACGCAGGGCCAGCGCATGCGCGGCCACACCACGGTCTGGCACTCGCAGCTCCCTTCCTGGGTCAGCTCCATAAGCGACGCGAACACGCTGCGCAGCGTGATGAACAACCACATCACCACCGAGATGACCCACTACAAGGGCAAGATCTACGCCTGGGACGTGGTCAACGAGGCGTTCGCCGACGGCTCCTCCCAGCACCGCAGCTCGGTGTTCCAGAACGTGCTGGGCAACGGCTTCATCGAGGAAGCGTTCCGCACCGCCCGGGCCGCCGACCCCGCGGCCAAGCTCTGCTACAACGACTACAACATCGAGAACTGGACCGACGCCAAGACGCAGGGCGTCTACCACATGGTCAAGGACTTCAAGGCCCGAGGTGTGCCCATCGACTGCGTCGGGTTCCAGAGCCACTTCGGTGCCGGCGGGCCGCCGTCCAGCTTCCGGACCACCTTGTCCAACTTCGCCGCGCTGGGCGTCGACGTCCAGATCACCGAGCTGGACATCGCCGGGGCCTCGTCCACCCACTACGCCAACACGGTCAACGCCTGTCTGGCCGTGGGCCGGTGCACCGGCATCACGGTATGGGGCATCCGTGACAGCGACTCCTGGCGCAGCGGCGACAGCCCCCTGCTGTTCGACAACAACGCCAACCCCAAGGCCGCCTACACCGCCGTCGTGAATGCCCTCAAGGCGGCCCCCGGTACCACCACCGACGGGACCGGCACCGGGGCGATCAAGGGCGTCCCCTCCGGTCGTTGTATCGACGTCAACGGCTCCAGTACCGCCAACGGCACCCAGGCGCAGCTGTGGGACTGCAACGGACAGACCAACCAGCGCTGGACCTACACCTCTGGCAAGCAGCTGATGGTCTACGGCAACAAGTGCCTGGACGCCATGTCCAAGGGCACCGTCGACGGCACCGCAGTGGTCATCGGGGACTGCGACGGCGGCGCCAGTCAGCAGTGGAACATCAACGGCAACGGCACGATCGCCGGCGTCCAGTCCGGCCTGTGCCTCGACGCCGTCGGCGCGGCCACCGCCAAGGGCACCAAGATCCAGCTGTACTCCTGCTGGTCCGGCAGCAACCAGAAGTGGACCGGCCCGTCCGGGGCGTCGACCCCGACGACGCCCCCGACAACGGGCGGCACGTGTGCTCTTCCCTCGACATACCGGTGGACGTCGACGGGTGCGCTGGCACAGCCGGCGAACGGGTGGGCCTCGGTGAAGGACTTCACCAGCGTGGTGTACAACGGCAAGCGCCTCGTCTACGCGTCGGACGTGTCGGGCTCGTCGTACGGCTCGATGATGTTCACCCCCTTCACGAGCTGGTCGGACATGGCGTCGGCCGGCCAGGCCGGGATGAGCCAGGCCACGGTGGCGCCCACGCTGTTCTACTTCGCGCCCAAGAAGATCTGGGTGCTGGCGTACCAGTGGGGGGCGTGGCCCTTCATCTACCGCACGTCGAGCGACCCCACCGACCCCAACGGCTGGTCCTCGCCGCAGCCGCTGTTCACCGGGAGCATCCCGGGCGCCGCCCCGATCGACCAAACCTTGATCGCCGACGACCAGAACATGTACCTGTTCTTCGCCGGTGACAACGGCAAGATCTACCGGGCGAGAATGCCGATCGGGAACTTCCCGGGCAACTTCGGCTCGGCGTACACAACGGTCATGAGCGACACGGTGAAAAACCTGTTCGAGGCACCGCAGGTGTACAAGGTTCAGGGCCAGAACCAGTACCTCATGCTCGTCGAGGCTCGGGGTGCGAATGAGCAGCGCTACTTCCGTTCGTTCACGGCCAAGAGCCTGAGCGGTTCGTGGACCCCGCAGGCCGCCAGCGAGAGCAACCCCTTCGCGGGCAAGGCCAACAGCGGTGCCACGTGGACCAACGACATCAGCCACGGTGACCTGGTCCGCAACAACCCCGACCAGACCATGACCATCGACCCCTGCCACCTGCAGTTCCTCTACCAGGGCAAGTCCCCCACCGCGAGCGGTCCCTACGACCAACTGCCGTACCGGCCGGGTGTCCTCACCCTGCAGCGCTGACCTGTCCGATGTACGGGTGATCGCGGTTCGGAGGGCCTGCCGGCGCGGAGACGAGCGGTCTACCGCGCGGGCGAGCGGACCTCCTGACTGATGTTCACCGCCTGGAAGAACCCCAGCCGTGCGCCGGCTGGGGTTCCTCTCCTCTGTGGACTTTCAGTCTGGCGTCACGACGTCGTCGAATTCGACCCGGCGCTCAGGCCGGACGCCGACACCGCCCGGTCCTCGTCCTACGCCGACGTCGGGGGGGAGCCCGGCGCCCGTCCACTTGCCGGGTGGCCCGGCGCGGGTGGTTGTGCTCCCACAGGTCAGCGCGTGGCGTTCCGCCGTCGGCGGCGCGCGTACGCCACCGCACCGCCGGTCGCCACCAGGGCCGCAGCCCCGGTTGCGGCTGCCGCCTGCCAGGATGCGTCGGCCGCAGATCCCCCGAACGCGGCTGCGGCCTCAGCTGGTTGGTCCTCCACCAGACCGGCGTACCCGCCGGCCAAGCCCTTGCGGTCGTACTCCGAACCGGGCAACTTGTCACCGTAACGGGCGGTGACCAGCTTCTGGTAGGCAGCGAGGGTGAGGGAGCGCTTTCCGCCGAGGCCGGTGGTCGCCTCCTCGTTGAGGGGTTCGATCAGGCCTTCGGCGGTGAGTCGATACCAGGCGTGGATCTGCGGCTCGGTGAAGGTGCGGGCCTGCGGGGTACCACGTTCGGCAAGGCTGAGCTCGGTGTCCCCGTCCCGGATGCCGGCCAACTGCCAGCCCTCGGCGCCGACGGCCTGCCCGCCGCTTCCCGGTGCCGCCGGGTTTCCCTGAGGCGAGAGCAGAACGGCGGCCCGGTGGCCGTCGGAGGCGGTCACTCGTGAGGCCAGATAAGAGAGCCGCAACGCGGTCTGCGGGGTGGCCTGGGTCTTGCCGGCCACGAACTCGGGGCTGACCTCGAACATCGGCACCGGGTCCTTGAGATCGAACTGGGGCGGTGCGGCGACTGCGGAGGGGGCGTTGCGGGGAGCGCCGACGGCGCCGCCGTCTGCGGCGGCGGCGCTGCCGGGCGGTCTGGCCGAGACCAGGAAGCGGGAGACGGTGCCCCGGAGCTGGTCGCTCCGGAGGGTCTGCTGGGCGGACTGGTAGCCCGCGATGCCGTCGCCGTCCGCAGCCTGCGCGGAAACGTTTCCGCACAGGGTGGCGGCGAGCGCGGTCGTGGCGAGGAGGGCGGCCCGGACTGCGGTGCGCTTGGTGCGTCGCATGCTCTGCATGGTCGGTCTTCTCCTCAGCCCTGGATGCCGACGCGGGAGTGCGTCCACTGGAACGAGTTGTTGTTCGCGTAGGTGGAGTAGTTCCACCAGGTATAGGTCTGGGTGGTCTGCCACGGGTCGCCCACCGCGATCATGTTGCTGGAGCTGTCGTAGCCGTAGACGACGTTCATGTGGCCGCCGCCGCTGCGCCAGCCGATCCGGACGGCGAACGGCCGGCCCGCGGCGATCTCGCTGGTCGACTCGCTGAACGAGGCGTTGCGGTACAGGCTGCGGCCGCTGTTGCCCAGCCCCACCCTGGCCAGGCCGTTGGCCATGTCTTCCAGCGTCGCGGGCTGGTTGTTGCAGTCCACCCAGCTGCCCTGGGCGGCGAGTTGGCAAAATTGCTCCTGGCTGACGGTGCGGCCCCAGTACTTGGCGATGGTCACGCCGGAGGCGTCCCAGCACCACTGGGTCCTGACCTGCTTCTGCATGTCGATCTGGAGCGTTCTCGCGGTCGTGGGGGTGGGCTTCGGGTTCGAGCCGCAGACCGGCAGGACGGTGGTGTTCTCCCGGATGAACGCGTCCGCGATGTAGTACGAGCCGGTGTAGATCCACCGCGGGTTGTTCTCCACCGTGTCGCCGGTGGTCCGGCAGGACATCTGGATCCTGTCACCGACCCTTGAGGAGCCGTTGACCTGGGCCGAGAGGGACGGCTTGGTGCGGTGGTTGACGGTGTTGTAGTTGCCCTGCCCGCCGATGACCGTGCCGCTGACCACATCGGCCTGGGCGAGGGCACCGAAGCCGAACAGCAGGCCGCCGGAGAGTGCGGCGGTGACCGCGGCTATCAGCGCTTTCTTCCGGCGGGACGTGCGACGTTTGTGCATCATGCTCCTTGATTCGGGAAATTCCGGAACTCGCCTGCCCGGCACCCGCCCCGGCCTTCCGAGCTGGGGAACGGGTGCCGAACGAAGGGACACGACCACGCCCTCCGGTTCGGCGTCCGGGCCGTAAGTGCCTGGCCGTCGGCTGCACTCGGGAGGCCGGCGCGGTACTCCCCGGATCCGCCCGCAGACCGGCGCAGAGCATGCCGGTCGGCGGAGCCGAGGTATCGCGGCCGCCGCTCGGGGCAACCCGCCCCGCCCGGGCTCGGACGCCGACGCGGCGTCACCCGGGGAGGCGACAGCCGGCGCAGCGCCTCGTTCGTCGATGAAGGCGGTTGCAGCCGACGGCACACGGGTGCTGCGCCGCGGTGTGACGCGCTTCCGCAAGCAGGCATGAACGCACCGCTTCCTCGAGTGGATGGGGTGCGGGAATCCTGCCAGACAGATACGGAGAGATTTAAACGCCGTTGCTCTACGCGCAAAGATGTCGCCAGTTCAACTACTCGTCTGCGGCGTGACGATCCATCAATTCGCCTATGCAGAAGTCAACTTGATCGGCAGAACCCATTGGTATAGGCCATCCTGGCGGGACCCCTGGACGTGCGGACTTTACGCAAACTTGACGACTGGTCATCCTCATTAGACGGACCGTCAAATGGCCGCAATCGCACAGCGTGTGGGGAATGTGACTGTCAATCATTTCTCGTCAGGGGAATCGCGCCCCACGTATGCGCGCAATAGGGCCACGATGGCGGTCAACACCGGGCCTGCGCAGGCCGCGTCCGCCAGCGCATCGGCCGCCCCTTCCGCCGGCTACGAGACATGGGCGTCCGCCGGGACGCCCAGAGGCAGCGCGGTTCGCGCGGCGCGCGATGTGAGCGGCAGGGGCGGGCGCAGCCGTCACGCGTTCACTACCCCGCCGTGCAACGTGCCGCACTCGACGGCGAACGGGAAGCGATCACTGCGGAGGAATCCGTGCATCTTCGCGTGCCGAGGCAACCTTTTCGGGCTCCGGCGACCACTCGGTGTCGTCCGGCCAGGTGGTCCGGTCAGATGCAACGGCTGAAAGAGAGCACAGACATGTTCCCTCGCCCGCCCAGGTCATCGGCGGCGTTCCGCGCCGGCGGCCGCCGTGTCGCCGGCCACACCCATGCCGGTCGCAGGTCGCCCCGCTCAGCCGTCGCGGGGAGACGGAAAGCGATGCATCGTAGCCGTCGGTTGTTCACGCGTCGGGGATTCTGGGCGGCCGTCGTCATGGCTGTCGTAGCCGGCTCCATCGTCGTCGTCGGCACGGCCTCGGCCGGAACCGTGGATCCGAAGGCATGGTACGTGCTGGTCAACCGCAACAGCGGCAAGGTGCTGGACGACCGCGCTTTCGCCACGGACAACGGCGCGCCGGTGGTGCAGTGGGGCCGTGACGGCGGGGCCAACCAGCAGTGGCGGTTCATCGACGCGGGTGAGGGGTACTACCGGCTGCAGAACCGGCACTCCGGCAAGGTGCTGGACGACTACAACTGGTCGAAGACCGCCGGCTCCGGCATCGTGCAGTGGAGCGACCTGAACGGCACCAACCAGCAGTTCAAAGTGGCGAAGTCGCCGGACGGCTACGTGCGTTTGATCAATCGCTTCAGTGGCATGGCCGTAGAGGTCCACAACGCCTCCAAGGCCGACGGGGGCGATGTCGTCCAGTACCGCGACTGGGGCGGCGCCAATCAGCAATGGCAGCTCGTCCCGGCCGGGAGCGTCGGCAGCGGCCGCACGCCCACCGCGACGGCCGGCAGTGTTCCCACAAGCCGGGCTCCGAGCGGCACGCGCCCGTCGTCGGCGTCGTCTCCTTCGGCCGGTGGCGGCAGTTCGACGAGACGTTTCATGGGTAGTAGCACGGTGCTCATCGGCGGCTCGATGTCCGACGCCTCGGCGACCGCCGCGCCGTTCGACGTGCGATACGCCTATGTGCACAGCCAGCCCGCGCCCTCTCCGGCCTACTATTCGGCACCGCTCTGCCAGGCTGCATGGACGAACTGGTGGGGCTGCTGGTCCGGCAGCACCACGGCGCCCGGCACGTACGTGACCTGGTGGGACTCCCATGTGGCCAAGGCAACTTACCAAGGCGGCCCGCGCCCGCAGAAGTTCTTCTGGACCTGGTACTCATTGCGCGACCTCGGGGATCTGGCAGGCTCTGGCGACGGACCGGGCGAAGTCGTGGCCATCAACAGGGTCGACTTGCTCACCCGGTACATGAATGACTACCGCTTCTTCCTCCAGAAGATCGGCAACTCGCACGACATGATCGACCTCGAACCCGACTTCTGGGGCTATGTCCGGTCCCTCGGAAATCCGCACCAGGTAGCCGCGCAGGTCTCGAACGCAAACCCGACGGATTGCGGATCACAGGAAAACAGTGCCGCCGGACTCTCCCGCTGCCTGATTGCGATGGCGCACAAGTACGCGCCGAACACCACGGTGGGGTTCCACCTCTCCTGCTGGGACTGGCAGAGCAACACACAGGGGTGTGCCAAGGATTACGCGAACCTCGGGGCACAAAACGCCGACTTCCTGGTCGCCGATGTATCGGACCGCGACGCGGGCTGGTACGCACGGCCGGCCCACGGCGGCTACGACAACTTCTGGACCGATCAGAAGGCCGCTGCCTCGCTGGGCTTCTACAAGACGATGGCCGAGTCCGTGGGCAAGCCGGTGGTCTTGTGGCAGATCCCGGTAGGCAACATGGCGCAGGACAACACCCTCAACCATTACAAGGACGACAAGGTGGATTGGTTCTTCGCACACATGGACCGGGTCGCGAACGCGCATGTCGCGGGCTTGCTGTTCGGTGCAGGGCAGCAGGAACAGACATCGATCGAAACCGACGGCGGAAACCTGATCAGCAAGACGATCGCCTACCACAACTCGGGGGGCGCAGCGCTCAAGTAGGCAGAGGTGCGCAGCCGGTCGGCCTCCTCTTCGACGGGTCGGGTTCGTCCTCTTCATGACGCTGAGGGCTTCTCGGCAGGGGCCGGCCATGCTGCCGTCGGCGCGGGCAGTGCCGGTCGGTGAACGCGTCGATGTGGTCGGGGACGTAGACGACGGGGGTCGCGCCTTTGCCCGCCTTCCAGGCGTGCGTCTCCTCGGGCACGATGGCCACAACCACCGCCCGGCGCGGCGCAGCGGCCGACGGCGATCCCGCCGACGCCGCCGGCTGCGGGGTGACCGCCACCATTCTGCCCTCGTTCACACGACGGCTTCGGTCGCGGCGAGCACGGTGGCGCCACCGACGTACCCGACGCCCCCGCTCCGCGCGGACGGTTTCACCGACACGCTCGGCCTCTTGCCCGCGGTTCTGGTTACCGCGGCGAGCGTGCAGGACCCCATCGCCGGCACCCGGCTCCCGGACCAGGTCGCCACCAATCATCCCGGGATCCGCCAGGTCTGGGTCGACGGCGGTGACCGCCAGCACCTCGCCGAGCATGCCGCCGTTCTCGGTATCGACATGGAGATCACGGCCCGCAAGCCCGGGACCCGGGGCTGCCCGTGCGTGCGGGTAGGTCGTCCGAAGCCGAGCCAGTGCTTGCCGCGCCCTGCCGGTGCCGGTGACGGTGCCGATGCCGGGAAGCCGCCGAGCCCCCCGGGCACCGACCCGGCTCCGGTGGGCAGACGATTGGCGCGCACGGTGCGGAGCTCGCTGGGTCGGGCCTTCCCGGCCCAGGTGTCTTGACACCCTCCGGCGTTCCCGTGAGGATCACAGAATGAACCTGTCAGACAGCCAGACAGGTGGCCCGTTCCCGCGGCGCGTCAGCGCCATGGAAGCGGTCTTCAGCCACCTGCGCAGCGCCATCGAGCGCGGCGAATACGCCGTGGGCGACAAGCTTCCCTCCGAAGCGGAGCTGTGCCGGACCCTGGAGGTCAGCCGGCCCGTGTTGCGGGAGGCGCTCAGGGCCCTGCAGGCGATGGGCCTGACCGTCTCCAAGAGCGGCAAGGGCACGTTCGTCATGGCGAACACGGTCGAGGACCCCACCTTCGGCGACTACGCCGCCAGCGACCTGCTGGAGGTGCGCCGCCACGTCGAAATCCCGGTCGCCGGGTACGCCGCGCTGCGCCGGACTCCGGAGGACCTGGACCACCTGGGCCACCTGCTCGACCGGATGGAGCGGGAGACCGACACCACCGCCTGGGTGGCGATGGACACCGTCTTCCACCTGGCGGTGGCCGAGGCTTCCGGCAACCCGGTCTTCCGCCGGGTCATCGAAGAGATCCGTGACGCACTGGCGCGTCAGTCGACCTTCCTCAACGAACTGGGCGGCCGGCGCGAGCAGTCCAACTGCGAGCACCGGGCGATCCTGGAGGCACTGGTCGACGGTAGCGAGCACGACGCGGTGGAGGCCATGTCCCACCACCTCCTGCGGGTCGAGACGACCCTCACCGACATCGTGCGCCCCCAGCGCACGGCCACCCCCACGGAAGGCAGATCCGAGGCGTGAGCGAGCAGTTCCTCAAAGACGAGAAGCGCCCCACGACCCGTCACGTCGACGCCGGTGACACCGGCTACAGCAAGTCCTTGAAACCCCGGCACGTCAACATGATCGCCATCGGAGGTGCGATCGGCACCGGGCTCTTCCTCGGCGCGGGCGGTCGCCTCGCCGACGCCGGGCCGTCACTGTTCGTCGCCTACGCCGTCTGCGGGCTCTTCGCCTTCCTCGTCGTGCGCGCGCTCGGCGAACTCGTCCTGTACCGGCCGTCCTCCGGCGCCTTCGTGTCGTACGCCCGGGAGTTCCTCGGGGAGAAGGGCGCGTACACCGCGGGCTGGATGTACTTCCTCAACTGGGCTACCACCGGCATCGCCGACATCACCGCCGTCGCCACGTACACCCATTACTGGCACCTGTTCTCCGATGTCCCGCAGTGGGTGATCGCCCTCATAGCCCTGGCCGTGGTGCTCACGGTGAACCTCATCTCGGTGCGGATCTTCGGCGAACTGGAGTTCTGGTTCGCCATCATCAAGGTCAGCGCCTTGGTGGTCTTCATGGGGATCGGGATCTTCCTCCTGGTCAGCCGGCACCCCGTCGACGGCGCCGTACCCGGTCCGTCCCTGATCACCGACCATGGTGGGGTCTTCCCCAACGGCCTGTTGCCCATGCTGCTGATCGTCCAGGGAGTCGTCTTCGCCTACGCCTCCGTCGAGCTGGTCGGCGTCACGGCCGGTGAGACCGAGAACCCCGAGGAGATCATGCCGAAGGCGATCAACTCGATCATGTGGCGCGTGGGCCTGTTCTACGTCGGCTCGGTCGTCCTGCTGTCGATGCTGATGCCGTGGAACAGCTACAGCGCCGGGCAGAGCCCGTTCGTGACGGTGCTCTCCCACATCGGCGTCCCGGCGGCCGGCGACGTGATGAACCTGGTCGTCCTCACCGCGGCCATGTCCTCGCTCAATTCCGGCCTCTACTCCACCGGCCGCATCCTGCGCTCGATGGCCGTCAACGGATCGGCCCCGCGGTTCACCGCCCGGCTGAGCCGTACCCAGGTACCCTACGGCGGCATCCTGCTCACCAGCGGCATGTGCGTCCTCGGCGTCGGGCTCAACTTCGTGGTCCCGGCGGACGCGTTCGAGATCGTGCTCAACCTCGCGGCGATCGGCATCCTCGCCACCTGGGGCATGATCATGGTCTGTCACCTCCTCTTCTGGCGGAAGACCCGTGACGGCGAACTGACCCGCCCCGCCTACCGTCTGCCCGGCTCTCCCTGGACCGAAGTTGTGACGCTGGCCTTCCTCGCCTCCGTCCTGGTCCTCATGTACGCCGACGGAGGGGCCGCGCGCACAACCGTGCTGTGCGTGCCGCTGATCGCCGCGGCGCTGGTCGCGGGCTGGTACCTGGTCCGCGACCGCGTGGCGCGCACCGCCGCCGAGAGCGAGGGCTGAGCCGGACACCACCCCGGCCCGATCCCGCCGGGCCGGGCGTGCCTTCGGCGAGGCACCCGCCCGCCATCCCGGTCAGCAGCAACCCACCACCGAACGAGGCAGTGATGCGCAGCAGTCTCCTCGCGGACGCGCCCGCGATCCGCGAGCCCCGGCATGCACCGGTCGCCCACGTCACCCGTGGCGGCCTGATCGAGGGAATCCACTACGGCTCGGTCGTCGTCCTCGACGGCGACGGCGGCGTCCGGTCGAGCATCGGCGACATCGAGGTCGCCTGTTACCCGCGCTCAGCCCTCAAGCCCCTCCAGGCCGTCGCCTTGGTGCGGGCCGGTCTGCCGCTCGACGGCGCCCTGCTCTCCCTCGCGACGGGCAGTCACTCAGGCGAGGAGCACCACCTCGCCGGCACCCGGCTGATCCTCGAAATGGCCGGCGTCACCGAGGACGACCTGCGCAACGTCCCCGACCTGCCGTACGACCCGGCGGTCCGGGACGCCTGGGTGCGCGCGGGCCGCCGGCCCTCCCGGCTCGCCCAGAACTGCTCCGGCAAGCACGCCGCGATGCTGTACCTGTGCAAGCTCGCAGGCTGGCCCCTGAGCACCTACCTCGACCCGGCCCACCCGCTCCAGAGGGCGATCGCCGAAGTCGTCGAGGAGCTCACCGGCCAGCACATCGCGAACGTGGCCGTCGACGGCTGCGGATCCCCGCTCTTCTCGGTGTCCTTGCACGGCTTGGCCCGCGCCGCCGCCCGCATCGCCGGGGCCGCGCCGGGCACCGCCGAGCGCCGCGTGGCGGACGCGCTGCGCGTCCACCCGGAGATGGCCTCCGGCACCGGACGGGACGTGGCCGAGCTGATGCGCGCCGTACCCGGGCTGCTGGTCAAGGACGGCTTCGAGGGCGTCCAAGTGGCCGCGCTGCCCGACCGCCGGGCCGTCGCCGTGAAGATCGCCGACGGGGCGAACCGGGCGCGCGTTCCGGTGGCGGCCGCCGCCCTGGCCCGGGCAGGAGTCGACCCGCGGCTGCTCGCCGGCTTCGCGGGCGAGCCGATGACCGGCGGCGACCGGCCCGTCGGCAGCATCCGGCCGGTGGCGGCACCGGACCCGACTGCCGTATCCGCGCCCGCCTGACCGGACCGGCCCCACCACCGTCACCCCACCAACCTCAGGAAGAGGACCCGCACACCCATGACCGCCGCCACCCGCAGCGAACACGACCTGCTCGGAGACCGCGAGGTCCCCGGCGACGCCTACTGGGGCGTCCACACCCTGCGCGCCACGGAGAACTTCCCCATCACGGGCACGCCCATCTCCGCTTACCCGCACCTGATCGACGCCCTCGCCGCCGTCAAGGAGGCCGCCGCACTCGCCAACGAGGACCTCGGCCTGCTGGAGCACGCGAAGGCCACCGCGATCGTCACCGCATGCCGGGAGATCCGCAGCGGCAAGCTCCACGACCAGTTCGTCGTCGACGTCATCCAGGGCGGCGCCGGCACCTCGACCAACATGAACGCCAACGAGGTCGTCGCCAACCGGGCGCTGGAGCTGCTGGGACACGCCAAGGGCGAGTACCGGCACCTGCACCCCAACGAGGACGTCAACCTCGGCCAGTCCACCAACGACGTCTACCCCACCGCGGTCCGGATAGCGACCGTCTCCGCGGTGCACGGCCTGCTCGACGCCATGGCCGTCCTCCAGGAGGCCTTCGCCCGCAAGGCCGTCGAGTTCCACGACGTCCTGAAGATGGGCCGCACCCAACTCCAGGACGCCGTGCCGATGACGCTCGGGCAGGAGTTCTCCGCCTTTGCCGTCATGCTCGACGAGGACCGCAGCCGGCTCGCGGAGGCGGTCGAGCTGATCCACGAGATCAACCTCGGCGCGACCGCGATCGGCACCGGTCTCAACGCCCCCGCCGGATACGCCGAATCGGCCCGCCGCCACCTCGCCGACATCACCGGGCTGCCGCTGGTGACCGCGGCCAACCTGGTCGAAGCCACGCAGGACTGCGGCGCGTTCGTCCAGATGTCCGGCGTGCTCAAACGCATCGCCGTCAAGCTGTCCAAGACCTGCAACGACCTGCGCCTGCTGTCCTCCGGACCGCGCGCGGGCCTCGGCGAGATCAACCTGCCGCCGGTGCAGGCGGGTTCGAGCATCATGCCCGGCAAGGTCAACCCGGTGATCCCCGAGGTCGTCAACCAGGTCGCCTTCGAGGTGATCGGCAACGACGTCACCATCACCATGGCCGCCGAGGCGGGGCAGCTCCAGCTCAACGCCTTCGAGCCGGTCATCCTGCACTCGCTGTCCGAGTCCATCACCCACCTGCGCGCGGCCTGTCTCACCCTCGCAGAGCGCTGCGTGGGCGGCATCACCGCCAACACCGAGATGCTGCGCGCGACCGTCGAGGACTCCATCGGCCTGGTGACCGCCCTGAACCCGCACATCGGGTATGCGTCCGCCACCGACATCGCCAAGGAGGCACTCGCCAGCGGCCGGGGCGTGGCCGAGCTCGTCCTGGAGAGGGGTCTGCTCCCGGCCGAGAAGCTCGCCGCCCTCCTGCGCCCCGAGGTGATCGCGGGGACCGGCACGGCCGGGGCCTGACGACGAGGCGGCCGCGGGCGACGAGGCGGCCGCCGGCCGGACGTTCGTGGGCGCCGGGCCGCACCGGCCCGGCGCCCCGACGGAGTGGATCAGCGTCCCTTCATGCTCGACCGGACCTTGCGCCGGGCGTCGTCGGCATCGTCCGCGAGCAGGGCCAGCTCGGCGAGCTCGCGGCACTCGTGGAGGGTGTGGGTGGCCAGGGCTGCCCGCACCTCGGGGAGTGCGGCGGGTGCGGTGGACAGGCTGGTGACCCCGAGGCCGACCAGCACCAGGGCAAGCGCCGGGTCGGCGGCGGCCTCGCCGCAGACGCCGATCGGGCGCCCCTGCCCGACTGCCGACCCGGCGGCGGTGGCGACCAGCACGAGCAGGGCGGGCTGCCACGGGTCGAGCAGCTCGGAGAGGGAGCCGAGCGTCCGGTCGGCCGCGAAGGCGTACTGGGCCAGGTCATTGGTGCCGATGCTGAAGAAGTCGCAGACCTCGGACAGCCGGTCGGTCCGCAGGGCGGCTGCTGGGACCTCGATCATCGCCCCGGCCAGCGGCAGGCCGTGCGCACGGACCCGGGCGGCGAACTCGGCGGCCTCACGCGGGACCGACACCATCGGGGCCATCACCCACACCTGCGCGGTGCTGTCCGCGGCCGCCTCGGCGATGGCGGCGAGCTGGGTCTCCAGGAGCTGCGGATCCCGGGCGGCCGTCCGCAGGCCGCGGACGCCCAGAGCCGGATTCTCCTCGCCGCCGGAGGTGGCGAAGGGCAGCGGCTTGTCCGCGCCGGCGTCCAATGTGCGGACGACCACCCGGCGGCCGGCAAAGGCGGAAAAGACCTGCCGGTAGGCAGTGGCCTGTTCGGCGAGGCTCGGAGCCTCGGTGCGGTCCAGGAAGAGGAACTCGGTGCGGAACAGGCCCACACCCTCGGCGTCGGCGGCGGCCGCCCCGGCCAGCTCGTGCGGCGCGCCGAGGTTGACCAGCAGCGAGACCGGGTGGCCGTCGGCGGTCCGGCCCGGTCCCTGGAAACCGGCCAGGAGCTCGCGTCGACGGCGCTCCCGCTCGGCGGCCCGTTCGACCGCCTCCGGACTCGGGTCGGGCTCGATCACGCCGTCGGCACCGTGCACCAGGACCTGCCGGCCGTCCTCCAGCTCCGCGGCCGCGGTGCAACCGACGACGGCGGGCAGCCCGAGCGCCTTGGCGAGGATGGCGGTGTGACTGGTCGGGCCGCCGCGGACGGTGACGAGGGCCAGCACCCGCTCGGGGTCGAGCAGCGCCGTGTCGGCAGGGGCGAGGTCGTCGGCGACCAGGACGTACGGGTGCCCCGGGTCGGGCGGCCCTGGCACGGGCAGGCCGAGCAGGTGGGCCACGGCGCGGGCACGCAGGTCGTCGAGGTCGGCGGTGCGTTCCGCGAAGTACCCGCCCGCGGAGACCAGCGCGGTGCGGAAGCCGTCGAACGCGGTGGCGAGCGCGTGGGCGCCGTCGGTGCCCCGTTCGGCGAGTGCGGCGGCCCGGTCGGCAAGGACGGGGTCGGCGGCCATCATGGCCTGGGCCTCGAGCACCTCGGAGCCCGGGCCGCTCGCACGGGCGGCGCGCTCGTGCAGGTCGGTGACGACCGCCCCGAGGGCCGCGCGAACCGCCGCGGCCTCGGCCGCCGGTTCGGTGACGGGCCTCGGGGCGGGAAGCGCGGGTGCGGGTGCCATCCGGACGACGGGGCCGGCGGCACTGCCGGTGCCGACGCCGATCCCGCATATCAGCTCACTCATGCCGCTGCGTCGAGGTCGGAGGCGAGCAGCGCGGCGAGCACCTTCAGGGAGTCCTCGGCCCGATCGCCGGAGGCGGTGAGCTCCAGGGTCTCGCCGCGGCCGGCGGCCAGGGCGAGGACGGACAGCAGGCTGCGGGCGTCGACCGGGGCCTGGCCCGGGCGGCCAACGGTGACCTTGGCGGGCTGCCGGGCGGCGGCCTGGACGAACAGTGAGGCCGGGCGGGCGTGCAGGCCGCTCTCGGAGCCGACGGTGACCTGGATCGAGTGCATGGGGATTCCTTGGGGAGACGATCGCCGACACCGGGTGGGAACCGGGTCGGCGGGAGAGTCGGGCACGGCGGCCGCGCAGAGGGTGTGGCGCGGACCGGTGTGGTTTAGTGCCCGGTCTTCGCCTACGGGGGCAGTGGCGGGGACCGGGCAGCTGTGGTTTCACGCCCGTTAGCGTGTTGTTTCGATTGGTTTTACTCCCGCTCTCCGAGCCATGTCAACACATTCGGGCAAGCTCGCGGCGCGGAAGCGGGACTGGGCGGTCCCTTGCTTTTTCGGCCGGGGCGCGTATGGTCGGGCTGCATCAGACGTAAACAGACATGAACGGACCCAATCCCACATGTACGCTCCCGAGCGGCAGCAACAGATCCTCCGCCTCGCCCAGGAGCAGGGCAGGGTGGACGTACCGGCACTGGCCGAGGACTTCGGCGTCACGCAGGAGACCATCCGGCGCGACCTGAGCGCCCTCGACCGAGCCGGCCTGCTGCACCGGGTGCACGGCGGCGCACTGCCCGTCGGCGCACTGCACCTGGAGCCGGGGCTGGCCGAACGGGACTCCACCGCCGCGGCCGAGAAGGAGCGCATCGCCAAGGCGGCCCTGGCCCTGCTCCCGAGCGAGGGCAGCGTGATCCTGGACGCGGGGACGACCGTCTCCCGGCTGGCCGGACTGCTGCCCGCCGACTGCGCCCTCACGGTCGTCACCAACGCCCTCCCCGTCGCAGCCCGGCTGGCCGACCACCCCGGGCTCTCCCTCCACCTGATCGGAGGGCGGTTGCGCCACCGTACCCACGCCTCCGTCGACGCCTGGGCGCTGCGCGACTTGGCCGACATCCACGCGGACGTCGCGGTGCTCGCCACCAACGGCTTCTCCCCCAAGGGCGGTCTGTCGACGCCGGACCTCGCCGAGGCGGCCGTCAAACGGGCCATGCTCACCGGTGCCCGACGGGTGGTCCTGGTGGCCGACTCCTCCAAGTTCGGCGCCCGCCATTTCGCCCGGTTCGGCTCCCTGGACCAGGTCGACGTCCTGGTCACGGACACCGGACTGACCGACGAGCAGGCCGCCGAGATCGAGACCCAGGGACCGGAAGTCATCCGCGCATGATCGTCACCATCACCCCGAACCCCAGCCTCGACCGCACCTACGAGCTGGGAACGCTCGCCCCGGGCGAGGTGAACCGGGCCGCGCACGACCGGCTCGACCCGGGCGGCAAGGGCGTCAACGTCTCCCGTGCGCTCACGGCCGCCGGGCACCGCACCCGCGCCGTCCTGCCGCTGGGCGGATTCTCCGGGCAGTTGCTCTCCGATCTGCTGCGCCGCCAGGGCATCGAGGTCGCGGCGGTCACGATCCTCGGCGACACCCGGATTAACGTCTCGATCGCCGAGGACCGCGGCAGGCTCACGAAGGTCAACGCCGTGGGCCCCGAGCTCAGCGCCGCCGAGTCGGCCGCGCTGCTGGCGCTCGTCCGTGACGAGTGCACGGGCAAGGACGTGGACTGGCTGGCCTGCTGCGGCAGCCTGCCGCGCGGACTGGCGCCCGAGTGGTACGCCGAGCTGGTCGCGCAGGTGCACTCGGGTGGCGCCCGGATCGCGCTGGACACCTCCGGGCCCGCGCTGCTGGCCGCGCTCTCGGCCCGCCCCGACGTGGTCAAGCCCAACCGGGAGGAACTCGCCGAGGCCGTGGGCCGCCCGGTCGTCACCATCGGCGACGCCGTGGACGCCGCCGGGGAACTACGGGGGCGCGGCGCCCAGCAGGTCCTGACCAGTCTCGGTGCGGACGGGATGTTGCTGATCGCCGAGGAGGGCAGCTGGTACGGCAGCGCACCGGTCGCCGCCGTCCGCAGCGACGTGGGAGCGGGCGACGCCTCACTCGCGGGCTTCCTCGGAGCCGGTGGTACCGGCCCCGAGGCACTCGCGGCGGCCCTGGCGCACGGCGCCGCCGCCGTACAACTGCCGGGGAGCGTCATGCCGACCCCGGCCGACCTGGACCCGACCGCAGTGGCCGTGACGGCGGACATCCCGCTCGAACGGCCGCTTCGCGGTTGAGAACACCCTCCTGCGAGGACGGACGCCGACGGACAAGCGCCGAGCGCGGCACCAGCGCGGCTGCGGACCACAGCAGGCCGAGCGGCACCGTACGGGCGAACGTCCGGCATCCGCGCCGGAGGCAACCACGCCCGACCGTGTGGGACGGAAGGGCAGCCATTTCCCGGGGGCAAGGGAACACCGTCAGCCACCAGTTGAAGGATTGACACGATGAGCGACCCGAGCGGACTGATCACACCCGCACTCGTTGACCTCCACCTCGCCCCCGAGGACAAGAGCGAAGCTCTCCGCGCACTCGCCCAACGGCTGGTCGCCGAGGGGCGGGTCACCGACCTCGACGGCTTCCTCGCCGATGTCGCCGCCCGCGAGGCCCAGGCCCCGACCGGGATGGGTGACGGAATCGGCATCCCGCATTGCAGGTCACCCCATGTCACCCGGCCGAGCCTGGCCTTCGGCCGCAGCGCCAGAGGGGTGGACTTCGACGCCCCGGACGGACGGCCCGCCGACCTGATCTTCATGATCGCGGCACCGGCCGGTGCCGACGACACCCATCTGCAGATCCTCGCCGCGCTGGCCCGCCGGCTGATGGACCCCGCTTTCACCGGCGCCCTGCGCGATGCCGAGAGCCCGGGAGCGGTCGCGGCCCGGATCAACGCCGAGGACGCACCGGCCGCCGCTTCGGAGACGAACGCCGCGGGCGGTGGGCTGCGGCTGGTCGCGGTGACCTCCTGCCCGACCGGCATCGCCCATACCTATATGGCCGCGAAGGCCCTGGAACTGGCCGCCGCCCGGGCGGGTGCGCGGATTCAGGTCGAGACCCAGGGCTCGGCCGGGACGACGCCGCTGTCCCCCGAGGTGATCGCGGCCGCCGATGCCGTGATCTTCGCCCATGACGTCGAGGTCCGCGACCGTGCCCGATTCGCCGGCAAGCCGACCGTGGACGTGGGCGTGAAGGCCGCCGTCAACCGCGCCGACGACCTGATAGCCCAGGCCACCGGGCTGGTCACCGGGACGGGTAACGGCGCAACCGTCCCCGGCCCGGTCGCCGCGTCGAGCGCACCGGCGGGTGAACACTGGGCCCAGCGGCTGCGCATGTACCTGATGACGGGCGTCAGTTACATGATCCCGTTCGTCGCAGCCGGCGGTCTGCTGATCGCCCTCGCCTTCGCGATCGGCGGCTACCAGATCGCCTCCGCCCCGTCCGTGCTGGGTCACTTCGAGTGGACCTCCTCGCACAGCTGGGCGGCGGTGCTGTTCCAGACCGGCAAGGCGGCATTCGGCTTCCTGGTGCCGGTCCTGTCCGGATACATCGCCTGGGCGATCGCGGACCGGGCGGCACTGGCCGCCGGCATCGCCGGCGGTGCCGTCTCGGTGGCAGTGGGCGCGGGCTTCCTCGGCGGCATTGTCACAGGGCTGATCGCGGGCTTCCTGGTGCTGTGGATGATCCACTGGAACGTGCCGCAGGCGATCAGGGGCATCATGCCGGTGGTGGTGATCCCGCTGCTGTCGGTGGCGGTGGTCGGCTTCCTGATGTTCGTGGTGGTCGGCTCACCGATCGCCTCGGCGATGCACGGCCTGACCGGCTGGCTGAACGGCCTCTCCGGCTCCCACGCGATCCTGCTCGGCACGCTGCTCGGCGCGATGATGGCCTTCGACATGGGCGGTCCGCTCAACAAGGTCGCCTACACCTTCGCCGCCGGTGCGCTCACCGCCGCGGGTACCGCCCCGGACGCGGGCAGTCTCAAGGTGATGGCTGCCGTGATGGCCGCCGGCATGACCCCGCCGCTGGGCATGGCCCTGGCGACCGCCGTCCGGCGTGGGCTGTTCACCCCCGAGGAGCGGGAGAACGGCAAGGCCGCCTGGGTGCTCGGCGCGTCGTTCATCACCGAAGGCGCGATTCCGTTCGCGGCGGCCGACCCGCTGCGGGTCATCCCGGCGGCCATCGCCGGCAGCATGACCGCCGGCGGCCTGGTGATGGCCGTCGGCTCCACCCTGCGTGCCCCGCACGGCGGAATCTGGGTACTCCCGCTGATCGGCAGCCCGTTCCTCTACCTGATCGCCATCGCGGCGGGCACGGTGGTCACGACGGCGGTGGTGGTCGTACTGAAGGAGTTGCGGAAGCCCGCCAGCCAGGCGGCCCCGGACTCCCTCGTCGTCGGCGAGGAGCCGGCCACCTTCTGATGAGAAGTAGCTGACCCGGGCCGCGTGGCCTTCTGTCCGCGGCCGGCCAGCTCTGGCCCCCATAGGCGCCGGTGTCGGGGATGTCGCTGGGGGCGTGCGGGACGTTCGGGGTGAGCAGGAGGCGCAACGGTGCGGCGGCGTGGGCGTCGATGAACTCCACGGCGTGCTGTTCGAGGAGGTCGGGGGCGTACACCGCCCTGCCGCCGCAGGTGTTGGCGGGGATGGGCTCCTCGTGGTCGACAGCCGCAGCCCAGCGGTGGGCGCGGAAATGGCGCATGCCCATTCTCCCCCACGCATCCCTGCCGGCCCCCGAGGAAGTGGTCCGCTCGCCGGAACCGCGCTGGAAGTCGTCGTCATGCTCGTAGCGGGTTGGGGAATTCCGGGGATTCTCATGGGAGTTCGTACCACCCCCGTTCACGTGGCGGTGGGTTTCACGTCGTCTTGGGCGAGGATGTTTCGCGCCATGAACCTTCCTGATTTCGGTGTCCCTGAGAAGCTCGCCTCACGGATGAGCATGGCTGAGCAGCACGACTACCTGCGCTCGAAGTTCACGCGGCGCGGCGCGCTGCGTGCGGGCGCGGTGACCGCGGCCGCGGTCGGGGCCGGGGTCGGCCTGAGCACCGGCGCGGCCTCGCCCGCCTACGCGGCCCCCACCGTGCTGATGTCCACCGCACGGCGCGGTGTCGATGGTTCGCTGGCCGCGCCGTTCGCACGGCACTTGCAGTACGGCGCCGACCCGAAGACGCAGATGCGGGTCTCCTGGCAGGTTCCGTTCCCGGTGAAGAAGCCCTACCTGCGCGTCGGCACCAGCCCCTGGGCGCTGAGCGTGAAGATCGACGCCGAGGTGCGGCACCTGAGCACCCCCGTCCTGAACGGAGGCAAGATCGCCGCGGCCGAGCAGTTCTACCTGCACGTGGGCCTGGACCGGCTGCGGCCCGGCCAGACGTACTACTACGGGGTCGGGCACGACGGCTTCGACCCGGCGGACCACCGCAACCTGGGCACGCTCGGCACCTTCACCACCGCGCCCTCGCGCGCCGAGAACTTCGTCTTCACCGCTTTCGGCGATCAGGGTGTGAGCTACCACGCACTCGGCAACGACGCGGTGCTGCTGGCCCAGAACCCCGCCTTCCACCTGCACGCGGGTGACATCTGCTACGCCGACTCCTCCGGCTCGGGGACCTCCGGCGACACCTACGACGCGCGCGCGTGGGACCAGTTCCTGGCGCAGACGGAGACGGTCGCCAAGACCGTGCCGTGGATGGTGACGACCGGCAACCACGACATGGAGGCCTGGTACTCGCCGCAGGGCTACGGCGGCCAGAATGCCCGCTGGTCCCTGCCGGGCAACGGCCCCGACCCGGTCAACCAGCCCGGCGTGTACTCGTTCGTGCACGGCAACGTCGGGGTCGTCGCGCTCGACGCGAACGACATCTCGTACGAGATACCCGCCAACTTCGGGATCAGTGGCGGGAAGCAGACCGCGTGGCTGGACCGGCGGCTGGGCGAGCTGCGGCACGACCGCGACGTCGACTTCATCGTGGTGTTCTTCCACCACTGCGCGTTCTCGACCACCAGCTCGCACGCCTCGGAGGGCGGGGTACGCGATGCGTGGGTGCCGCTGTTCGAGAAGCACCAGGTGGACCTGGTCATCAACGGCCACAACCACGTGTACGAGCGCACCGACGCCATCAAGGGCAACAAGGTCGGCCGCAAGGTCCCGATCGGTGAGCGCACCGACCCGACGCAGGACGGCATCGTGTACGTCACGGCCGGTGCGGCCGGGCGTTCGCTGTACAGCTTCCCTGTGCCGGACTCGTACGAGGGTCATGTCGCGGACCGCGAGAGCGTGGACACCTACCGGTGGGTCAAGGGCGGTACGAAGGCGACCGAGACGGTGGAGTGGTCGCGGGTGCGGTACACCAACTACTCGTTCCTCGCCGTGGAGGTCGAGACCGGCCGCCACCCGAAGCTGAAGGTCAGCGCGCTGGCCGAGACCGGTGAGCGGATCGACCACTTCGAGATCCAACGGGGCCAGCTCCGCTAGCGGAACGCCGCGCCCGTCCCCAGGGGCTGCGGACTTTGATGCCCAGCGCCCGGACCCGGTCTGATCCTTCGGCGCAAGCCTCAGCAACCGGTTCTCGCCGACGACGCCGTCCTGCCGCCAGATGGTGCAGAGGCCCTCCAGTGCCGCTTCGGCGACCTCCGGCTCCTCGTCCGCCGCGGCGAGCACCAGGGCTTCCACGACCGGACTGGTCCGCAGTCCCGCGACCGCCCGGGCCTGACCCCCGACTCATCCACCGCGTACACCACGACCCGAGCAGGCAGCCAGACGAGCCAGGGGCGGCCCGGCCGGCAGGGGGCCCTGCGGAGCACGCCGCACAACCGATGACGCCGGACCAGGAGCCCGAGGGCCCGGGGGCCGGGAGACCTGGTCGCCCCGGGTTGCGGCCTTCCTCGGAGGTGCCATGGTGGAGGTAAGGGCGTTGCTCGGTGACCGATTGCCGAGGGTTGAGCCATGGAAGACGAACAAGCACACGTCGCGTACAACGACGACCAGTTCGACCTGGACATCCGCGTCAAGATGACGACGCGGGAAGTCGACAGGTTCGTCATCGAGGACACCCACAGCTGCGCCAGCACCTGCGGCGACGAATGCACGAACAGCTGTGCCAGTACCTGTGCGGGCAGTTGCCCCGCGCTCGACACACCCAACGAGACCGAAACCTGTGAGACCTGCGGCTCCTGCACTTCCGAGTGCGACCGCAGCCTCTACGAGGACCACTACGTCCTGGAAGTCAGCCAGGTCCGGGCCGACGGGGTCACTCGCAGGGTCGCCGGGGAGCACGTCATCCGCCGCGTCGTCGAGCACCCCCCGCGGGAAGGCTGATGGCCCCGCCCGACTGGCAGCCCGCCATCGGCGATCCGCAGACCGCTGCCTCAGTGCGCGAAGTCTGCGTGGACGTGCTCTCGCGGCTGCGTGACCCCGACGTCGTCGAGGGAGCGGCCCGGAAGGCGGCGCTGCGGGGCCGTCCACGGTGGACGACCCACAGCGCCGCCCAAGGCACTTGCGGCCTCGCCCTCGCCTTCGGACATCTCGACCGGTGTCTGCCGGGCGAGGGCTGGGACCTCGTGGCCCACCGTCACCTCAACCGCGCCGTCGACGGCACCGCGTCGAACCCCGTGGCCACCCTGGGACTCTTCGCCGGCCTCACCGGAGTGGCTTTTACCACCTCGTACCTGGCTCACGGCGGACAGCGGTACCGCACCCTGCTCAGCGGCATCGACGACAGCCTGTACACCCGGATTCCCCGACGGCTTCCCGCTGTCACCGGGGAAGGCCTGGCCGTCGGCACGTTCGACCTCGTGTCGGGGTGGACCGGTGTGGCCGCGTATCTCCACTCCCGCCCGCCCGGCCCGGCCCGGGACCGCGCTCTCAACACCGTCCTCGCCTGGCTGGTGGACCTCTCGGGTACCGTCGACGGGGTCCCCGCCTGGCACACCCCCCATGCCCTCATCACCGACGAGAGCATCCGCGATCGGTACCGGACCGCGGTCGCCAACTGCGGTCTCGCCCACGGCATCACCGGCCCCCTCGCCATGCTCGCCCTCGCCCACGCCGACGGCCCGATCGGCGCCGGGCACACCGATGCGATCCGCCGCACGGCGTCCTGGCTCGCCTCACACCAGGTCGACGAGGCCGGAGGACTGGCATACCCGTCGGTCGTCCCGCTCGGTGAGGACTCCGCCGCACCGTCGCCAGCCCGCGACGCCTGGTGCTACGGCGGCCCCGGTGTCGCGCGCGCCCTCTGGCTCGCCGGCACCGCCCTGGGCGACCCCCACCTGACCTGTACGGCCGTCGCGGCCATGCGGGCCGTACTGCGGCGACCCGTCGCCCGGCGGCGCATCGACTCACCCGGCTTCTGCCACGGCATCGCCGGGCTCCTGCAGGTCACCCTGCGATTCGCTGTCGACACCGAAGACGAGGAGATCGGCGACGGCGCCCGCCGCCTGGTCGACCAGCTGCTCGGTGAACACCAGCCGCAGGCGCCCTTCGGCTATCGCAGCGTCGAGCCCGACGGCACCCGCGAGGACCGGTCCGGCCTCCTCGAAGGCGCCGCGGGGGTCGCCCTCACCCTGCTTGCCGCCGTCACCCCCGAACCACCCGCCTGGGACCGGTTCTTCCTTCTGTCATGAGCGCCGACGCCTCCCGTGGTCCCGGCACCCGGCGACGAGCCGCTCATCGCGCGTCCGGGCTCTACCGCTGCCTCGACCACTTCGTGATCCGCACCCCCATCCTCCCCGTCACCGACTACCCCGCGGCCGAGGACCTCAGGCGCACCCCCGCGACCGCTCGCGTGCGGAACAACGAGCACGCGCGGCGTGCCGTCGTCGTTTCCTCCATGCCCCTCGCCACCTCGTTGCTGGCGCCCGCACGCACCGAACGGGACCGGCGGCGCCTCGAGTCGAGCGTCCTGCGCTACCTCATCCGCCTCAGCACCCGGCCCACTCCCTTCGGGCTGAACGCCGGCGTCGCCCTGGGTCGGTGGGGGCCGGTCACCGACGTCCGCCTCGCTGACCAGCCTCCCGACGTCCACGCCCGTGTCGACATGCACGCCCTCCTACACTTCGTGACTGCCCTCGAAGCGCGAACCGAGATCCGGGAGGCCACCACGGTCATCGCCAATCCGGCCGTGCTGCACCGCGCCGGCCGGATCACCTTGAGCGGTGTCGAAGCGGTCCTCGGGGCGAACGGCGGCGAGAACGTCACCCTCCGCGCCACCGGCGCCGTCACTCGCGCCCTCGCCCTCGCCCACACCCCCGTGGCCTACGCCGACCTCGCCGCCGGCCTCCTGGAAGCCGTCCCCGGAGCAACTCCCGACAAGGTCCACGATCTGCTGTACCAGCTGTGGCGGCACGCATTCCTACTGACGGACCTGAGCCCACCGCTGACGCACCTCGACCCCGGGGGGCATGTCCTCGACCACCTCAGCCGGATACCGGCAGCCGACACCGACGCCGCGGACCTCGGTGCACTGCTGGCTGCGATCCAGGACTGGGAGAGGCAGCCGGCCGGAACCGGCGCCGCCGCTTTCCCGGCGCTCGCCGACCACGTCCGCCGCGTCACGGGCTTCGACACGGCCACACCGCTCCAGGTCGACACGGTTCTGCCCCTGGCGGCCTGCGACGTGTCCCGCAAAGTGGCCGACGAAGCGGTCCGAGCGGCCGAACTGCTGCTGCGGCTCACCCCGCTCCCCTTCGGCCTACCGCACATCAGCGCGTACAGGGGCGCGTTCGAGGTCCGCTACGGCACCGACCGCGACGTGCCCGTCCTCGAACTCCTCGATCCCGTCACAGGCCTCGGTTCTCCGTCCCTCCTCCCTCCGGTCGTTCCCGCCAAAGCCGCCCGGGCCGACACGTTGCTCCGCCTCGCCACCGGTGCTCTCCACGACCACCTCAGCAGCATCGACCTCGACCAGGGCACCATCGACCGGCTCGCCCTCTGGGAAGCGGTCCCAGAGCGGCTCCCCGCATCGCTCGACCTCTACGCCATGGTCTCCGCCCCGTCACCCGCCGCCATCGACGCCGGCGACTTCCACCTGGTCGTGGGTCCCAACGTCGGTGCCGGAGCAGCCGGACGCAACCTCGGCCGTTTCGCAGGCATGCTGACCGGTGCCGTTGCCGCCCTCGGCGACATCGCAGAGGCCGAACAAGCCGTCGAAACCGGCCGCATCCTGGCCGAACTGGTGTACCTCCCCGACAAGACCCGCTCGGCGAACGTCGTCGTCCGGCCCGCGGTCCGCGATCACGAGGTCGGCATTCGCACCAGCGCGGTGGACGGACCTGCCCGGTACATTCCCCTCGACCAACTCGCGGTCCGCGTCACTAACGGCAGGTTCGCACTGATCTGGGACGACGGCACGGGAGAGCTCCGCGAGGTCAGAGTCTGCTCAGGACACATGCTCAACAACATCCGGGCCCCCGCCGTCTGCCGTTTCCTCGCCGAGGTGAGCCGCGACGGCACCGCCCAGATCGTCGGCTTCGACTGGGGCCCGGCCCGCGACTTCCCCTACCTGCCCCGCGTCACCTCAGGCCCGGTCGTCCTGCGCCTGGCCCAGTGGCGCATCGACCAGACCACGGCGCATGAGATGGCCGGGCAGCCGGACCGGTTCCCGGCGGGATTCGACGCCTGGCGCCGCCGGTGGGGGGTGCCCCGGTACACGTACCTCACGAGCAGCGACACGGCAGCGGACCACCGGCTCCTCATCGATGCCACCGCACATTCCCACACGAACGAGATACGGCGGGCCCTGAACCGTCTGCGGCCCGGCGGCAGCGTGGTCCTCCAGGAGGCCGTTCCCGGCCTCGACGACGCCTGGATCAGTGGGCCGGACGGTCCCCACGCCGTCGAACTCGTGGTCTCCATGACCCGCAACGCCCCTGCTCCGCCCGCCGTACCACCCGGCGAAGCCGGCGCCCGAGTGGCGAAGGCAGACCGTCTGCGGCCCCCGGGCAGCGACTGGACCTTCGTCAAACTCTACGGCGACCGGCAGGAGGAGGAATCCCTGCTCGTCGGCGGCATCCGCGAGCTCATCCGCTCACTCGACGACCAGTCCGACCGACGCGTCTTCCTGCGCTACTCGGACCCCGAACCCCACCTGCGGCTACGACTGCGCGGCAATCCCTCCGTGCTCGTCCCCGCACTCAGCGACTGGGCCGGCGCCCTCCTTGCCGACGGCCACCTCTCGCGGTTCACCTTCGACGTCTACGATCGTGAGATCGAACGCTACGGCGGCCTGGCCGGGATGGACGTCACTGAACAGCTGTACTCCGCCGACACCTCCGCCGTCCTCGACCTGCTCTCGCTCGACCATGCCGGGAAGTGTCAGCTCGACAGGACCGGCCTGGCCCTGCTCGCCATCGACGACTTGTTGACCGGGCTCGGCCTGGGTGAAGCCGAAAGGCTCCGCTTCTACCACCAGGACACTCCGCAGCGACGGCTGGCGGGCGCGGAGTACCGCACCCGCAAGGCGGAGTTCTGTGACCTGCTGCGCGAACCACCTCCTCGTCCCATTGGCGACGTACTCACCCGGCGTCGTCCTCACCTGGCGGACGTCGCCGACCAGCTCGCCGATCTGAGACGCCACCGGCAACTGGGCAAGACGCTGCCAGAGCTGTGCCACAGCTACGTACACCTGCACTGCAACCGCCTCTTGGGCACGGACCGTGCTGCCGAGAACACCGTGTTGGAACTGCTCTACCGGACCCGCCACAGCCTGGCATCAGGAGCCTGAACCCCGGCATAGCGGCTCGCGCACACCGTCCGCTGCGCACGGCACAGCCGGATCCCGCCGCAACCAGAGGAACAGAGGAGCAGAGCCATGGCGGCCGCCACTTCACCGACCCCCCAGCTGTACCCCGACGGAGTCACACAGTTCGAAGCCATCTGACCTGCGGAGGCGGAAGGCCTGAGCTGAGGTTGCTTCGGTTGGGCGGACATCCGGAGATCTGGGGTTATGCCCAGGGAGGGATGTCCATGACGGCGAACATGCCGAAGAAGAAGCCGCGGCTGCGGCGGGAGACGCCGCCTGCGGGAGGACGTCGAAGTCCTCCCGCAGGCCATGGCTTTCTTCCCGAGGGGGACCCGGTGACGGTCGACCGGTTCATCGAGGCGGAGGAGCGTGCAGGTGACAGCGTCAAACGCGCCTGCGAACTGATGGAGGTCTCCCGGTCCGCCCGCTACCAGAGATGCCATGCCGTCACCAGGCCACAGCCCCTGCTCGATCAGGCACTGACCGCACTGATCACCAAAGTCCATACGCATTCACGCGGCACCTACGGATCCCCCCGGATCCACGCCCTCCTCCACCGCCAGGGCCATGGCTGCGGCCGGCGCCGGATCGCCCGCCTGATGCGGGCCGCCGGCATCGGAGGCCAGCACCGCCGGCCGGATCCACCGCACCACCGTCCCGGATCCCCGGGCCGCCACCCGCTCCGACCTGGTAAGACGCGACTTCCACCCCGACCCCACCGCCACCGATATCCGCTGGTGCGGGGACATCGATGCAGCTGACCTGGGCATCCGGCTCTCCGTCGGACGCACCGGCGTGTGCTGGGACAACGCCCTCGCCGAGTCCTTCTTCGCCACCCTGAAGACCGAACTCGTCAGCCGGTACACCTGGCGCACACGAAAGCAACGGCCCACTCCGCGATCTTCGACTACCTCGAAGGCTGGTACAACACCCGCGGCGTCTGGCGGTCGCGGTCGTACACCGTCCGCCCGGCCCGTCCGCCCGGCCGCGTACGCGTGGCGGCTCACCGATGACCCGCGCGCGCACAGCGCTGCTCAGTCCCCGGAAGCTCCGTCCGTAGGCGGGCACCCCCGGTAGCGGGAGGCCAAAGTCCATACGGTCTCGGCTATACGGTCGCGGAGTTCGGCCGGAGCCACGACCTCGATGTCGCTGCCCAGCCGCAAGAACTCTCCGTGGGCGTGGTCGATCGATTCGATGGGCACCCGGGTCTCCGTCCATCCGCCGCCTTCGGCAGGTGTCAGGCCGAGACGGCGGGCGCCCTCCGGGGTGAGACGTACCAGCGCCTCCCCGGTGTGGAGCCGGCCTTGGAAGTCGATCAGATAGCCCTTCCAGTACACGGCCAGGTCGAAGCCGTCCGGTACGGCGAACTCCTCCGCCACGGGCCGCAGTTCCTCGATCTGATCGACACGGTAGGTGCGGATCCCGGACGGCCCGCCGGCGACCACGTACCAGCGGCCGGCCTTGAGTACGAGCCCGTACGGCTCCACCCGCCGCTCGATCTCCTCCGGCGCCCGCCAGCGCCGGTACCGCAGGACCACCGCCCGCCGCGCCCACACGGCGGCTGCGACCGCGGCCAGGTGAGGCGTACGGTCTGCCCCGCCGTACCAGCCGGGGGCATCGAGCAGGAAGCGCTCCTGGACCCGCCCGGCGTGCTCGCGCAACTCCGCCGGAAGGGCGGCCCGCAGCTTGAGTTGGGCGGTGGCGAGCGCTTCACCGAGGCCGAGCTCGGCGGCGGTGCCGGGGAGCGCGGCGAGGAACGCGGCCTGCGCCTCGTCAGCAGTCAGTCCGGTGAGACGGGTCCGGTAGCCCTCCAACAGCCGGTAGCCGCCCAGGTGTCCGGCGTCGCCGTACAGCGGGATACCGGCGGCGCCGAGCGCCGCGACGTCCCGGTAGACCGTGCGAACGGAGACCTCCAGTTCCTCGGCCAGCTGCTGGGCCGTCATCCTGCCCCGGTTCTGGAGCAGCAGGAGCAGGGTGACCAGTCGGCTTGCGCGCATGCCGCTCAGTATTCACTGACAGTGGATGTCAGGGGAATGTCCCTAGCCTGCAGCGCATGGACGACTTCGATTTCCTTCACGGCTGCTGGGACGTGGCCAATCGCCGTCTCACCGCACCTCTCGGCTCAGTCCCGGCCACCTGGGTAGAGTTTCCCGGCCATGCGGTCGTACGGCCGCTGTTCGGCGGGGCCGGCAACATCGACGAGCTCAGCCTCCCCACCCTCGGCCGCCAGGGCGTGACCCTACGACTGTTCGACCGCGAGCTGGCGCGTTGGGCGATCCACTGGTCCGACAGCCGGACCGGCCGACTGGATCCCCCGGTGGTCGGTGGCTTCACGGGTGACCGCGGTGACTTCCACGGCGAGGACACCCACGACGGCCGCCCGATCCGGGTGCACTTCACCTGGTACCGCCTCGGCCCGGACGCCGCACGCTGGGAGCAGGAGTTCTCCGCCGACGGCGGCCACACCTGGGAGCTCAACTGGATCATGGACCTCACCCGCACCGGGGCGGCCAGCGCATGAGCATCGTCGAACTCCGGCAGTACACGCTGCATCCCGGCACCCGGGAAACGCTCATCGAGCTGTTCGAGCGCGAGTTCGTGATCAGTCAGGAAGCGGTCGGCATCGCGGTCGGCGGCCGATTCCGCGACCTTGACGACCCGGACCGCTTCGTCTGGCTGCGGGCGTTCCCCGACATGAGGCACCGTCGGCGCTCGCTCGAGGCGTTCTACACCGGCTCGGTCTGGCAAGAACACCGCGAGGCGGCCAATGCCACCATGATCGACAGCGACGACGTCCTGCTCCTGCACGGCCCTGGCTTCACATCGCAGTCAGGCATCGGCGAGGTGGTCGCGACCGTCTGCCAGCCGTCAGACGCGGTCGCCTTCGACACGTACGCAGCCCGGCACCTGGGTCCGGGCCATGCGCTGCACCGCACCGCACACGCCGAAAACGACTACCCCCTCCTGCCGGTGCGCACCGGGGAGGACGTTCGGGTCTGGTTCGGCCCGGCCGGGCCACCACCCTGGCCGATCCGGCAGCTGCGGCTGGAGCCCGTGACGGCGTAGCTCCGCGCGGGTTCCAGCCGCAGCTCACGGAGTACACCGCGCGGCTTCCTCGTCAGGGCCTGCGGGCCCTGGGGCTTTGTCGAGACGTCGGCACGTTCATTGCGAGCGTCCCGGAATGGCCGGACGAGTCCCCATGCCGTCCCCATTCGTCTGCCGCTCCGCAATGAGGGTCGGCAGGTTGCGCATGTCGTGGAAGACGGTGGTGCCGGGGCCTTCGATTCGTTCAGCCGGGGTGAGCCCGCCGGCATAGCCGAAACACTCCATGCCGGCGGCGCGGGCTGCTCGGACGCCGGGCCGGCTGTCCTCGACCACCACGCAGGCGGTGGGATCGACGCCCATCTGTCGAGCGGCGTGCAGGAACAGGTCCGGGGCGGGCTTGCCCTGGGAGACCTCAGTGGCGCTGAAGATGCGGCCCGCGAAGCGTTCGTAGAGTCCGGTGCGGCCGAGGGTGTGCCGCATCTTTTCGTGGGAGCCGCTGGAGGCGACGCAGGTCGGGAGGGTGAGCGCGTCGAGGGCTTCGGTCAGGCCTTCGACCGGGGCGAGGTCGGCGTCCACGGCCTCCCTGTGAAGTTGCTCGAACCTCTCCGCCCAGGTTGCGGCTGCGTCCTCGCCGAGTTGCGTCGCGACCTGTTCACGGATGGCCGCGTGCGAGCGCCCGATGAACCGGTCCACGACCTCGTCTTCGGTCAGCGGCCAGCCCAACTCGGCCCCCAGGGCGACCTGCACACGCGCGGCGATGCGCTCACTGTCCACCAGCACGCCGTCGCAGTCGAATATGACGAGTTCAATGGCATTGGTCATCTCCGCAGCATAGGACTCACAGTCAGGCAACTCGATCACCAATCGGCTTTGCCGGTAGGTACGCATGACACCTCTGGAGGATGAGCGGCGCCGAGGGTGGAAACCGAACACGGATCGGGCAAGGTTCGACTGCTGTTGTTCGGTGGACAGCTGGCAAGTGGCGGAAATTGCTTCGGATGCCATTCCTTGATCTCGATGTCGGTTCTACGCTGATGGCGTGGCGGCCAGGAGCGAGCGTTCAGGTCCAGATCCTCGAAGCGTGATGCGGTGGCCGCTGAGCCTGCATGTTGCTGTTGCGTTGCTGCTGTCCGCCTTCTCGGCCGGCATCGTCGCGGCAGTGCTCTGGCTGATGCTCGGTACGCCTCGGCTGCACGTAGCCGGACCGCTCAGGCCCGGAGACGTTTACGACGGCATCAAGATCGCACTGGCCATCGTCGCCGGATCTGGCGGTGTGGTCGCTCTGGTCGTCGGCTACCGACGCCAGCAACTCAACGAGGTGAGTGAGGAGCGCGAGCACGGCAGGTCCTTCACCGACCGTTTCGGGGCCGCAGCCGATCAACTCGGGTCGGACAAACCAGCGGCCCGGATGGCGGGTGCGTACGCCATGGCCCGGCTCGCCGACGAGTGGCGCCAGGAGCGTCAGACCTGTATCGACGTGCTGTGCGGCTACCTCAGGATGCCCCATGCGCCCAGCCCCCCGGCCGACGAACCGGACTTCACCGTCTGGCAACGCGAACGCGAGATACGCAAGACCGTCCTCCGGCTCATCGGCGCCCATCTGCGAGACGACTCGCCCGAATCCTGGCAGGGGTACGACCTCGACTTCACCGGGGCCGTACTCGACGAGGCGGACTTCCATGGTGCCCGCTTCACCGGCGGCGACATCATCTTCATCAAGGCGCTCTTCGTTGGCCACGATCGCGACCAGGTGATCTTCGACGAAGTCGAATTCGCCCACGGCAGTTACGTCTACTTCCGCCTCGCCGAGTTCCGCAGCGGCTCCGTCCGCTTCGACCGGGCGGCCTTCAGCGGCGGCTGGGTCACCTTCGACGGCACCCGATTCACCGGCGCCCGTGTGAACTTCCGTGATGCCGCCTTCAGCGCAGGGGAGGTCCGCTTCGAGGACGCGGAGTTTTCCGACGGTCTCGTCGACTTCACAGGCTCCACCTTCACCGGCACCATCGTGGACTTCGGGGAACACCGCTTGGAGCACCTCCACGTCACTGTCCCGCCGGCCCGCTTCACCGGCGGCACCGTCGATCTTTCCCGTACCGCGACGTTCACCCACCCGCCGCGCTTCGGCCTGGAGACAGCGCCCGACGGACTCCTGCTGCCACGCGGCACCGACATCTCCGGCCTACCCTGAGAGCTCCCAAAGCGGCGCGCTTTGACATCCAGAACAGCGGGTCATTCGGTGGAGGGAAGCCACAGTCGCTCGTCATCTCTCCGGGCCCGGACACTTGATCCGTGTTGACGGGCGGAAGCGGGAGCGCCGGCCGCCGCGCCTGCTCGGTGGTCGCGGCAGCATCCGGCTCCAGGCGCTCGCGCAGGGCGGCGAGCGCGAGGGCCGCCCGGCGCAGGTGGGGCGCGGGGACGTCATCGGGAACCTTGCGTCGGGCAGGGCTCGCGGCGCGGTGAGCCGCCGCGAGCCGGACGGCCCGACGCTGGTGTCCCCGTACATCCGGACACAGGCCGAGCGACCGGCCATTGGTGACCGGTGGTCGGTGATCTGCCGATGGGTGACCGGCCGTTCGGCTACGGGTCGCCGCTCGAAGGGGGCGCGAACGCGGCCGGTGCGAAGTCCCGGTGCCGACGGCGGAAGGCGTGTCCGAGGTGGTGCTGCAACCGGACGTGGCGGAACTGGTACACGGCTCCGGTCTGACGCAGCACCCCGCGCCGGTAGACCTCGGCCACGCTCCCCCTTCCGCGACGCCGCGCGAACGCGACTGCTCCCCTTGGCGTCTGGGACCCGGGCCCGACCGCGCGACGCGGCGACCGGGCCCCGGGCGGCGGCGCGGCGGCGCGGTGGCGCGGTGGCGCGGTGGCATCTGCTTCACCGCTTACGAACGATGGCGAGACCGCTCGGCTCGGCGTCAACAAGACGGTGTGGGTTTCTCTGTGGGGGGTCAGCCGATGCGGACGGTGATCTCGGGGAGGGGTACGTCGGAGAGGTTCAGCTGGAGTCCGGTCAGGGTCAGGTAGGTCTGCGAGCCGGTCAAGGCGGAGGCGGTGGAAGGCGCCCGGGTCTTCCCGCGCGTGCTCACCAGCAGGTACCAGCCCCCTCGCTTGTAGCTGCGGGAGGCGTCGGGGCGGTCGCCGTTCGGGTTCGGCGTCCAGCCCTGGCGCTCCAGGTCGGCGCAGATCGCGTTCATCTCCGACTGCGCGGCGGTCTTCTCGCGGACGGCCATCCAGCCCGTCCTGTTCGCGTTGGCGTCGGCCGCCACGGTCGGACGGCCCTGCGCCGGGTCGAGGCCGGCCGCGCCGACCGCGGTCCGGATCACCTCGTCCACGGCCTCCCGTGTGAGGGGCGGTGATGCGGACTCCGGTGTGGGCGGCGCCGTGGACGAGGACGGCATGGGCACGGGCGCGCCCAGGTGGACGCGCCCGGCCTCGTCCACCTGGATGTGGTCCGGCAGGACCACGGCAGCCAGACTCACGATCAAGGTCGCGGCCAGCCCGATCCACACTCTCTTCAACAGCGCGTTCAACGCGGAACTCCCCCCGAGTGATCAATCAGAGGGAGTCTCACACATACTGCACGGCGCCCGGCAGCCCTTACCCGTCCTCCACGGTCAGGAGCCGGACCAGGGCCGTGGAGCGGGAGGTACCGAGCGCGGTGGCCACCGCCACGGCGGGCACGGCGTCGCCGCGCAACGCGCCGACGGCGCGGCCTGGTCCGGCATGCGGACGGCGTCAGCGGCGGGACCTGCCGAGAGTCCGGTCGGCCGTCGCGAAGTGGTGTTTCGTCGGCTGCAGCACGTCGTAGAGATGACCGAAGTAGTCCGTCTGCGCGGTACCTGTGAGCACCGCCAGCAAGAAGGCCAAGCACCCCATGTCGTGGTGCTCCCAGAGGGGGCCGCGCCCCTCGTTGTAGAGCACGGTCCACTCGTCGGGATGCTGCCCGGGGCGCGCCAGCCAGTACAGGAACGCCCCCGTGCCCTCCTCGAATGCCCACGGCAGGACCCGGGCGCCCGCCTCCAGCAGACCGGCGGGCTTGGCCTCGAACCCCCACAGATCAGCCAGTATCTCGTCCCGTTCCTTCGTCTGCGCGTGCAGGTCGCAGTCGCTGTGGGCGGAGCCGGGGACGAGTAGCCAGAGCGTGTCGTCGAAGATGCCGTCGCCGTAGGTCTCGACGAGCTGCTTGTAGTCGGCGGGCAGGGTCGTACCCATGGCGCGCTCGGCCTGCGCCCAGTCCACCGTGGGCGGCGGTTCGACAGGTGGCGGGCAGAGGCGGACCAGAGCATCGAGGGTGATCACGGCATGGACGCTACTGGCACCCCCACGAGCGCTCGTGGGCGGGTGACCGGGGCGTCAACGGGACCTGCCCCCAAGTAGCAGAGTCACCAGGCACCTTCGGGCCGGGGTGGCCGCGCTCTTTACGTGCCCCGTGCCATCGCGGTTACCTGGAACGCACGAGCACGAGCACGGGGGGGTCATGGCGGGCTGGCAGGGCGGTTGGGCACGCGGGCTCTGGCGGACCGCGGTGGCGCTGGCCGCGCCGCCGCTGATCGCGGCCCTGGCGTTCGGGGTGGCCTGGGAGTCGGCGTACGGGTCGCTGGGCAACTGGGGGTTCTTCCTCGGCGGGCTGGTGCTCCCGCTGGTCCTGCTCGGCTGGCACGCCGCCCTCGCCACGCGGCGCGGGGCCCGGCTCATCGCGCTGTCCGCCCTCCCCGCCGGCCTCGGCGCCATCCTGGCCCTCGCGTCCGTGGGGCACAGCACGCTGGAGGACCGGGGCGTCGAGATCAGCTGCGTCGTGCTGAAGGTCACCGAGCACACCGAGACGGACTCCTCCGTGGACGCCGAGGGCCACTGGACCTCCACGACCCGGACCTCGTACGACCACCGCCTGGACTGCCCCGCGGGCGGCCCGGAGCACCTGGACACCGCCTCGCGGCTCGCGAAGGAGGGCGAGTCCCTGGCGGTCGTGCACGACCCGCAGGGCAAGGTCTCCCCGCGGGCTGCCGGGGACGTCCACGGCTGGGGCCTGCGCACCGCAGCCGAGGTGGCGGTCGGGGTGGCAGTGCTCCTGGGACTGGCCGGCGGAATCCGGGAGGCGTACGAGAAGCGGCGCCGCAGGCCCCGGCGACCGACAGGGCGGTGACACGCCCGCCCGACGGCCGCACCCCGCCAGCTTTCCGCCACACCCGTCCCCGGGCGCGACAAACACCCCGGCCCATCGGGCCCTGATACCGCGACTGCCCTCCTCCTCAGCGACACCCGTTGCCCACCAGCCGACATGTCACAGGGCGTTGTAGCGCTCGTACTCGGCGATCGCCTGCCGGAGATCGCCCGGGCTCCAGAGAGGGGTACCGGGCCATTGGGCGAGCTGCCGGTGAGCGCCCACCTTCCGAAGGCTGTCCCCGACCACGCCGGCGAGGTCGCCCAAGCGCCCCACGGCCGCGGCGCGCTGTACGAGGTCGTCGGCCATGGCCCGGCCGCCGCTCTCCCGGTGCAAGGCGGTGAGGAGCGCCACCACTAGGCCCGGGGGCAGCCCCACGGTCCGGTCCACCAGCTCCACGCGGTACTGCTGGGGCAAGTCGCCGAAGCCGTTCCCGAGACCGCGGGCGGTCTTCTCGTCATGAACCGCCCTGCCGACGAGGGCGCCGAGCGCCGGCTCCGCCAGTGCCCCGTCCCGCCGCGCGAGGTCGAGGAGGATGCGCAGGGCCCGGCCGCTCCCGGACGTCGTCCGTATCCCGCGGCTCAGGGTCCGCTCCGCCACCTCGGGGTCGTCCAGCACGACCAGCAGGTCCACGACGGCATGGGCGCGGTCGGACTCGGCCATCATCGACAGCAGCACGTAGTCGACCGTCTGCTCGCCGTCCACGACCAGGCCGTGCCACCGCCGCAGGAGCGCTGCCAGCTCCGAGGGCGTCCGCAGCCGGTAGGCGTAGACCACCAGCCGTTCATACAGGTCGATAACGAGCGGATCGCCCGACCTGGCCCGCTCCGCCAGGCCCTCACCAAGCTCCGCCACGTCCTCAGGCGGGCGCACCTCGGCAACGTCCGACACCAGTTGCTCGGCCCTGACCCGAGCCGCGGAGCGCGTGAGCCAGTCGATCACCCGCAGTACGTCCTCGGCCGGCCGCTCCCAGGCCACGGTGTCGAGGCTTCGCGCGAGGCGGCGCACGTCGGCGGCTGCGTTGAATCCGGCGAGCCGGCCGATCAGGGCGTCGAGCGGCAGGTCCGCATCGTCACCTCCCCCCGCCCTGAACCGGGCCAGCTCCTCCTCCATCCCCACCAGTTGCTCCTGGAGCTCCCGGCATTGGGCCTCCTTCTCGGCCCGCAGCGCCTCGGTAGCCGCGAGCTCGGAGCGGAGCTGCGCGATCTCGGCGAGGAGGGACCGCCGCGAGGCGCTGCGGTCGGCGAGCTCCTCGGTCAGTGCCAGTTCCCGCTCGTGGGCCTGCACCGCGTCCTCGGCCCAGTCCCGGCTTGTCCTGGCGAGTTCGGCGTCCTTCGCGGCGAGCTGGGCCTCACGCTTGTCCAGCAGGTCCTGAAGCGCCTCCTCGCGGCGGCTCAGTCGGCGCAGGCTGCGGTGCAGGTGCTCCGATGCCCGACGCAGCACGTGCAGCTCGTACTCCGCCGGATCGGTGGCCCGTACAGCCTCCAGGCGCTGCTGGTGGATACGCTCCCGGGCCTCCTCCTGGAGCGGGGTGCCCCGCTGCCGGCCCACCTCGCGGACCAACCGGTCGACGAAGTCCTCCGGGGCCACCCGGCGGCCGCGGAGGTACCGGGAGACCGCCGACGGGTCCAGGCTCACGCGCACCGCGTACGCCTCCTGGGAGACGCCGAGGGTCTTGAACAGCTCCGTCAACACCTTGCCGAGCTCCGCAACCTCGGGGACCTCGCCGCGTTCGACCGCGGAGGAACTCGCAGGTGAGCGCTCGATCTGCGGCATCATGCCTCCCCCGTGCCGTGACACCGCACCGGCAAGCCGTGCGGCCTGTCGCAACGTACCCGGTCTTCCCCACCCTGGGGACGCCAATCAGCCACTTCGCCAAGGAGTCGATACCGTGACTGCTGTCCTGAGCGCCGTCGTGTCCGGCGCACAGTGGGCCGCCCGCGTTCTCGTCGTCGCTCTCGCCCTCGTTCCCGTCGTGATCGTGACCCTGGCCTCGGTGCCGGCCCTGCTGGTGCTGCCCTTCTCGCGGCGGCGGGCCGCGCAGGCGGCCCGCATCGTGCGCCAGCTGGCCTCCTGGACTCGGGCGCTGCTGCTGGGCAGCCGCGAGCGGTAGGCGCAGCCGGTCCCGAGGTGCCGGTCCGCTCTCGATGATCTTCCGGGTGTGCGGAGGCGGGTGAGGACAGGACTGCATCAGATCGGGTCATCCCTGGCCCATGCGAGCCCGTAATGAGCGGTACACACGGGCCAGATGGTCTTCACCGGCTCCTTCGGGCATGGTGCTGTCTCTCGCCGGCTCCGGCGCGGCTCGGGCCGCGGCGGTTGGGGTGGGCGGAGCTTGCAGTCGGCGGCGAAGGCCGTCAGGGGCCACAGCCCCTCGCTTCCCAGCGGGTCGCTGAAGAGCGGTCCGCTGGTGTCGGACCCCGACCTACCGGAGGAGAACGGCCGCCCTCAACAGCGGGCGGGCTAAGTCGGGAACGGGGTGGGTCATGCAGCCTCGGCGCAGTCCGTGGTCGTGCAGGGTGATGGTCGTGCCGTCTGGGACCACGTCACGGACGTGTGCGGTGGCGAACTGGGTGGTGGAAGCGGCCGTGAACACGGCCTAGGGTCGGCCTATGAGCACGGCAGACGACGACCAGACCGCCCTCGACCTCCTCGACGCCCACCTGGAAGACCTGTGGCGGGCCGCGATCGAACTCCAGCGGGGAAACCAGGCAGTCGTCCCCGAGGCGCCGCGCGAGCTGGCCGAGACCGCCGCGGACGGAGCGGCCACGGAACTCCTGCAATGGGGGTACGGGCAGCTGGCCGCCATGCCGCGCTCGCCGGCCGACGTGTTCGCCCGGAGCCTCGGCAGCACGACCAGGGAGCTGCGGCGGCGCCGCAGCCCCTGGAACGCGGCGGCCCTGCGCCTGCTGGAGGACCCGTACGTCTTCCTCGCCACCGGTCCCCGCCGACACGAGGACTGGGCCGAAGACGTACTCGCCCTGATGCACCGGGAGGTCCCGGACCCGCGCGGCTGGCTGCGCATCGACGGCGACCGCACCAACGATGCCCGCTACGCCGTACCGGCATACCCCTTCGCGCCTCCGGCCGCCGCCGGATTCCGCGAGCGCCTGCACGAGCTGGCGCCGGCGGGAGCCGTCACCGTGCTCGCCGTCATGGCGGAGGAGTGGGGCGACAACCGGCCCGTACGGCACCGGCCGGAGTGCGACGCCCTGCTGGCCGACGCACGGTTCTTGCTGGACCGCTACGGGCCAAACGCCCGCTTCTGGACGAACGCCCAAGACGCGGCGTCGGACCCCGCCCGGGACTTCGTCCGGGCCGGCCTCAAAAACACGAAGGTCCACCGGTTCGTCTCCGGCGAATGCATCAACGGCCTCGACCTCCTTGACGAGCTGGGCCTCATCGCCGTGTCCGGCCACGAGGTCGGAGTCTTCTGGTCCTTCGGCGCGTACTGACACCACGCTGGGCTGGGCTGGGCTGGGCTGGGCTGGGCTGGGCCCAGGATTTCAACGCGATCGCAGTGATGCTTCGTACGCCTCGCAGATGGGGGCAGGGACGCGTCCCAGGTCATTGACGTGGTAACCGTTCGCCCGGGCCCAGAGCCGAATCGCCGCGGTCTCCAGAACGTGGCCGCGCACAGGGACGCCAGCCGTTCCCCTCGTGGTGACCGAGGCAGCCCCTTCCAGGTGGTCGGCCACATCATGGAAGAAGGCAGACATCGAAGGGAACACTCCTTCTTCAGGATGGGAGCCCTCGCTCCAAGACCCGACACTTCCGGTGCGCGTGTCCAGGAACCTCCCGTAGAAACCCTCGCTCTCCGCCGCGATCGGCACCCACTCCCGACGCCAGGACGGATAGTCGGAGTCACCGGACGGCTCCATGTGCTCCACTCCCGTCTTGTGGAGGTAGACACGCTCGATGTCCGCGAGCCCCAGAAGGAGACCGCCGCCGAGGATGTTGCCTCCACACCACGGCTCCACCAGACACGCGCCGGCATCGGGCTCCGTCCCACTACCGATGTCATTCGCCAAGAGCCGCTGCCATATCTCCCTCGGCAGTTTCAGGCCCATGCGATCTTCGGCATCATTGATGGCTTTCGGACTGGCTGGGCTGCCAAGCCCGACGAAAATGCCGGGCGCGTGCAGTTCGAGCCATCCGGTGACCCGCCCCCACGCCTGTCGCACGTCCTCTGCCCCGTGCGTCGGCATCCCGCTCACACCCGATCCCCAACGACCGCGGCACGCCGAGCCGCGTTACCGGCCCGAAGAAGCCGCAGAACGGGCTCCCGAGTCCTACTGCCGCCTACCGGGGGGGGCAGAACGAACGCTGGCCATCCATGGGCAGACCGTACTCGGGACCGCTGACATCGACCTGCCCGCCGCCGAGGCCGCCACGTCGCCGATCGTGCGACGAGGAGGCCAGAATGACGACGATCGCCTCGTTGCGCAAGGCGTGTGCTGCATGTTGGAGCCTGCGCGGGTCCGGGAAAGGCAGGAACAGCGCGACACATTCCCGTTCGGTGCCGGTGCAGACGGGGACGGCGGCTCAGAGGTTGACGAGGGGTTCGCCGGGGCGGCGGATGTCGCCCCCGGCTCATACTCACCAGCCAGCGACGGCCGGCCAGGCATGGCCCGGATCGACTTACGCCGGCCGTCCAGGATTAAGTCCCTGCAGGTAGCAGTCACTCTTGGCCCGCTGGTCCTTGCGCCGCGACGAGGCGAACACGTCAGCCACATACAACGCCGACCCAGCCCGTACACGGTCTACTTCGCTTGCATCCACGCATCCGATATGGCCGCCCGCGAACCTCCCGGACCGCGCCCACGTCCCTGGTATCCGCAATTCTCCCGCGCACCGCACCATGGCGTCCGACGCGTCAGGTCATGATCAGAAGGCGGGTGTTCGGCACCAGCTTCCTGTTCACGCTCGTGCTCTGCACGAAGATCGTGAAGTCGTCGTTGTGATCCGGCTTCACGCGCACCTCCGCGTCCGGAAGGCCGAGCAGGGCGCGCGCCTCCGGCCCCGCATAGAGCTTGTCCGACTTCTTCTCCAGGACCGCGACCTGCTTCCGTGCCTGGATCTTCTCCGACTTGCTCAACTGATAGAAAGCGCAACCAGTGCGGTAGCCATGCCCGGATTCGACGACCCGCTCCCGGATTGCCGCGTCGCGTTCCACGGGAACGAGCTGGTACTGGGACGGATCCACCGCCTGGAGACCGGCCGCCTTGATGGTGTCGCTGTTCACCGCGTCCCCACCCGTACGGAAGACGGCCCGCGATCCCCGGATTCCCCGAGTCCGGCCGACCATGAACTTCTCGGTTGCGTCCTTGATCACCTGCCCGGCTTCCTGCAGGCCCTGTGTGCTCGTGGCGTCCCAGATGGCGATGTTGTCCTTGGGGAAGCCGTACTGCATGGCTTCGCGCTTACCCATCTGGTCCGGGACCAGGACGGCGAGCGTCCAGTTCTCCGCCTGTGTCTCGATCATCGAGGCGACGGCCTGCACCAGGTCGCGGGGGTTCTTCGAGGGGGCATCCGGGCAGCGGTGACTCGCGTTCTCCTGGCCGTCAGTCAGGACGAAGGTCAGGAAGCTGTGGTCTCCGTAGAGTTGGGCAGTCTGTGCCAGCTCATGCTGTGACTTCAGCGTGGCGGACAGCAGAGCGGTCATGCCTCCGGTCCTGTAGACCTCCTGAAGGGACGGCATGCGCAGCACGTCCTTGTCGTAGACGACGCACTCCACCTGGCTCGAGAACACGTACACAGTGACGCGGGTTTCCTGGTCAAGCTCCTGCGAGCGACGGGCCAGATAGGCAATCTGCTGGTCCGCGACCTCGACGACCTTGCGGCTCAGGTGCGACATGGACGAACTGGCGTCCAGGACGAGAGCAACGTGATTGATGTAGTTCTGGTTGCCGGACATGGCGAACTCCCCGTTTGCGTTCTCCGATTCGGTACTCCGATCCTCGCAGCCACCACTGACAATCGATCCGGACTTCCATGCGGGCGGCCGCAGCGACCACCCTTGGCACATGGGGGTCGGCACGTGCCGGGCGAGGGACCGCAAGGGCGCCAGTACCCTCGAGACCCCTGCCACCCCCGCGTAGCCGATCCTGCCGATTCCCAAGCGGCGGAACACATGCTCTGCTCATGAGTGACTCAACTGGCGCGGTGGAGAGGCCGGTCATTTCCGTCCTCGTCCACGGCGCGGGCAACCACTCCTACAGCCGGTCCCCGTGGGCGTGACGCGGACGCCTCGCGGCATTGCTCCGCAGGTTGACCGGGTGACTACGAGCTCCGGCGGGGACGGGTTCACGCCGCGGCCTTCTGTCCCGCGAAGCGGTCGGCCAGGCAGAAGTTGATGGTGCCCCCGAAGCCGGCTCCAGCGTGATCTTCCGGATCCCGGGCGTCCCCACGCCGGCGAGTTCGGGGTCGACCGGGTCAACTGGCGTTGCGGCGACGACCCCCGGTCCAGCCAACCCAACGGGTAGACGGCCTGGACCGACCGGGGACCGGTGCCGCCCCACAGGCACACCGGCCCCGAGAGGCGGTCCTCGTCCGCAGAGCCCACTGAAGCAGTCCTCTGCCAGTTCGGCGCCTCCTCCACCTGATTGCGCTGCATGACGATCACTGGGTTGCTCCCCTCGAAGGGTGGTCGCCCGGTGAGCATCGTGAACAGCACGCCTCCTAGCGCATGCAGGTCAGAGCGCCCGTCGCCCTGCAAGACGTGGAACTGCTCTGGTGATCCGTAGGCAGGGGTGCCCGCTGGCGTCAGCCGGGATGAATCGGCCCCGCCGCGGAAGGGGACACCGCGGTGGTCGGTCAGGCACTCCAGAGGCAGCCGAGGCATCTCGGTGCAGCGGCGGCCGGTGAACACCAGACCTTCCCAGGCGTCCCACGGCCGGGCGACGAGGCTCTGCCTTGGCGTCTCGCCCTGGCGTTCTACCGGCGCGCCCCCCTTTAACGCGGGAGCCGGCGGCGGATCGGTGCGGGCACCGGCGGCGTGTTGATGCGCCCGCACGATGCTGGAGTCGACTGATACGTCCCAGTCGGTTTCGTCTCCCGCGTCAGCCTCGGCCTGGACCTGCTGGAGCAGGCGTTCCCAGGTGGCGTGGCCGACATGGCCGGTGGCGTTCATAGGCCGTCTTCCACGGGCCGAAGCGTTCGGGAAGGTCACGGCACCGCACGCCGGTCCGCACCCGGTGCAGAATCCCGTCGATCGTCCCGCCCCATGCCCACGACACCCGAAACCGGCAGGTCGCCGAAACGCCCGGCCTACGCTAGCGGTCATGCCCACCCACAACCCGTCGTTCACTGTCGACGACGACGTCGAAGTGCCCGATCCTGCATCGGGCGAGGTCTGGACCGTCGGAGCCGTCATCCTCAACCGGGATGGGGAAGCCTTCGCGCACAAGCGAAGCCCGGACCGGCGCCTCTTTCCCGATACCTGGGACATCGTGGGCGGCCACGTCGAGGCTGGGGAAACGGTCCTGGAAGCTCTCGCACGCGAGGTCGAGGAGGAGACTGGCTGGCGCCTGACCCGCGTGCGACGGTTCCTTGGCACCACGACCTGGACGGGCGACGACGGCGGTGGACTCCGTCACGAAGCCGACTATCTCGTGGAGGTCGAGGGCGACTTGGACAACCCCATGTTGGAATGGTCCAAGCACTCCGGCTACGGCTGGTTCACCCCCGAGAACGTTGCCCGCCTCAAAGAGAACCGCAGGCCCGGAGAGTTCTTGATCCACGACCTCGTCGCACGAGCCGTTGAAGATCGCCCGGACCGGTTTTAGCCGGTCGTCGAGTGTGAAGTGCCGTTCGGTCGTGGCCGGGTCCGTGCCTTCGCGGGACTGCTTGATCTGCACTCGCAGCTTGGTCCCGTCGAATTTTCCTGGGTCATCCACCGGGTAGGAGCTGGGGCCCTCCCACGGCACCTCGGCATGAGGGTAGACCGTGCCCCCGGACCGCGCCGCGCACGCATTACCGGCCCGCCGACCCGCCGATGGTGCCCAAGGCGTCTCCGAGGTCCAGTTCGGTGGCACCCCGGGTCTGGAAGCCCTGCTCGAACAACTCGGCCACGCGTTGCTGCGCCGTCTCACTCCGGACGAGTTGCTGGAACAGCGCTGCGTCCGCGCGTACGTCGGCAGGGGCCGGAAGGCTGATGTCGTTGATCGCCGACTTGGCCGCGATCAACGCATCGCGGGGGAAGCCGCCCATGCGCGCGGCCATGCGGGCCACGAAGTCGTCCAGTTCGGCGTCAGGAACGGCTCGGTTGATCCATCCGTACCGTTCGGCGAGGTCCGCATCGAAGTCCGACGACGTCAGTACGGCCTCGAGTGCCCGGCCGCGGCCCATCAGACGAGTGAGGTGCTGGATCGCGCCCGCGCCGGGGGGAGCTCCGACTGCCACTTCCAGTTGGCCGAGGACGGCGTTCTCCCGGGCGGCGAAGCGCATGTCACAGGCGAGGAGGAACTCGCTGCCCGCTCCCCGCGCCCGGCCCCGCAGCTTGCCGATGGTGACGGCGGGAAGCCGGCTCAGCTTCCGGAACAGCATTCCCAGGGAAGCATCACCGGGGCCTCCGGCCTTCGCGGCCTCAGCGGTGTACTGGGCGACCTTCGTCATGTCGACATGCGGGAAGAAGTATTCGGCATCCGCACTCTCGAAGATCACCACGCGTGAGGCATCCGGTTGCGACAGGTCATCGAGCAGCGTGACCATGTCCCGCACCACCTCGGGACCGATGAGGTTCATCGGCGGTGCGTTGAAGATGGCGGTCAGGACGTTGCCGTCCACGCTGGTGTCGATGGTTTCGTATGAGGCGGTCATGGGGTCTTCCTGTCGTCGCTGGTCACGACCCGGCGGCACGCCCGGCGCAGGTCAGCCGGTGTTCGTTGCCCGGTCTCCTGCTGACCGTCGCCCTACGGTCCGCGGCGGCGCCCTCCTGCCATGCTACGTCGCGGGGCGCTGCCACGGCCTGGGACGACGGGACCGGCGGGAAGCCCTGGGCCCCGACGTCCTCGTCGTCTGCGGCGAGGTCGATCCCGGGCACATCGGTGCGCTGGGAATCCCTGCCCCGGGCGGCTCCCCTACGTGGCCCAGACCAGCACCGCATCAAGCTGGCCAGCCAGCTGCTCTCGTGGCGGGTGCAGAGAGCAGCCCCGGGCCTAAGCAGCACGAGCGCGGAGGAGCCCACGAGTACGCCGACAGCCGACTTCCGCTTGCTGAGTCCTACCAGGCAGCCGTCACCCTCGCATCGCTCCTGACTTAGACGTGACCACTCCAAGACGGTTCAAGGTGGTCGGTGATCTCGCCCTCCAGGCAGACTCCAGCAACCGCTCGTCAGTTGCTGGAGCGCTCCGCCCTCGCCCATCAGCTTGCAGACCCTCGGCCTGGGCGCGGGACACCAGCTCGTCGATCAGCCGGTCGCTCGGCGCGGAGCGGGGCAGCGCGGCGGGAAAGCGGCGAGGATCCGGTTCCGCCCAGCACCGTGTGACTCGATTCAGGGGGCAGGGCCCCCGGTCAGCCATGGGCGCGCCCTGGAAGCTCGACAGCGCAGCCGTGCCGGGCGTACCCCGCCAGTCCGTATCCGCCGGACGGGCCCTTGTGGGGAGCTGTCCGAGGAATGCGATGGTGATGCTCTGGTGGCCGCGCCGACATGCTGCGACGTGCGTGAGGTGGCGCCCGGTGGTCTGTTCGCCGTCGCCGAGGTGAGGAGGAGCGGAGCGGTGTATGCGCCAGCTGCCGTCGCCGTCGGCGCTGTGGCGGTGGTGGCGGAGCAGCGCGACCTGGCTGTGCCGACGTTGATCTCGGTGGTTCGGTTGCCCTGGCACTTCCCTACCGGGGTCGGCCGCTTGTTATTCTTTCCGATCATGCGAGCCCTCTTCCCAGGATCCTTCGACCCTGTCACTCAAGGGCACCAGGACGTTCTCCGCCGCGCCGCCGTCCTGTTCGACGAGGTCGTCGTCTGTGTGATGTTCAATCCGAACAAGACCGGCCGCTTCCCCCTCACCGAACGGCTGGAGCGGCTCCGCGCGGCAGCAACTGACCTGAGCAACGTAACGGTCGACTCCCACACGGGCGGCCTGCTGGTCGAGTACTGCCGTCGCGTAGGAATCGATGTCGTCATCCGCGGAATCCGCGGTGTTCACGACCTGGACTACGAGATGCCGATGGCCCGGATGAACCACGAACTGGCCGGCGTCGAAACGCTCTTCATCGCTGCAGACCCCGTCTTGGCCCACATCTCCTCCACGCTCGTCACCGCGATGAGTCAACAGGAGCGTGTCCCGACCTGTTCCACGGGCAGTGGCAGGGCCAGCCGTCCAGACTCGACGCCTTCAAGCCCTATCTACTGATCTTTTCGTAAGTTCGGTGGGTTTGGTGGGTGGATGGTCAGGCCGGTATGGGCGAGGAACGACCATGGCAGTCGGGGGTTGGTGTTGAT
>NZ_JBVHQF010000022.1:0-31570 GCF_055567555.1 Streptomyces sp. NPDC026522
AACGGCTTGTCCGAGGGGAACACTCCCGTTCGGCCCGGCTGCTGACGTCCTCGTACTGCCATGTCCAAGATCTTATCCATAACGGGGCCTGTGTGTTCCACACTTTCCCGCGTGTCTTGTGGTTTTCCCGTGACACGGGAGGCCACTTGTCGACTTCCCGTGTGGCGGGCGGGCCCGAAAACCCCGAGATATCAGGGGTTTACGGCCCGGGGAAGGCGCGCGAGTCGCCGCTGTACGTCCGCGCGAGCACCACTCTTTCCGGGGACACGGGTCCGGAGACTCAACAGCTCGATGCCCAACTGCCGGATCTGGGACGGGTCGCTGACGTGGTGCCAGGCGCCGTGGGCGCGGTCGACGGCCTCGGCCACCTCGGGGTGGTGCTCGGGCTGGTCGGCGGTCAGCCGGACCACGGCGGCCTGCAGCCACAGCTGACAGGCACGGTCCGGGGCTCCTTCCTGCTGCGCAAGGAACGCGCGGACCTCGATCCAGTGGGCGACCTCGACAGACTGCGCACCGTGCGCTCGGAGTGCGGCCTGCTCGTACGAGGCGGCGATGGCGGCGGCTTCGCCGTGGCGGCCGGCGCGGCTCGCGTCCCGGATCGCCAGGTGGGGGTCCTCCTCGACGGCGGCCGCGGTGGTCGACGTCGCCTCGGTCCTCGGTGCGGGCACGTCGACGTCGGGGTGCGGGGCGGCCTGCTCGACCGCCTGTCCTCCCAACCACAGGGTGGCGGCGGCGTCGACGGCGGCCGCGCGGGCGGCCTGGTGGTGCAGCTGCTCGGCGCTGGGCCTCGTCGGCGCGGAGCGGAGGATGTGCGCGAGCGCGTTCGTGTACGAGGGGCCGGGGCGGTGGCGGCGGTCCTGCAGCTGCACGGCGCCGTACAGGGCGAACGGTCCGGCCAGGGACTGCTCCTGGTGGACGAGGGCCTGCCAGACGTCCGTGTCGGTCGCCAGGTCGGCCACCACCGTGGTGGTGCCCGGCGGGCGGCGCTGCAGCTCGGCACCGATCCAGTGCCAGGGGAGCGCGGTGTACCGGATCGTGCGGGCGGTGGTGCGGGCCAGGGCCAGGTGGAGAAGGTTCTGGCGCGGGTCGACGGCCAGGTGCCCGGCGACGTAGACGAGTAGCGGGCCCTCGACGGCGGCCGCGGTGCGGAGGTTCGTCAACACCGTGTTTGGGTCGTCGGGGTTGGCCAGCTGTACGACGCTCGCGTACGAGGTGCCGACCAGACGCGCCGGCGGGACGGCGGCCAGCTGAGGCAACGCCGTGGTGACCGCGAGCGGGTGTCGTACGGGCGGCTCGGCCGCGACGAGTAGTGCGTATCCCGGCTGTTCCCCCGTGCTGATCCCCATGGGCAGCACCGTAACCGGCTCCTCGCCCTGCGTGCTGCCTGCGGCATCGGTCCGGGCTGAGCGGGGTGGTTCCCTCGTTGGGCGGCAGGCGAAGCCCTACCGCGCCGTTCGTCGGCTGTCCAGGATCGGGCTTGCCCGACCGCGAAGCGGCGCCGTAGGCGTCCTGGATGGCCGGCGGGCGGTGTGGTGCCCTCTGGGTGCCGTCCGACGAGGGGGCCGCACCGCGACCCACCACCATCTCCACCACCCACAACCCGCACCCACCGAGCCGTGCCCCCCCCCACCCCCTCCGCAGGGTGGCCGGGGTGTGGGGCAGAGCCCCGCGTCTTCCCTCACCCGCACCTGCTCCCGGTCGCCAATTGGCGACTGCCCCCGGAGCTGAACGGGCGCCTCGGTCGTACAAGCTGCCTGCGGTGCGCCGGTCGGGCCTCTCGATCACGGCGTGGGGCGGTAGCGTCCGGTGCCATGACGAAACCTCGCCCCATTCCGGTGCTGCCTGCCCAGGGCCGCCGGGTCGCCTTCATCGGAAAGGGTGGCGCGGGCAAGTCGACTCTGCTCGCCTACCTGCTGGCTCACTGGAAGTCGTACGGCGTCCCCTGCGTCGCGATCGACACCGACGTGCCAGGCAAGAGCGAGCACGGCACCCTCTACACGCACGCGAACGCGGTCGACCTCGGCGCCCCGGTCTACCCCGCGCCGGCGGTGCACCACATCCGGCAGGAAGCACAGCGCCTGTGTCCGGAGAAGGGCGTGTGCCTGCTCGACACGGCCGCCTGGGAGAAGCACGACGACGGCCCGCACCTGACGGTGATGAGCGCGGTCGACAAGGTGATTCTGTGCCTGCAGCCCACACCCAATGAAGTGGATCGGGCGACGTCCGTACTGGGCTACGTCCAGCAACTGAAGAACACGGGGGCCCCGTACCCGGAGCTGCACGTCATGCTGACGATGGTCGGCCAGGGCGTCGCGGCGGACAAGCTGGAGGAGAAGCTGACGGCCGCCCAGTACCCGGTGCTCGCCTCGCGGTTCAAATTCTCCAGCGCGATGAACGGCCCGGCGCATATCTTCAAGCAACCGATCAAGGTCAAGTCCGGTTCACCGATGGACCGGATGGCACGGGAGGTTCTGGACGTGGTGGCGCGGTGAGCAAGGCATCAGACAAGGCCAGCGACAGCTTCGGGGACGTCCTGACTGCGGGCCTGGCAACCCGTGGCGGCGGCGCTCAGCTGCCCGCACAGACGTCGTCCGACACTGAGGTGGAGCTGAGCCCCCGCGAGCGGCTGCAGGCCCTGGAGGCGCGCATTGAAGCGTCCGTGGGGCAGTACCAACAGAGCCTCCGGCGGCTCCAGGCTCGGCACCGCGTAGAGGTCGGCCAGCTCCTGGACGAGATCAACGAATCCGGACTGTGGGAGCTGGAGGGGCACGAGAAGTTCGGGCACTACGTCAAGGCTCGGTGGGGCTGGGACCGCTCGTACGGGTACCGCCTCATTGACCTGGCCCTAGTCCACCGTGCACTCGCCCCGCTGGGTCCGGCTGTGCTCGACACCGTGGTGGAGTCGCACGCCCGGGAGCTGGCCCCGGTCGTCAAGGTCAACGGCGACGAGGGCGCCCGGCACTTCGTGGAAGTCCTCCGGCTGGAGTCCGGCGGGAAGAAGGTCACCGCCGCGGTGATCGCGGCCCGGCGTGACCAGGAAGGACTGGGCGTCCCCTCCGACCAGTCGCCAATTGGCGACCGCGACGAGGACGAGGACGAGGTGGTGGACGCGGAGCTGGTGGAGGACGACGACGACACGGCGGAGAAGGTCGGCCAGACCATCCGGACCGCTGCCGACACGGCGGAGAAGGCGTTGCGGCAGCTGAACGAGGCGCTGGCGCTCGACGCGGCGCCGTTCCACCGTGCGGAGACTGCCGTGGACCTCTCCCGCATCCGTACGGCCGCCGTACGGATGCAGCGGCGGGCGGACGGGATTCCCGGCCCCTCCGGCTCGTAGAGCGAGCACAGCAGAAGGGCCCCGCCGTGACGGCGGGGCCCTTCGTCGTTGCCGGGTCGGTCAGTTCAGCTCGGCCACCTGCGCGGCCTTCAGCAGGGCCTGCACGTCCAGCTCCTGGCCGGGCTGGATCGCGCGGCGCTGGCGGGCGTCGGCGGCCGCCACGATCGCGGCCACCTTCGCCTGCTCCTGGTGGTACTCCCACTGAGCCGTCGCCACGGCGCCGGCGGTCTCGATCGCCTTCACCCGGGCCTCGTTGAGACCCTTGGTCTCCTCCATGACCAGCTCGTGTTCCTGAGCGCGGGTCTCGCGGCGGTCGGCCCGCCACAGCGGTGCACAGAACGCGTACACCGCGGCGGTGCACCCGGCCCACAGCAGGGTGGCCAGCTGCCAGTCCGGCGTCCACGCGGTCACCCCGGCGAACGCGAGCACGGCGGCCCCGCCGAACGAGACGCGCACGGTCTCGTTGTCGCCGTGCTGCTTCGACGCGGCGACGCACCCCGCGCACCCCGCGAGCGCGGCCAGGCTGCCCGTGATCCACAGCGGGGCGGTGGAGCCGTCCGGGAGGTTCTGCCCCCAGCTCCACGCGAGCGCGGACATGCTCGTGGTCGCCAGGGCCGGGGCCAGGCGCCCGAAGTGGTCCCACAGCCAACGGCCGGCGGAACGCTTCGGCGGCAGCTGCGGGCCGGGGCGGAACGTCGGGGGCACGGGCTGCCGGTGGGCCTGCTCGATCAGGTAGAGCGCCGGATCGAACGGCGCGGGGCTCTGGTCGCTCACAGCGTCATCTCCTGTCCTCGGGTGAACTCCTGCTGGTGCTGCTGGTCGGCGCGGTACCGGTCGTCCCGCTCGCGCCGCTCGCCCTCCTCGCGCTCCCGTGCGGCCAGGTCGCGCTGCCTGCGCTCGGGAAGCGTCGGCCCGTCCTTGCCCCACACGGTCACCTCGCCCGGGTTGGCCGTGCCTTCCGGAGAGGGCGCGATGGCGGCCACCTCCTGGCCCCGGTACATGACCGTTCCGAACGGGGTGATCTGGAAGCCGTGCGCGTCGCCCTTGGACGGGTCGTCCCGGACGATCCGCTGTCCGTCGATCGACACGCCCCGGTGGTCCAGGGAGACCTTGTGGCCGTTCTGCTCGACGGTGAGGCGGGCCTGCCCGTTGCGGGCGTTGTCCCGGTCCCATCGCCAGGGGTTGAACTCCTCGTTCTCCTTGCTCACCGGTCCACCTCCGGCTCGGCGGAGCGGTCGCCAATTGGCGACTGCGGGTCGTACGGGGTCAGATGGGTCTCGTCGCGCACGTACAGCGGGTGTCGGGGGTGGCCCTTGCCGGTGACTCCCAGGGACTCCAGGGAGTGGCCGTGGTCGACCAACAGGGCGGTGACGGCGTGGGCCTGGCGGGCGCGCTCGGAGCGGCTGGCGTCGCCCCACGCGGCCGCGACGCGTACGGCGTCGTCGGTGGCCTCGATCAGCGCGGCCTCGTTGAACGGTCCGATCGGGTCGGGGTGCTGCCGGAGCTGGCCCGGGTCCTTCGAGCGGAGCGCGAACAGGTTCACCACGACCATGCCGCCGTGCCCGGCCGCCTTCGCGAACGCCGTGCAACGGCGAATCGTGGCGTCGTCCTCGGCGTGGTCGGCGGTGGACGGGTTGAGCATCACCCACACCATGGGCGCGGTGTCCTCGTCCCAGATCCGGTCCAGCCGGTACCGGTAGGTGCCGCATGGGCTGAGCACTGCCGACCCGTGCGGGCCGGTCTGCAGCTCCAGCCCGTGGGCCTCGGCCCACTCGGCGGCCGCCGGCCGGGCCGGGCCCGCCGCGGTGGCGGGCTCCGGCTCGACCTCGACGGCGAACATCGGCAGCTGCACGCCGCCCTTCATCTGCAGGCCCTGGCGGCGGGTCACCACGCCACCTCCAGCGGCTCACCGGTGACCGCCTCGACCAGCGCGGACACGATGACCTCGGCCACGGGCGGCGTGACCGCGTTCCCGTACTTCCGCACCTTGTCGCGCTTGCTGCCGGTGACGATGTACGTGTCCGGGAACGCCATGGCGGCGCCGATCTCGTGGGGCTCCAACATCCTGAACCGCACGTCGCCCAGGTCGACGTTCTCCTCGACCTCCGCGAGCGACCAGCGGTCGCGGGTGGTCACGGTGCCCACGGGCTCCTCGACCGTGCGGGCCGTGCCGGTGCTGTAGTACGGGATGAGGAGACGCTGGCCGGTGACGAGGCCGTGGTGGTTCCCGCTCGCGCTGACCGTGCCCACGGGCTCGTCCACGCCGTACGCGGTCTTCCTCGACCCTCCGCCCCGGAGACTGATCTGGAACGGCGGGATGGCCAGTCCGGTCTCGTTGCGGGCGGTCTGGGTCCGCATCGGCTCCTCGGTCGACGTCGCCACCTTCCCGTCCCGGCCTTCGGTCGGGATGAGCAAGGGCGGCACGGCCAGGGCGTCCGTCTCGCGGGTCGTGCGGGTCGGCATGGGTTCCTCGACCGACACGGGCTCGGTCCGCCAGGTCCCGCCGGCGGGCACCGTGAACGGCTTCGCGAACTTCGCGATGCCCCGGGCGATCCGCTCCATGGTGGCGTCGGCCAGGGGCTCGTCCCGGTCCGCGATCCGGCGGCCCTCAATCGACCAGTCGATGACGGCAGAGGCGGGCATCACCTCGGGCTCCACGATCGCGTTGCGGCACTTCGCGTTCGGGCACCGGTACCAATACTGGCCGTTGCGCCCGTACGCGCCCATGTCGACGTTCAGGCGCTTGAACACCTGCATGGCTGACACCGTGGCGTCGCACACCTGGCAGTACGCCCGGGGCCGCAGCCACTTGTTCCAGTCCGGCGTCCGTCCCAAGCTCTTGAGCCAGTAGGCGACGAACAGGCGGTTCCTCGACTGCGGAGCCCTGCGGCTCCCCCGGGCCTTGACGTGCATGGAGTTGACCGCGATCACGCGGACCTCGTACAGGCCCCCGCACCGGACCTCGCGGAGCCAGCGGCCCCACTGGTCCCACTTGCGGCACTCCACGACGTTCTCCACGACTCCGCACAGCACGGGCTTGCCCCGCAGGATCATCGCGTTCAGGTAGCGCGGGACCTCCTCCATGAGCGCGCGGGCCCGCTTGATCTCCGGGTCCGGCTCGCTCTCCCCGAACAGCACGCCCTGGGTGGAGTTGTCGAAGTCCCGGCGCTTGCCCCGCGCGTTGCTCCACGGCGGGCACGACGGGCTCGCCCAGAAGATGTCCGCCCGGGGAAAGGTCTCGATCTTCGCGCGGGCCACGTCGCCCTCGAAGTGGTCGGCCTCGGGGAAGTTGCGGGCGTGATCCTCCACGGCGTCCTTCTTGTGGTTCGCCGCGAAGATGAGCTCCGTGAGCGGCTTGCCCTCCCGGTCCTTGACTGCGGTGGCGCCCTTGCTGGAGCCGCCGACTCCGGCGAACTCGTCGTAGACGGTCAGCACGGGCCCGCCTCCTCACGCAGGACGTGGGCGGCGGTCTCGCTCGACAGCTGCTCGCGCACCTTCTCCACGAGGACGGCCGGCGGGGTCCACAGCTGCTGTGCGCCCGCCCACGGGATCGGTAGCGGGAGGGCGGTCACCTCGTCCAGGACGAAGTGGAAGTTCCCGGTGGTCGACCACGGGGTGCACTCCCCGTCGTCCGGGTGGCAGTCGGTGATCCGGGCGACCGCGAGCACGGCCCCCAGGTCCAGCTGCAGCCCGCGCACCACGGCGGCGACCATGGGGCCGTGGCGGCGGTCCACGGTCTTGCCCGCGTGGATGAGTACGGGGCCGCGGTACGAGGTCGGCCACACCCTGTTCTCCACGCGCTTGTCCGCGTAGGTGATGGCGGCCGCCCACGGCTGGCGGATGGTGAGAGCGCGCATCAGCTCATCACCTCGGCCACGGCCTTGCCCATCCCGAACAGGACGAGGGCGATCACGACGGCGACGGCCAGCACGGTCTTGCTGGCCTTCCAGATCTTCCGGAGCCCCACGGACAGACCGAGCGCGGCCAGCACCACGACGGTGCCGTACGCGGTCAGACCGGACAGGGCCGCCTCGATCGCGTTGCGGCCGAAGTCCACGGAGGTGGCCATGACCAGCACGGAGAAGACGAGGGCGGCCAGGGCGATAAGGCGTTCGCGGGCGACGGTCACGCGGACGCACCCCCCTGCGGGGCGACCACGACGAACGCGGCGGCGGCCAGGTCGTAGTGGACGTGGGCGGTCGGGTACTCGCCGGCGCGGTACTCCCCGGCCAGCCACTCCGCGCGGCTGTCGGCCCGCAGGTCGGCGTCGGAGATCCGTTCCAGCACGGTCGGGTTGGTGCAGTGCGACATGGGTGTGCCTCTCCATCAAGGCGAGAAGGGGAGGGCGGGCCGCCCACGGTGGGGCGGCCCGCCGGGGCCCTATCGGGCGGGGTGCGGCCGCGCCGGCTGCTGCTGCGGCTGGCGTCCGTCGCGCTCGTGCGGCTGCGGACGAACCGGCAGGGGCGGGCGGGCGCTCACTTGCGGCCCTTGATGGCCATGGCCTGGCCGTGACGGCGGAGGTCGGCCTCCGCCTTCCGGCGGGCCTCCTCGGCCTTCTTCACGGCGTCGTCGGTGGCGCTCATGCGCTCACCGCCAGCTGGCAGGTGCAGCGGACGGTGGACGCCTCGCCGTTGCGGCGGATGACGACGGTGTCGAACCCGTCGCAGTCGGCGCACGGGGTGCTGAACGCCGGGCCCTTCTTGCCGACCAGCACGAGGCGCGGGGGGCTCGCGGGGGCCGGGATGGAGATGCCGGTGGTCCAGCTGGCAGACTTCTGCACGGAGATCCCTCTCTCTGCGAATAGGGGTGTCCCAGCTCGGAAGGCGCGTCAACGCCGTTCCGGGCGGAGAGGGTCGGGGCGGGAACCCCGGCCCTCTCGTTCGTTCTGGTTCCACCGTAGGGCCTTTTTTCCTAGGTTGCAAGGAACCTAGGAAAAATAGTTGCTAGGAACCTAGGGACCTGCTTTCATAGATCCATAGCCGCACAGTGGGATCATCCCTCCACCCGCAGTACACGGAGAGGTGGCGACCACATGACCGAAGACCCCAAGCCCAAGCGCAGGGGCCGACCCAAGAAGGAGGAAGTCGTTCGGATGCGACCCCTCAACGTGGAAGTGCCGGAAGACCTTCAGCTGCACCGCCGGGGCACGCTCTGCAAGCTCGACACCGGAATGAGCTTGAAGGAACAGGTGGCGGCCGCGTACGACGAGTGGCTGAGCCGGAAGGGCTACGCCAAGCCCACGGACGAGAGCTGAGAGAAGGAACCCCGGTGGTGAGGACACACCACCAGGGCCCAGGACGCTGAGATTTGGAGACCTACATGCGTCACCACCAGGGTACGGCCGCTGATCCCCCGGGATCGGCCACCGAGCCTGAAGAGAAGAAGGGCATTCCGGAACTCACCCGGGTCCACTTCTGGTTGATCGGCCTCGTTGCCCTCGGCGCGGTCGTCATCGCCTCCATCGGCTTCGCCGGCTCCTACAACGCGGTGCGCAAGCTGGCCACGGAAAAGGACTTCGGCGCCTTCGCGTACTGGTTCCCCATCGGGATCGACGCGGGGATTATCGTGCTCCTCGGCCTCGACCTGCTGCTGACCTGGCTCCGCATCCCGTTCCCGCTCCTGCGTCAGACGGCGTGGCTCCTGACGGCCGCCACGATCGCCTTCAACGGGGCGGCGGCCTGGCCGGACCCGCTCGGCGTGGGGATGCACGCGGTGATCCCGGTCCTGTTCGTCGTCTCCGTGGAAGCCGCGCGGCACGCGGTCGGCCGGATCGCGGACATCACCGCCGACAAGCACATGGAGGGCGTCCGGATCACCCGGTGGCTGCTCTCGCCCGTGCCCACCTTCCGGCTGTGGCGCCGGATGAAGCTCTGGGAGGTCCGGAGCTACGAGAAGGCCGTGAGCCTGGAACAGGCCCGGCTCATCTACCAGTCCCGTCTGCAGGCCCGGTTCGGCCGTGGCTGGCGTCGTAAGGCCCCGGTGGAGGCGCTGATGCCGCTCCGGCTGGCGAAGTACGGCGTGCCCATCTTCGAGACGGCGGCGGCGGGCCTGGCGGCCGCGGGCATCCCGCTGCCTGCGGAGCTGGAACGCCTCGACCACAAGGCGGTCGACGGCGACGTGCGCGAGCAACTGCCCGCCCCCACCCCCGGACGGGAGCTGGAGCGCGGGGAGGTCGACACCGACCAGCACGACGGCCAGGACGAGGCGGACGAGGTGGAGCGGCAGGAGACGGCCGCCGGCCACCCGGAGCCGTACGCCGCACCGGTCCCGCAGCAAGCGGCCCCCGCGCCGTACGAGGCGTTCGGGCCCGACCCGGCGGCCGCGTACAGCGGCGGGTACGAGCCGCAGGGGCAGCTGGCGGCCGCGAACGGCCCGTGGGCGGCTCGCAACGACGGACGGCCCGCGATGGTGCAGGCCCGGATCGACGGGGCCGACTGGCTGCAGAAGTCCCCGGAGCCGGAGCCGTTCGCCCCGGAGCCGGACGAGGTGGTCCAGTCGCCAATTGGCGACTACGCCGAGCCTGTTCCGGCGCCTGAGCCGGAGCCGGTGCCGGAGGTTGTCGACGAGGCCGTGGACGAGGGCCTGGACGAGGACGAGGACGGCGCGGACGAGGGTCCGGAGCCTGAGCCGGACCTGACGGGCGTGGAACTGCTGGAGTACCGCTACCTGCGGCTTCCTGCGGAACAGCGCTACCCGAACCAGTCCGCCAGCTCCCTGGCCAGGTCTCTTTCCCCTGGGACGGGGTTCACGGAGGGCACGGCCCGGAAGTACCTGAAGCCCATCATCGACAAGCACAGCTGAGAAAACCCGGGGCTGAATGTCAGTCCTGGCTCGTACGGTGATCGTGAGGTCACCGGACACTAGGCGCCCCCGGGAGGCGCTGGTACCGCCCAACCCGGGGACTTCGCGACAGAGGAGAGTGCTCGTGTCACGCAAGGAAGAGAATCCCACACCCCCCACCACCGACCTGCCGGGCGGGATGATGCCGCACTGGCTGCACCGCATCATCGACGCTCACAAGCCCTCCGCGCTCGGCAAGTCCCGCCAGGGCACCGCGTACGCGGCGGCCGGACTGCCCGCCGTGGCGCTCGCGGCCGGTGCCGAGAACGGCGGTCTCCCGGAGCCGTCCGTGGGCGGGGCCCTCGAACTCATCAACACCGTGGGCTCGAACTGGCCCCTCGGCGGCTGGCCCGGTTTCGGCCTCACGGTCGTGGCCGGCGGCGGCCTCGGGTACCTCCACCTGAAGCAGAAGTGGGACCTGGGCAAATCCGGTCCCACCACGAACGGGAAGGACGCGGCCCGGGTCGGGTTCGCCAACCCGAAGGAACTCAAGAAGTGGCTGTCCCAGGAAGGGCTCCGGGCACGCGCGGACACCCTCCGCCCGTCCCTGGAAGGGGCGAAGCGGCGTTCCATCAGCCCTCACGAGGTCGGGCTGCACCTCGGCACGGATCTGCTCTACAAGAAGGGGCTGTTCGTCGCCTGCGAGGACATCGTGCTGATGTACGCCCCGCCGCGTACCGGCAAGTCCGCGCAGTACGGCAACGCCATCATCGACGCGGCGGGCGCCTGCGTGGTGACCTCGACCCGCGGTGACCTCTACGACCACACCCACCAGCTGCGGCGCGAGCACAACCGGCCCGTGTGGGTCTTCAACGCGGGCGTGAGCGGGGTGGAGAACACCCTGCGCTGGAACCTGGTGGAGGGCTGCCAGGACCCGGTGGTGGCCCTGCGTCGCGCCGGGTACCTGCTCGCGGCCTCGGCCAGCGGGGAGGCCATGGAGAACGCCTCCTTCTGGGAGGGCCACTCCTTCATGGTGCTGTCCTGCTACCTGATGGCGGCGGGCCTGAAGGGCTACGACCTGACGCGCGTCCGGGCCTGGGTGACCGACTCGACCGAGCGTGAGCCCCTGGAGATCCTGGAGAACTACCCGGAGCTGGTCCCCGCCGGCTGGGCCCGGGGCCTGTCGCAGATGCGGAACGCGCCGGAGAAGACGAGGGACAGCGTGTACCTGACGCTGATCCGCTCGTTCGAGTTCATGTCGCTCCCCCAGGTCATGGACATCGTGTCCCCCCGGCCCGGCCAGCAGAAGTTCGACGTGGCGGACTTCCTCCGCTCGCGCGGCACCCTGTACCTGATGGGCCGTGACCAGCAGTACGGCAGCGTCGCCCCGCTGTTCACCGCCCTGGTGGGCGAGATCTACGAGGCGGCGTACCTGGAGGCGGACAACAGCCCCGGCGGCCGAGTGGACCCGTACGTGCGGTTCGTCCTGGACGAGGCGGCCGTGATCTGCCCGCTTCCCCTGCACAAGTGGTCGGCGGACGCGGGCGGCCGGAACATTCAGCTCCTGGTCAGCGTCCAGTCCCCGTCCCAGCTGAGGGAGCGGTGGGGCCACAACGGAGCGCAGACCATCATGAACAACTCCGTCCGGATCGCCCTCGGTGGCCTGTCCATCCCGCAGGATCTGGAAGAACTGTCCCTCCTCTGCGGGGAGAAGGACGAGGAAGTGGCCTCCTCGTCCGCCACGGACGAGGACAAGAAGTCCCGGAACGTCTCGGTGCGACGGGTCCGGATCATGCCGCAGGACGCCATCCGGCAGATGAAGGAAGGCACGGGCCTGGTGTTCTACCGACACCTGCCGCCGATCCGGTACGCGTTCACCCCGGTGTGGCAGCGGAAGGACGTCAAGGAACTGCTGAAGCAGACAAAGGCACAGGCCAAGCTGGAGGCCAAGCTGAAGAAGAAGGGGGTGCAGGTCGCCGGGCCCGTCCTCCCGCCGCAGATGCCCGCCACGGCTCCGGTGGTCCCGCAGCAGCAGCCCGCCGCGTACCCGGGGACGATCCCCGGGCAGGCGCCGGCCGCTGAGCAGAACGTTTGGGGGCAGACCGGATGATCGACCAGCCCAAGGAGACGAAAGCTGTCTGGGAGCGGACCCGCGAACTGGGTCGGCAGCTGGACGAGGTGAACGGCCGCCTCGAAACGCTGGAGGGGCAGAACCTCGGGGACCGCATCCAGGAACTGTCCCTGGTCGTCAAGAAGCTGGCGGACAAGCCCAAGAGCGATGCCCCGGCGGTCTGGAACTGGAGCACCTTCAACCCGCAGCAGCAGGCGAACGCCTGGGACGTGCTCATGCAGTGGGTGGAAGGCACGTTCCGGGTCCGCTGGCCCCGCTCCTACAAGGAGATGCTGGGGTACACGGAGCGGAACTCCTCGTGCTGGTGGCAGCACCCCGACATGGTGGAAAGCCTCACCAGCCTGATGTGGAGCCACCACTGGGCCTTCCTCGACAAGGAAGCGTCCCCGCTGCGGGTCGCTGAGTGGCTGGGCCGCTGGCTCCCCGACGCCGTGCGCCAGGGCAAGTTCATCCTGGAGGAGTGCAAGAACGACTTCTCCCGCGACGGGGGCAACGGCCACAAGCACGACCCGTTCGAGAACAAGAAGATCAGCGACGACCACAGGCAGCTTGGGCAGTACCTGCACATGCTGCGGACGGGCGAAGTGCCCAGCTGATCCGCCCCGCCCAACGACAGAGGCCCGGACCGATGGTCCGGGCCTCTTCGCGTGCCGTACGTCATCCTGCGGGTGGCACGGGGCGTTCCTCGTCCGGCCAGAAGCTCCACCCCACCGTGTACTGGACCCCGGCGGCATAGTCCCGGTCGACGTCGGGCCAGTCGTTGCCCTCGATCCGGTCCCGGGCGTGGGTGCGTTCCAGCCCCACCTGGCGGTTGGTGTACGGGTACTCGTACCACTCCTGGCTGATCGGGGCGGCCTGCAGCTCGCCCAACAGCCACGCCGCGGTGGCCCACACTCCGTGGGCGGCCGCCTTCGCCTGCCGCACCTCGACCTCGACGTGCACCCGGGCGTCGTCGCCGGCGTGGAACTGGCGGGCGGCGTCGTCCCGGACCGATTCCAGTTCCTGCCGCGTGCGGCGCACCCCTTCCGGCAGACCTGGTGTCCCGGGTGCCTTCGCTGGAACGGGCGTCGGGCCGTACTCGTGGCCAGGCCACTGGGGAGTCGTCCCGGCCGCCGGCTGCGGCCGCTCGGGCGTCCGCAGTACGTCACCGATCGACTGATGGAGGCGCCGGGGGCCGTGCCCGCCGTGCTCGCTGCTGCTGGCCATGGAACGAAGGTAGCCGCGGGGACTGACACGGTGCCAGAGGTTCCGCCCTCACGGCCGCGCCGTACGTCCGGGCTGAGCGGGGTGGTTCCCTCGTTGGGCGGCAGGCGAAGCCCTACCGCGCCGTTCGTCGGCTGTCCAGGATCGGGCTTGCCCGACCGCGAAGCGGCGCCGTAGGCGTCCTGGATGGCCGGCGGGCGGTGTGGTGCCCTCTGGGTGCCGTCCGACGAGGGGGCCGCACCGCGACCCACCACCATCTCCACCACCCACAACCCGCACCCACCGAGCCGTGCCCCCCCACCCCCTCCGCAGGGTGGCCGGGGTGTGGGGCAGAGCCCCGCGTCTTCCCTCACCCGCACCCGACAACGGAGAAGGGGCGGACCGCCTGGTGGCAGTCCGCCCCTCGCCGGGGATGTGCCCCGACTACATCTCGACCTCGCGGCCCCGCCGGAGTTCGGCCGCGGGCGGCTCGGGCGCCTGGACGACCTGGGGTTCGTCGCGGCGGGTCCGCTCGGCCTCCTCCATCTGCTGCGTCTGCTCGCGGTCGGCCAGGATCTCCGTTGCCCGCCCGGCAGTCCGGACGGCTTCCTGCAGCTCCTCGCCCGTGAGCTTCGGCGCGGTCTCGTGGGCCCGCTCGCGCGACTGGCGCAGGGCCTCGGCCTCGTATGCCTGCCGCATCTGCTCGGCTTCCTGCTCCTGCTGCACGCGGGCGCGCTCGGCCTGGCGCTCCTGTTCCAGCTCCGGTTCCACGGCGGCCGGCTGCACGTCCTCCGGCAGTTCCACGGGCTCCGGCTCGGGCGCCCGGAGTTCCAGCTGGCGCTGTGCCTCCTGCGCCTGCTCGCGCGTCGGCTCGGTGTGCTCGTGCCACGCCTGCCGTGCCTCGTGCACCTTTTCCAGCTTCTCGCGGTCCTCGGCAAGCGAAGCGGTCAGGGCCTCGTACCCCTCGACGGCCTCCTGCAGCTCCTGCGCCTGCTCGGGCGTCTCGGCCTCCATCGCCTTGATGTACGTCTGGACCGACTCGCGCTCGGCATCCGACAGGGACTCGCTGACCTCGCGGAGCTGCCCGGCGACGTGCGGCGGCGCCCACTCGGTCTCGCGGTCGTACCGCTCGACCATGCGCCGCAGCGTGGCGTCCGACGCTCCGACCAGCTCCATCCGGTCCTCGGGCTCGCCCAGCGCGCGGTACGCGCGGTCCCAGTCCTGGCGGACGTCGACCGCACCGCGGCCCGGCCGCTGGCCGATCGCGTCGCGCTCGTTCTCGTGCTGGTGCGCCTCACGGTACGCGGCGACCGACCCGGCCCGCTCGACCCAGCGCTCCCGCCAGGTCGGGTCCTCGGGGACCGGTCCCAGCTTCTGCGCCCACTGCGGCAGCTCGCCGGCCTCGGCCTGTTCCAACAGCTGCTGTCCCAGTTCCAGGCGCTTCTGCTCGGCCAGCTCCGCGACGCCCCGGGCGTACTCGCCTTCCGGGCCCTCGATCTCGGCGGCCCGGTTCCGCCAGTCGGCGCGCTCCTCGGCGGCCGCCTGGCGCTCCTCCACGATGCGGGCCCGCTCCTGCGACTCCTGAGCACCGTGCAGCACCTCGGCGCCCAGCGACATGGCCATGGCCTGGTTCATCGCCTCCTGCTGTCGCGCCTGCTCGAACGCGGCCGCCTCGGCTGCCCGCTGGGTCTCCATGGGGTCGATGACCTGCGCCCCGATGACCGCCTGCTGCGCGGCCAGGGCGTCCTCCTGACTGCCGTTCCAGGCCAGGACCGGAGCCTGCGACATGGCCTCGGCCTGCCGCATCGCCTCGGCCTGCGCCTCCTCGCTGATCGCCCGGTCCACGTGGGCGACGGGCGCCACGGACAGCTCGGCCATCAGGTCGTTGACCGTGCGTTCCTGGGTCTCGACGGCCTCGCGCACCCGGGCCTCGTCCGCCTGGACCTGACGCCGGTCGGCGGCCTCCAGCTCCCGCTCCGCCCGCCAGTGCAGCACCTTCGCCAAGTCCTTGGCGTCGTCCAGGCCGCGGCCGTTTCCGGTGATGGTCTCCATCATCTTCATGGCGTCGTGGCCGGCGGCCTCGGCGCTGCGGCCCAGACGGATGAGGGAGCCGTACGCCTCGCTGTCGCGGACCTTCGAGAACTTGTCGCCCAGCTTCTCGAACAGGACCCGTCCGAACTTCTTCTCCGCGTCCTTGGTCGACAGGTCTTCCAGCTCGTACGAGTGCTTCGCCAGGGAGCTGGACCATTCCAGCTCCTCGCGCTGCACCTGCGTCGCGGACTTCTCGACGCTGGAATTCTCCAGCGTCTGCTTGAAGAGGGTCATCGGCTCGGGCCGCTGCTCCTCGGGCACGCCCGGCATGTCCGTGGACATGTACGCGGTGTTCCGCTCGCGGCCGCGAGTCATCGCGACGTAGAACGCCTCCCGCGAACCGGAGCCGTCCCAGTAGGAGTGGGCCGTTCCAACGGTCCGGCCCTGGGTGGAATGGATCGTGCCCGCGTACGCCAGGTCCACGTGCTTCTGGACGTACGAGGACGGCAGGGTCACGGTGTCCCCGTCGTCGTAGGCGGCGGTCACGGAGCCGTCCTCCGCGATGCCCAGCACCTTGACCACATCGCGGTTGGTGGCGAAGCGGTCGCCGGACGTGCTGGTCAGACGGCGGTTGTTGTCCCGGAGCTGGATCATGTCGCCCTTGCCGACCGTGAGGCCGCGCCCGTCCAGCTCGATGCCGTCCGCCTCGACCTCCCCGAGCCGAACGAGGTCGGCGCGGGCGCGGGCGGCCAGCTCGTCGGCCTGGGCCGTGGTCGGCGCGATGAGTACCGCGTCCTTCCCGCCCGTGTGGTCGACCAGCCACGACTGGTACGAGGCTTCCACCATCTCCTCGCGCGTTCCAGCGCGCAGACGGCCGCGGGTCTCGTACTCCGCGAGCACGTCCACCTCGCCCTTGCGGAGCTTCAGGGACGCCTCCTTCTCCCACTCGGAGTTGAAGCGCATCACCTCGTCCAGGCGGTGGACGTTCGGCAGATCCTCGGTCAGCTGGGAGAACACCCCGCCGCTGCCCACGCTGCTGAGCTGGGCGTTATCGCCCACGTACAGCACCTTCGCCCCGGCCAGGTCGGCGTACCGGCGGATCTCGTCCAGCTGGCCCGTCTCGGCCATGGACGCCTCGTCCACCAGGATCAGCTGGCCCGGCCGGAGCTGGCAGGCGTTCCGGTCCTCGTCCGACACCGCGGTGCCTGATTCCAACCGGCGGTTGGTGTCCAGGAACTTCGCGATGTTCGCGGCGTTCTCCACGCCCTCGTCGGACAGCACGCGGGCGGCGCGCTGGCTGACGGTGAGGCCGATCACGGGGCCGACTTCCTGCGTCCAGACGTCGTGGATCGCGCCCGCCAGGCGGCTCTTTCCAGTTCCAGCGGGGGCGGCCACGACCTCCATGCGGCGGCCGCTGGCCAGGATGGAGCGGAACGCCTTCCCCTGTCCCTCGTTCAGCCCGGCGCCGGCCACGGCCTCCTCGATCGCCTCGCGGCCCACGGCGGGGGCTCCCAGCTCGGTGGCCTTGGCGATGATGCGGCCCTCCCGCTCCAGGTGGGCCTCCGTGGCGTACCGGCGGGCGCCGTGGCGGGCGTAGACCGACAGCCCGTCCTCGCGGCACAGCTCCGGGGGGAGCGGGACGAGGTTGCGGGCGGTCAGCCGGACCACGGCCGTGTCGGCTCCGGGCTGCAGCGCGGCGTCGGCCAGCTCGTTGACGAGGGCGGTCACCTGGTGGCGTTCCAGCCCTCCGAGACAGTCCGGAAGTTCCTTGGTGATCTCCACGATCAGGTCGCCTCGACGCCACGTCGACTTCTGGTCCTGGGCGTTCTCGATGGCCTGCTGCACGACCTTCGTCGGGTCGAATTCCAGGCCCGATTCCAGCGTACGTCCGTCGCGTTCCAGTTCGCCGGTCGCGCGTTCCACCTGCGCTGGAATGTCGGCCAGCGACTCGCGGGTGTCGGCCACCATGTCGGCCTCCCAGCGCTCCAGCAGCTGCTCGCGCGGGACGGCTTCCACCTTGTTCTTCCGCTCGGTCAGGTTGACCCACTGCGCCATGCGGGCCAGCTCGTGGGCGCCCGGCGCGCGGCCGGTCCGCTCCTCGTACGCCTTGGCCAGCTCGGCGGTGCCCTTGGTGATGGTCCGCCGGCGAGAGCTGTACTTGTCGCGCTTCTCCTCGGAGATGCCGACGATCTCGCGGGCCATGCCGTCCGGGCGGGTGGCCACGCGAAAGCCCATCTTGCGGTACAGGGCCTCGTCCGACACCTTCTCGAAGATGTGCCCGGCGGCCTTGGTGTGCCGGTAGATCTCCTGTCCGTCGATGGTGAGCCACTTCGACATGACTTCGCCGGTCACGGGGTCGACGGACGAGGATTCCACGCGATTCCAGATCGCGTTGTGGATGTGCAGCTGCGGGTCGGAATCACGGCTGGTGTGCTGCCGGAACGAAGCGATCGTCCACGCGTGCGCGTCGACCTGGCGGCCCATCGGGGCCCCGTCCGGGTCCTTCGCACCGTGGCGTCCGTCGCGGGCGTACCCGGCCTCTTCCTCCAGGAATTCCAGCCCGGCCTGGACGCCCTCCATCAGGCACTCCCAGACCTGATCGGCCTTCTCGGCGGCGGCCGCCGCGCCCTCCAGGTCCCCGGCCTCGCGGAGCCGCGCGGCCTCGATCTGGAACCCGGCGTGCAGCAAGCTGTACGACTTCGGCGCGGAGAACGTGACGTCGTAGTACGAGCGGCTGGAGGGGGCGTTCTGCCGCACCTTCAGCTCCGCCGCGCGGCGCTGCTCGGGCGTCGAATCCGGCCCCAGCTTCTCCACCGCGGCGGCCACCTTCTCCTCCGTCGACTTGGTGTAGTCGTACGGCTTCCGGCCCACCCGCGCCTCGTCGTAGATGGCTGCCACCTGGGCGTTGTACTCGTCCGATCCGGGCTCGGCCGTGATCGCAGAGAGTGACGCCCGGACCTCCGCGTGGAGGCCCGGGTGCGTGAACTTCGAGTACATGTCGCTCATCAGCTCATGGTCGACTTCACCAGTCAGACCAAGATCATTTGCGGCGCTCCCGAGCCAGATCCCGGCCGGCTCTCCGGCCTGCTCGATGGACTTCAGGTAGTAGTGCTCACCGCCGCGACCGACCGCGTTCATGAGGTATCCCGGGTCTGATCCCGGGCTCACAGTAGCGGTCATGTGATCACGGTACGGGCCATCGGATGGTAATGCAAGGGTGTGTTGAAGTTAGTAGGTAGCTCAGGTTTCAAGATCCGGGAAGAGAAGGGGGTGGAGAGGGCAAGTAGGCAGATGGGAGAGGAGATCGACAAGGGCAAGCAAGAGAGGACAGCAAGGGGAGACGAGGGAAGGACACAGGGAGACATCAGCCAGGGATCGGGAGAGCGCGAGAGGGTGCCCCTCTCGCAAGTGTTGACCGCGACCGGTAGGCGCCCGGTAGGCTGCGCCACAGACGACATGAGGCCCGACCCCGGACTGGGGGCGGGCCTCGACTGTTACCAAGCGTGTTTTTCGGCGGCGGCGTCGCCCGGGTGGCCGGCGGCCGCGAACGGCGGACGGTCTAGCGTGGACATGCTGTGAACCGCACGCCCGGCGGGCCCTCGCACGGGCCACGAAACCGGCCCCCGGCCGCCCGTACGCCGTAGCGTGTCCACGCTGTGAACCGCCCACGGCGGCGGCCTGTACGGCAACCGCTACGGCGGGCCGGTCCACCCCGTACGCCATAGCGTGGACACGCTCCGAACTGGCGTCGGCCTCGACCGCCCGGCGGGACGAAGCGGAACCGGTGCGCCTCGACCTGCTACAGCATGTCCATGCTATGAAACAGCCTTCACCAGAGGGTGTCCTGGTGCTCCCCCGAGGGGTGGCCGGCCGCGAGCGCGGCCGCGATGGCGGCGGGCTCCGCGCCCGGCTCGGCGGCCAGGATCGCGTCCCGTACGGCGACCGCCCGCCCCGCCGCGCCCCGCACGTCCGCGAGCGCGTGACCGGTGAGCCCCCGGCGGGCCGCGTAGTCCACGATGTTCTGCAGCCGCTCCCCCGCCAGCCAGTGGTCCGGGTTCTGACAGCTGCTCTCGTCGCAGGTGTGCCGGACCACGGCGCCGTTCCGCAGTGCGGCCGCGCCGTGGCAGATGACGAACCCGAGCACGTGGGCCGACACCACGCGGGAGGTGCCCGCCGGGCGGCTGCCCGCCCGGAGCTTCCCGTGCCCGGAGTCGCTGATGGCCCCGAGCCACCAGTGGCACGGCGTCGGGCCGGGGCCGCGGTACACCTTCGCCTCGTACCGGGCGGCGGTCGCCGGGTCGGCGGCCAGGCGGTCCCAGGGAACCGCGGGGGTCGGCTCGCTCATGCGGCGGCCTCGTCCGGCTCGGCGTCGTCGGCGGACTCCTCGGCCTCGAACGGCTCTCGGCACTCCCCGCACAGGATCGCCCCGCCCTCCAACAGCTTGGGGGTGACCTGCATCCGGCGGGGCGGGTCGCACTCGCACGCCACGGCCAGGCGCTTACCCGCCCGGCCCTTCCCGCCGCGCGGGCCCTCCTTCTTCCCGTCCTCGTCCTGCTCCTGGTCCTTGTCCTCGTCGGGGGCCTCGATCCGGGCCAGGGCGGCGGCGTCCAACTTCCTGATGACGGACGCGTACCGGCTGACCGTGGCGGCGGTGATCAGGGCCTCCGAGAAGCCGATGACCTTCTCCGCCCGCTTCGGCGGCTCCAGCCCCAGCTCCTCGGCCAGGGCTGCGAACTTGCGGTTGTGCCAGCGGCCCGCACACGAGGTGTCCCGGATGCCCCGGGCGGCCGCGAGCGCGTGCGCGGCCTCGTGCAGCGCGGTCTCCACCACCATCTGCCCGCCCACGGCGATGGCCTCGCCGGAGATGAACAGCTCCGCCCGGCGGCCGCCGGCCGCCGCGTCCAGCCACCGGTCCGCTGTGTGGTGTCCCCAGGACGGCCGCTTCTTGTTCCGCCCCTGCGTACCCGTGCCGGTGATCATCACGACGTCTGGAAGGTCGGGGTGGTGCTTCTGGAACGCGGCCCAAGTCGCTTCCAGCGCGGTCGTGATCCGGGTTCCCTCTTGAGTCGGCATGTCTCAGATCGTAGCGTGAACACGCTATAAGGCGGGAGGGGTTCGAGCGGACTGGAACGGCAACGGCCGCCGTTGGAACTCGCGTTCCAGCGGCGGCCGGTCGGGGTGCTGAGGGTCGGTCAGTCGTCGTACTCGTAGGCGTCGGTCACGAGGTCGCCCCATCCCGCGTGCCCCCGCCATTCCAGGCGGTGCCGGAGCATCGCGGCGGCGTCGGCCTCGGTGACCTCCAGGGCGAAGTGCTCCCGCGCGGCCGTGAGGACGTCGCCCACCGTGACCCGTAATGGCCAGGTGATGTGGATGTCTGTCACGGGTTCGGAGAGGCGGGCCCGCACCGCCGCGGTGATGGCCATGTCCGTGGCCTGCTGCACCTGAGCCTGGAAGTGCCGGGCCTGCTGTTCGGCGGCCAGGCGTTCGCGCCGCCGGCGGATGGCTCGCAGGATCACCACTCCTCCTTCGGGTGCGGCTCGACGTGCCCGCAGTAGTGGCACGTCGCCCCCGCCGGAAGGTCAACCGTCGTCCCGGTGCAGCGCGGGCACTCCCCCAGTTCCAGCACCGGACCGGTGCCCCGGACGCACCCGGGGCACCGGTGCCCGTCGTCGCCGTAGGTCCACCCGGCGCGCTTCATGACGTCCTCGAACTCGTCGGTGTCCAGCGCGTACGGGTCGTCCACGGGTTCCAGGAACAACGCGACGCACCCGTCGCGGTCGCACGTCACGGCGTCTCGGATCACCGGTCCTCCTCGGCGGCCGCCGACTCGTCGTCGGCCAGCTCGGTGAGCGCGAGCGCGGCCCGGTGCCGCTCGGCGGTGAACCCGATCGGCTTCCGCCCCTCGCGCTCGTCGCCCTCGTACAGGCGGCGCTGTCCGTCCGCGTACGACCGGAGCACGTCGCGCGCCTCGTCCGGGGTGCAGTCCAGCGCGGCCGCCACCTCCTGCCAGGTCGCCCCCAGTTCCAGGGCCTCGTGCAGGGTGCTGGGCCGGTAGTTCAGGGCGGTGCGCCGGATGGCCTCCCCCAGTGCCAGCTGCGCGAGCGCGTCACCCGCGGTGCCGCGCTCGACCTCGTACGGGAAGTCAGCGGGCAGGCGGCGGTTCGACAGTCGCTCGGCGTGCTGGGAGTGCTTCTCCGCCTGCCAGGTCAAGGGAGTGGCCGGCGGGAGGTCGTCGGGTCGCCGGACCTGGAGGGCCTGGAAGTCCTTGTACGCGTCGGTGCTCACGGTGGTGGTCGCCCTTCAGTTGGTCGGGTAGAGGTCGGAGCGGGGGGTGTTCTCGGTGAGCCAGCGGCGGAAGCTGTGGGTGCCGCCCGCCGCGATGCGGTCGTGCCGCTCCTTCACCGTGGTGTGGTGCTGGCCCAGCCCTTCGCCCAGGTCGCGCCACGACACCTTGTCCCCGGCGTCGTCGGGCTCGCGGGCCATCAGCAACAGCTCCTCCTCGATGGCGGTCAGTCGCTGCTTCAGGCGCCGGATGTCCCGCAGGTTCGCGTAGATGAACTCCTCCCCGAGGTTGGGGTTCCCGGCCTGGATCGCGTCCATGGCCAGGATGGCGCTGTCCGCCTCGTCCGCGATGCTCCACTGCTTGTTGCCGTGGAACGCGAGCGTGTACGTGCCCACTCCGTCCGGCCAGTACGCGGTCCGGCCGGAGACCTCGCGGGGCTCCTGGCCCGGTCGGCTCGCGGTCATCGGCTCCTCTGCCGGGTGCGGGAGCGGTCGGTGCTGAGAGGTCGTCACGGGCGATTCCCTTCGTCAGTGTTGGGGTTCCCCAACACCCTTAACTGTAGGGGTTCCCCAACACTTGGCACAAGCGGTTCGCCACATCTCGTCCGGCCAGTTCGTGGCCGGTCTCCGCCCCGGTTGGCGGGAGACTCCCGCGAGCGGGTATCTCTACGGGCAGGGACGAACGGCGGGCGGTGATGGGGAGTTGACCCAGGTGGAGCTGTGGTGGAGACGACCTCCCGTGCCCGGGTCGCGTCGCTCGCAGAGACAGCGCGCGGTCGCGGAACTGCGGGCACAGGGCCGGTACGGCCCCGAACTGCGCGACGTACTCCCCGCGTTCGTCGGGCTGGCCTTCGCCGTGGCGGCCCCGCTGGTACTGCTCGTCTGGCTGCACCGCGCCCTCGGCGTCGGCGGCCTGGTGCTGGGCGTCGTCCTGCTCGCGGCCGCCACGGCGGTGGGCGTGCGGTGGCGTCGCGCGGCGGCCCGCCGGCGCGGTGGCATCTACACCTCGACCGAACTCGCCGTGCTCGATGACCACGGCCTGGCGGCGGCCGCCGAACGGATGCTCTGCCGCGACGGCTGGCACGTCATCGCGATGCCGGACGAGGGACGGCCCCGCCTGTACGCACGCGACCGCGGCGGCCGCCAACTCGACGTCGGGTTCCGCCCGGCGGACGAGGCGGCGGACGAGGACGCGCCGGCCGGTCCCGCTCCCCTGCGGGAGGCGGGCCGCCCGGGGGTCGACAACCTGATTCGAGTGGTGGTCAGCAGGGGCTCGTACAGCCGCGCCGATGTGCTCTGGGCCTCCCGCCAGGGCGGGGTCCACCTGCTCGACGGCCGCCAGCTGCAGCAATGGGCCGCCGGGGCGTCCCTGGACGACCTGGGCCTTCCTGGCTGACAGCCCTTGCAAGATCGTTTGGCGAAGCGCGGGCGCGCTCGACAAAAGGAGATCCTTTTAATGCACTCCGGGCGCGGGGCGTTCGCGGAAAGGATCTCCTTTAGAATCTCGGTATGGAGAAAATCGGCGTTACTGCCTGGATCACCGCGTCACAAGCGGGGGCGCTCGCGCTGCTCGATAAGCGGCGGCGACTGGAGGAAAAGGAGACCGTGCGGGAGCTGGTGGCGTCCGGCATTCGGCCGCGCGACGCTCGCGTGCAGGTGGCGCGTATGCGGCCGGAGCACTGGCCTGCGCTGGAGGTCGTCGTGGGTGAGGCGGTCCGCCGGCGCCTGGCGGACGAGGACCTGGCGGGGCCGTGGGCTCCGCTCACGCAATCGGACCTCGACCGCCTCGCGCTGTCCGGCCGTTGGCCCGGGGCGAGTACCGGAATCACGCTGGTTCAGCGGAACTACGCCTTTCCGGCGGACCTCGTTCTGCAGCTGCGGACTGCCTCGTGGCGGGTCTCGGAGAAACCTCTGGCCCGGCTGTACGAACTCGGCCTGGTCGGCTCCGGGCTGCGGCTGACAGAGGAACAGAAGACCCGGCGCGACGAACTCGCGCGCCTGCTCTACCCGCCCGCCCGGATCATCCGGGAGGCCCTGGCCGCGTACGGCCCTCACTCGAACGAGTGACGGCCCCGGCCGGTGAATTAAAAGGATCTCCTTTAAGAGAATCCGGCTTCGCGCGCACAGTTCTAAGCGTCCTCCGCTCTTTTCGATTTCCTCGGATGGCGGAGTTTGAAAAGCGGCCCGAATGGGGTCTATAAATGCTAGCGTCGGGAATTCCGGCGGACTGTCCTCGGGAGGTACGGGTGAGCACGGCAACGACGGCACGCACGGCGGGGACGGTCCCGGCCAGTCGTGAAAGCGCAGATCAGGACCCGGATCGGGTGCCGCGCGGGAAGCCCTACGGCTTCACGGACGGGCTGCCCGTCTACCGGTGGGGACAGGCGCCGGCCTACCTGCAAACGCAGACGCAACTGGGCCAGGCCCGGCTGAAGCTGGCGGACGGTCAGCCCGTCATCGCGTACCTCTACCTGCGCAAGCACGACGTGGAGGTGCCGCTGTACGACCCGGCGGCCGCGGTGAAGATGCGGCCGCTGGCCTCGGCGGTGAAGAAGCGCATGGAGGCGGCCCGGACCTGCCCGGAGTGCGGCAAGGTGCGCGAGCACCGGTTGAACGGCCGCCCCTGCTCACAGTGCTGGAACAAGGCACAGCTGGCCCGGCAGCGCGAGCGGGCCCGGACGTGCTGGGGCTGCGGGGCGGTGCGCGAGCGTCCGTACCCGGCCGCGCACAACCGGTGCGGCGACTGTCGCCGTGCCCAGCTCGCGGAGGAACGGGCCCGGAAGGCTGAGGCGGTGCTGTACTCCATCACCTGCCCCGCGCGGGACTGCTCGGTGAAGACGGCCACCAAAGCGGCGGTACGCCGCTGGCGGGAGGCGAACCCGTACGGGTACTGGCGGCCGCGGTGGTGCTCGCCGTGCGAGGAACGCGACGCTCGGGAGCGGGCGGAAGCCGAACAGCGGGCGGTGGAGGCCCGGGAGGCTGAGCGGGAGGCCCGGCGCCGGCGGGTGCTCGAACTGCAGGAGTGGGCGGCGGCCGCGCTCGCGGACGAGGCCCTGGTGGTCCTCGACACGGAGACGACGGGGCTCGACGCGGAAGCGTGCGTGGTGGAACTCGCGGTCATCTCCGGCTCCGGGGACGTCCTGGTGGACACCCTGGTCAACCCCGGGCGGCCGATCCCGGCGGACGCCTCGGAGATCCACGGCATCACGGACGAGGCGGTGGCCACGGCGCCCTCGTTCGGGCAGATCCTCGTCGGCCTCACGGCCGCGCTCGACGGGCGGCGGTGCCTGATCTGGAACGCCCCGTACGACAAGGGGGTGTTGCGCTGGGAACTGACCCGCCACTACCGGGCGGCCGGCCACGAGGACCCGGCGGCGTCGGCGGCGGCCTGGCTCGACGGCATGACGCTGGAGGACGCGATGGTGTCGTACTCGGACTGGTACGGCGACTGGTCGGACTACTGGGGCAACTACAGCTGGCAGGCGCTCGGCGGCGGCCACCGTGCCCTGGGCGACGTCCGGGCGGTACTCGACCGCCTCCGCGAGATGGCCGCGCCCGGGGCCTCCTCGGTCGACTGAAAAGGGGGTTCACCTCATGGTGCAGATCAGGGTCATGACGGACGATCGCGAGCGGGGCGAGCGGGTGGTGGAGATCCTGCTGCCGCTTCTTCAGGCGTGCACCGCGCTGCAGGCCGGTGAGCCGACCCGGCTCACGCACCGCGGCGGCGGCCTGCGCCTGGTGCTCGACGTCCAGCCGGACGAGGGCCCCACCTCGGTACGGGTCGACCGTGCGGACGTCCCGGCTCGGCCGGAGCGAACGGCCCGCCGGCGTCGGGCACTTCCCCCAGGATCGCGGTAACAGTCCGGGCGACTGTTACCCCATCTGACCTGGGGAAGTTCCATAAATCGGCCCTCAAATGAGGGAGCAAAACTAGAAGCGGGCGCCCCCGGTGCCCAACGGGCGGCGGCCCGGCGGCCGCGCCTCCACCACCTCGTTCTCGACGGCCAGGGCGGGCGGCTCGACGGCTGCCCGCTCTGCGGCTGTCCGGCCGCGTTCGCGCTGGTCGCCAATTGGCGACTGCTCCTCGGCGGTCCGGGGTCCGGTGCCCAACGGGCGGCGGGTGGTGCTCACCTGCCCAAGTCTCCCAGTTCGCCGAACGGGTCGGGCCCACGGTGCCGCGCTGAGCGGAGCGCCCACGACGGGCTCGGCCACCTCGCGGCAGCTGCTGCTCCCCCTCGACCACGGCCGGTGGTGCGGTCTCCTCACGCTCCCGCATCCGCGACGGCGGGAGTACGGCGCCCGGCCCGACTCCGGCGGAGTCGACGGCACACCGCACCCGGGCCACCCCTCCCCCCTCCCGCCGTTGCCGTCTTTTGGCACCCCGGACGGGCCGCAGTCGGCAACGAGAGGCGGCTACGCGTGCCATGTGACGGTGGCCGGTCCTTTCGCCTGTGCCGTGTCACCCCCGGGCGCTACCGTCCCGGTACAGGCAGTAACCACACGGGAGGGGCGGCGGGATGACGACAGCGGGGCACCGAAGCGGAGCCGGGGCGAGCGCGGGCCGGATGGGTGAGGCGGCACGGACAGCGGAGCGGGCAGCACAGCATCGACGGGCCCGGGTGCTGCTGCCCTTACTCGCGGCGGCCGCCGCGGTGGTCGGGTCGGCGGCCGGCTCGCTGACGAACTGGCAACTCGGCCTGGTCGCCGCGCTGGTCGTGGTCGGGCTCGGCGCACGGCGGCTGTACCGCCGGGGCCACAACAGCTGGGCGGTGGGTGCCGCCGGGGAGGCGCGGACGGCCAAGCTCCTGGCCCCGCTCGTCCGCCGGGGCCACGCCGTGGTGCTCCACGATCGGGCGATTCCTGGGAGTCGGGCGAACCTCGACCACCTCGCCTTCACGGCCGCTGGCGCCCTGTACGTCGACACGAAGAACTGGACGTCGGACAAGTCCCAGCTGACGGTGCAGGGCGGCACCCTCCGGTACGGCCGCTACGACCAGACCCGCGCCCTGCAGACGGTGGTCTGGGAGGCGGAACAGGCAGCTCGGGCCCTCGGCGTCCCGGTCCGGCCCGTGGTCGCCGTGCACGGCGCGAAGGTTCCGGCTCCGCGCGGACGCCTCGAACTGGGCGGCGTGACCGTGGTGGAGGCGAAGCGGCTGCGCGGCCTGCTCCGGAGCCTTCCTCCCCAACCCGGGTGGGACTCGGCCCGGCGGGCGGCGGTCGGGCAGCTGGCGGAACGGACGCTGCCCCCGGCTTCCTGACGAGGAACAGGCAGAAGGGCCCGGCCGCTTGGCCGGGCCCTTCGTCGTCCCTACGCGGTGCGCTCGCGCCGGCGGAGGGTCGGCGGCCGGTCGGTCGTGTTCGCGAGCATCCGGCGGACGGTCTCCGGGTGCCAGTGCTCCCCGCGCTTCGGGCGGAGCCCTTCGGCCTCCAGCGCGGCCGCGATCTCGCGCAACGACAGCTCGTCCTCGTCCCGGAGCTGGCGGGCGCGGGCTCGTCCGGCCTGCTCCATCTCCTCCTCGGTCAGCTCCTTCTTGTGCGCGGCCCATCCGTACGGCGGGGCGCCGTACGCGTACTGGCCCTTCTCCCCCTTGATGCGGCGGCCGCGGCGGAGCTTGGCCACGGTCATGCCTCGGTCCAACTGTGCGAACACGCCCATCATCTGGCGCATGGCGGTGCGCATCGGGTCCTCGGGGTCGTCGGGCAGGATCTCGCCCTGATCGGCCATGAACGCGCGGCCGCCGTGCTTCCAGCACTGGGCCAGGGCTGCCTCCTGCACCACCAGCTCGCGGGCCAGGCGGTCCAGGTTCGGCGCCACGATGCCCTGAACCTTCTTCTCCTCGACCCACAACAGGGCGTCGGCCAGCTCTGGCCGCTCGTCCCCGGCGATGGTGCCGGACTGCGCCTTCTCCACGAACAGCTTCGCCAGCTTGTGTCCGTGCTCGCGGGTCCATCGGCGCACGATGCGCTCCTGGTCCTCCAGCCCGAACCCGTCCAGCTGACTGCCGGTCGACACCCGGATGTACCCCGCGAGCCGCATCTGATCGCCTCCAACGCGCTGACCTGCACTGTCACAGTAATGGGCATAACTGTGACATCGAACAGACCCTATCCGGCCCTCGACGGGCCGTTCTGAGGGGGCGTCAGCCGTGCTCGCCGGAAACTGTCCACAGGGGAACCGTTCCAGACTGCCGACCATGAACACGAACACGCGCCGCTGGCGCTCTCACGTCCTGGTCCTCCTCGTCGCTCCGTGCGTCCTGCTCGCGGAGCTGGTCGTGCTCCCCTTCTCCCTCGTCCGGCTCGGCGTGCGCGGGCACGCGGCCGGCTGCCCCCGGCGGGAGGGTGACGGGTGCAGCTGCTTCCTGTCGTCCTGGCGGGCCGTGGGCCGCGGGGTACGGAGCGGATGGCGGGAGGCGTTCGGGTCCTGAGCACGGGACAGGCCCCGCCCTGATGGGCGGGGCCTGCTCGATGTGGTGTCCTGGTGTGCGCGTCCGGGGCCGGTTACGACGGTCCCGGCCGCGTCACTTCTGCAGGATCGGCCGCTCGATGTGCCGGTGCTCGACCTCGCACCCGATCCCGGCCGCCCGCAGGTGCACCGCGATCTCCTCGGCTACGGCCACCGAACGGTGGCGGCCGCCACCACAGACCACGTGGACATCCACGCGGTACTGCTGCGGACCGCCGGTCCACTGCTTCAGGTTGTCGCGCTCCAACAGAATGCGGACCTTCTCGGCGGACTGCGCCACCAGCTCCTTCGCGCCCGGCGTCGCCATGACGTACCGGCGGACCTCCGGGTCCAGGCCGTTGCTGTGCAGCATCCGGTCGCGGACCTCGGGGTCCTCGGGCGGGTTGCGCAGGGGGCGGGTGTCGACCACCACGGCGTTGCCGCCCGGGTCGTCGTGGTGGCCGGCGCCGTACGAGGTGATGACGCTCTGGACGTGTCCGTCCCAGTACAGGGTGCTGAGGTCTTGCGGTGTGGTCTCCATGCTGTTCAGCCTCCATGCCGCCTGCGGGCGGCGGTAGTCGGTTGGCGGTGTTGCCCGTTGCCGATTCCGGCGGGTCTCAGGTGGACGAGGCGGCGGGGTGGGGGTGGCTGCAGCCGGGGCAGCGGCCGAACGCGTTGTCGTTGTCCTCACCGCACCACGTGCACGTCCAGACGTCCGGCGGCGTCTGGATGGTCTCCGGGCTGACGCACCATCCGGTGTCCTCGCCCTGGTCCTCCAGCGTGCGCATGTCCTCGTCGCCGGTCCACACCAGTACGGCCGCGTCCTGGTCCTCGCTGTGGAGTCCGTCGCGGTACTGCTGCTCGGCGTACAGCCTGGCGGTGGCGGCGTCGGTGCACGGCATCCCGGGGCCGCCTCCGTCGACCTGCCAGGCGACCCACGTGCGAGGCTTGCGGCCGCCGACGACTCCCAGCCCCCGGCAGTGCTCGCAGGCCCCGGTCCCGTCCGCGTGGGCGTTGCGGCAACTGCCGTCCTCGTCGCGGACGAGGTGGGTCAGCCACTCGACCTGGCCGGGCTGGAGTCGTACGACGTGCTGCTGCCCGCCGGCCTCCAGGGTGAGCGTCGCGCGCTCGGCGTCGTCGGCGTCGGTGGGGTAGGTGTCGAACAGGTTCCGCAGGGCCAGGGCCAGGGCGGTCAGATCGGGCTGGGTCATCGGGTCGACTCCTCGGTGGTCGTGGTGTTGGCCGCGAGGAAGGCGCCGGCGGCGGCCGCGGCCTCCTCGCTCGTGTCGTACTCGGCCTTCTCGGGCGCCTCGCGCACCTTCCGGTTGGCAGCGGTGGCGATCCACCACCAGCTCCCGTCCTCCGGGTGGAAGGACACCCTGGCCTCTCCGCCGAACGCCTCGAAGTGCACGGGCTCCTTGTTGGCGCGCTCGTTGATCGCGCTCACCGCTCCGGGCCAGCGCTTGCGGGCGGCCTGGCGGGAGATCCCCCACGCGGTGCCCAGCTCGGCGTAGTTGGCTCCGGCCGCTCCGGCCGCGCGGGCGAACCGCTCGGCCAGCACGTCCAGTTCCTCGTCCGCGTACTTGCAGACGATCAGCTTCGCCAGGGGGATCTCCGGACGGGTGAGGTCCAGCACTTCCTCCGCGTCGTCCGGGCGTCCGGCGGTCAGCCGCTCGTACACCGTGTCCCCCAGCTTCTCCAGGGCCTTGTGCAGGGCCTGACGGAGCTGGTCGCGTTCTTCCTGGGTCGGTTCCTTCATCTCCATGCGACAACCCTAGCTGTCGTGAACCTAGGTTGTCACGGGAACCTGCATTGTCGTCATATGCCAATCCCGGGCAGCTCTAGGAAAGGGGAGGGAGGGCCCGGTGGTGGGTGAGGTCTGTCGTTCAACTGCCCATAAGGGGAACGACTGTTCGGGCGTAAAGGACTGGCCTACGGCCAGGCTGAACACCCCTGAGAGGGCCGATCCGGCTCTCTCTCGTCCTCGACCTCACCCCCGGTGGGGGTGGGCCGGATCGGCCCTCTCAGGCGCGGATAAGGAGCTTCGCGCGTTCCTTCTCGGGCCTTCGGCCCGGTAGTTGAAGGACAAGCGCTTCGCGCTTGGCTGTTCTCTTTGCTCCACCCGCGCACCCTCCGGGTGCCCTGAGCGGGTGGAGAGAAGCGGCCCCCCCTAGCAAAAATGACAGAGCTTCCCGTTGGGGTTCTGCCATCTCTGCTAGAGGGGGGTTTCGCTTCAACCTGGGGTACTCGTTTCCGGTACGCCCGTCACGGTATGTCGCTTCACTCAGGCCACGGGTATTCGCACGCTCGCCTTGGGACCGGGACTTGCAGTCAGCGCTGAGAGGTCGTGTCTCTGCCCGCTCTGCGCGGGCGCCGGCTGGGGTCCACCTTGTTCGCCATGGGATCACTCGTCATGGCAAGGCCGGTCTGGCTGCTGCTCCATTTCACCGTTTAGCGTCTACACGGCCCCTGCGTGCCCGATCAGCGGGTGTCACGTATGGGGGCGGCTCGGCCTTACTCTCCCGGTGGCAAGCCGGGGTCGGTCTTGGTGACGCGGACCGATCTCAACCGCGGGCTACTCCGGGTTTACCCCTGCTCGCCTGGCAGGGGCCACGGGCCGGTTTCATTGTCTGCTCCTCCGGCTCCACGTCTCCGTGGCCCTTCGGACGGGGACCGGTCTCCCCTCGGCATGTCGCCTTCTCCACCCGCCATGGTGGAGCGCGTCCAGCTACGACTTGAGCGGGCTGGACGGGCGGTCCCCGGGCGGGGGCTTCCTCAACGGCCTGGAGCCGGAGGAACTGGGTACGCGGTGGGTGGATGACCTCCCTTCCGGACACACCGGACTGAGGGCGCACTGGGCCACCACCGCAGCTTCTTGCTACGATGCGATTGCTCCTGGAGCTAGATAAGGGGCACATACGAAGGCCCGGCCCCGGACTTCCGTCCGGCGCCTGAAATGGGCCTACATGTGGAGATAGGGACTCTCAGACCCGCGCCTGGCAGCTTGTGACTGAGGTGGTCCCGCCGAACGAGCGGTGCCCTGATCTGAACTTTCGGGTCAGGGCTTTTGCGCGTCCGGACGTTGTTGTCATCCGGTCTGGGGCAGCTCCTCACCAGCGTGCTGGGCCGCCCTCGGGGCCTGCCTCGCCTTGCGGCGGGCTTCCCTCTTGTGCAGCTCGGTAAGGGCTTCGCGGAGCACTTCGGCCCCGGAGATCCCAAGGTCGTTCACCAGCTCCTCGTACAACCCGCGTACGTAGTCGCCGGGCTTGAGCATCACGGTGGCGCGCAACGGCTTGTCCGAGGGGAACACTCCCGTTCGGCCCGGCTGCTGACGTCCTCGTACTGCCATGTCCAAGATCTTATCCATAACGGGGCCTGTGTG
>NZ_JBVHQF010000023.1:0-18688 GCF_055567555.1 Streptomyces sp. NPDC026522
CGTCCCCGACAGCCACCGCACCCCGGGTGACCACCACCAACGACGCACCCTCGAACCGCACATCCGCCAACCACCCCTGCACCACACCCAGAACCTGATGGGTCAAGGCGTGCACGGCGGCCGGGACGTCGCCGTCGGTGGCGGGGCACTCGAAGACGACGGTTCCACCGACCGGCCCCTCCTCGGGCAGGTCTTCCCACCGTGTGCCCGAGTCGGGGGCGGGGGTCGCCGCCCCCGGCAGCGGGTTCCAGGCGATGTGGAAGAGGGAGTCCGCGTCGTCCGTGCCCAACTGCGCCGGGGAGACCGGCCGTCCGACGACCGCGCCCACCGTGGCGACGGGCGCGCCGGTGGCGTCGGCCACCTGGAGCGAGAGGCTCTCCGGGCTAGGCTGGGTGATCCGCACCCGTACGGCGGTGGCACCGGCCGCGTGCAGGGTGACGTCCTGCCACACGAAGGGCAGGACCGTTTCGTCGCCGCCGGTCCCGTTCACGAGGGCGGCGTGCATGGCGGCGTCCAGCAGGGCCGGGTGGAGCCCGAACTCCGCGGCCTCCGCGTGCGCCTGCTCGGGCAGCGCCACCTCGGCGAACAACTCGTCACCCCGCCGCCAGGCCGCCGTCAGACCCTGGAAGACGGGCCCGTATCCGAAGCCCCGCTCGCGCAGGCCCTCGTAGGCGCCGTCGAGGGGCAGCACCTCCGCACCGGCCGGCGGCCAGGCCGCCAGCTCGAAGCCGGGGGCTGCGGCATCGGGGGCGAGGACGCCGTCGGCGTGCAGGGTCCACGGCAGGTCCGGCCGCTCCTCGGCGCGCGAGTAGACGCTGACCGACCGCCGCCCGGTGGCGTCGGCGGCGCCGACGACCATCTGAACGGTGACGGCACCCCGCTCGGGAAGAATGAGCGGGGCCTGGAGGGCGAGCTCCTCCAGCACGCCGCAACCCACCTGGTCACCCCCGCGGATCGCGAGCTCCACGAAGCCCGTGCCCGGCAGCAGGACGGACCCGAGGACGTCGTGGTCGGCGATCCAGCCGTGCGTGCCCACCGACAGCCGGCCGGTGAACGTGACCACGTCCGTGTCGGGGGACGGCAGGACGGCGCCGAGCAGCGGGTGGCCGGCATCGGTCAGCCCGGCCGTCGCCATGCTGCCGCCACTCGTACCGAGCCAGGAGTTGGCGAGGTACTCCTCCGTGCCGACCCAGTAGCGGGTGCGCTGGAAGGCGTACGTGGGCAGCTCGACGCGGCGCACGTCGGCCGCGCGGTAGAAGGCCTGCCAGTCGACGGTGCCACCCGCCGTGTGCAGGCGGCCCAGCGCCGTGAGGAGCGCCTCGGGCTCGGGGCGGTTCTTGCGGAGGGCGGATACGAGGACGGCGTATTCGGAGTCCACGGCCTGCTGAGCGAGGCCGGTCAAGATGCCGTCCGGACCGAGCTCCAGGAACCGGGTCACGCCCAGCTCGCCCAGCGCCGCCACCGCATCGGTGAACCGCACCGCCTCGCGGACCTGGCCGACCCAGTACTCCGGGGACTGCCATGCCCCCGACAGCACGCCCGTGACGGTGGAGACCACCGGAATGCGCGGAGCGGAATACGTCAACCGCTCGGCCACGGCACGGAACTCGTCCAGCATCGGATCCATCAACGCCGAGTGGAAGGCGTGCGAGACAGCCAGCCGGCTCGTCTTACGACCGGCAGCAGTGAAGTGCTCCCCCACCGCCAGCACGGCAGCCTCCGCACCCGACACCACCACCGAATCCGGGCCGTTGACGGCTGCGATTCCCACACCCTCCGTCAGGAACGGCAGTACCTCCTCCTCCGTCGCCTGCACGGCGAGCATCGCGCCCCCCGCGGGCAGCGCCTGCATCAACCGACCACGTACGACGACCAGTTCCGCCGCATCCGCCAGCGACAGCACACCCGCCACATGCGCGGCAGCCAGCTCACCGATCGAATGCCCGGCGACGACATCAGGAGTGACCCCCCACGCTTCCACCAGCCGGAACAGCGCCACCTCCAGCGCGAACAGCGCAGGCTGCGTCACCTCCGTCGCGTTCAACGCCTCCGCATCCGCACCCCACACCACCTCCCGCAACGACCGCCCCAGATGCCGGTCGACCTCCACGCACACCGCGTCGAACGCCGCCGCAAACACCGGAAACGCCTCGTACAGCCCACGCCCCATCCCCAACCGCTGCGCACCCTGCCCCGTGAACAGGAACGCCGTCCGGCCGCCGAGCTGGGCCTGGCCCGTCACCAGGGCGGGGTGCTCCTCCCCCGTCGCGAGGGCGGAGAGCGCCGCGCGGCGGCTCTGCTCGTCGCCCGTGACCACCGCGCGGTGGTCCATCGTGCTGCGCGCCGTCGCCAGGGTGTACCCGATGTCCTCGGAACGGTGGGCGTCGGCCACGGCGAGCAGGCGTTCCGCCTGGGCCGCCAGCGCCTGGGCGGACTTCGCGGACAACGCCCAGGGCAGCGCGGGAAGTTCCGCATCGCCGGGCGTGGTCGTGGCCGACGGCGGAGCGTCGGCGACCTCTTCCATGATGACGTGGGCGTTGGTGCCGCTGATGCCGAACGAGGAGATGCCCGCCCGGCGCGGCCGACCCGCGGCCTGCCATTCCCGGGCCTCGGTGAGCAGCTCCACGTCACCGGCCGACCAGTCGATCTGGTCCGACCGGTCCTCCGCGTGCAGGGTGGGCGGCAGCACTCCGTGCCGCATCGCCATGACCATCTTGATGATGCCTGCGACACCGGCCGCGGCCTGGGTGTGTCCCATGTTGGACTTGATCGAGCCCAGCCAGAGCGGCCGGCCCTCCGGCCGCCCCTGCCCGTACGTCGCGAGCAGCGCCTGCGCCTCGATGGGGTCGCCGAGGACCGTGCCGGTGCCGTGCGCCTCGACCGCGTCGACCTCGGTCGCCGTCAGTCCGGCGTTCGCCAGCGCCTGGCGGATCACCCGCTGCTGCGCCGGCCCGTTCGGGGCGGTCAGCCCGTTGCTCGCGCCGTCCTGGTTGAGCGCCGAGCCCTTGACGGTGGCGAGGACCGGGTGCCCGTTGCGCCGCGCGTCCGACAGCCGCTCCAGCAGCAGCATGCCGACACCCTCGCCCCAGCCGGTGCCGTTGGCGTCCGCGCCGAACGACTTGCAGCGGCCGTCGGGGGCGAGGCCGCGCTGGCGGCTGAACTCGACGAAGACCTCCGGCGTGGCCATGACGGCGACCCCGCCCGCGAGCGCCAGGGAGCACTCCCCGGAGCGCAGCGCCTGGGCCGCCATGTGCAGGGCCACCAGCGACGACGAGCACGCCGTGTCCACGGTGACCGCCGGACCCTCCAGGCCGAACACGTACGAGACGCGGCCCGAGGCGATGGCGCCAGTGCTGTTGTTGGCGGCGTAGTCGTGGTACATCATCCCGGCGTAGCAGCCGGTCATGCTGCCGCGCAGGGTCTCCGGGTCGATCCCGGCCCGCTCGAAGGCCTCCCAGGCCGTCTCCAGCAGCAGGAACTGCTGGGGGTCCATGATGGCGGCCTCGTTGGGGCTGATGCCGAAGAACGCCGGGTCGAACTCGCCCGCCCGGTGCAGGAACCCGCCTTCGCGGGCGTAGCTGGTGTGCGGGCGCTCGGCGGTGGGGTCGTAGATCCGGTCGAGGTCCCAGCCCCGGTTGTCGGGGAAGCCGGAGACGGCGTCCACGCCGTCGGCGACCAGCCGCCAGAGTGCCTCGGGGGTGTCCACGCCGCCGGGGTAGCGGCAGGCCATGGCGACGATCACGATCGGGTCGTCCTGCGCGCCGGCGGTCCGGAGCGCGGCGGCCGGGACCGGGCCCGACCGGCCGTCGGCTCCGTCGAGTTCGTCCAGCAGGTGCCGGGCGAGGGCGCGCGGGTTCGGGTAGTCGAAGGCCAGGGTGGCGGGCAGGCGTACGTCGGTGGCGGCGCTGACGGCGTTGCGGAACTCGACGGCAGTGAGCGAGTCGAAGCCCAGCTCGCTGAACGCGCGGCCCTCGTCCACCGCGTGCGGACCGGGGTAGCCGAGGGTGACCGCCACCTGGGCGCGGACCAGGTCGAGCAGGACGGCGACGCGCGCGTCCCGGTCCAGTCCGGCCAGCCGTCCGCGCAGCGAGCCGGCGGCCTCGGGGGCCGTCACCGCACCGCGCCGCGGCCGTACCCGGACCAGGCCGCGGAACAGCGCCGGCAGGGCGTCCCCGGCGGCCGCGAGGGTCCGTACGTCGAGCCGGATCGGCAGGACCAGCGGGGTGTCGACGGTCAGCGCGTGCTCGAAGAGGTCCATGCCGTAATCGGCGGTGAGGGCGCCGATGCCGGTGCGGCTCATCCGCTGGAGGTCGGCTTCGGTGAGCGCGCCGGACATGCCGCTCGCCCACAGCCCCCAGGCGAGCGAGAGGGCGGGCAGGCCGTGGGCGCGGCGGTGGGCGGCGAGGCCGTCGAGCAGGGCGTTGGCGGCGCCGTAGTTGCCCTGGCCGGGGACGCCGAGGACCCCGGTCGCGGAGGAGAACAGGACGAAGGCCGACAGGTCCAGGTCCCGGGTCAGCTCGTGCAGGTGCAGGGCGGCGTCCGCCTTGGCCCGCAGTACGGTGTCCAGGCTCTGCGGGGTCAGCGAGCCGATGAGGGCGTCGTCGAGCACTCCGGCGAGGTGGACCACGCCGGTGAGCGGGTGGGCGTCCGGGACGGCCGCGAGGACGCCGGCCAGGGCGTCCCGGTCTCCGGCGTCGCAGGCGATGAGGGCGGCAACGGCGCCGAGGGCCTCCAGTTCGGCGCGCAGTTCCGCCGCGCCGGGGGCGTCCGCGCCGCGCCGGGAGACCAGGAGGAGGCTCCGTACGCCGTGCCCCTCGACCAGCCGCCGGGCGACGAGGCGGCCGAGCGCGCCGGTGGCGCCGGTCACCAGGACGGTGCCGTTGCCGAAGTCGGGCCGCAGGCGCGTCTCGGGGTCGTCGGCGAGGCGGCTCAGCCGGGCGCCGTGGACGGTGGTGCCGCGTACGGCGGTCTGGGGTTCGCCCGCGGCCACGGCGAGGGCCGCATCCGCGTCCTGGCCGAGGTCGGTCAGCAGGAACCGGTCGGGGTTCTCCGTCTGCGCCGACCGCACCAGACCCCAGACGGCCGCTCCGGCGAGGTCGGTGATGTCCTCGCCGGGCAGGGCGACGGCGCCCCGGGTGGCGATGACCAAGCGCGAGTCGGCGTGCCGCGCGTCGCCGAGCCAGCTCTGCAGGGCGGCGAGCACCCGGCCGGTGGCGGCCCGCACGCCGTCCGGGTCCCGGGCGGGTACGGAGTGCAGGACGACGGTCCGCGGTACGGGCGCGTCGGCGGGCAGGGCCTCCCAGTCGGCCGGGGCGTCGGGGGCGGTCACGGCGGGCAGTTCGGCCCAGTCCAGGGCGAAGAGGGATTCGTGGGCGACGGTGCGGGCGGCGGCGAGCTGCCGGGCCGAGACCTCGCGCAGCACGAGGGAGTCCACGGACAGGACGGGGCGGCCGGTCTCGTCGCCCACGGACAGCGCGAGGGCGCCCGCGCCGTCGGGGGTGATGCGGACGCGCAGCCGGGTGGCGCCGGAGGCGTGCAGCCGTACGCCCGTCCAGACGAACGGCAGTACGGGGCCCTCGGCCCCGGCGTACAGGTCGGTGAAGACGGAGCCGTGGAGGGAGGCGTCCAGCAGCGCCGGGTGCAGGCCGAACGCGGCGGCGTCGGGTTGGGCCCCTTCGGGCAGGGCGACCTCGGCGAACACCTCCGTCCCGGCGCTCCAGGCGGCGGTCAGGCCGCGGAAGGCCGGGCCGTAGGGGAGACCGGCCGCCGCCAGCGCCTCGTAGACCCCGTCGGTCTCGATGGGGGCGGAGCCGGCCGGCGGCCAGGCGGCCAGGCCGAAGGGGTCGGCGGCGGGTCCGGCGGTGGCGGGTCCGGCCGCGAGGACGCCGGCGGCGTGCAGGGTCCACGGCTGGTCGGGCTGGTCGTCCCGGCGCGAGTGGACGCTGACGGGGCGCCGCCCGGCGGCGTCCGCCGGACCGACCTCGACCTGGAGGGCGACCGCGCCGCGCTCGGGCAGCACGAGGGGCGCCTGCAGCATGAGCTCTTCGAGCAGCTCGCAGCCGACCTGGTCACCCGCCCGCACGGCCAGTTCCACGTAGCCGGTGCCGGGGAACACCACCGCGTCGCCCACGAGGTGGTCGGCGAGCCACGGCTGGGCCGAGACGGAGACCCGGCCGGTGAGGACCACTCCCCCGGAGTCGGCGAGGGAGACGACGGCGCCGAGCAGCGGGTGCTGGGCGGCGGCCAGTCCGGCGGCGGAGAGGTCGCCGAGGGTGTTGGTGCCCTCGACCCAGTAGCGGGTGCGCCGGAAGGCGTACGTGGGCAGCTCGACGCGGCGCGCGCCGGTGCCGGCGTAGAAGGCCGCCCAGTCGACGGGCGCGCCGCAGGTGTGGAGCTGGGCCACGGCGGCGATGAGGGCCTCGGGCTCGGGGCGGTTCTTGCGCAGGGCGGGGACGAGGACGGCTCGCTCGGAGTCCACGGTCTGCTGGGCGAGGCCGGTCAGGATGCCGTCCGGGCCGATCTCCAGGAACCGGACGACGCCTTCCCGCTCCAGCGCGCCCACCGCGTCAGTGAACCGGACGGGCTCGCGGACCTGGCCGACCCAGTACTCCGGAGATTGCCACTGTGCGCCGACCCGCTCGCCGGTCACGGTGGAGACCGCCGCCACCTCGGGTTCCGCGTATGCCAACCGCTCGGCCACGGCGCGGAACTCGTCCAGCATCGGATCCATCAACGCCGAGTGGAAGGCGTGCGAGACGGCGAGCCGGCTGGTCTTGCGTCCGGCGGCGGTGAAGTGCTCGCCCACCGCCAGCACGGCGGCCTCCGCACCGGATACGACGACCGAGTCCGGACCGTTGACGGCTGCGATTCCCACACCCTCCGTCAGGAGCGGCAGTACCTCCTCCTCCGTCGCCTGCACCGCGAGCATCGCACCCCCCGCGGGCAGCGCCTGCATCAACCGACCACGCGCAACAACCAGTTCCGCCGCATCCGCCAGCGACAGCACACCCGCCACATGCGCGGCAGCCAGCTCACCGATCGAATGCCCAGCCACGACATCAGGAGTGACCCCCCACGCCTCCACCAGCCGGAACAAGGCCACTTCCAGCGCGAACAGCGCAGGCTGCGTCACCTCCGTCGCGTTCAACGCCTCCGCATCCGCACCCCACACCACCTCCCGCAACGACCGCCCCAGATGCCGGTCCACCTCCACGCACACCGCGTCGAACGCCGCCGCAAACACCGGAAACGCCTCGTACAGCCCACGGCCCATTCCGAGCCGCTGCGCACCCTGCCCCGTGAACAGGAACGCCGTCGCCCCCTTGGCGACCGCGCCGCGCACGACGCTCGCGTGCGGCTGGTCCTGCGCCAGTGCGGCGAGGCCGGCCAGGGCGCCGTCGTGGTCGGCGGCGAGGACGACCGCGCGGTGGTCCAGGGCAGCCCGGCTCGTGGCCAGGGAGTAGCCGAGGTCCGCGACGTCGGCGTCCGGGCCGGCGGTGACGTGTGCGTGGAGCCGGTCCGCCTGCGCGGCGAGCGCTTCGGCGTCCCGCCCGGAGACCGGCCAGGGCAGCACGGCGGGCAGCGGTACGGCGGCGGGCTCCGGGGCGTCGGCCGCTCCCTCGGACGCCTCGGTCGGCGCCTCGGCGGGGGCCTCTTCGAGGATGACGTGCGCGTTGGTGCCGCTGACGCCGAAGGCGGAGACACCGGCCCGTCGCGGCCGGTCCTCGGCGGGCTCCCACTCCCGGGATTCGGACAGCAGCCGGACCCGGCCCGCGGACCAGTCGACGTGGCTGGACGGCTCGTCCACGTGCAAGGTCTGCGGCAGCACCCCGTTGCGCAGGGCCATGACCATCTTGATGACGCTGCCGACCCCGGCCGCGGCCTGGGCGTGCCCGATGTTCGACTTGATGGAGCCCAGCCACAGCGGCCGGTCCTCGGGGCGGTCCTGGCCGTAGGTGGCGAGCAGCGCCTGCGCCTCGATGGGGTCGCCGAGGGTGGTGCCCGTACCGTGTCCTTCCACGACGTCGACCTGCGAGGCGGGCAGCTTCGCGTTGGCGAGGGCCTGCCGGATGACGCGCTGCTGCGCCCGGCCGTTGGGGGCGGTCAGGCCGTTGCTGGCACCGTCCTGGTTGACCGCGCTGCCGCGGACGACGGCGAGGACCGGGTGGCCGTTGCGGCGCGCGTCGGAGAGCCGTTCGAGTACGAGCATGCCCGCGCCCTCGGACCAGCCGGTGCCGTCGGCGGCTTCGGCGAAGGCCTTGCAGCGGCCGTCGGGGGCGAGCCCGCGCTGGCGGCTGAACGCGATGAAGGGCGACGGGGTGGACATCACCATGACGCCGCCGGCGAGGGCCAGGGAGCATTCGCGCTGCCGCAGCGCCTGGGCCGCGAGGTGCAGGGAGACGAGTGAGGAGGAGCAGGCGGTGTCGACGGTGACGGCGGGGCCTTCGAGGCCCAGGGCGTAGGAGATGCGGCCGGAGATGACGGCGGCCGCGTTGGCGGTGGTCATGTACGCCTCGGCGACTTCGCCCGCCGCGCCGATCAGGTACTCGTAGTCCTGGATCCCGGAGCCCGCGAACACGCCGACCGGCTTGCCGCGCAGGGAGACGGGGTCGATGCCGGCCCGCTCGACGGCCTCCCAGGACACTTCCAGCAGCAGTCGCTGCTGGGGGTCCATGGTCAGCGCCTCGTTGGGGCTGATCCCGAAGAACCCGGCGTCGAAGCCGGCGACGTCCTGGACGAAGCCGCCTTCGTTGACGTAGCTGCCGCCGGAGCCGGCACCGTCCGCTTCCCCGCCGCGCAGGCCGTCGAGGTCCCAGCCGCGGTCGGTGGGGAAGGTGGTGATGGCGTCGCGGCCTTCGGCCACGAGCCGCCACAGGTCGTCGGGAGTGCTGATGCCTCCCGGGTAGCGGCAGCTCATCGCCACGATGGCGATGGGTTCGTGGTCCTGGTTCTCGACCTCCTGGAGGCGGCGGCGGGTCTGGTGCAGATCCGCCGTGACCCGCTTGAGGTAGTCGAGAAGCTTCGCGTCGTCATTGGACATTCTGGGTCCCACCGAGTCCTTGTTCATGCCGAGAGGTCGAGTCGATCCGGGGTCGGGTGCACCGGGGCGCTGGCGCGCGGTCGCGCCGGTCAGGTGAGGCCGAGTTCGTTGTCGATGAAGGCGAAGATGTCGTCGGCGGAGGCGGTTTCGAGCTGCCCGCCGATGCCTTGGGCGCCGGCCGCGGCGTCGAGCGTCGCGGTGAGGCGGGCCAGCAGGCTCTGGAGCCGGGCGGTGATGCGGCCGGCCTCGATCTCGTCGGCGGCCAGCCCCGCGGCGGCCTGTTCGAGCCGGTCCAGCTGGGCGAGCACCGGCAGTTCACCGTCGTCCTCGTCCTGGCAGAGCTCCGAGCGGAGATGGCCGGCGAGCGCCGCGGGGCTGGGGTGGTCGTAGACCATGCTGGTCGGCAGGGGGCGGCCGGTGGCGGCGACCAGGCGGGTGCGCAGGTCCACGGCCGCCACGGAGTCGAAGCCGAGGTCGGTGAAGCCGCGGTCGGGGCCGACGTCGGCCGGGTCGTCGTAGCCGAGCAGCGCCGCCACGTGGGTGCGTACCAGGTCGAGCAGCGTCTTCAGCTGGTCGGCCGGGGTGAGCCCGGCCAGCCGGGCGGCGAGGCCTCCGGTGCCTTCGCCGGTGCCCGGCGAGGGGTCCGTGTCGAGGGCGGCGAGCGCCTCGGGCAGGGCGTTCAGCAGCGGCCGCGGGCGGGCCAGTACGTAGGTGGGGGCGAAGCGCTGCCAGTCGAACTCGGCGACCACTGCGTGCGGGGCACCGCCCGCGAGGATCCGGCGGAGCGCGCCGACGGCGTGGTCCGGGCGCATCGCGGGAGCGCCGATGCGGCGCATCACGGCCGCGAGTTCGGCGTCGACCATGCCGCCGTCCCAGGAGCCCCAGGCCACCGAGGTGGCGGCGAGGCCGCGGGCGCGGCGGGAGTGGGCGAGTCCGTCGAGGTAGGCGTTGGCGCTGCCGTAAGCGGACTGCCCGGCGCTGCCCCACACGCCGGCGCCGGAGGAGAAGAGGACGAAGGCGTCGAGGGGGGTGTCTCCGAGGAGTTCATCGAGGTGGCGGGCGCCGAGCACCTTGGCCGAGGCCACCTCGGCGAGGTCCGAGAGGGTGAGTTCGGCCAGCGGCGCGATGCGCTGGGCCAGTCCGGCCGCGTGGACGACGGCGGTGAGGCCGGTCAGGCCGTCCAGCAGCCTGCGTACGGCGTCGCGGTCGGCGACGTCGCACGCCTCGACCGACACGAGTACGCCCGACTGCCGCAGCTCCTCGACGAGTTCGGCGGCGCCGGGGGCCCGCGGACCGCGCCGGCCGGTGAGGACGATGTGCTCGGCGCCGTCGGCGGCCAGCATCCGGGCGACGTGCGCGCCGAGTCCGCCGGTGCCGCCGGTGACCAGGACGGTGCCGCGCGGCCGCCACGACCCGGCCGGGTCGGGCCGGGTGGGTCGGGTCAGACGGTGGGCGTACGCGCCCTCGGGGCGCAGGGCGACCTGGTCCTCGCCGGTGGCTCCGGCGAGGGTGTCGCACAGCCGCCCGGCCAGCCGCCCGGCCAGCCGGTCGGCGGCGTCGCCGTCGGGGTCCGCCCCGGCGGGCAGGTCGACTAGGCCGCCCCAGGTGGCGGGGGTTTCCAGCGCGAGCGCCGCGCCCAGGCCCCAGACGGCGCTCTGGGCGGGGCGGACGGGCCGGGCGGCCGCGTCGGCGTCGTCGGTGGCGACGGCGCCCCGGGTGAGGCACCACACGGGGGCGGTGCAGTCGCGTGCGGCCAGCTCCTGGAGCAGGGCGACGGTGTCGGCGAGGCCGCGGGAGAGCTCGGGGTGCCCGGGGTGTTCGGTGTCGTCCAGGGCGAGCAGGCTCAGCACCCCGGCCGGCGCGGCGGGCAGCGTCCCGGGGAGTACGGAGCCGCCCGCGCCGGCCGGGAGCAGGACGGGCCGGGCTCCCCGGCCGCTGAGCGCGTCGGCGAGGACGGCGGCGAGCGGCGCCTGACCGGGGGCGTGGACGATGAGCCAGTCACCGTCGAGCGGGGCGGGTCCCGCCGGGTCGGGGACGGGGGTCCAGCTGACGCGGTAGCGCAGCGCGTCGACGGCGGCGGCCTCGCGGCGCCCGGCCCGCCAGGTGGTGAGGGCGGGCAGGACGGGGGCGAGGGCGTCGGCGTCGAGGCCGAGCCGCTCGGCGAGTTCCGCCGTGTCCGCGCGCTCGACCGCCTCCCAGAACCCGGCTTCCGCCGGGTCGGGCGTGCCGGGGGCGGCCGCCGGGGACTGGTCGGGCCGCGCCCAGTAGTTCTTGCGCTGGAAGGCGTAGGTGGGCAGTTCCACGCGCCGGGGGCGGTCTCCGGTCGCCGTCGCCGTGAAGTAGGCCGTCCAGTCGAGGGGGACGCCCCGCGTGTGGACGAGGGCCACGGCTTCGGCCAGGGCGCGCTCCTCGCTCCGGCCGCGCCGCAGGGCGGCGGTGAACACCGGCCGGTCCGCATCGGCGTCGGCGTCGGCGACGGCTTCCGTGTCGGCGAGGCAGTCGGGGCCGAGGGGGGTGAGCGCGGCGTCGGGGCCGAGTTCGAGGAAGGTGTGGACGCCCTTGGCGGCCAGCTGCCGTACCGCATCGCTGAACCGCACGGTCCGGCGTACGTGGCCGACCCAGTAGTCGGCGTGGGCCGCTTCGTCGGCGCCGAGGAGTTCCCCGGTGACGGTCGAGACGATCGGGATCCGCGGGGTTCCGTAGCGGACGCTCTCCGCGACGGCGCGGAACGCGTCGAGCATCGGCTCCATCAGCGGCGAGTGGAAGGCGTGCGAGACGGCGAGCCGCTTGGTCTTGCGGCCCAGGGCGCGGAAGTGCCCGGCGAGCGCGGTGACCGCCTCCTCCGCACCGGAAACGACCACGGCGCGGGGGCCGTTGAGGGCGGCGATGCCCGTGTCGGCGGTGAGCAGCGGTTCCACCTCCTCCTCGGCGGCTTCGAGCGCGGCCATCGCGCCGCCCCCGGGCAGGGCCTGCATCAGGCGGCCCCGGGCGGCGACGAGCCGGGCGGCGTCGGTGAGGGTGAGGATGCCGCTGACGTGGGCTGCGGCCAGCTCGCCGACGGAGTGCCCGGCGAGGAAGTCGGGCCGGAGGCCCCAGGACTCCACGAGCCGGTAGAGGGCCACCTCGCAGGCGAACAGGGCGGGCTGCGCCCGGCCGGTGGCGTCGAGCGACGTACTGTCCTCGCCCCACATAGTGTCGCGCAGCGGGGTGTCGAGGTGGGCGTCGAGGGCGGCGAGCACCTCGTCGAAGGCGCGGGCGAACACCGGGTACGCGGAGTGCAGTTCACGGCACATGCCGAGCCGCTGGGCGCCCTGGCCGGTGAAGAGGACGGCGGTCAGGGCGTCGGGGCGGGCGGCGCCGGTGACCGTGCCGGGGGCCGGCAGCGCCGGGTCGGCCGCCAAGGCGCGCAGGGACCGGGTCAGCTCGGCGCGGCTGTCGGCGACGACCACGGCGCGGTGCTCCAGTGCGGCCCGGGCGGTGGCCAGGGACCAGGCGGTGTCGGTGAGGGCGTGGTCCGGGTGGGCGTCCACGTGGTCGGCGAGGCGGAGCGCCTGCGCGGCGAGCGCCTCGGGGCGGCGGGCCGACACGAGGACGGGAACCGGAACGGGCCGGGGAGCGGCGGAATCCCGGTCCCCCGCGGCGGGGGCGGCCTGGCAGCCGGTCCCGGGCGCCGGAGCCTCACCCGCCGAGGCTCGTCCCACTGGCGGAGCCACGACCGCCGGAGCCGCCTCCGCCTGGTCCCCTGCCTGCGGGGCCTGCTCGACCGGGGCACCCGAGTGCGGGGCCTGCTCGACCGGGGCCTCCTCCACGATGACGTGGACGTTCGTGCCGCTCAGCCCGAACGACGACACGCCCGCGCGCTTGGCCCGCCCCCGCTCCGGCCAGGCGACCGGCTCCGTCAGCAGCCGCACGCTGCCCGCGCTCCAGTCGACGTTCGGGCTCGGCGCGTCCACGTGCAGGGTGCGCGGCAGCACGCCGTGGCGCATCGCCAGCACCATCTTGATGACACCGCCGATCCCGGCGGCCGCCTGCGCGTGCCCGATGTTCGACTTGAAGGAGCCCAGCCACAGCGGCTCGTCGGCGGGCCGCTCGCGCCCGTAGGCGGCGATGAGCGCCTGCGCCTCGATGGGGTCGCCGAGGGTGGTCCCGGTGCCGTGCGCCTCCACGGCGTCCACGTCGGCGGGGGTCAGCCGCCCGGCGGCCAGCGCCTGCTGGATGACCCGCTGCTGGGAGGGCCCGTTGGGCGCGGTCAGGCCGTTGGAGGCACCGTCGGAGTTCATCGCCGAGCCGCGGACGACGGCGAGTACCGGGTGGCCGTGGCGCCGCGCGTCGGAGAGCCGCTCCACGAGGACCATGCCGGCGCCCTCGGACCAGGTCGTGCCGTCGGCAGCCGCGGCGAAGGACTTGCACCGGCCGTCCGGGGCGAGTCCGCGGTCCTGGCTGAACCCGACGAAGGAGTCCGGGCTCGCCATGACGGTGACCCCGCCGGCGAGCGCCATCGTGCACTCGCCCGTCCGCACGGACTGGACGGCCAGGTGGAGCGCGACGAGCGAGGAGGAGCAGGCGGTGTCCACGGTCACTGCGGGACCCTCCAGGCCCAGCGAGTACGCCACGCGCCCCGAGGCGACGCTGGCCAGCCCGCCGGTACCGCCGCCGCCCGGGTAGTCGTGGTAGACGACACCGGCGAACACACCGGTGCGGCTGCCCTTGAGGGAGGTGGGGTCGATGCCCGCGCGCTCGATGGCCTCCCAGGACACCTCCAGCAGCAGCCGCTGCTGCGGGTCGGTGTCGCGGGCCTCGCGCGGGCTGATCTTGAAGAAGTCGGCGTCGAACTCGCCCGCGTCGTGCAGGAAGCCGCCCTCGCGGCAGTACGTCTTGCCGGGCGTGCCGGGCTCCGGGTCGTAGAGGGCGTCCAGGTCCCAGCCGCGGCCGTCCGGGAAGAGGGACACGGCGTCCCGGCCGGCGTCCACCAGCTGCCACAGGTCCTCGGGCGAGGCGATGCCGCCCGGGAACCGGCAGCCCATCGCGACGATGGCGACCGGCTCCTGGTGCAGCTCCTCGGCCTCACGCAACTGGCGGCGCGCGCGCTGGAGTTCGCTGGTGGCGCGCTTGAGATAGTCCCGGAGCTTCTCGTCGTTGCTCATCGAACCTCAACCAATCTAGAGCTGATCGCTGGCTAGGAGATGCCGAATTCGCTGTCGAGCACGTCGAACAGCTCCTCGTCGGTGACCGTTTCGAAGTCGGGGCCGTCATCGGCGGGGTCGCCGCCCGCGCCGCGGGCGTCGCGCCAGCGCCGTACGACGGCTTCCAGCCGGGCCGTGATGGCGTCCGCCCGGGCGCCGATCACCTCCGTGTCGCCGTCGGCGGCGGGGAAGCCGGTGAGTACGGCCTCGATGCGGTCGAGTTCGGCCAGCGCGGCGGCGGCCGGGTCGTCGCCGGCGGAGTCGGCGGCCAGCCGCTCGCCCAGGAACGCCGCGGCGGCCCGCGGCGTCGGGTAGTCGAAGATCAAGGTGGCGGGAAGGTCGCATCCGCTGGCCGCGGTGAGCCGCTTGCGCAGTTCGACGGCGGCCAGGGAGTCGAAGCCCATGTCCCGGAAGGCGAGGTCGGCCTCCACGGTGGTGCTGGAGTCGTAGCCGAGGACGGCCGCGACGTGCGTACGGACCCGCCCGAGCAGGACGCGGGCCCGTTCGGCCGCCGGGAGCCCGTCCAGCTCGGCGTGCAGGTCCGCCGCCGCGCGCCGGGACTCCTCGGCCGTGGGGACGTCATGGGCGACGGGCGCGCCGCCGCCGCTCGTGGTGTGGGCGGCGTCCACCCAGTAGCGGCCGCGCTGGAAGGCGTACGTCGGCAGCTCCACGCGGCGGGCGCCGCTGCCGGCGTAGTAGTCCGCCCAGTCGACGCGTACGCCGTCCACGTGGAGCCGTGCCAGAGCGGCGGCCAGCGCCTCCGGCTCGGGGCGGTTCCGGCGCAGGGCGGGCACGAGGACGGCTTCGGCGGACTCGGCCGACTGCTGGGCGAGGCCGGTGAGGATGCCGTCGGGGCCGAGCTCCAGGAACCGGGTCACGCCCTGCTGCTCCAGGGCACGTACGGCGTCGGCGAAGCGAACCGCCTCGCGGACCTGGCCGACCCAGTACTCGGGGGTCTGCCAGGCCTCCGACAGCGCGCCCGTGACGGTGGAGACCACCGGAATGCGCGGAGCGGAATACGTCAACCGCTCGGCCACGGCACGGAACTCGTCCAGCATCGGATCCATCAGCGCCGAGTGGAAGGCGTGCGAGACGGCGAGCCGGCTGGTCTTGCGTCCGGCGGCGGTGAAGTGCTCGCCCACCGCCAGCACGGCGGCCTCCGCACCGGATACGACGACCGAGTCCGGGCCGTTGACGGCTGCGACGGATACCCCGGCGGTGAGGAGCGGCAGTACCTCCTGCTCGGTCGCCTGCAGCGCGAGCATCGCACCCCCGGGAGGCAGCGCCTGCATCAACCGACCACGCGCAACGACCAGCTCAGCCGCATCCGCCAGCGACAGCACACCCGCCACATGCGCGGCAGCCAGCTCACCGATCGAATGCCCGGCGACCACATCGGGTGTCACGCCCCACGCTTCCACCAGCCGGTACAGGGCCACTTCCAGGGCAAACAAGGCGGGCTGGGTGATCGCCGTCGCGTTCAACGCCTCGGCGTCAGCACCCCACACCACCTCCCGCAACGACCGCCCCAGCTTCCGGTCAACTTCCACGCACACCGCGTCGAACGCCGCCGCAAACACCGGAAACGCCTCGTACAGCCCACGCCCCATCCCCAGCCGCTGCACACCCTGCCCCGTGAACAGGAACGCCGTCCGGCCCCCGCGCCGCAGGGTTCCGGTGATCGCCTTCGGGTGTTCCTCACCGGCCGCGAGCGCCGCGAGCGCACGCTCGCGGTCGCCGAGTACGACGGCGCGGTGGGTGAAGGCGGTGCGCGAGGTGGCGAGGGAGAGCCCGATGTCCGCCGCGTCGGTGTCCGGCCCGGCCGAGACCCGCTCCAGCAGCCGCTCCGCCTGAGCGGCCAGCGCCCGGGGCGTCTTGGCGGACAGCACCCAGGGCAGGACGGGAAGGGCGGCCCGCACAGCCGCCTCCGCCGGCTCGGCCGGCGCCTCCTCGATGATCACGTGGGCGTTGGTCCCGCTGATGCCGAACGAGGACACCCCGGCCCGCCGCGCACCGCCGGGCGGCGTTTCCCACACCCGGCCCTCGGTGAGCAGCTCGACGCTCCCGGATTCCCAGTCCACCTGGTCCGACGGCGCGTCCACGTGCAGGGTCGGCGGCAGCACGCCGTTGCGCATCGCCATGACCATCTTCATCACGCCCGCGACGCCCGCGGCCGCCTGGCTGTGCCCCATGTTGGACTTGATGGAGCCCAGCCACAGCGGCCGGCCCTCGGGCCGCTCCTGCCCGTACGTCTCCAGCAGCGCCTGCGCCTCGATCGGGTCGCCGAGGGTGGTGCCCGTGCCGTGCGCCTCGACCACGTCTACGTCGGCCGCCGACAGCCCGGCGGCCGCGAGGGCCTTGCGGATCACCCGCTGCTGGGCGGGGCCGTTCGGGGCGGTGAGTCCGTTGCTGGCACCGTCCTGGTTGAGCGCCGAGCCGCGGACGACGGCGAGGACCGGATGCCCGTTGCGGCGCGCGTCGGAGAGCCGCTCCAGCAGCAGCACCCCCGCGCCCTCCGAGCAGGCCACGCCGTCGGCCGCGGCGGCGAAGGACTTCGAGCGGCCGTCGGCGGCCAGGCCCTGCTGGGTGCTGAAGTAGACGAACATGTCCGGCGTCGCCATCACGGTCACCCCGCCCGCCAGGGCGAGGTCGCACTCCCCGGACCGCAGGGCCTGGGCGGCCAGGTGCAGGGCCACGAGGGACGACGAGCAGGCGGTGTCGACGCTCACCGCCGGGCCCTCCAGGCCCAGGGTGTACGAGACGCGGCCCGAGACGACGCTGCCCGCGGTGGTACTGCCGGGTTCCAGGCCGAGGGCGTAGTCGTGGTACATGACGCCGGCGAACACGCCGGTCGCCCCGCCCTTGAGGCTGGTGGGGTCGATCCCGGCCCGCTCGATGGCCTCCCAGGACACCTCCAGCAGCAGCCGCTGCTGCGGGTCGGTGACGAGGGCCTCATTGGGGCTGATCCCGAAGAACACCGGGTCGAACTCGGCCGCGTCGTAGAGGAATCCGCCTTCCCGGGCGTACGTGCGGCCGGGCGTACCGGGCTCCGGGTCGTAGACCTGCGGGTCCCAGCCGCGGTCGGCGGGGAACCCGCCGATCGCGTCGACCCCGTCCACCACGAGCCTCCACAGCTCCTCGGGGGTGGTCACACCGCCCGGGTAGCGGCAGCCCATGCCGACGATCACGATCGGATCGTCGAGGCGTGCGGGGCGGCGCTCGGCCTCGGCCAGGCGCCGGCGGGCGTTGCGCAGGTCGGACGTGGCCCGCTTCAGATATTCGAGAAGTCGCTCCTCGTTGCTCACCGAGACCTACTCCCTCTGGTCGACAAAAAGTGGCGACTCGCTCGCGTTGCCCAGTCCGGCGTTGATCGGTTCGAACGCTACTGAGCCGCCGAGAGGGCGGCCTACCCTTAGCCCACCCCTGCCCGGGGGCCTCGCCGGAGCAGGGGAAACACGCAGAACGGCCGGGGTGCGCGACCGCTGTCGTACAGCTGTCACGCACCCCGGCCGGGGTCTGCCGGACCCGCCGTGGTGGGGCGGGTCAGGGGGTCGCGGGGGTTCCGAGCTCGTTGTCCAGGATGTCGAACAGCTCGTCCGCGGTGACCTCGTGGAGGTCCTCGCCACGGTCCGGGATCTCCGGTGTGGCATACCCCTGGGCGTAGGTGGGTCGTCCGTCGAGCCGGCCGGCCAGGTCCCGCAGCCGCTCGGCGAGCCGCGTGCGGTCGGGGGCGTCGGCGGTCACGGCGACGGCATCGGAGGCCAGCAGGGCCTCCAGCCGTGCGATGTCGGCTTCCAGCCCGTTGGTCGGGGCGGAGCCCGGGCCCGCCGGAACCAGTTTCCGGGCGATGTACGCGGCGACCTCCGCCGCGCTCGGGTAGTCGAAGATCAGCGTGGCGGGCAGCCGTAGGCCACTGGCCGCGCCGAGCTGGTTGCGGAGTTCCACGGAACCGAGCGAGTCGAAGCCCAACTCGCCGAAGGCGCGGTCGGGTTCGATCGCATCGCCGGAGGCGTGCCCGAGTACGGTCGCCGCGTGGCTCCGTACGACGTCCAGGATGATCCGGATGCGCTCCTCCTCGTCGTGCCCGGCGATCCGCTCGGCCAGCGACACCCCGGCCGGCGCTCCGGCGGCCGCGGTCCGCCTCCGTGCGGGCGGCGGCACCATCCCCCGCAGCAGGGCGGGCAGTTCATCGGTACGGGCGCGCAGCGCGGCGGGATCCACCCTCAGCGGGACGGTTGCCGCTTCGCCCGATGCGAGGGCGGAGTCGAAGAGGGCGAGCCCTTCCGCTTCGGAGAGGGCGGGCGTGCCGGCGCGGCGCATCCGGTCGAGGTCGGCGGGGGTGAGGTGGGCCGCCATGCCGGTGTTGACGTCCCAGAGGCCGAAGGCCATCGACGTCGCCGCCAGCCCCTCCGCACGCCGATGAGCAGCCAGTACGTCCAGGAACACGTTCGCCGCCGCGTAATTG
>NZ_JBVHQF010000024.1:0-9309 GCF_055567555.1 Streptomyces sp. NPDC026522
CCTCAACAAGCCCCAGCCGAACAGCGCCTACCCAACAACCACCACACTGACATCACGCTGCCGAACCAACACCAACAAAAACCCACAGATCATCAGCATGGCTTCGAGCGGGGTCCGACCGGCCAGGCCCGCAGGGTGGTGCTCGGTGTTCCACCATCGTGTCCAGTCCATGACCTCGGCGGTGAACTCGGCGAAGGTCAGTGCCAGCGGCTAGTCGGGGTCGCGTTTCTTCTTGGCGGACCGGGGCTCGGGAGTGGGTGTGTAGCCGGGCAGGACCGCGAAGAGCATGTGGTCCGCGCACCGGTTGAGGTTCTCCACCGTGCCCTTCAGATGGGGCTGTAGGCAGGCAGGTCCTCGCACTTGGTCTTCAGATCGGTGAAGGCGCCCAGGACCGTCTTCGACAGGAAGTCCCGGCCGCGGTCGACCCGTACATGCTCAGGGATGCCGCCTGCCGGCCCGTACGGGCCGGTGCGCAGCACCGCAGTGCGCAGGGCCGCCAGGATCGACGCCCTCGACGGATGACCGGGAGTGACCGCAGTGCCCATGATGGTCTTCGTCGCGACGTCGATGAACCACGTCACCCACGGGCGCACCAGCTCCCCATCCGCGTCGACCACAAGCGGCGCCTGGACATGGTCAGCCTCCCACGTGTGGTTCCGCCACTCCGTCGGGCGACGCCCGAACACATCATGGGCCCGGGCCGCCTCCGGACCCCGGGCCAGACCCGCACGCTCGCCCGCAGTCAGGTCACGGCGCACCGCGCGCAGGAACGTCGACAACGACGGCACCGGATCCAGCAAAGGCACCGCATCCAGCGGTGCCCCAGCCGGAACCGCGAAGGCCGGCTCACCGGCCGCCGCACAGGCGCGGGCCACGAGCTGCCGGTGGACCGCCGAGGCGTTGCCCCGCCAGTACGCGAGGAGCACCCGCACCTCCGACGTCACCTCGAACCGATCCACCGACCGGGCACCCGGAACAGCCCCTGCGCCGGGACCGGCTTCGGCCTGCGCGAGCCACCGCCACACCGTCCGCTCCGACACCCCCAACCACTCCCCCGCAAGACGCACATGCCCCCGCGACAACCGACCCCGGGCCCGCAGCCCCAACAACCGCTGCACCGCAGGACCACGCAACGCCGCGAGCGCCTGCCCCTTGAGCTCGGGTACCGGTTCCCGCCCGCCCAGCAGTACCGACTCTCCCGCCCCCGATGAACTGCTCAAGAAACCGCTCCCTACCGCCCGGCCTTGGTCCCCCTCTTCCGATCCCGCGCCACCGGCCGCTACAGGTAGAGGCCCAGCCGCGCGCAGACCTGCTCTATCAGCGCACGGCCCACCCCTATGTCCCGGCCCCGCTTGGACAAGGCGTAGACGTGGGAGGTGATCTCCGCCCAGGTCCGGAAGTTACCCCGCCCCACCGTGGCATCCGCCCACGCCAGATCAGCCTGATCGACGCCCTCCCACACGTCATGGAACATCACCAGCGTCTCCCCGAGCCGCTCCTGGTCCAGCCCCGGGACCTGGTGCCAGGTAAGCACCCGCGACCGCAACGCCGGCGCCCGAGCAATCACCCGCTCCGCGCCCGCCCCGCACAACAGCAGCGCCGCCGCCGTACCCGGCTCGTCCCCCAGCAGCCGCAGGTAATCCAGCAACGGCGGCGACAGCCGTTGTGCGTCATCGAGGAACAGCACTCCAGGACGGCGCAGCGCCTCCCCAAGGCCCGGTCCGCCGGCTGCGCACGATGAGACAGAGAACCCGACGCCAGCCCCAACGCCTCCAGCAACGACGCCCGCATCTGCGGCAGACCCGGCTTCACCCCCACCACCGCCCGCCACACCGGCACCGGTCAGGCAGCAGATGCAGCGCCTGCTGCACCGCCACCGTCTTCCCCACCCCCGGCTCCCCGAACACACACCCAATCCCCCGCGCCGCCACCGTGTGCCCCACTGCTTCCACCACAGCAGCCACCCCGGCCGTCGACACCACCCGCGCCCCCGGCACAAACAACCGCACCCCACCCCTCGACGACGCCATGTCCTCCTCGCCGTCCGTCGCGGGCACCGGCGAGGACGCCGGTCCCGCATCCACCACCGGCAGCCCCTCACCCGCCCGCTCCAGCTTCAACTCGGCCAGCACCCGGACATAGCGGCCCACCTCAACCCGATACCTGGACACCCGAACCACCTCCAATACCCGGCCAGCACGCAGATCCCGCTGCACCACACGGTGCAAAGTCCCCAGCGACGGCACCTCCACGGACAAGGGCAACCCGCCATCCGTAAGCCGCCGATGCAAAGCCGCGACGTTCCCGCCTACCACCGCCAGAACCTGCCACTGTTCATCGTCCAGCGTGAACCTGCCATGCCGCCCCCCGGGCTCAAACCGCCCCTCCCGCGCATCGGACAACCACCGCCACACCGCCCTGACCGACACCCCCGCGGCTTCAGCCATCACCCGCACACGCAACGACGACACCGACCCAGACCCTTAGTCCACCGCCAACAACCGACGCACCACCACACCCCGCGCCAACCGCAACTCCTCACCCCTACCCGCCAGCACACCCGGCGACCACGGCAACGAACACTGGAATGGGCAAACCCACGACAACCATCCACCGCCGTGCTAACCACCACATAGCAGCAGCCTGATCACCCGGTGGCAGCCAAAATCACCAGCCCGACACGACCAACGCCAAGAAAACCCCCAACTACACAAAGCCCTCAACACGACAAGCCCCCGCACACCCCCTGCCACCCAACCACCGCCACCACCCCACCCACTCACACTCGTACTGCTCGCCGCCATCACCCTGCCCGCCGGCCGCTGGTACGTCCAGTCACTGGCCGAGGATCTCGCCGCGACCGGCTGCAAGGTGGAGAACACGGTGCCAGGATGCGGCATCCAAGTCCGCGGCTTCCTCTCCCGCAGCCTCTACGTCAACAAGATGTTCAACTAGATGGGGCTCGGAATGGGTGTACTGCCTCTGGTCCTCAGCGCGTTCGTCGCGGGCCCGCCGGTCGGGCGCGAGGTGGAATCGGGCACCTACCGACTCCAGTGGACCCAGTCCGTCAGTCCGGCCCGCTGGCTCGCCGCCAAGCTGGCAGTGCCGGTCGCCGGCGTGCTCCTCGTCATGGCCGCGTTCGTGCTCCTGGCCGCCTGGATCCGGCGGGAAACGCTGGACACCTGGTACCCGCTTGAGTGGAACGCCTTCCCCGTCTACCTGGTGATCGGGCCGGTGTCGGTGAGTTATACCCTCCTCGGCATCGCGGTCGGCGCCATCGGACGGACGGTTCCCGCCATGGCAGCGGCCGTCAGCGCGGCCGGGCTCGTCACGGCGGCCCTCGTCATGGTCCGCCCCTGGCTCTGGCCCACCCTCGACGGGCCCGCGCGCGGGGGCGAGGGGGACATTTCCGGTCCGGTCGACTTCATCGGAACCCGCTATCACGCCGAGTCCCACTTCTGGCCGCTGCAACTGGTCGAGAGCGCGCTCGTGCTGACCCTCGCCGCCGCCGCTGTTGGCGCGACCTTCGCGCTCCCGCGCCACCGGCACCGCTGACCGGCCCAGCCTGGCCACGGCAAGAGGACACGGGCACCCGAGCTGCCCGCATGTGCTGAACATCGGCGTGTCCTGGCTCCGCTGGGCATGGCCGCGGTTGGCTACGGCGTTGTTGCGATCTGGGTGAGGGTCGCCGGGTCGGGTGCGTCCGGGGGGAGATGAATTTCGGTGCGGCGCCTGATGCCGAAGCGGCCGTAGCCGTCACCTCGGTCGACATTCATCCCACGGCCCACGACCGAACGCAGTAACCGGCCGCCAGTACGAAGACTGGCGGCCGGTTACTTTTCTCGACCGGCTCCCGCGAGCCCGTCTTTAGTGCGGGTCCTCGACGAGGAACTCGATCATCTCGATCACGTACTCACCGAGTGCGAAGGCCGTACTGATCTCCTGGTACTCCGTCCAGACTGCCGGAGGGACCGGAGTCGAGCCGGCAACATACAGCCGTAGGAGCAGCCGGAACGCCAGCTCGGCCGAGAGTGTCCGGGCGCAGACGGAGAGCACGTCCCGCAGCTCCGCGGTGAGCGGGGCCGCCGCGACGGCCCGCAGTACTCGGTCCCGCAGCTCCGGAACCTCCCACGCCGGGTCGCTCGCGACGCGGGCACTTCCGTGCGCGCGCTGCCAGTCACGGCTGACCGCAAGGAAACGCCGGAGCAGGTCCCGCCCGCTCTCATCCGGTCCGAACACGTAGTTCTCGGCCGTCGCCGCTTCCCAGAGCCGCTCGATCTGCCCGTCGCCCAGCTCGGAGCCGATCAGCAGCGACACGTCACTCTCCAGGGCCGCAGCCCCCTCAGCCGATCCGATGGACTCCAGCGCCACGTCCTCGGGCGCGCCGGTGTAACGCCAGTCCTGGTGGAAGGCGCCCGCCAGGACGGTGAGGCCGAAATCGAAGTCGGTGAATCTCTCGCGTGACATGCCCATCCTAGATCGGGTAGATCGTGCGGATGTACCATCCGCCCTTGGCCTTGGAGTCACGGGCCAGCTGAATGAAGTACTGCGCCCCCGTCTCGAACTCGTCGACCACGTCCCCGTTGGCCTTGTACATCTTGCCAAGTGAGTCCTTACCGAAGGTGCCCTTGAATTCGAGGGTGCTGGTGGTCTTGGTCCTCATCCATGTACTGATCTTCTTCGCGTACTGGGTGGTGGCGGCGTTGGCCACCTCCTGCGCCAATTCCTTGCTGTGGAAGACGCTGTTCTTACCCTTGTCCTTCGCCAGCTGTTTGGCACTGTCGACCGTGATGCCTGCGTGGTCCCGGAAGGTGTGTGCCAAGTCCGGCCAGTACTTATGGGCCAGCGTCAGACACGACAGGTTGTGCACCAAGACCGGGGTCGTGTCAGCCAGCACGTAATAGGAATGGAACTGGTTGACCGTCAGGTTGTAGGCAGCCTGCACGGTCTTCCAGCGGTCCACCTTGCCGATCACCGCGGACCGGCCATCCGGCGTGCGCAAAGCGTCCCCGGTATTCAGCTCACCGGCCGGGGTCCACTTCTGGGTTTTCTCGGTCCAGAAGAGGTGGTGGTCCGTGACGGTCAGTGAACCGCCACCGCTCGCGGCATCAAGGCTGATGCCGGTGAAGTCGCGGTCGTCCGGGGTGTAGATCGTGTTCAGGACTTTGCGCGGCCCGGCGATGCCCGACTCGGGGTCGGCGGCCAAGACCATGTCACCGATGCGGACGTCTTCGATTGCGCGGCTGGAGCCGTCGGCCATCAGGACCGGGGTGCCTGCGGGGAAGCTGTCGCCGACCGGGTTGCACGGCAGCAGCTTGGCGTACTTGTTGGCGTCGATGGCGCCCTCTAGACCCCTCCAACCCCACTTGAGCACCTTGCCTGCTTTACCCTGCGGGATCACGCCGACCGCGGCCATCGCGCAGCCGCCCCAGCTGGGCTCCTTGATGCATTTCTTGATGTCATTGAGTCCGGTGAGCTCCCACACGATGTCACGCAGCGTGGGGTCGATCCCCGGCATCTCCAGGACCGCATCACCCGGAGCGTTCAGACAGGCGATCCAGGCGAACTCCTCACGGGTGGGATGCGGGATGCAGCGTCGTTTCTTCTTGTTCTTCTCTTCCTCGGCCTTGCGCTTGCGTTCTTCCTCGGCCTGACGGCGGGCCTCCGCCGCTTCGGCCTCGCGCAGCTTCTTGACGTCGTTCCAGGCGGCGCTGGCCAGATCGGCCGCTTCGGTGGCACTCTTGCCGGCGTTCAAGGCCGACTGGTGTGCTTTGGCTGCGGATTCGTCGGCCCAAGCAGCAGTGTCCCGGGCGTACTGCGCCGAAAACTCGGCCTGCTCGGCGGACTCCTCGGCCGAGTCGGCGTCTTGGTCGGCCTGGGCCGCCGCGGCCCGAGCGGTGGCTGCGGATTTCGCGGCCCGACCGGCGCTGGCCTGCGCCGCGTTGGCAGCGTTCGCGGCATCGGTGGCGTACTTGATGGCTGTAGTCGCCGACGTCACGGCTTCCTTCGCTGCCGCACCGGCCTCTGCGGAGGCTTGGTTGGCTCGCGCCGCTGCCTCGGCGGCTTTCCACCGGTTCTCCATGGCTTTTGCCGCGATGCCCGAACCTTCTGCAATCAGCCGCTCCAGTTGGTTGACGTGGTTCGCTGCGAGCTGGTCCTTGCGATCGGCCATGTACTGGCCGACCTGGACGAAATCGCGTAGTTGGTCGGCCGGGCCGGCCAGCGCGATCTTCGCCGCGGCCTGTACCTCTGGTCCACCGGAGGTGACCAGTTTCGAGGCGGTGACCTCGTCGTCGGACAGCCGCGCACCGTACTGGCCGACCGCGATGAAGGTGGCCAGCGCCTTGCCGGAGCCAGTGGCGAGCGCCGCCTTGGAGGCGTCCTTCACGCTCGGCCCGCCGGCGTTGTTGATCTGTGATACCTGGACGGCCAGATCATCAGCGCCGACAACATACTGGCCGGTCGTGAAAAAGCCCGCGACCTGCTCCGGAGCGCCCTTGAGCACCTCTACGGCCGCACTACGGACGGCCGGGGAGGGACTCTGCGTGCTCAGCTGGACGACTCGGTCACGTATCTCCTCGACCCCGGCCCGCTTATAGCCGGTCTTCAAGTACCGGATGACATCCTGGTCGGTACCCGAAAGCGCAGTGGCCGCTGCCTCCTGGCTCCATGCATCGCGCAGCTTCAATGCCTTCATGGCCAGCTGGCGGCCCTGGGCTGCGAGGGCCTTTACATCAGCGCCCGGCTTTGCCGCCTCAGTAGCGAGGGTGTCCGCTGTGGCGTCCAAGGCCACCGCGTCGACCTGCTGGGAGGCAGAGGCGGCGATGGCCTGCTCCGCCTGCGTCTTGCGAGACCTGGCTCGTTCGATGGCAGCGTCGGTCCGGGTTGCCAGGTCAGTGGCCTCGGTCTCCCGGGCGAGCGCGAAGACGTCATTCGCCGTCTTGACCGCCTTCGCAGCAGCCTCGGCGGCGGTCTTCGCCGCTTCCGCGTGCCGCTTGGCCGCCGCGGCGGCCGTGGCTGATTCACCGGCGTGCTTGACGGCCTCCTCGGCCGCGATGGCCGCGTTCTCCGCGTGCGTCGCGGCGGACTGGGCCGCGTCACGTGCCGCGTAGGCCGCGGTCGCGGAGCGCTGCGCGAGGGTGGTGGCAGTGCCGGCTGCGCGGTTGGCGGCGTTGGCGTGGCGGCGGGCGTCGGCGGCGGCGTCGCGTGCCTCCGCGGAGGAGTTGCCCGCGGCGTCAGCGTAGTTGTTGGCCCGCTCGGCCGCGTCGGCGGCGGCGTTGGCATTGGCACCGGCGCTACGAGAGGCGTCGGCGGCCCTTCCGGCGGCAGCAGAGGCCAGGCCCGCCTGGTTGGCGGCGGCGGATGACTCACGGGCGAGACCGGCGGCGGAACGTGCCGCGGCAGCGGCGTTCTTGGCTTGCTCGACGTTACCAGCGTCGTTGCCCGCAGCGATCGCAGCGTTGTACGCGTCATTGGCCGCGTTGGCGGCGGCTGCGGCGGCGCTCGCCGTCTGAGCCGCAGCCAAGGCCGCGATACGCGCCGCTCGGTTGGCGGCGTTGGCTGAATTGATCGCCTGCTGAGCAGCAGCGGCGGCAGCACGGGCCGCGTCAGCGGCCTGCTTGGCCTTCACCGCGGCTCGGTTGGCGTCGTTCTTCGCAGCCTGCGTCTCCTTCGCTGCCTTGTCCGCCGCTTCCCTGGCCTTCTGGGACGCCTCCACTGCCTGCGCCGAGGCCTCCTCGGCGGACTTTGTCGCGTCCTCGGCTTGCGTACCCGCCGCCTTCGCCTGCTCGACCAACTGAGCGATGGTGGCGTGTTCCTGGTCGCGGTTACGGGCGACGAACTGCCCTATCTCCAAGAACTCGGTGATGTCGTCGGGAGTCCCGCGCAGCGCGACCTTAGCCGCCGCCTTCACGTTGGGGCCACCTGTCGTCACCAGCTTCGAAACGGCGACTTCATCGTCCGTCTCGCGGGCCGTGTTCCGGCCGGAGACGAGGAACTCCTCACGGTCCTCGGGGGTACCCTTGAGCGCCGCCTTGCCCGCCTCCTTCACCCCGGGGCCGCCGAGATTGATGACCCGGGAAATCTCCACCTGGCGGTCGGTGTCGAGCGGTTCCTGCCAGCCGTTCTGCAGAAACAGCTTGAGATTCTGCGGAGTGCCGGTTAGCGCCTTCTTGGTCGCCTCGCGGACCCCCGGGCCGCCGGTAGCGAACATGCGGCTGGCCGCGACATAGTTGTCGTCGTACTCGATGTCCGGACCGTCTTCGAGAAACTTTTTGACGTCCGCGTCGGACCCGAGGAGCGCACGCTCCGCAGCTTCCTTGATGCCCGCGCCGCCGGTCTGCCAGTAGGCAACGGCCTGGGTCCGGTCCGACAGGGTGGGCGCCGCACTCGGATCGCTGTCGTCACCTGCGTAGGCGGGCGACGATCCCAGCAGCCCAACCATCAGCGCGGCCGGCAGAAGCAGCCCGCAGGTGCGGTGCGAGAAAGACTTACCTCCCCGCGCTCGCCGTCGACTCCCGGAACGTGGGGTTGGGATGAATGAATTGGGCCATGTCATGCTGACCAGTCCTCACTCATGGGACGGGACGAGCACGGGCCGAATGGAGAGCGGCCAGTGTGTTGGCGATTCTCGGTGTACAGCGGATCCATACGGCTGAGAGATCCCTTGATTTGCTCCTCCGGTGCGAGAAATGCCGTCCCAGCAACCAGGGTTTCGGCTCGGTCACTATTGCAAGGGCCGGTGGACCGGGCGCAGTTGCCGGACACGCCCATACGGTCTCCAGCCCCGGAGGCCGTGGCAGGTGCCACTCCGAGGAGCCGGATGAGCGAAGATGCTGCTGCTCGGGTGCCGAGGTCTCCGGACGTGCCATGACGAGCCCGCCGCCCGGCCTTGAGGCGCGCTGCCCCGGTGAAAGTCGTTCGCCGTTTCATCCGGCTGGTTCCCCCTCTTTCAATGTGATGATTCACACGCTCACACTCACCGTGGTTGGGTCATGTCCAGCTCAGGTCGCGTGGCCTGGGTGAGTTCTGGGTGGCTCTTTCTCGGAAGGGAACTCCTCATTCCGGCCCTATCCGGCCACCGTGAACGGGTAAGGCTCCCGCCTTCCAGGGCTTGGAGCACAGGTTGATCTTACATATGCTTTACTTTCAGTAAACCTACGGGCGCCGCTCTGTGTCGGCCCCGTCTTGGACCAGGGGGAAGAACACATATGGCAATCACCCATGCCCGCAAGGCATTTGTCGCCGGACTGGTGGGCGCGACCGCAGCCCTCGTCGCGGTGACCACGCTCGGCGTTGCCCACGCCGGCC
>NZ_JBVHQF010000025.1:0-5373 GCF_055567555.1 Streptomyces sp. NPDC026522
AAGCCCCAGCCGAACAGCGCCTACCCAACAACCACCACACTGACATCACGCTGCCGAACCAACACCAACAAAAACCCACAGATCATCAGCATGGCAGTCAGCGAAGGCGATGTCCGCAGCAGAACAGCCTGCCGTCGCTCGTGGGAGCGTCGGGGCGGATCCAGTTGCCTCGTCCACCGCCAGTACGGTCCGTCTGTCGGCCATCCTCGGCAACGGTAGGTCCGCCAGGCCACGACGCAAACGCGTCGGTTTGGTCAAGCCCTGACCCACAGCCGGGTACAAGGCGTCGGGGGCGCGTCGACGCTCGACCGTCGATAGCACGACCAAGGTGTTCACCGGCCGGTCCGCGCAAAGGACGCCGCCGATGAGCGCGGAGAGCGTGTAGCCCCGGCTAAAGAGGCTCTCGCCAAAATCGACCCGAAAGCGGGACAGCCAGCACAATGCTGCCTGCGGGCACGGCGATGGGCAAACCTACAGGCAGCGGCCTTTCTTTCGCCCTTCCTTACTCGACGTTTCGAAGTGTGAAGAACGGCGCGTCAGACGTTTCGGATCCCGGGGCTCTCAGCAGGCCCAGTGACCAGCGACGTTGAACGTCGAGCTAAGCAGCCCTCCGTTGCCTCATACGGTGTTGGTCTCCATAACCCGACCCCGCTGAGGAAAGTCCTCAACAGGGCCGGGCAAATATCACAACAAAGGCAGAGAGGTTTCAGAAATACTCTGGCTGCCCTTAAGGAGCTTCATGCAAATCCGACTGGAGCTGCCGCCAGCGTTCCTGCTGATCTTGCCAAGCGGCGCTTTCATATATGGCGCGCTTCGCCTCTGTCAACGAGATACCAAAGCCGCGAGAAATCACGTAGATCGTTTCGATCGGCGACATCCCAGCCTCCCTTAGCTCCCGAAATACGGTTTCCCGTTCTACCCCTGCGTTCGCTCCTATACGTGCCGCCAACTCGTCCAGTTGAGGCCGATCCATTGCTTTACTCCCCTAGGATCTTCGCGACATCGAGGGTCATCGAATCGAGGCGCTCGAATCGACTTCCATCCTTTCGGATGATATGCCGTTCATAATTGAGGATGACCGTCTTGAATCCTTGCGACCTAGCCTGAAGCGCGAGAGCGTGCTTCATCTCTCTAATCGCGTCGGGCCCAATCGGGGCGCGGGCCAACCCCTGCGTTCCCCGCGGAAAGACCATTAGCCCATCCAGATGGACCGTATCTCCGACAATCCTCGCATCACCCATGGTCTCAATCGTCTGCCCTCCGACCTCGAAGGCATTGTACCAATTTTCCCCATCGGCGAAAGGGGCGCAGCTGTTATGCACCAGTACCGGGGTGGAACCCGCAAGAACGAAGAAGCTGTGAAGATCACGAACGCTGAGGTTGAAGGCAGGCTGGAGGCCCGTCCAATGCCGAATACTAGCGATCTGCGCCGTGCTGCCATCGGGGGTACGGAGGGTGTCCTGCGGAGTGAGTTCGGCCGCGTTCTTCCACTTCTTTTCACTCTCGGACCAGAACGGGTGGTGGTCGGTGGTCGTGATCAAGCCCGCGCCACTGGCCTCATTGAGCGCGACATCAGTGAAATCGCGGTCGTCCGGAGTGTAGATCGTGGCGTCGACTCGGCGGGGGCCAGAGTCTCCGGTTACCGGGTCGGCAGCGAACACCTGGTCGCCGATACCGATCTGTTCGATCGGGCGGATACTGCCGTCTCCCATGAGGACAGCCGTGCCAGCGGGGAAACTGTGCATCTTCGGTACGACACAGGACGGCGGCACTCTGCCGGCCTTTGATGCCTTGACCGCGTCCTCGACGCCCTCGGCGCCCTTCTTAAGCAGTCTGAGCTTGCCAACGGGAAGGACACCGGCGACCGCCATGGCGCAGCCGCCCCAGGTGGGGTCTTCTATGCACCGCTGAATGTCGGCGCCGCCAGACAGTTCCCAGGCGCCCTTGACTAGGAGTTTCGCGAGTTCAAGGTCGGGAGCCGCGAGGACGACCTGGTCGGGGTCGGCTCCTGCCAAGCACGGAGGAACGCTATCCCGGTTGTAGGGAACAATGCACTTCGGCTTCTTCTTTTTCTGGGCCTCAGCCTCCTTACGATAAGCCTCTTCCGCTTGGCGCTGGGCTTCGGCGATTTCAGCCTCACGCTTCTGCTTGACGTCAGCCCAGGCTTGGGATGCGTAACCCTCAGCCTCTTCCTTGCTCTTGCCGGCCGCAATAGCCGAGTTGCGGGCCTGCGTCGCAGCCCCATCCGCCTCGATTGCAGATCGACGAGCGTAGCTTGCGGAGAAGGCCGCCTGTGCTGCGGATGCCTCGGCGCTGTCGGCGTCGCGACCCGCTGCGGTTGCAGCGTTCCGGGCAGCCGTAGCGGATTGTTTGGCCTTGGCTTCGCTCTTGGTGGCTGCTTCGGCGGACTTCTTGGCGCTGGCGGCGTAACCGTCGGCGATCTGGGCCGACTTTGCGGCCTCACCGGCGGCGGTCAGGGCTTCGGCTGCTGCCTGGTTGGCGGTGGCGGCGGCTTCGGCTGCGCGCCAACGGTTGGCTTGAGCCAAGGTTGAGACGATCTCGCCCTCGGCGAGCAGCCGTTCGATCTGAAGGCGGTGGTGTTCGGTGAGGGCGTCCTTACGTGCGGCCATGTACTGGCCGACCGAGACGAACTCGTGGAGTTGTTCAGGGCTGCCCGCAAGGGCGGTTTTGGCGGCGGCCTTGACCTCTTCGCCCCCCGAGGTGACGAGCTGTGAAGCGATCACCTCTTCGTCGGAGAGTCGGGCGGAGTACTGGCCGACGGCGAGGAAGGTGGCCAATACCTTGCCGTTCCCGTTGGCCAGGGCCGCCTTGGACGCCTCCTTCACGCTTGCGCCGCCGGCATTGTTGACCTGGGAAACGGCGACGACCAGGTCGTCCTTGCCCACGTCGTACTGACCGGTGGTGTAGAAGTCTGCGATCTGCTGGGGTGAACCCTTGAGTGCTGTTGCCGCACCCTGCCGCACAGAGGCGTACGGACTGGAAATGCTCAGTTGCAGGACCGCGTCTCGGGTCTCTTCCGTTCCGGCCTTCTTCCAGCCGGTCCGCAGATACTCAAGGACTGCCTCGTCCGTGCCGGCCAGGGCTGTGGCGGCCGCCTGCTGATGCCAGGGGCCCCGGAGCTTGAGGGCGTCCAAGGCGAGGTTGCGTCCCTTGGCGGCCGTGGCCTTCACATCCACGCCTGGCTTGGCCGCTTCCACGGCCAGCGCGGCGGCGGTGGTGTCCAAAGTACGGGCCTGCAGTGCGATGGCCGCAGTCTGAGAGGTGAGCCGCTCGGAACGGGCCTTCTCGGACCGGGCACGCTCCAAGGCTGCATCGGAGCGGGATGCGAGTTCTTGCGTCTCAACATCCAGGGCAATCTGGTGAACCGTCTTGGCTGTGGCGACCGCGGCTGTCGCCGCATCGGCGGCTTGCTTCGCTGCCTCCGCCCACTTGCGCGCATCGGCTGCAGCGCTTGCGGACTGCCCTGCGTACTTGGCCGCCTGCTCGGCTGCATCGGCAGCCTTCTCTGCGTGGTTTGCCGCAGAGTAGGCCGCGTCGCGGGCTTCGTAGGCAGCCTGCGCGGAGCGGCGGGCGAGCGCACCGGCGCTGTTGGCGGCACGGTCCGCGGCGTTGGCGTGTCGACGCGCCTCTGCGGCGGCAGCGCTGGCCTCGGCTGAATGTGCGCCCGCAGCGTCCGCATACCCGTTGGCGGCATCGGCCGCGTCTGCGGCCGCATTCGCGTTCGCGCTCGCACTCCTTGAGGCATCGGCCGCGACACCTGCGGCCTGGGAGGCTCGCCCGGCCTGCTCCGCTGCAAGTGCCGAGGCTTTGGTGAGGAAGGCCATGTTGCGGGCCACGGCGGCGGCCTGTTTGGCTTGTTCGGCCTTACCCGCATCACCTGCCGCGGCGATCGCCGCGTTGTAGGCGGTGTTCGCCGCGTCTGCGGCGGAAGCAGCGGCGTTCGCGGTCTGGGCAGCAGCCAGGGAGGCCCTGCGCGCCGCCCGGCTGGCAGCGTTCGCAGAATTGATCGCCTGTTGGGCTGCCGAAGCCGCGGCGCGAGCGGCGTCGGCGGCTTGCTGTGCCTTGACCGCGGCCCGCTTGGCGTCGTTGCGGGCCAGCTCTGTCTCGTGAGCAGCCTTCGTGGCAGCTTCTTTGGCGAGGGCGGACGCGGCCACCGCACGCGCGGAAGCCTCCTCCGACTGCTTCGTCGCCGCCTCCGCCTGCAGACCGGCCTGCTTGGCCTGCTCGGTCAGCTCAGCGATCGTCGAATGTTCCTGGTCCCGGTTGCGCGCGATGAACTGACCGACATCCAGGAACTCACTGATGTCATCTGCGGTGCCACGCAAAGCAGCCTTACCGGCAGCCTTCATGTTCGGGCCGCCGGAATTGATCAGCTTTGATATTTCTACTTCGTTGTCGGTTTCACGCGCCGCGAACTGACCCTCTTCCAGGAATTTGGTCACCGCTTCAGGTCCAGCCTGGAGCGCTACCTTACCCGCTTCCTTAACCCCATTACCGCCGAAGTTGATGACCTGGGAAGCTTCAACCTGACGGTCCTCTTCCAGCGGTTTCTGCCACCCGCTGCGCAGATATGTGTTCAGCTGCTCCGGTGTTCCCTGCAACGCGGCCTTCGTCGCAGCACGCACAGCGGGACCACCAACGTTGAACACGCGGCTCGCATCGACGTAGTCATCGTCATAGCGAATGGCGGCAGCCCCGTCGAGGAACTTCCGAATATCCTCTTCCGTCCCTGAGAGCGCCCTTTCGGCCGCCTCTCTGATTCCAGCTCCTCCAGCCTGCATCGCGGCGACCGTCAGGGCGCGATCCGAAGCGAACTGGATGTCCTCCGTGTCCTCATCAGCACTGGCCGGAGCAGATCCCATCAGACCCAGGAGCAAAGCCATAGGCAGGGCAACGCTACAAACGCCTCTGCTGCGCCTCGCAGCTGTTCTCAATCGCTTTTCGGAGCCTGACGCTCCGAAAGCGGATTTTCGCAGTTTCATTTATCGATTCCCCCCATCAATGCACATTTACTTATCATGGACAGGTCACATCCACGACGGAACACGCGGCTTGCACTACGCTTCTCAGCCACCAGAGTGGGCCAGGCGTGGCTGGAACCCTCCCCCGACCTCAACGGGGATCACCGAAGAGGCGCAGGCCCACCCGTGAGGGGTTTGACCCTACGTTGATCTTACATATGCTTTACTTTCAGTAAACCTACGGGCGCCGCTCTGTGTCGGCCCCGTCTTGGACCAGGGGGAAGAGCACATATGGAAATCACCCATGCCCGCAAGGCATTTGTCGCCGGACTGGTGGGCGCGACCGCAGCCCTCGTCGCGGTGACCACGCTCGGCGTTGCCCACGCCGGCC
>NZ_JBVHQF010000026.1:0-4462 GCF_055567555.1 Streptomyces sp. NPDC026522
GTAGGACGCCGCCGAACAATCATTGTGGGAAAGCCCCGCACCAGCCCTTCACGGGCATGGTGCGGGGCTTTTCTGCGTTCACCGGCCGAAAGCCGCTCAGCAGTGCGGTGGGGCTGGGTATCCTGGCCGCGTTCCCCTGGAGGGCAGATGACAGCACAGCAGCTGGACGCCGGCGGCCCGCTCATCCCCCAGCCGGCCATGACGCGCGAAGCGCTGCGCGACGCCGTACGGCGGATCGACATGGCGAGCCTCGCCGCGCTCGACAAGGAATGCAACGAAGCGTTCGACCGGGCCGCGGAGACCGGGGCCATCAACCCGCTGCGGTTCTTCCTCATCAAGTGGGCCACGCACGTGGCGATCCACCGGTGGCCCGCGCGGTCGGCGGCGCTCCTGGAGGCTGAGCGCGTCGTCGGGGATCCGCGGGCGACGGAGCAGGAGTTCCGGGCCGCCATGGAGACGATCAGCCGTATCCTCGCCGAGGCCCAGGCGGAGATCGGCCAGTGACCTCGCGCGGCGAGGGCGTCGAGAACGACAGCGGCTGGGCGTGGGAGTGCGATCCCGGGCGGGTGTGGGTACTCGGTGACATGCCGGCAGAACAGCAGAACCTCGTCGGCGCCGTGATGGACGGCTTGGTCGACCTCGCCTCCATGGCCATCGACCCCAAAGACGGCAGCCTCTACGAGGATCCGCACCCGATGCGGCTGCGTACGTACGAGGACGAACACCTGATGCTCTGGTACCAGACCATCCCGCACCGCAGCCGCGTGTACCTCAAGCGGGTCAACCTCTGACGGTGCCGGTGCCGATGCCGGCACCGGGTGGTGGGGCTACCTGGAGGACCGCCCCGATCTTTGACTCTGCGCCCCCAACCGGTTCATCTCTTGCCGCACCTATCGAAACTCGATAGATTCCCATCGTTACGCGATGGGAGAGTGGGTCATGGGAAAGCTGACAGTCGGTGCGCTGCGCGCCGTGCTCGTGGTGGTGCTCGCCGGCACCGTCTTCGTACAGGCATCGATGGTGTGGGCGTTGGCTACCGACCCGGAGGACGGGAATCTCCCGCTCACTCCGCTGCGCGTGATCACGATCCTCGGCATGGTGTCGGCCCAGGTGGCCCTGGTCTGCGTATGGCGGCTGGTGACGATGGTGCGGCGCGGAACCGTGTTCTCCCACGCCGCTTTCCGCTACGTGGACGGCGTGATCGGCGCGATCGTGGCGGCTGCCCTCGTGTGGTTCGCGGTCACGGCCGTCAATGCGCCGGGCCAGCGGGACGACCCGGGCGTCACCGTCATCATGGGCGGGGTGGGCGTGGCCATCCTGGGGGTCGCGCTCATCGTCCTCGTGCTGCGGATGCTGCTCGCCCAGGCCGTGGCACGGGATGTCGAAGCAGCCCATATGCAGGCCGAGTTGGACGAGGTGATCTGATGCCGATCGCCGTCGACATCGACGTCATGCTGGCCAAGCGGAAGATGTCCGTGGGCGAGCTCGCGGACCGCGTAGGGATTACTCCCGCCAACCTTGCGGTACTCAAGAACGGCCGCGCCAAGGCGGTGCGCTTTGCGACGCTCGCCGCGCTCTGCGAGGTGCTCGAGTGCCAACCGGGCGACCTGCTGCGCTGGGAGGCCGAGGATGCCGCGGGCGAATGACGTGCCCTTTGCGGCGGTGCGGCGCCTGCTGGGCCGCATCGGCGGTGAGGTGGCAAGCCAGGGGCCGGCTGACCGAAGCACGCAATGGCGGTCGACGGCAAGACCCTGCGCGGAGCGGCCAGGGCCGCGGGCGGCGGTACCCATTTGCTCGGCCGAGGTGGACTCGGCCCCGGGCGTCGGGCCGCCAGACACCTCCGGGTCTACTGAGCTTGAAGTCGTCTTGTCGTAGGGGCTGACGTTCGGTGACCGTCACGGTATGCCAGGTGTATGAGGTATCCGCAGGGTGGGGGTCTGACCGCGGAGAGGCAGGCCTTCCGCGAGCGGATCCGGATGGAAGCGGTCGAGGAGTTCGCCGAGGGGGGGGCAGCACGGACATCGCGGAGGAGTTACGTGTCAGCGTCCGCTCCGTCCAACGGTGGCGTCGGGCCTGGCAGAGGGCCGGCGAGGAGGGGGTGCGTTCCCGCGGCCCGGCGTCCCGTCCGAAGCTGAGTGAAACCCTGTTCGCTGTTCTCGAGGAGGAATTGGTCAAGGACCCGGTCGCGCATGGCTGGCCGGTCGATGACGCGGTCGGGGATCTCGCAGTTGCTGCGACGTCATGGCTGGAGTCATCAGGTTCCGTCCCGTCGTGCGGTCGAGCGCGACGAGGCTGCGGTGGCCGGCTGGGTAAGGGACGTGTGGCCGCACGTGGAAACACCGCGGCGGCGCTCGGGGCCTGGATCGTCTTCGAGGACGAAGCCGGATTCTCGATGACGCCGCCGACCTCCCGCACCTGGAGCCGTCGCGGATCACTCCGGTCACCCGGGTCCGCGGACGCTCCCAGCGCCGCTTCTCCATCGCATCCCTGTGCTGCTACGAACCCGGCGAACGTTCCCGCCTGATCTACCGGCCCAAACGACACACCGATCACGAGGCCGGGGGCCGCAAGAGCTTCGCCTGGACCGAGTACCGCGACCTCCTCATCGTCGCCCACCGGCAACTCGGCGGACCCATCGTCCTCGTCTGGGACAACTTGAACGTCCCTAAAGACCGCCGCATGCGGGCCTTCATCAACACCGCCTTCACTGACCCCGGCAACCTCAACCACCGGCTACGACAAGGCCTCCGCCAGATCCAATACCGCAGCCACCTCATCGACGGATGCCTCACCGGAGCCGGACTCACACTGTCGACACCACGGCTACAGGCTCAGTAACGCGTCGAGTCGCACGCGGATGGCTGCTGCGTGGCTCTGTCGATCTGTTGGAACGGGATGCGAGGCCGAGGGTGGATGTCGAAGGGGCGGGAGCTGCGATCCAGCTCCCGGAAGGGTCCTGGTGGGACTGGGACGTCGTCGGTTGGGACGGCGGACAGATCAGGCTCGCCGCCGGCCATGATCTTGCCTACCACCACGGCCTGGAACTGGTCTTCGTTGATCCGGTCTTCGTCAGCTGCCCACCCGCGTTTCACGATCCGATCTTCCGAGCTCCGTGGCCTGACGAGCTCCTGAGAGTCACTCGTCAGTCCGGTGCTGAGCCGGCCGTCGTGGTCGCCTTCGAGGCCGACGCCGGCGGGCAGGAGCCGGTCTCTGGCCTCATCGCCGCAGAGCGGCTCGATATCGTGCGAGAAACCGTCCTGCGGTACTGGCGCGAGGATGCAGGCCCCGGTCAGCGCTTCGCTCCGTGGGTGCGGTCCTCAGGCCAGTAGGCGGATCTTGCCAGTTGGCCGCGCTGCTCACCTCGACCGGCCCGAGCTGGGGAGGCGAGGGTCTTGTCTGCTTGCCGAGTGCGTCCTCGGCCAGCTGTGGCTGGTGCGTCCAGTCGCCTCGGATGACCTCGCCGAGCCGCTCGGGGGCGGCGGCAATGCCGCGCTGACGACCGTCCTGCTTGCGCGCAGCATGGAGAGGGAGGGCTCAGCTGGCCGGACCGCTCTGCACCACGGATCAGGGGGAGGCCTGTGTGCCCCAGGGCAGGGGCGCGAGCATGTGGTTCTGGTGGAGGACGTGGTCCGCCACGGCGGTGCGGGCTCGTACGTGCCGTGACGCGCGTCGACGGACGCGCTCGCGGCGCGGCCGGCGCGGGCAGCGTCGGGCCTGTCTCCTCCTTTTTGTGTCCGCGGTGATCCAATGTCGCCGAGGACCGCAGCACCACGCACCTCGCCCCTGCCCGGCGCCCGGCGTGAGGTCCGCTTCGTCCAGCCCGGCCACCAGGGCGCCCAGCACGGCTGCCGAGCAGTGGGGATCCCGTGTGGGGACGGGGACAGGTTCCGCAAAGCGGTGGGCGGGTGGTCGCGCAACTGCTTCCGCAGCTGACCGGCTGGCGGCGCAGTCAGCAGACCCCGAGCGGCCCGGGCCCAAGGCCGGTCGGACCGCGCGGAGGGCGAGGAGCCACTCCGGCTCGGGCTCGATGCGTGCTCTGCGCGTCACGACAGTCAGACCGTCGCCCCGGGGCTCACGCCGTTTTGACGGTGTCGGGAGAGAGATGTAGAGTTGAACAGTTGCCTGGAGCTGAGAGGCTCGGCACGCGCCCCCTGAGGAAGCAATTCCAACCGGGGCCACTCGACTCCTTCCTCAGGATTCTGAAGCCGGGAAATCCGGTGGAAAACTTCTGATAGAGTCGGACTCGCCGGAAAGGGAAACGCGAAAGCGAAGAACTGGAAAGCGAAACCCGCTTCGACCGGGAATCGGACCCGAAAGAGTCTGATAGAGTCGGAAACACAAGAACAAAGGAAGCGCCCGGAGGAAAGCCCGCGAGGGTGAGTACAAAGGAAGCGTCCGTTCCTTGAGAACTCAACAGCGTGCCAAAAATCAACGCCAGAAGTTGATACCCCGTCCACTCCGG
>NZ_JBVHQF010000027.1:1935-4442 GCF_055567555.1 Streptomyces sp. NPDC026522
CGGTCGTGACTGCGTGCCTTTTGAAGAATGAGCCTGCGAGTTAGCGGTGTGTAGCGAGGTTAACCCGTGTGGGGAAGCCGTAGCGAAAGCGAGTCCGAATAGGGCGTTTGAGTTGCACGCTCTAGACCCGAAGCGGAGTGATCTAGCCATGGGCAGGTTGAAGCGGAGGTAAGACTTCGTGGAGGACCGAACCCACCAGGGTTGAAAACCTGGGGGATGACCTGTGGTTAGGGGTGAAAGGCCAATCAAACTCCGTGATAGCTGGTTCTCCCCGAAATGCATTTAGGTGCAGCGTCGTGTGTTTCTTGCCGGAGGTAGAGCACTGGATAGGCGATGGGCCCTACCGGGTTACTGACCTTAGCCAAACTCCGAATGCCGGTAAGTGAGAGCACGGCAGTGAGACTGTGGGGGATAAGCTCCATGGTCGAGAGGGAAACAGCCCAGAGCATCGACTAAGGCCCCTAAGCGTACGCTAAGTGGGAAAGGATGTGGAGTCGCAGAGACAACCAGGAGGTTGGCTTAGAAGCAGCCACCCTTGAAAGAGTGCGTAATAGCTCACTGGTCAAGTGATTCCGCGCCGACAATGTAGCGGGGCTCAAGCGTACCGCCGAAGTCGTGTCATTGCAGCAATAGGGCCAACGCCCGCTGTGATGGGTAGGGGAGCGTCGTGTGCCGGGTGAAGCAGCAGCGGAAGCTAGTTGTGGACGGTTCACGAGTGAGAATGCAGGCATGAGTAGCGATACACACGTGAGAAACGTGTGCGCCGATTGACTAAGGGTTCCTGGGTCAAGCTGATCTGCCCAGGGTAAGTCGGGACCTAAGGCGAGGCCGACAGGCGTAGTCGATGGACAACCGGTTGATATTCCGGTACCCGCTTTGAAACGCCCAATATCGAATCAGGCGATGCTAAGTCCGTGAAGCCGTTCCGGACCCTTCGGGGAAAGGAAAGTGGTGGAGCCGACGGACCAGACTTGTAGTAGGTAAGCGATGGGGTGACGCAGGAAGGTAGTCCAGCCCGGGCGGTGGTTGTCCCGGGGTAAGGGTGTAGGCCGAGGGGTAGGCAAATCCGTCCCTCATATAAGGCTGAGACCTGATGCCGAGCCGATTGTGGTGAAGTGGATGATCCTATGCTGTCGAGAAAAGCCTCTAGCGAGTTTCATGGCGGCCCGTACCCTAAACCGACTCAGGTGGTCAGGTAGAGAATACCGAGGCGTTCGGGTGAACTATGGTTAAGGAACTCGGCAAAATGCCCCCGTAACTTCGGGAGAAGGGGGGCCATCACTGGTGAGAGCACTTGCTGCTTGAGCTGGGGGTGGCCGCAGAGACCAGCGAGAAGCGACTGTTTACTAAAAACACAGGTCCGTGCGAAGCCGTAAGGCGATGTATACGGACTGACGCCTGCCCGGTGCTGGAACGTTAAGGGGACCGGTTAGTGCGCTTTCGGGCGTGCGAAGCTGAGAACTTAAGCGCCAGTAAACGGCGGTGGTAACTATAACCATCCTAAGGTAGCGAAATTCCTTGTCGGGTAAGTTCCGACCTGCACGAATGGCGTAACGACTTCTCGACTGTCTCAACCATAGGCCCGGTGAAATTGCACTACGAGTAAAGATGCTCGTTTCGCGCAGCAGGACGGAAAGACCCCGGGACCTTTACTACAGTTTGATATTGGTGTTCGGTTCGGCTTGTGTAGGATAGGTGGGAGACTTTGAAGCCGTGACGCCAGTCATGGTGGAGTCGCCGTTGAAATACCACTCTGGTCGTGCTGGATGTCTAACCTCGGTCCGTGATCCGGATCAGGGACAGTGTCTGATGGGTAGTTTAACTGGGGCGGTTGCCTCCCAAAGGGTAACGGAGGCGCCCAAAGGTTCCCTCAGCCTGGTTGGCAATCAGGTGTTGAGTGTAAGTGCACAAGGGAGCTTGACTGTGAGACCGACGGGTCGAGCAGGGACGAAAGTCGGGACTAGTGATCCGGCGGTGGCTTGTGGAAGCGCCGTCGCTCAACGGATAAAAGGTACCCCGGGGATAACAGGCTGATCTTCCCCAAGAGTCCATATCGACGGGATGGTTTGGCACCTCGATGTCGGCTCGTCGCATCCTGGGGCTGGAGTCGGTCCCAAGGGTTGGGCTGTTCGCCCATTAAAGCGGTACGCGAGCTGGGTTTAGAACGTCGTGAGACAGTTCGGTCCCTATCCGCTGTGCGCGTAGGAATATTGAGAAGGGCTGTCCCTAGTACGAGAGGACCGGGACGGACGAACCTCTGGTGTGCCAGTTGTCCTGCCAAGGGCATGGCTGGTTGGCTACGTTCGGGAGGGATAACCGCTGAAAGCATCTAAGCGGGAAGCCTGCTTCAAGATGAGTATTCCCACCTCCTTGAGAGGGTAAGGCTCCCAGTAGACGACTGGGTTGATAGGCCAGATGTGGAAGCCCGGTAACGGGTGGAGCTGACTGGTACTAATAGGCCGAGGGCTTGTCCTCAGTTGCTCGCGTCCACTGTGTTAGTTCTGAAG
>NZ_JBVHQF010000028.1:0-3400 GCF_055567555.1 Streptomyces sp. NPDC026522
CGATGCCCTCCGGGAGGCGTTCGCCACCCGTGTGGTGGTCGCCGACGGGGCGATGGGGACCATGCTCCAGGCGCAGGATCCGACGATGGAGGACTTCCAGCAGCTGGAGGGCTGCAATGAGGTCTTGAACGTGACTCGTCCTGACATCGTGGCGAACGTGCACCGGGAGTACTTCGCGGCGGGTGTGGACTGTGTGGAGACCAATACGTTCGGTGCGAACTTCGCGGCGTTGGCGGAGTATGACATTCCCGGGCGTAACTTCGAGCTGTCGCAGGCGGGTGCCCGGATCGCGCGTGAGGTCGCGGACGAGTTCACGGCGTCGAGCGGGCAGCAGCGCTGGGTGCTGGGTTCGATGGGACCGGGCACCAAGCTGCCGACTTTGGGTCATATCGAGTACGCGACGATCCGTGATGCCTATCAGATCAACGCTGAGGGGCTGATCGCGGGCGGTGCGGACGCGCTGCTGGTGGAGACGACGCAGGATCTGCTGCAGACGAAGTCCTCCTTGATTGGCGCGCGGCGTGCGATGGAGGCGCTGGGTGTTTCGGTGCCGTTGATCTGTTCGGTGACGGTCGAGACGACCGGCACCATGCTGCTGGGTTCGGAGATCGGTGCGGCGCTGACGGCGCTGGAGCCGCTCGGTATCGACATGATCGGCCTGAATTGCGCGACCGGGCCGGCCGAGATGAGCGAGCACCTGCGTTATCTGGCCCGTAACGCGCGGATCCCGCTGTCGTGCATGCCCAACGCGGGTCTGCCGGTGCTGGGCAAGGACGGCGCGCACTATCCGCTGTCGGCTCCGGAGCTGGCCGATGCGCAGGAGACGTTCGTGCGTGAGTACGGGCTGTCGCTGGTGGGGGGCTGCTGCGGCACCACTCCCGAGCACCTGCGGCAGGTGGTGGAGCGGGTGCGTGGCCTGGCGCCGGCCGAGCGGCGGCCGCAGCCGGAGCCGGGTGCGTCGTCGCTGTACCAGACGGTGGCGTTCCGCCAGGACACCTCGTACATGGCGATCGGTGAGCGGACCAACGCCAACGGGTCGAAGAAGTTCCGCGAGGCGATGCTGGAGGCCCGCTGGGACGACTGTGTGGAGATGGCCCGGGACCAGATCCGCGAGGGCGCGCACATGCTGGACCTGTGCGTGGACTATGTGGGCCGGGACGGGGTGGCCGACATGAAGGAGCTGGCCGGGCGGTTCGCGACGGCCTCGACGCTGCCGATCGTGTTGGACTCCACCGAGGTTCCTGTGATCCAGGCGGGTCTGGAGAAGCTGGGCGGGCGGGCGGTCATCAACTCGGTGAACTACGAGGACGGTGACGGCCCGGAGTCGCGGTTCGCGAGGGTGACGGCGCTGGCGCGTGAGCACGGTGCGGCGCTGATCGCGCTGACCATCGATGAGGAGGGCCAGGCCCGTACCGTCGAGCACAAGGTGGCCATCGCCGAGCGGCTGATCACTGACCTGACCGGCAGCTGGGGCATCCACGAGTCGGACATCCTCATCGACACCCTCACCTTCACCATCTGCACGGGTCAGGAGGAGTCGCGCAAGGACGGTATCGCCACCATCGAGGCGATCCGTGAACTCAAGCGGCGCCACCCCGACGTGCAGACCACCTTGGGCCTGTCGAACATCTCCTTCGGTCTCAACCCGGCCGCCCGCGTCCTGCTCAATTCGGTGTTCTTGGACGAGTGCGTCAAGGCGGGTCTGGACTCGGCGATCGTGCACGCCTCGAAGATCTTGCCGATCGCCCGTTTCGATGAGGAGCAGGTGCAGACGGCCCTGGACCTGATCTACGACCGGCGGGCCGAGGACTACGATCCGCTGCAGAAGCTGATGGCGCTGTTCGAGGGCGTCAACACCAAGTCGATGAAGGACGGCCGCGCCGAGGAGCTCCTTGCGCTGCCGCTGGACGAGCGGCTCCAGCGCCGGATCATCGACGGGGAGAAGAACGGTCTGGAGGCCGATCTGGACGAGGCGCTGCAGGGCCGTCCGGCGCTGGACATCGTCAACGACACGCTGCTGGAGGGCATGAAGGTCGTCGGTGAGCTGTTCGGTTCCGGGCAGATGCAGCTGCCGTTCGTGCTGCAGTCGGCCGAGGTGATGAAGACGGCGGTGGCGTATCTGGAACCGCACATGGAGAAGACCGATGACGACGGCAAGGGCACGATCGTGCTGGCCACGGTCCGCGGTGACGTCCATGACATCGGCAAGAACCTCGTCGACATCATTCTGACGAACAACGGCTACAACGTCGTCAACATCGGCATCAAGCAGCCCGTCTCCGCGATCCTGGAAGCCGCCCAGGAACACAAGGCCGACGTGATCGGCATGTCCGGCCTCCTCGTGAAGTCCACCGTGATCATGAAGGAGAACCTGGAAGAACTGAACGGCCGGGGTCTCGCGTCTCGCTTTCCGGTCATCCTCGGCGGCGCCGCCCTGACCCGCGCCTACGTCGAACAGGACCTCCACGAGATCTACGAGGGCGAAGTCCGCTACGCCCGCGACGCCTTCGAGGGCCTGCGCCTGATGGACGCCCTCATCGCCGTCAAGCGCGGCGTCCCCGGCGCCGAACTGCCGCCCCTCAAGCAGCGCCGGGTTCCGCAGCGCGCCACCGCCCTCGACGTCCCGGAACCGGAGCAGAGCACGGGCCGTTCGGACGTGGCGGTCGACGTGCCCGTGCCGGCCCCGCCGTTCTGGGGCACCCGCGTCGTCAAGGGCATCCCGCTCAAGGACTACGCCTCCTGGCTGGACGAGGGCGCCCTCTTCAAGGGCCAGTGGGGCCTCAAGGACGCCGGTCTGATCGAGTCGGAGGGACGCCCCAGGCTCCGTGGGCTGCTGGAGAAGCTGCACACCGAGCGGTTGCTGGAGGCCGCCGTGGTCTACGGGTACTTCCCCTGCGTGTCCAAGGGCGAGGACCTGATCATCCTGGACGAGAACGGAGGAGAGCGGACCCGCTTCACCTTCCCGCGCCAGCGCCGCGGCCGGCGCCTGTGCCTCGCCGACTTCTTCCGCCCGGAGGAGTCCGGCGAGACCGACGTCGTCGGCCTCCAGGTGGTCACCGTCGGCTCGAAGATCGGCGAGGCCACCGCCAAGCTGTTCGAGTCCGACTCCTACCGCGAGTACCTGGAGCTGCACGGCCTGTCCGTCCAGCTCGCCGAGGCCCTCGCCGAGTACTGGCACGCCCGCGTCCGCGCCGAACTCGGCTTCGGTGGCGAGGACCCGGCCGAGGTCGAGGACATGTTCGCCCTCAAGTACCGCGGCGCCCGCTTCTCGCTCGGCTACGGCGCCTGCCCCGACCTGGAGGACCGCGCCAAGATCGCCGACATGCTCCAGCCGGAGCGCATCGGCGTCCACCTCTCGGAGGAGTTCCAGCTCCACCCGGAGCAGTCGACCGACGCCATC
>NZ_JBVHQF010000029.1:0-3254 GCF_055567555.1 Streptomyces sp. NPDC026522
CGCTTCCTTTGTACTCACCCTCGCGGGTTTTCCTCCGGGCGCTTCCTTTGTTCTTCTTTTCGTTCTTGCGTTTCCGACTCTATCAGACTCTTTCGGATCCGATTCCCGGTCGAAGCGGGTTTCGCTTTCCAGTTCTTCGCTTTCGCGTTTCCCTTTCCGGCGATTCCGACTCTATCAGAACTTTTCCACCGGATTTCCCGGCTTCGAAGCTTGGGTGATGAGACGGCAGTGCCCACTTGGAATTCAATTCCTGGGGCGAGAGAGATTTTAAACCATCACGTCCGAACCTGTCCGGTTCGGGCAACCGTTTGAATCTACCTCCCCGCTCCCACCGTGTCAACAGTGTTTGCGGGACAGGCGAGGAGACTAGCAGCTCCGGCGGCCCCTGCGCACATCAGGCCGCGGTGGGGAGCGTCGCCGTCTGGTCCGCTGCCTCCACGTCGCCCGCCTCGCCTGCCCGCGCGGCCCGGCCGCCCAGGACGTAGACGTACGTCAGGAACGCCGCTTCGGCGGCGATGCCGATGGTGATGCGGGCCCAGGTGGGCAGGTCCGACGGGGTCACGAAGCCCTCGATCAGGCCCGAGACGAAGAGGACGAAGGCCAGGCCGAGCGCCATGCCGAGGGCGGCGCGGCCCTCTTCCGCGAGGGCCGCGCGGCGGGTGCGGGGACCCGGGTCGATGACCGTCCAGCCGAGGCGCAGGCCGGTGCCGGCGGCGACGAAGACCGCCGTCAGTTCGAGCAGGCCGTGCGGGAGGATCAGGCCGAGGAAGACGTCCAGGCGTCCGGCGGAGGCCATCAGGCCGAGGCCCGCGCCGAGGTTGGCCATGTTGAGGAACAGGATCCACAGCACGGGGAGTCCCAGGAACGCGCCGAGGACCAGGCATATCGCCGCCGCCTGCGCGTTGTTCGTCCAGACCTGCGCCGCGAAGGATGCCGCGGGGTGGCTGGAGTAGTACGTCTCGTACTCGCCGCCGGGCCGGGTCATCTTCTTCAGGTCCGCGGGCGCCGCCATCGCGGCCTGGACCTCCGGATGGGTGGCGATCCACCAGCCGATGAGGACGCCGACCGCGACGGACAGCACCGCCGTCGGTATCCACCAGCGGCGGCTGCGGTAGACGGCCGCGGGGAAGCCGGCGGTGAAGAAGCGTGCCGCGTCGCGCCAGCCGGCCCGGCGGGCCCCGGTCACCGTGGCGCGGGCGCGGGCGACGAGCTGGGTGAGGCGGCCGACGAGCATCGGGTCCGGGGCGCTGGACTGGATCAGGGAGAGATGGGTGGAGGTGCGCTGGTACAGCGCGACGAGTTCGTCCGCCTCCGCTCCGGTGAGCCGGCGGCCACGGCCGAGGAGCTGCTCCAGACGGGCCCACTGGGCCTGGTGGGCCGCCACGAAGACGTCGACATCCATCCGGTTTTCCGCTCCCCTGCCCCGGCCACCCGCTGCTGGCTACTGCTGTAGTGGTCAGCTTGGCAGACTGACCGGCACAGGGGCGGGTCAGGTCACGGGAAGGGTGCGCATCAGTGAGCGATCTGGTGACGGGGGACGCGGTCGTCCTGGGATTGCGGCCGGCGAGGCTGCCGAGCCGGGCCCTGGCGGTCCTGCTGGACTCGCTCGTGTACGTCGTCGGGTACGTGGTCGTGTCCCTCGGGGTGGTGTTCGCGACGGCTTCGCTGGACGAGGCGGCGCGGGCGGCCGTGCAGGTGGCGCTGTTCCTGCTGGTCCTGGTCGGGGTGCCGATCGCGGTGGAGACGCTGAGCCACGGCCGGTCGTTGGGGAAGCTGGCCTGCGGGCTGCGGGTGGTGCGGGAGGACGGCGGGCCGATCCGGTTCCGGCACGCATTGGTGCGGGGGGCCATGGGGGTCGTGGAGTTGCAGATGACCTTCGGCACGGTGGCGTGCATCGCCTCGCTGGTGTCCGAGCGGGGGCGGCGGGTCGGCGACGTGTTCGCGGGGACGCTGGTGGTCCGGGAGCGGGTGCCCGGGGCGCGGGTGATGCCGGTGCCCGCGCCGCCGCCGTGGCTGGCCGGGCGGTTCTCGGGGCTGGACCTGTCGGCGGTACCCGACGGGTTGTGGCTGGCGGTACGGCAGTACTTGACCCGGATGAACCAGCTGGACCCGGCGATGGGCGCCGCGATGGCGGCGAAGCTGGCGGACGAGGTGGTGGCGCGGACGGGGACTCCGCCGCCGGCCGGGGTGCCGGCTGCCGCGTTCCTGATGGCCGTGGTGCACGAGCGGCAGAGCCGGGACGCGGCCCGGGCGCTGCGGCCCGCCGCCGGGTACCTGGCCCCGCCCGTGGCCTACGGTCCCGCGGCCGCGGGACCGCCCGTGCAGGGCCCGGCGCCGTACGTGCCGCCCGCGCCGTATGTGCCGCCCGCCGCGGCGCCCGGGCGCACCGGCGGGACCGGGTTCGCGCCGCCCGCCTGACGGCTGGGGGATTCGGCCGGGCGTCAGTCCTCGAAGGCCGAGGGCGGGGTCTCCAGGTGTTCCAGCTCGATGCCCGGGGCGGAGAGGACCACGTCGCCGGCGATGTGCAGGGTGTGCACCTCGCCGGTGTCGAGCGCGCTGACCCGGTATTCGTCCACCTGGAGCGGGCCGCTGTCGGTGGCGTGTTCGGTACGGCCGGTCAGCGCCCAGGCCTGGTCGACGGTGCGGGGCGCCAGGACCGGGTCGGTCAGGGCGACGAGCCGGACGCGGGTGGCGGGGGCTCCGGGGGTGAGGCGCAGCAGGCGGGCCGTCGCGATGAGGAAGGCCGGGGAGGTGCCGGTGAAGCCGGGGGCGTGGACGTTGCCCTCGCTGGCCTCGGTGCCGGTGGGGTCGGTGCGGACCCAGGTGACGCCGTCGATGGCGGCGCCGCGGACCTGCCAGCTCGCGGCGTTGACCTCCATGCGGATGGGGCGGCCGAGTTCGTCGATGGCCAGGTCCACGGAGCCGCGGTGGTCGCCGTTCGGGGCGGTCAGCTGGGAGACGTAGCGCCAGCCGGAGGGGCCGGGTGCGCAGTGGAAGTGCTCCTCGCCGAGCGGGGTGTGGTCGTGCGGGTCGTGGAGCGAATAGCGGCCGCGGGGCATGGGCGCACGTTCGTTTCTGGGAGGAGGCGTCTCGGGTACGGGGCAGGCCCCCGGCGGGTGTGCCGGGGGCCTGCCTGGAGTGCTGCGTGATCGGTGGGGATCAGTAGCGGTAGTGGTCGGGCTTGTACGGGCCCTCGACCTTGACGCCGATGTACGCGGCCTGCTCCGGGCGCAGGGTGGTGAGCTTGACGCCCA
>NZ_JBVHQF010000030.1:0-1528 GCF_055567555.1 Streptomyces sp. NPDC026522
CGGTCGTAGCCGATACGAGGAACCCCAGACGGCCGGTACGCGGCGACCGCGCTGGTCGCAGCCTCAGCGAGGGGCTGCGACCAGCGCTTTCCTAGCCCTGCTTGGCGATCTGCTCGACGATCCAGCCACCGAGCTCCGTGGTCATCAGGGTGTGCGGCTCGTTCTGCGAGGCCAGCTTGAAGCCGTCGAGTTCGCTCGTCTCCGGGTCGAGGCCGTCGATGTTCGCGTACAGGTCGGCGTTGGTGGTCACGTCGCGGATGGCGACGGCGCTGACGGAGGGGACGAACGAGTGGTCGCGGACGTGGGCGTCGGTCTTGAGCCCGAGGAGGGGAGACTGCTCGTTGAGCTTGTCGGCCAGGATGCCGAAGCCCTCCAGGGTGCCGCCGGGGGCCCCGTCGATCTCGGGCAGGTCGTCGGTCGGTACCTCCTTGGCCGGCGGCGGGGTCACCAGCCGCAGAGTCGCCACGAGTTGGTTGTCGCCGCTGCGCTGGGCGTAGAGGTGGGTGCCCAGGATGCTCAGGCCCTTGCCTTCGACCGCGTGGTCACCGGGCTTGATGCCGTTGCCCTGACCGGTTGAGACGCCGTTGGCGACGCCGATCTTGACGGGGATAGCGGGCCAGTTGCCCATGCGGTTCAGCTCGGCGAGGAGCTGTTCGCGCATCTCGTCCATGCTGGGCTTGCCGTCCCACTCCTCGATGTGCCAGGCCAGCAGCTGTCGGGCGGCCGGGCTGTTGATCTGGCGGGAGAAGCCGTCGTTGAGCTTGCGCGAGTAGTGCGCGAACGCCTGGAGGCCGAGGGGGATCCAGGCGCCGCGGTGCGGAGTGTCGTACGACCAGTACAGCCCGGTCTGGTGGTCGATCTGTTGGTCCTCCATCTTGGCGAGGGCGTAGCGGGTGACGAGGCCGCCCATGCTGAAGCCGCCGACGGCGAGCCGGTGGTCGCCCTGACGCTCGTTGCCGGCGCGCAGGATCACTTCGATCGCAGCGTCCGCATTCCGCTGGATGGCGGCGCTGCGCTCGTGGAAGCCGAGGACGATGACGTCGTGCCCGCGGCGGCGCAGCTCGCTGAAGAAGGCGTACTCCCCCCAGTCCAGGCCCTGCCACAGCATGTCGATGCTGCTCGGGCCCATGTTGAACCCGTCGGCGGCGATCACGGGCTTGGTCAGCCGGTCGTTGCCCTCGGCGTAGTAGACCCAGGCAGTGCCGCCGGGAAGATCCCACACGTCGTTCGTGACCGGCGGGATCTGGGTGGTGGGCTGACTGGGCCCAGGGGTCAGGATGATGGGCGAGGCGGCGAGGGCCTCACGGATCTGCTGCTCGGTGGCCTGCGGCTCACTCATGGACGGTCCCTTCACGATGGTTACGGAGCGCGCCTATCTGAGCACGGAAAGTAGTCGGCCATCCAGTGCTGTGCTCGCGGAGAGAGGGAAGCGGGGGGAGCGGTCGGGCCCACGATGACCGCAAAGACGTCAATACGGACATCCGTGTGGGTGATCATGCGAACGCATTTACGGTCCCAGCAGGGACCA
>NZ_JBVHQF010000031.1:0-1419 GCF_055567555.1 Streptomyces sp. NPDC026522
GACCTCTCCCTTGCCGCGTTCGGCCGCAAGGAGATCACCCTGGCCGAGCACGAGATGCCGGGTCTGATGTCGATCCGCGCGGAGTACGCGGCGGCCCGGCCCCTGGCCGGCGCGCGGATCACCGGTTCCCTGCACATGACGGTGCAGACCGCCGTCCTGATCGAGACCCTCGTGGCGCTGGGCGCCGATGTGCGCTGGGCCTCGTGCAACATCTTCTCCACCCAGGACCACGCGGCGGCCGCCATCGCGGTGGGCCCGAACGGCACCGTGGAGGACCCGCAGGGTGTTCCGGTCTTCGCCTGGAAGGGCGAGACGCTGGAGGAGTACTGGTGGTGCACGGAGCAGGCGCTGACCTGGCCGAACACTCCTACCGGCGGCCCGAACATGATCCTGGACGATGGTGGTGACGCCACCTTGCTCGTGCACAAGGGCGTCGAGTTCGAGAAGGCGGGTGCGGCTCCGGACCCGTCCACCGCGGACTCCGAGGAGTACGCCCACATCCTGACCCTGCTCAACCGCACCCTGGGCGAGTCCCCGCAGAAGTGGACGCAGCTGGCGTCGGAGATCCGCGGCGTGACCGAGGAGACCACCACCGGTGTGCACCGCCTGTACGAGATGATGGCCGAGGGCACCCTGCTGTTCCCGGCGATCAACGTGAACGACGCGGTGACGAAGTCGAAGTTCGACAACAAGTACGGCTGCCGCCACTCGCTCATCGACGGCATCAACCGTGCCACCGATGTGCTGATCGGCGGCAAGGTCGCGGTCGTCTGCGGTTACGGCGATGTCGGCAAGGGCTGCGCGGAGTCGCTGCGCGGTCAGGGTGCGCGGGTGATCGTCACGGAGATCGACCCGATCTGCGCGCTGCAGGCGGCGATGGACGGCTACCAGGTCGCGACGCTGGACGACGTGGTGGAGATCGCGGACATCTTCATCACCACGACCGGCAACAAGGACATCATCATGGCCTCGGACATGGCCAAGATGAAGCACCAGGCGATCGTGGGCAACATCGGCCACTTCGACAACGAGATCGACATGGCCGGTCTGGCGAAGATCGAGGGCATCGTCAAGGACGAGGTCAAGCCGCAGGTCCACACCTGGAAGTTCCCCGACGGCAAGGTCCTGATCGTGCTGTCCGAGGGCCGCCTGCTGAACCTGGGCAACGCGACCGGTCACCCGTCGTTCGTGATGTCGAACTCCTTCGCGGACCAGACGCTGGCCCAGATCGAGCTGTTCACCAAGCCGCAGGAGTACCCGACCGACGTCTACGTGCTGCCCAAGCACCTCGACGAGAAGGTCGCCCGGCTCCACCTCGACGCGCTGGGCGTCAAGCTCACCACCCTGCGCCCGGAGCAGGCCGCGTACATCGGCGTCAAGGTCGAGGGCCCGTACAAGCCCGACCACTACCGCTACTGA
>NZ_JBVHQF010000032.1:0-1274 GCF_055567555.1 Streptomyces sp. NPDC026522
GCGCCAAGATCGCCGACATGCTCCAGCCGGAGCGCATCGGCGTCCACCTCTCGGAGGAGTTCCAGCTCCACCCGGAGCAGTCGACCGACGCCATCGTGATCCACCACCCCGAAGCGAAGTACTTCAACGCGCGCTGACCCGGCCGCGCCCTACCGGAATCCAAGGAACCACCATGTCCGCAGGAACCGCAGAGCACTCGCACCGTGCCCGTTCGGGCCGCCTGCGAGACCTGCTCGCCACGGGGCAGAGATCGTACTCCTTCGAATTCTTCCCCCCGAAGACGGAAGCGGGTGAGCGCACCCTGTGGAGCGCCATCCGCCGCATTGAGGCGCTGTCGCCCTCGTTCGTCTCCGTCACCTACGGCGCGGGCGGCTCCTCCCGTGACCGCACCGTCGAGGTGACGAAGCGGATCGCGGCCGAGACCACGCTCCGGCCGGTCGCACACCTGACGGCGGTCGGCCACTCGGTCGCCGAGCTGCGCCACATCATCGGCCAGTACGCGGACGCCGGCATCCAGGACGTCCTCGCCCTGCGCGGGGACCCGCCCGGCAACGCCCGAGGCGAGTGGGTCCCCCACCCGGCCGGTCTCCGTCATGCCGACGAGCTCGTCGCCCTCGTACGGGGGCTGGGGGAGTTCACGGTGGGGGTGGCGGCCTTCCCCGAGCGTCACCCGCGGTCCCCGGACTGGGACAGCGACATCCGCCACTTCGTCGCCAAGTGCCGGGCCGGCGCGGACTACGCCATCACCCAGATGTTCTTCCGCGTCGAGGACTACCTGCGCCTTCGGGACCGGGTCACGGCCGCCGGCTGTGACACCCCGATCATCCCCGAGCTCATGCCCGCCACGGACGTCCGGCAGATCCGCCGCTTCGCCGAACTGAGCAACGCGTCCTTCCCCGACGGCCTGGCGCAGCGTCTGGACGCCGCCCGTGACGATCCGGGCGCGGGCCACCGCATCGGCGTCGAGTACGCCACCGCCATGGCCGAGCGCCTCCTTGCCGAAGGAGCACCGGGTCTGCACTACATCACCCTGAACCGCTCGAGCGCCACCCTCGAAATCCACCAGAACCTGGGCCTGTCGAAGGCCCGGCAGCTCGCCGAAGTCCCTTCCTGAACCGTCCCCCATCGCACCACGGAGTAATGATGACGAGTCTGTCCCCCGCCGACTTCAAGGTCGCCGACCTCTCCCTTGCCGCGTTCGGCCGCAAGGAGATCACCCTGGCCGAGCACGAGATGCCGGGTCTGATGTCGATCCGCGCGGAGTACGCGGCGGC
>NZ_JBVHQF010000033.1:0-1163 GCF_055567555.1 Streptomyces sp. NPDC026522
TACTGATCTTTTCGTAAGTTCGGTGGGTTTGGTGGGTGGATGGTCAGGCCGGTATGGGCGAGGAACGACCATGGCAGTCGGGGGTTGGTGTTGATGCGGTGGATGCCTTGCTCGGTGGCGTCGGCGACATCGGCGAGATGGTCGCCGGCGAGGTTGGCGAGTTCCCGTTTCTTGAGCGAGGACCACAGCAGTTCCACCGGGTTCAGCTCGGGAGCGTAGGCGGGTAATCGCTCCAGGGTGAGCCAGTCCTGTTCGGCGACCCAGGCCCGCATCGCCCGGCTCCAGTGGGCGGACAGGCCGTCCCAGACCAGGACCACTCGCTCGCCGCGGTAGAACACTTTCATCTGCTCCAGGACCTCGACGAGGGCGGCGGTGTCGTAGCTGCCGGGCTTGAGGTGGAAGCACAGGCGGGCCCCGCGATCGGGGTCGGTGGGGTGGTAGCCCAAGGCCCCGGCCATCGACGCGCTCTTCCAGTTCAGCCGGTGCCGCAACAGCGGCGTCCGCCCTCGGGGCGAGTAGGTGCGGCGGATCTGAGGCAGCAGGGAGACGCCTGATTCGTCGAGGAACACGATCCAGGCACGTGTGTTCACGGCCCCTTTTTGATGCGCGGCCACTCGTGCGCGATCCAGCGGGCGATCTCCGACTCGTCCCGCTCGACCGCCCGCCGCTCGGGCCGTTGCAGGCTCCATCCGAGCCGGCCGGTCAGCAGCCGCCACACCGACGCCCTCGACAACACCACCCCCGTGGCCCGGGTGACGACCGCGCCGACTCGTTCCAGGGTCCACAGGTCGGCCTCGAAACCATGAGCCTGGGCACCTTGCTCCAACGCGGCCCGGATCGTCTCGACCTGGGTGTCGTCCAGCTTGGGTGGGCGTCCGGTGGCTGCCCGTCTCCGCAAGGCCGAAGCACCGCCTTGCGCCCACACCCGCCGCCAACGCCGCACACTCTCGGCACACACTCCCACCGCCCCCGCGATCTCCGCATTCGAGACACCGTCCTCGAACAACTCGACCGCCCGAACACGACGCGCTTCCGCCAACTGAGGCCGCGACAAGGGAGGAAGGGAGGAGCCGGCAACCGAGGGGGAAGGTCGATAAGCCACCCCGACAGCCTCCCACCCACACGGCCACCACACCCACCGAACTTACGAAAAGATCAGTAAG